>NZ_CP143297.1:0-712500 GCF_045689975.1 Dietzia kunjamensis | reverse complement strand
ACCAAACAAAAAATTTGGCACTATCACAAACAAAACACACTGTTGAGTTCTCAAACAACACCCACACACCACTGACCAGCCATCCGAAGACAACCAGCTCGCGGGGCAGTCACTGCAATCCGCCACCCGCTCGGGGCAACTTCTCCAGTGTAGGTGACCCGCCCGCCCCAGTCAAACCAGGAGAACCGGACACCCACACTTTCCCACCACCCGAACCAGGCCCTCGCCTCTCGGCTCCGGCCCGCTCCCTGGCGGCTCCGATAAAGTTACACGGGCCGCGGCGAAAGTACTAATCGCCTGGTCAGAGGCGGTTTCGGCGTCGCGTGCCCGATCTCCGCCCCGTCGACCTCACCGATGGGTGGGCACCCGCTCGATCTCGCCGCCGAGGGACCGGACGTTCCCGACGAAGTCGGAGTATCCCCGGTCGATGTGGAAGACCTCGCAGACCTCGGTGACGTCGTCCGCGCACATGCCGGCCAACACGAGCCCGGCCCCGGCGCGGATGTCGCTCGCCCAGACCGTCGCGGAGTCGAGGCGTTCGCGGCCGACGATCTTGGCGTGGTGACCGTCGGTCTCGGCGGTCACGCCCATGCGGACCATCTCCTCGACGAACCGGAACCGTGCCTCGAAGAGGTTCTCGGTCACCACCGACACCCCCTCGGACACGGAGGCGAGTGCGATCGCCATCGGCTGGAGGTCGGTGGGGAAACCGGGGAAGGGCAGGGTCCGGATGTCCCGGGCCCGCGGCCGGCCCTCCTGGGCGACCCGGATCCAGTCGGGCCCGGTCTCGACGTCGGCACCCACCGCGCGCAGGTTCTCCAGCACCACATGGATGAACATGGGGTCGATGCCGGTGACGGTGACGTCGCCCCGGGTCATCACCGCACCCATGGCCCAGGTGGCCGCGACGATCCGGTCCCCGACCACCCGGTGACTGACCGGCGTCAGCTCATCGACGCCGCGGATGGTGATCGTGCTCGTCCCCGCGCCGCTGATCTGTGCCCCCATCTCGTTGAGCAGGTCGCAGATGTCGACGATCTCCGGCTCGCGCGCGGCGTTCTTGAGAACCGAGGTGCCCTCCGCCAGGACCGCCGCGGTCACGAAGGTCTCGGTCGCGCCGACGGACGGGAAGCTCAACTCGTAGTTCGCGCCCCGGAGCTCGGTCGCGTCGGCGACGAGTCGGCCGTGGTCCATGCGGGTGCGGGCGCCGAGCCGGTTGAGTCCGTTCTGGTGCCAGTTGAGGGGACGGCTTCCGATCGCGTCTCCGCCGGGCATCGCGATCACGGCGCGATGATGGCGGCCGACCAGTGGTCCCAGGATGCACACCGATGCGCGCAGGCGCTGGGCCGCTTTGTCATCGGCCACGTGCCCCAACTCAGCCGGGGTGTCGATCACGACGGTGTCGCCGGAGACGTCGACCGTGCACCCGAGGTGGCGCAGCACATCGGCCATCGCGGGGACGTCGGAGATCGTCGGGCAATTGGTCAGCGTCGTCCGCCCCTCGGCCATGAGCGCCACCGCCATCAGCTTGAGCACGCTGTTCTTGGCGCCTGATACGGAGATCTCGCCGGACAGTCGGGTACCGCCGCGGACGAGGAAGCTCTCCTCGCGGGACGTGGGATTAGCGCTCACGGTTCCACCCTAGGCGAGAGGAGGGAGGGATCCGCTCCAGCTCCGGCCCCGCGGCAGCGTAGGTTGGCCGACATGGCTGTTCACCTGACCAAGATCTATACCCGGACCGGCGACGACGGGTCCACGGGCCTCTCCGATTTCTCGCGCGTGAGCAAGAACGATCCCCGACTGGTGGCGTACGCGGACTGCGACGAGGCCAACGCGGCGATCGGCGTGGCCGTGACGCTCGGAGGCCTGGACGACCGTGTCGTCGCGGTACTGCGGACCGTGCAGAACGACCTCTTCGACGCCGGCGCGGACCTGTCGACGCCGGAGGTCGAGGACCCCAAGTACCCGCCGCTGCGCATCGAGCAGGCCTATATCGATCGCCTCGAGAGCTGGATCGACCAGTTCAACGCCGAGGTGCCGGACCTGACGTCGTTCATCCTGCCGGGCGGGTCCCCGGGGGGTGCGTACCTGCACGTCGCCCGCACCGTCACCCGACGGGCGGAGCGTTCGGCATGGGCGGCCGTCGAGGCGCACCCGGAGACGACCTCGGTCCTGCCGGCGAAGTACCTGAATCGGCTGTCGGATCTGCTGTTCGTCCTGGGCCGGGTCGCGAACCCGGAGGGCGACGTCCTGTGGGTGCCCGGCGGGGAGCGGGGCTGACCGGGGCTCAGCGGACGGAGCGCGGCTGACCGGACCGCGACCGGCCGGAGCGGTGCGGGTCAGGGCAGCGCGCCCATGCGGCGCGCTGCGTTGACCGCCTCGAACCGGGTGTGCGCGTCGAGTTTCCGCATCACCGACCGCAGGTAGCTCTTCACCGTCTCGGCACCGATGCCCATGTCGGCGGCGGTCTCGATGTTGGTCTTGCCCTGGGCGACGCACGCCAGCACGTCTAGTTCGCGGCGGGACAACCGCGCGGTGGGCATCTCGGGCGGCGGGGAGACCATCTCGGCGCAGATGCGTTCGAGCTCCGCGCGGACGTCCGGGTCCTCGGTGCGTGAGGCGAGCATCCGCAGGCGGGCGTGGGTCTCGCGCATCCGCTCGTTGGACAGCACGTCGTCCCACCGGCCCTCGCCGGAGCCGGGCCCGACCGGGGCGGCGCCGCGGGCCGCCAGTGCGTCGTTGACCGCGATCTCCTGTTCCAGGGCGCGGGCGGTGGCCGCCATCTGGTTGAGGACCTTCTCGCCGAACCGGACCGAGGAGTGGACACCGGCGTAGATCACCGCGCGTACGTCCTTGCCCACCACGACGGGGATCGCGGCCATCGACCGCAGCCCCTCGGAGAGCACCGGCAGGTCGTACTCGTGGGTGATGACCCCGGCCCGCGGGTAGTCCGCCACGCCGACCGGCTTGCCGGTGGCCATGACCCGACCGCCCACGCCGGCCCCGTAGTGGACCTTGAGGTCCTTCATCGCCGAGGTCCGCATCCCGAGGGACTCGGACAGGACCAACGTGTGGCCCTCCCCGACGACACCACCGATCGTCACGGGGATCCCCGTGGCCTCCCGCAGCGCCGCGATCGCGCTACGCACCGAGGCGAGGTCACGCTTGCGTCGCTGGGAGTCCCCGGCGCCGCTCGGGCCGTGGCCGGTGTTGTCCTCGTCCACGAGGTCTCCTCCCTCGTCCGTGCAGCACCCCCGCCGCGGGCGGTTGGCCCCCCTGCCGGTGCGACACTTCGGCGTCGTCAGCGCCACTATACGCACGTGGTCGGGGTGACGCCGAACCAGAACATGAGAGAGGCGTCAGGTCGTCGGGGGTACCGGCCGCAGCTTCGTCCCCGCACCGCGGTCAGGGGGTGAAAGCTGGATCGAATGCCTCCGGATCCTCGGGATCGGCCAACATCGCGGCGACCCCGGTGACGGGCGCCGCGCGCTGTTCGTCGTAGATCCATTCCTCGACGTCGCTGGAGTCCGGGTCGCCGACGAGGTACGGGTGCAGGCCCAGCATGGCCGAGGCGTCAACCGTCTCCCCGGTGTCCAGCACGGCCTCGTCGAGGAAGCGGACCACCTCGTCGTCGTCCATCTCCACGCCGATCACCACCAGCCCCTCCGGCCCCTCTCCCCCGGCGCGCAGCTCCAACCGGCGGCCCACCAGAGCCACCTCGTAGCGGCGGGGGCCGTCCGCGCCTGCCAGGGTCAACGTGCCCTTGGCGCGGTAGGCGCCGGCCGGCGGCGCCGAGACCGCGGTGAGGAAGCGGCGCGGGTGCAGGGGACCGGCCGGCGTCACGGTGACAGCCGTGTAGCCGCAATGCAGGTGTCCGTGCTCGCTGTGTCCGTGGTCACCGTGCCGGTGGGCACCGCCGGACGTCGCGGCGGGCGTGGCGGGCGCGGTGCGCGGGTCGTCAGGGGCCATACCCAGGAGCAGCCCGGCCGGGACCGCCGCGCGAACCGCCGGGAGCACGGCCACGCGCGGGGCGTGGGTGCGGATCGTCGCGCGGAGCTCGCCGAACCGCTCGCGGGTGACGAGGTCGCACTTGTTGACGACGACGAGGTCGGCCTCCGCCAGGTGCGCCGCGAGTCGCGGATGTCGCGTCATGGCGTCGTCGAGGCCCTCGGCGTCGACGACCTGGACCATCCCCGCGTGGCGCGCCACGTCCCGCGGCACGTCGTGGACCATCCGCGACAGGACGGGCGGCTCGGCCAGGCCACTGGCCTCGATGACCGCGAGGTCCAGGCCCAGCTCGGGACCCGCGAGCCGGGTGAGGGTCTCGCCGAGCTCACCGGCGTCGACCTCGCAGCACACGCAGCCGTTGGCGAGCGAGACCATGGAGTCCACCCGCCCGGCGACGGCGGTGGCGTCCACGTCGATCTCGCCGAAGTCGTTGACGATCGCGGCGATGCGCAGCCCCGGCGCGCCGGACAGCAGGTGGTTGAGCAGGGTGGTCTTGCCCGCGCCCAGGTATCCGGTGAGGACGAGCACGGGCAGGGGCTCACCGGGGGCGCGGTGCGCGTCGTGCGTCCCGCCACCGCCCCCGGCGAGGTGCCCGTGCCTCAGTCCGTCGTTCAGCGACGCCACTCGGGCTTCCGCTTCTCCGCGAACGCGGACATGCCCTCCGTCTGGTCCTCCGTGGCGAACAGCGCGTAGAAGGCGTTCTGCTCGGCGAGCAGGCCCTCCTCGAGGGTGGTCTCGAAGGAACGGTTGACCGCCTGCTTGGCGACGATGGCCGTGGTCTTGCTCATGGAGGCGATCGTGGTGGCGACCTTCATGGTCTCGTCGAGCAGCTCGGCCGCCGGGACGACGCGCGCGACCAGGCCGGAGCGCTCGGCCTCGTCGGCGTCCATCTGGCGGCCGGTCAGGCACAGGTCCATGGCCTTGGCCTTGCCCACCGCACGGGTGAGGCGCTGCGAACCGCCCATGCCGGGGATGACGCCGAGGGTGATCTCGGGCTGGCCGAACTTGGCGTTGTCGCCGGCGATGATCATGTCGCACATCATCGCCAGCTCGCAGCCGCCGCCCAGGGCGAAACCGGACACGGCGGCGATGATCGGCGTGCGCGCGGCGGTGAGGCGCTTCCAGTCGTGGAAGAACCGCTCGAGGTAGATGCCCGGGTAGTTCTTGTCCTTCATCTCCTTGATGTCGGCGCCGGCCGCGAAGGCCTTCTCCGACCCGGTGATGACGATGCACCCGACCCCGGGATCGCCGTCCAACGCCTCGACGGCCTCGACGACCTCCTTCTCCATGCCGCTGGACAGCGCGTTGAGCGCCTTGGGGCGGTTGAGCGTGATGGTCGCGACCCGGTCGGTCTGCTCGACCAGGATGTTCTCGAACTGCTTCTCCGTCACGGACATGCGTGTCTCCAGTCTGTCGTCGTCAGGTGCCTGTGCGCCATTACTTGGAAGTCCTTGTAATAGCTCCGGGGCCGATGCTAGCCGGTCACCGCGCGAGCGGCCCACCGTTCCACAGTCCCGACCGTACGGCCTCGTCGTGGGTGACGGTCGCCTCGCGCGCCTCGGGCACGAGCGGGGTGTACCGCACGAGCGATCCCCAGTCGCGGTCCCAGTCGTGATCGAGGTAGGTCGGCACCGTCTCGCCCTCGAGCAGCAACTCGATGAACCCGATGGGGCCACCGCCGTCCCACGCCTGCCACGTGTTGGTGGAGCTCACGGCCAGTCCCCGATCGGGCAGGACGCGGTACTCGGGCAGTTCGTGGACGCCGGCGTACTCGTCGAACGGGCGCAGGCACGGGGTGTGGAACGCGACCGCCCAGTCCGGCAGCACCGGCCTCGAGTCGCCGACCAGTTGCTGCATGGTGACCAGCTCCGGCATGCGCGGCGGGGTGAACGCGATCCACCGCGACGGGTCCGGGTCGAGGTCGCGGACGACCAACCGGATGGCCGTGGCGTCGTCGGGCAGGGTGTCCGTCGGTACGCGCAGGTTGCGCCAGGACGGAGCCGGCCCGATGTCGATCGGCAGGACCGAGCCCGCCACCTCGAACTCCCCGCCACCGGTGGAGTACTCGACGAGCACCGCGTCGGGAGCGAAGGACCCGGCCACGCCGATCGTGACGAGCGGGTCCTCCCTCTTCCGGTCGTTCTCCCCCGCCCCCTCGGGGAGCCGGTACCAGTCGGTGGTCGTCTCCGCGTTGAACTGCGCACCCGACTGGTGGCTGCCGAGGACCGGCACGCGGGCGGGGTCGAGTCCGAACGGCAGGACTGCGTGGCTGCCGTTGATGCCCTCCCCGATGCGCACGCCGCCCTCGGTGCCGGCGGTGGTCGACGTGGTGTCGGAGCCCTCGCCGGTGCCGGGGGTGTCGGTATCGGCCGCCTGCGTGGCGGTGAGGTCGGTCGGGATCCCGTCGGGGTCGAACACGACCGCCTCGCCGCCGGCCTCGAGCTGGTCCCGGGGCTCGCCGACGGGGGCGAGCAGGCCGGCGTTGGCGTCGGGCTCGGCGAGCACGACATCGGCGATGCCGCACGGCTCGCCGGAGAGAGCGCGGAGGTTCTGCAGGCCCACCGAGTACGCGGGGTACTGGTTGCGGACCGCTGCGGCCATGGAGGCGACGATGACGACGACGACGAGGGCCGCGGCCAGCCCGAGTGGGGCGTGGGAGACCTCACGGGCGAACCGGAGCAGGGGGCAGCGGTCGCCACCGTCCCGCTCCTGCCCGGTGCGCGTCATGAACGGCTCCCGGTAGTGCAGGACCAGGGCGGCGAGGAGTGCCACGAGCATCAGCCCGAGGAACACGGAGTACAGGGTGATCCCGGCGATGGTGGGCTGGGTGCCGCCCCACGGGATGCCGTAGATGGAGATGTACCACCAACCGTTGGTGGAGGTGAAGCTCAGCGCCAGGACGAACAGGACGCCGGCGAGGAAGAGCATGCGGTTGCGCAGCGACCTGGTCGCCGCCGGGAGGACCGCCATGGTCACCAGCGCCGCCAGCGCCGCGCCGATGGTGGCGAAGGCGCCGAAGTGGTGGGTCCACTTGGTGGGGTTGAGCGCCATGAACGCGATCGAGATGGCCGCCAATCCCACGATGCGGCGGGCGGGGCCCACGGACACCCCGGGGATCCGGCCCTTACGGAACAGGATCGCCGCGCAGGTGATGAGGGACAGGAGCATGGCGAGTACACCGAAACGGCGGGCCAGCGAGCCGTCCGGGGTGGGGTTCATCAGCCATTCGTAGCGCCACACCTCCTCGTACCAGCTGCCCGAGGGGCCGACATCCCCGAGCAGCGCCGACGACTGCAGCGTGGTGACCAGCGGCTGGTCGAGGAAGATGAGGTGCAGCACGCCCAGTCCGGCGGCCAGCAGCGGCGCGACGGTCGGTACCCAGCCGTCGCGCTTCGCGCGCCGGATGACGAGCAGCAGTAGTGGCCTGGACGCGGCGATGATGACTGCGATGCAGAACGTTCCCGTGGGCGCTGCGGACAGGGTGAGCCCACCGATGATGAACCCGGTCGCCGCGGGTAGCAGCCGTCCCGTCGCGAGTGCCCGCTCGAGCGAGACCCAGGTGGCCAGGACACCGAAGGCGATGATCGGTTCGGGCCGGAGGCCGTTGTTGTAGGTGAGCCAGAACGCGAGGAAGACCGCGGCGGTGCTCCACCGCACGGCCGCGGCGCGGCGGGCGGCGATGCCGAGCCTCGGGATGACCTCTCGGGACAGCAGGATCCACGAGGCGATGCCGAGCAGCAGCGCGGGCAGTCGGAGCCAGACGCTGCCCAGCGAGATGGCGCTCATCGCTGTGTAGAGGTAGTACGGCATGCCGAACGGCGCGTACGGGGCCCCGTAGTAGCGGAACACCTCGGGCATGTAGCCGCTGGAGACGGCAGCGCGCGCCTCGGTGAGGATGTAGCCGTCGTCGGCGGTGTTGGCCCCGATGACGTGCCACACCAGGAGCGTCGCCACGACCAGCAGGTCCAGCGGACGCGGTTTCCACCAGCCCGGTGGGAGGATGCGTCGCGCGGTCCGCCCGTCCCGCAGGTCGAGCCGGTGCAACGCGACGAGTGCCACGAGGATCGCGAGGATGCCCACGACGATCGCGATCTGCTTGATGGCGGTCGCCTGCGTGGTGTAGCGCGAGTCGACCGTGATGTCGACGGCCATGCCCTCCGGTGCCGCGCCCTCCAGGTCCGTGAACACCCCGACCACCTGTGGACGGAGGTCCGCGTCGATCCGGCCCCCGACGCCCTGCCCGTCGATCTCCAGGCCGACGAACTCGGCACCGATCGAGCCGGAGTCGGCCGTGACGCGGATCGTGGAGCACGCGCCGGGCGCGGCGACCGCGTCGGTGGGCGCGGAGGCGACGAGCGCGTTGCGGCTGCGGACCTCCACGTCGGGGCCGGCCACGGACACCATGAGCGCGCGGGCCGCCGCGCTCTCCCCCGCCTCGCGGGGCGCGGTCGAGACCAGCACGCCGTCCTCGCGGCCGTCGGGCAACTGGCCGACGGCCGTGCACGGCACCTCGACGGTGAGGTCGAGCGGGTAGTACGCGACGAGCGGCGCGGTGACCGGCTCGAGGGTGCCCTCCTCGGGCCAGCTGACGGTGGAGGTGGTCTGCGTGACCGGCAGCAGCGGCACGATGATCGCGAGCAGGATGCCGACGAGTCCGCTGACGGCGGCGACGATCCCCCACCGAGGTCCCCTACGGGACTTTTCCGGCACGTCAGGGACCTCGGCGGCAGTCGATGGCATGGCGTCCACGCTATAACGAGGGGAGGACGTTCCCCGAAACGACGAACGCGCCGGAGGGGGTTCCCTCCGACGCGTTCGTCGGTGTTGTGGCCAGAGTCGGGATCGAACCGACGACCTTCCGCTTTTCAGGCGGACGCTCGTACCAACTGAGCTACCTGGCCCTAAGACCACCGGCGCACCCGGTGAACACCGAATGCGCCGGTATGTCTCTGGCGACCCTGACGGGACTCGAACCCGCGACCTCCGCCGTGACAGGGCGGCGCGCTAACCAACTGCGCCACAGGGCCGTGCTCTTCGCACGAGAAAGAACATTAGTGGACCGCCCGACCTTTGCGCAAATCGGCCCCCTGCCAGCCGTATCCGAACACGTCAGAGTCGCGACAGAGGCACGCGTGCCATGAATGCACGAGGTCCCGGCCACCTGACGGTGACCGGGACCTCGACCATGTGTACCCCCTACGGGATTCGAACCCGCGCTGCCGGCGTGAAAGGCCGGTGTCCTAGGCCGCTAAACGAAGGGGGCCTACGCCACGTCCGGGTGCCCCGGTCCGCAGCGGGGTCCAGTGTAGGGCACCGCCCACCGGGCGGATAAACCAACCGCACACGAGGACGGTATCGTGACCGTCGCCCCTATAGCTCAGTTGGTAGAGCTACGGACTTTTAATCCGCAGGTCGTCGGTTCGAGCCCGACTGGGGGCACCATGTACCGCCCGGCGCGCGGGCCCATTGGACCTGCTCGCGCCCCGCTGGGAGAATCGGGGTCATGTCCGCACCCACCGCCGCCGCGGCCCCCGCACTGCGCATCGGCCCCCTGGAGCTCGCGTCCCCCGTCGTCCTGGCGCCGATGGCCGGGGTCACCAACGTCGCGTTCCGCACGCTCTGCCGCGAGATCGAGCGTGACCAGCAGGGCTCGGTGTCCGGCCTGTACGTCTGCGAGATGGTCACCGCCCGCGCCCTGGTGGAACGCCAGCCCGGGACGCTGCACATGGCCACCTTCGCCCCGGACGAGTCGCCGCGCAGTCTGCAGCTGTACACGGTCGACGCCGAGTACACCTACGCGGCCGCCAAGATGATCGTCGACGAGGACCTGGCCGATCACATCGACATCAACTTCGGGTGCCCCGTGCCCAAGGTCACCAGACGTGGTGGCGGGTCCGCCATCCCCTACAAGCGCCGGTTGTTCCGCTCGATCGTCGCCGCGGCGGTCCGCGCCACCGAGGGCACCGACATCCCGGTGACGGTGAAGATGCGCGTCGGCATCGACGACGCCCACCACACCCATCTCGACGCCGGCCGCATCGCCGTCGAGGAGGGCGCGCAGGCCGTCGCGCTCCACGCACGGACGGCCGCCCAGCGGTACTCCGGGGAGGCGGACTGGTCGCAGATCTCCCGGCTCGTCGAGCACGTCGGGGCGGTCTCGGATGTGCCGGTGCTGGGGAACGGCGACATCTTCTCCGCCGAGGACGCCGTGCGGATGCGTGAACAGACCGGCTGCGCGGGCGTGGTGATCGGCCGCGGTTGCCTCGGCCGTCCGTGGCTCTTCTCCGAACTGGCCGCACGGTTGGACGGTCGTGAGGCGCCGACCCCGCCCGCGCTGGGCGAGGTCGCGCGCATCATGTACCGCCACGGCGAACTCCTCGCGCAGCACCACGGCGAGGACAAGGGGATGCGCGACATCCGCAAGCACGTCGCGTGGTACCTCCGGGGCTTCCCGGCCGGATCGGAGAAACGGGTCGGCCTGTCCGCCGTCCGCACCCTGGACGACCTGGCCGAGCTGCTCGCGGACCTTCCCGCCGACGAGCCCTTCCCGGCCGACGGGTACGGACCGCGGGGGCGTCAGGGCTCCCCCTCCAAGGTGCTGCTGCCCGAGGGCTGGCTCGATGACCCGGAAGACGACGCCACCGCGCTCGAGGGCGCGGACGCCGAGAACTCGGGCGGCTGAGCCCGCCGCGGACGAATGTTCACCGGTCGTTCACCGCACCGGCGGTGACCGCCCTGACATGCGCGTATTCTGGCAACATGCGTCTTGTCTACTCCGAAGAACTCGCGGGCCTGGCCACGTCCATGGCCCGGATGTGCTCCCTCGCGACCGATGACATGGAGCTGGCGACCCACGCCCTGCTCCAGGTCGACCTCGTCGCCGCGGAGAAGGTCCTGGAGTCCGCGACGGAGATGTCCAGGCTGGCGACCGAGAACGAGGAGCGGGGTTTCGCCCTGCTCGCCCTCCAGGCGCCCGTCGCGCGGGACCTGCGACAGGTGGTCACGTCGATCCAGCTCGTGCAGGACCTCGTCCGGATGGGCACCCTCGCCGGACACGTCGCCAAGATCGTCCGCCGTCGCCATCCCGAGCCGGTCCTGCCGGAGCCCGTCAACGGCTACCTCGCCGAGATGGGCCGGGTGGCGGTCTCACTGGGGCGCTCCGCCACCGAGGTCCTCCTCAACCGTGATGCCGAGCAGGCGGCCACGCTGGCACGGCAGGATGATGCCGTCGACGACCTCCGGCGCCATCTGTTCACCCTGCTCACCGTCCGGGAGTGGAAGTGGGGCGTCGCCTGCGCGGTCGACGTCACCCTCCTGGGCAGGTACTACGAGCGCTTCGCCGACCACGCCGTAGAGGTCGCCCAGCGCGTGATCTTCCTGGCGACCGGCGAGTACGCCACCGTCCCCGAGGACGACCCCGAGCGCCCGTCCCCCTCCAGCGAGGAACTGGTGCGCCAGTTCAACGAGACGGACCGGACCTTCAAGGAGCGCATCGCCCGCCACGAGGCCACGGGCCGGGACGGCACCGTCGGGGACTCTTGACACACCGCGACCTGACGTGGGGGAACGTCACTGCCCCGGTGCCGGCCTCGAGGCCTGTACCGGGGCAGTGACGTCCGTGTGAGCGCCGGGACGGGTCAGCCGAAACGGCCGGACACGTAGTCCTCGGTCTGCTTGTTGTCCGGGTTGGAGAAGATCTTCTCCGTGGAGTTGACCTCGACCAGTTGACCCGGCATGCCGGTGGCCTCGAGGGAGAAGAACGCGGTCTGATCGGACACGCGGGCGGCCTGCTGCATGTTGTGGGTGACGATCACGATCGTGAACTCGTTCTTGAGTTCGGCGATGAGGTCCTCCACGGCCAGTGTCGAGATCGGGTCGAGCGCGGAACAGGGTTCATCCATCAGGAGTACCTGCGGCTCGATGGCGATCGCGCGGGCGATGCACAGACGCTGCTGCTGGCCGCCGGAGAGCCCACCACCGGGCTTGTCGAGGCGGTCCTTCACCTCGTTCCAGAGATTCGCACCGCGCAGCGATTTCTCGGCGACCTCGTCGAGGGTCTTCTTGTTCTTGACGCCCTGGAGCCTGAGCCCCGCGACCACGTTCTCCTTGATCGACATCGTGGGGAACGGGTTGGGGCGCTGGAAGACCATCCCGATGGTCCGCCGGACGGCGACGGGGTCGATCTTCTTGTCGTAGATGTCCACACCGTCGAGCTTGATGGAGCCCTTGACGTAGGCCCCGGCGATCTCCTCGTGCATCCGGTTGAGGGAGCGCAGGACGGTGGACTTGCCACATCCGGAAGGGCCGATGAACGCGGTCACGGACCGGGGCGGGACGTGGAGGTCGACGTCCTTCACCGCGTGGAAGTCACCGTAGAAGATATCGACGTTCTCGAGGTCGAGTCGCTTTGCCATCTGAACCGATGTGTCCTTACTTGGTCTTCGGCGCGAGCGCCTTGGAAGCGAACGCCGCGAGAACGTTCGCGAGCGCGATGATGAGGATGAGCGTGAGGGCCGCGCCCCAGATGCGGTACTGACCGGCGTCGTTGGGGTTGGACAGCTGGTTGTAGATCAGCAGTGGCAGCGAGGCCATGTTGCCCTGGAAGAGGTCGTAGTTGTAGCTCGCGGTGTACCCCACCAGGATCAGCACGGGCGCGGTCTCCCCCATCACCCGGGCGAGCGCCAGGAAGATGCCCGAGATCATCCCCGACAGCGCGGTGGGGATGACCACGCTGGTGATGGTCTTCCACTTGGGCACCCCCAACGCGTACGAGGCTTCACGCAACTCATCCGGGACGAGCTTGAGCATCTCCTCGGTGGAGCGGACGATCAGCGGGATCATGAGCAGGACCAACGCGAGTCCCACAGCGAAGGCGCTCAACTCGAACTGCAGCATCGTGATCCAGATGCCGAAGATGAAGATCGCCGCGACCACCGAGGGGACGCCGGCGAGGACGTCGACCATGAGGGTGGTGGGTCGCGCCAGCGTGGAGTCGGGATACTCCACGAGCATGATGCCGGCGGCGATACCCAGAGGGATCGAGATGACGGCCGCGATGAGCGCCTGGACGAGGCTGCCGTAGATGGCGTGACCGACGCCGCCGGCGAGCGACGACGGCGACACGAGGAAGAGCGAATTCGTCCACCAGGTCGGGTTGATGATCGCCTCGGCCCCCGCGGATACCACCTTGTAGAGCAGCGCGATCAACGGGATCACCGCGACGATGAACGACAGGGTGAACACCGCCGTCGCCACGGAGTTCTTCGCCTTCCGCCCACCGGAGACGGGGAGGAAGGTCTCGGACGGCTTGGCCGGTCGTGCGAGGTCGGGGGTTACCTGGGACATCAGCCGTTGACCTTTCCACCGGACACCGAGCGCGCGATGAGATTGACGATGAACGTGAGGAGGAAGAGCACGAGGCCGGCGGCGATGTAGGCCCCGGTCGACATCGGGTTGTTGAACTCCGCGGACCCGGAAGCGATCTTCGACGCGAACGTGAAGCCCCCGTCGAACAGGGAGAGGCCGCTGGCCGAGCTCGAGGCACGGAGGATGATGAGCACCGCCACCGTCTCGCCGAGCGCTCTGCCGAGGGCGAGCATCGACCCGGCGATCATGCCCGATTTGGCGTAGGGGAAGCACGTCATCCGGATCTTCTCCCACTTCGTCGCGCCAAGTGCCAGAGCGGCCTCCTGGTGCAACGACGGGGTCTGACGGATCGTCTCGCGGGACATCGAGGTGATGATCGGGAGGATCATGATCGCGAGCACGATACCCGCGGTGAAGATGGTCCCGCCTCCGGCGATCGAGACGTTCCCGTCGGCGAAGAGGAAGAACCACCCCAGGTTCTCGTTGAGCCAGGTGGCGAAGGGGGTGATCCACGGGCCGAGGACGATGAGTCCCCACATCCCGTACACGATCGACGGGACGGCCGCCAGCAGGTCGATCATCGCCGACAGCGCCCGGGAGATCCGGGGTGGCGCGTACTGGACGAGGAATGTCGCGATCCCGATCGCGACGGGCACCGCGAGCAGAAGTGCGAAGACCGAGCTCAGGACCGTGACCTTCAACAGGTCGAGGATGCCGAACCTCAGGTTGTCGGGATCGGTCGTGTTCCACTCGGAACTGGTGAAGAAGTTGACCTGGTCCTCGAGGATGGAGGGCACCGCCTGGAGGACCAGCACGATGCCGATCAGCGCGATGAGCCCGACGATGATCGCGCCCGCCGCGACCGTGACCGACCGGAAGACGGAGTCGATATTCCGGGACGACCCGTTGGTGAGCAGGCCCCGTGGGCCGTCTCCCCGGCCCCCGGCCCCCGGGTGGTCGTCCTCCGACCATTCACCGCGGCGGCCGGCGGTCTTGTCGACGTCTCGTTCGACGGAGTCGTGCACAGTCATGGGACCTTCAGTCTTCCGGGGGTCTGTATGAGGTCGGTCGCTGTCCCCGTCCGCGGACGGGGACAGCGACCGGGCTATCACTTGATCGCGTCGATCGCGTCAGTCAGCTTGCCACGGAAGGCGTCGGGAACCGGAATGTAACCCTCGCCCTCGAGCTCACCCTGCACGGACTCGGAGACTGCGACGTTCAGGAAGGCCTTGACCGCAGCAGCGGTCTCGGCGTCGGGGTACTCGGAGCAGACGATCTCGTAGGTCGGCATGAGGATCGGGTAGGCCCCCGCGGCCTCCGGGACGTAGAAGGACGAGGTGTCGATCACCAGGTCGTTGGTCCCCTCGTTCTGCAGCTTGGCGGAGTCGATGGTCGTGCCCGCGGTCTCGGCGTTGAGCTCCACGCCCTCGGCGTCCGCCGGCGTGATGACCTTGGCCATCGACAGGCCCTGGTTCTTGGCGTAGGACCACTCGGTGTAGGTGATGGTCCCCGGGGTCTGGCCGATCGCGGCCGAGACGCCCTCGTTGCCCTTGGCGCCCTCGCCGACGCCGCCGTTGAACGTCTTGCCGGCCTCCTGGGTCCACGCGCCGTCGGACGCGGCCACGAGGTACTTCTGGAAGTTGTCGGTCGTACCCGACTCGTCGGAGCGGAAGATCACGGTGATGTCCTGCTCGGGGAGCTCCACTCCCTCGTTCTCCGCGGCGATGGCCGGGTCGTTCCACGTGGTGATCTCGCCGTTGAAGATCTGGGCGATGGTAGAGCCCGACAGGCTGAGCTCGACCCCGTCGAGGTTGTAGGCCACCGCGATCGGGCCGAAGACCGCCGGAAGGTTCCACGCGGGGCTCTCACAGCGCTGCTCGGCCTGCGGGTACTCGTCCTCCTTCAGCGCCGAGTCGGAACCGCCGAAGTCGGTCTGTCCACCGATGAACTCCTTCACGCCGGCGCCGGAGCCGTTGGAGTTGTAGTCGATGGTCTGTCCCTCACAACTCGTGGCGTAGGAGTTGGCGAAGATCGTCATGGCGTTGTTCTGCGCCGAGGATCCCGAGGCATTGAGGTTGGGCTTCCCCTCGCACTCGACGCCCGCGACGTTCTGGGCGGTGTCGTTGGTCCCCGCGTTGTCGTCGGAGCAGGCGGCCAGTCCGGCCGTCGTCAGGGCGGCCAGCCCGAGCAGGGCACCGGTGCGCTTGAGGTCCACAGAATCTCCTTGGTTCATCCGGTGGAGACCTCCACCGGGTCACGTTGTCGGCGACTGGGTCGCAGGGCCGGACCGGGACGCGCCGATCCGACGTGGAGAGAACCTAGGGTGCGGACGTGAACAACGCCGAGGACGTAGGTGAACCCGAGATGAACTCCCTGGTCATGGGCTGTTCACCCGGACAGCCGCCCCTCCCCCCCGCGGTACCCCACCTGGGGTGATCCTGAGATCTCGTCTCCGGACCGCCGCGGAATTCAGCGTGAGGCGTACGTCACGTCTCGGTGCTCGACGGCGAAACCGAGCCTCTCGTAGGTGCGGATGGCCGGGAGGTTGTCGCCCTCCACGTAGAGGACGACCGATTCCGCCCCTGCCCGGCCCTCGAGGTGCTCGACCCCGACGGCGGTGAGCAGACCGCCCAGGCCCCTGCCCTGGTCAGACGGGTCCACGGCGACCACGTAGACCTCGCCCTCGACCGGCTGCCCGGGCTCGGCGACGGTCTTCGTCCAGTGGAACCCGGCCAGCCGCGGCGTCTCGCCCGCGGCATCCACGGCAAGGAAGACCGCGCCGGGATCCACCCAGTCGACGCCGAGCCGGTCGTCGAGCTGCTCTCGCGTCCAGCCCCCCTGTTCCGGATGCCACGAGAACGCGGCGTTGTTCACGCGGAGGAACTCCTCCCGGGTGTCCATCCCCGGCCACCGCGACCCGCCCTCCGACGCGGCCTCGGCGAGGGTTCCGGTCTCGATCCCCCCGGGCGGGTGCGGATCCGGAAGCGCGGGCCCGCCGGCGGCGCGCCGGCGCATCTTCAGCAGTTCGCGTGTCCGCGCCAGCCCGAGGCCCTCTGCCAGGGCCCGCGCGGACGGCATGTCACCGTGCGCCCACATCGCGGCGCCGGGCTCGGCTTCGAGGACCGCGCGGACGAGGGCGCTCCCGTGCCCCCGGCGCCGGTGCGAGGGGTCCACGACCAGTTCCGCCGAGGCCTCGTCCCCGGCGCCGACGAGCTGGGCGTAGCCGACGATCGCGGGGTCAGCGGAACCCCCGCCCGTGGCGGCACCGGCCGAGTCGGCGTCGGGCGAGTCTGCGGCGGTCGCGAGGAAGTGACGCGCGCCGCCGGCCGGCCCGCGGAGGGCCCGGAGGGGTTGCTCACCGAGGGGTGCGACCCCGTCGACCGATCCCGCCTGCCGTGCCATCGCCTCGATCCGGTCGGCGGCACCGGCGTCCGGTGCGCGTTCGGTGACTGTCATGCGTCGCCTCCGTCCTCCCTGCGATCCGACGGCCGGACCGCTTTGTACCCGACGTTACGGACGGTGCCGATCAGCGACTCGTGATCGGGACCGAGCTTGGCGCGCAGTCGCCGGACGTGGACGTCGACGGTCCGGGTTCCACCGAAGAAGTCGTAACCCCACACCTCCTGGAGCAGCTGCGCGCGGGAGAAGACCCGGCCGGGATGCTGGCACAGGTGCTTGAGGAGCTCGAACTCCTTGTAGGTCAGATCCAGGGGGCGCCCCTTGACGCGGGCGACGTAGGTCTCCTCGTCGATGACCAGCTCGCCGACCGTGAGGAGGCCACCGTCCGCCTCGCCCTGGGACGAGTGCCGCGCGGCGGCGAGGCGGAACCGGGCGTCCACCTCCGCCGGCCCGGTGGTGGGCAGGAGGATGTCGTCGAGGCCCCAGTCCCCGCTGACGGCGATCAGTCCCCCCTCGGAGACGACGGCGATGACGGCGAGGTCCCCGCCACCGGACAGCAGCCTGCACAGTGCCCGCGACGCCGCGAGATCACTCCGCGCGTCGACCAGGGCGAGTGCCGCACCGGCGAGATCCCCCAGCGAGGACGCCAGCGGCGGGAGTACACGCACCGAGTGCGGGAGGAGAGGCAGCGCGGGGATGACCGCCTCCGGGTCTGCTTCAGCGGCGAGGAGCACTACGTCCATGTCGCTTCCTCTCCGTCCGGGGCCGAGACGATACTAGCGACCCGCACCCCCGAAACGGGGATTGGAGTACACCTGAATGCCATGAGACCCCCCCGCCCCGTCGTCATCGCGGCTGTCGCCGTGGCCGTCGTGGCCGGCAGCGCCTTCACCGTGGAGACGGTGTCCGCCTCACGGATCGAGGCCGACCTGTCCGGTCGGATCGACCCGGGCAACACTGGTGCCGGGCCCCCCTCGGTGACGATCGGCGGCGCGCCGGGGTCGCGGTGGTCCGGCCCGGACACCCTCGTCTCGGCGACGATCCGGGTCGAAGGGGTCGACCGGCCCGGGCTCGGGCCGGTCGCGGTGGAGGCCGTGGCCACCGACGTCTCCGTGCCGGAGGACCCGACCGGTCCGCTGACCGCCGGGGAGGTGACGGTCTCGGTACAGATCACCGGGGCCTCGCTCGGCCCGGCCCTGGGGATGCGGGACGTGCTGGTCGGCGCGGCCGACGACCCGAGCCTCGCCGGGGGTACCGAGACCCGGGCCCGGGTCACCGGGACACTCGAGGGATCCGACGTCCGCGTCTCGGCGTTCGTCGACCTCGTCGTCGACGACCTCGGCGCACGGCTCGTCCCCGTGGCACCCGCGATCGGGCCGGCGGGGTTCCCCGACGGCGACGGCGAGCTGGCCCTGCGCCGCACGGCACTGACGTTGGAACCGGACGTCCTCCCGCTGGGCGTGGCGGTCGAGACCCTCAGCATCACGGGCGGCACCATCACCGCCGCCGGTGAGGGCGGGCCCGGCACCGCGCCGCTCGACGGCCTCGCACGGACGGACCTCTAGACTCGGGCCCATGAGTCGCGACGACGTACTGGTCAGCACCCGCTGGGCCTCCTCGCGCCTGGCCGACGACTCGGTGGTCTTCCTCGAGGTCGACGAGGACGTGACGGCCTACCACTCCGACGGACACATCCCCGGTGCTGTCGCGCTGAACTGGCGAACCGAACTCCAGCAGGAGTACACGCGCGATCTCGTCGACCGTGAGCGGTTCGGCGAACTCCTGTCCGGTCGGGGCATCACCCGCGAGCACACCGTGGTGGTCTACGGCGGTAACCACAACTGGTTCGCCGCCTACGCCTACTGGTACCTCCGGCTGTACGGGCACCCCGACGTCCGTCTCCTCGACGGGGGCCGTATGCGCTGGGAGCGGGACGGCCTGCCACTGGAGACCGAGCTGCCGCAGCGGCCGGCGACCGAGTACGTCGCCGAGCCCCAGGACCTGTCGATCCGGGCGTTCCGCGAGGACGTGCTCTCGGGCCTCGGCAGTGACGCGCTCGTCGACGTGCGATCGGTCGACGAGTTCACCGGCCGGCTCGCCGCACCGGCCGGCCTGCCCCAGGAGGGCGGCCGACAGCGCGGGCACATCCCCGGCGCGGTGAGCATTCCGTGGAACCGAGCCGTCACCCGCGACGGTACGTTCCGGCCCGACGCCGAGCTCCGCGAGATCTACGCCGATCTTCTCGGCACCCCCGGGCAGCGCGTCGTCACGTACTGCCGGATCGGCGAGCGGTCCAGCCACACCTGGTTCGTCCTCCACGAGCTCCTCGATCAACCGAACGTCGTCAACTACGACGGCAGCTGGGTGGAGTACGGCTCCCTCATCGGGGTCCCTGTCGAGCGGTGAGCCGCGTGTTCACCCCGGCGGCCGGCGGGACTGGCTAATCTCGATCCCATGTCTCTCCTGTCGCGTGCGCTCGGTATGGCCGGGCGAGCCTCCGTCGTCGCCGTCGGCGCCGCGGTCGCCTCCACCGTCCTCGTGGGAATCGATCAACGCCGTGGGGCGACCCCGGCCGTGCCCGATCACCCCGGCCCCTACTCCCCCGAGGAGCGGGAGGCAGCCGTTCGGATGTACCTCACCGCGCTCACGGTCCCGGCCGCGGCGTTCCGGGTGCCGTTCGCGAAGGACTGTGTCCGTCGCGAGAACGGCCTGAAGACCGGGTTCGGGGCGGACCAGCTCCGGTGGGACCTCCACCTGCACCTGCAGTACTCGGTGATCCGCGAGGTCCGCGACATCGTCATCACCGTCGACCCCCCGGGGCGCGAGGGCGTCGTGCACGCGGACTTCACCCTGGCGACCGTCGTGGGCGTCACCGCGCGGGTCAGCGAGGACTTCGTCGTGCCCCCCGAGGACTGCCTCATCCACTCGATCGAGGCCCGCGTCTCACTCGGCTGAGAGGCTCGGGGTTAGGATTGGGCCATGGTGCTCTTCTTCGAGATCCTCCTGGTCCTCTGCACGCTGGCCATCCTGTGGGCCACCTGCTACATCGTGTACCGCACGGTCACCGACGAGTCGTGACGGAACGCGACCAGCCGAACACCGGTGACCCCGCGCCGCCCACCCCCTCAGGGGGAGGCGGCCGGTCGGTCGTGCCCGGATCCGGAAACGCGGCCGTCGACGCCGCGGCGGAGCGGTCGGAGGAGACCGCCCGCCGCAACATCGCCCCGTTCTCCGAGCTCCCGGTCCCGGAGGACACCGCCAACCTGCGCTTCGGCCCCGACCTGCACCCGGGCCTGCTGGCCCTGCTGCCCCTCGTGGGCGTCTGGGAGGGTGAGGGCGAGGCCGACACCGAGGACCGCGGCCAGCACCGGTTCGGCCAACAACTCATCGTCGCCCACGACGGCGAGAACTATCTGACCTGGACCTCCCGCGCCTGGACCTTCGACGCCGGTGGCGCCGTGGACGACGCGGCCTACCGGGAGACGGGATTCTGGCGGATCTCCGCGGATGACCAGCTCGAGTTCCTCGTGGCCCACGCGTCCGGCGTGATCGAGATGTACTACGGCGCACCGATCAGCCAGTCGGCCTGGGAGATGACCACCGACGTGGTCCTCGCGTCCCCCACCGGGCCCAAGCGTGGCGGCGCCAAGCGCATCTACGGGATCGTCGAGGGTGGCGACCTGGGCTGGGTCGAGGAGCGCGTCCACCCGGAGAGGGGCCTCGTGCCCCACATGTCCGCGCGACTTCGTCGGATCGCCGGCTAGCGGTTCCCCGCCCGGGCGGCGGGGCCCGTCACGCGCGGCCGACCGCCCGATCGACCATGCCGACGACATCGATCCCAGGATCCCCGGTCGACAGCGTCACATCGTCGACCCTGCGGACCCGCGCACACAGGGTCACCGAGGACAACAGCCACACCGCGTCCGCGGCCAACAGGTCGGTCAGCAGCAGCCGCTCCCGCCGCACGCGCACACCCTCGGCCCCGGCTATCTCCGCCATGGCCGCCAGGGTGGTGCCCTCGAGGATCCCCACCTCCGCCGGAGGGCTCACCAGCTCACCGCCGCGGGCGATCACCACGGTGGAACGGGGGCCCTCCAGCACCTCACCGTCGGAGGACAGGTAGACCACGTCGTCGAACCCGGCCGCGGCGGCGTGCCGCAGCGCCGCCATGTTGGCCGCATACGACAGCGTCTTGGATCCGAGCAGCAGCCACGGGGCGGACGCGGCGACGTCCGACGCATACCCCCGACCGAGGGCCGTCACCGCGATTCCCTCGGCCCGCGCCCGCAGGGCCACCCCGCTCACGGGCGCGACGGTGATGTAGGCCGTCTCCCGCCCGCCGCGCTCGGGCCCGCGGGACAGCACCAACCGCAGCATCGCCTCCGAGTCCGGCCCCCACCGGCGCGCGGCCAGGTCGATGCCCGCCAGCCACTGCTCCGGGGACGGCCCGGTCAGCCCCAGCGAGGCCGCTGATCTGGCGAGTCTCGCCAGGTGACGTTCCGGCTTGGCGGGGCGGCCACCGACGACGAGGAGTGTCTCGAAGCAACCGTCGCCACGGACGGCGGCCAGGTCGTCGGCCAACAACAGTGGCTGATCGGACGGGTGGACCCGGGGACGCGGCCCCTCCGGACCGCCCGCGACGAGGACGACCACCCGTGCGTCGTCAGTCCGATCGGTACCCGTTTCCGCTGCTGTGCCCATGCCGCCCAACACTACGGCGGGGTACGTAGACTCGCGATCGTGACCGACCCAGTTGTGCCCGAGCGGACCGACAGCGGCTACCGCAGCCCGATCCTGACCCGCCCCGGAGCAGTGAACCAGGCCGACACCTCCCCCGACGTCGGGGTGCCGTACCACTTTGGCGACCCGTTCGGGGAGCAGCGCGCGGCCGACTCCGCGCCGGTGGTCGTCGACCGCTCCCACCGGGACGTCCTGACCATCGGTGGCGGCGAGCGGCTGACCTGGCTGGAGGGCTTCGTCTCCCAGCACGTGTCCGAGATCCCGGACGGTGGCGGCGCCGAGACGCTGGTGCTGGACGCGAACGGGCGGGTGGAACACCACGCGGTCCTCGCCGACGTCGCCGGCACGCTCGTCGTGGACACCGAACCCGGCCGGGGAGCGGACCTGCTGCAGTTCCTCACCAAGATGGTGTTCTGGGCCGACGCGACACCGGAGACCGCGGACCTCGCCGTCCTCACCCTCACCGGCGCCGCCCTCCCCGCCACCCTCGAGGCCCCGGACGGCACCGAGGTGACCCTGCCGGTCGGGGACTACGCCGGCATCCCGCTGCCGGGCGGCGGTGTGGCCCGGCGGATGCCCTGGCCCCTGACCGGATCGATCGACCTGCTGGTCCCGCGCTCCGAACTGAGCGCGTGGTTCGACGCGGCGGTCGCCGCGGGAGCGCGTCCGGCGGGTTCGTGGGCGTTCGAGGCCCTACGGGCGGCGGGGACGACCCCGCCACGCGGCCGCCTCGGGGTGGACACCGACGAGAAGACCATCCCCCACGAGCTCCCCACCTGGATCGGCGATGTGGCGCAGCGCGGCGCCGTGCACCTGGACAAGGGGTGCTACCGCGGCCAGGAGACCGTCTCCAGGGTCCACAACCTCGGACGGTCGCCCCGGGTCCTGGTCCGACTCCAGCTGGATGGATCCGCCAGCGACGAACTGCCCGTGCCGGGCGCCGAGGTCCGCGCCGCCGGCCGCCCCGTCGGACGCGTCGGGACCGTGGTCCAGCACCACGAGGACGGACCGGTGGCCCTCGCCCTGCTCAAGCGGTCCGTGGCCGTCGACGCCGCCCTCGAGATCGACGGGGTCGTCGCCGCCGTCGACCCGGACAGCGCCCCGGAGGACACCGGGACCCAGGCCGGACGAGAGGCCATCCGCCGACTCCGCGGCCAGGCCTGACACCCCCGCGGGGGTCGGATCACCCCCGCGGGTCACTGCCGGAGACGACTCCCTCGACACCCGGGCGGACATTCCGCGCCGGGCACGCTATCCTGTGGACAGGCAGATACTCACACTTGCAATGGGCACCCCCGAGGTGGCCCAGCACCGTTTCCGAGGGGGTCAGGTCAATGGGCCGAGGCCGCGCGAAGGCGAAGCAGACCAAGGTCGCTCGCGAACTCAAGTACAACACTCCGCAGACGGACCTAGAACGTCTCCAGCAGGAGTTGTCGGGTGGAGGGTCGCCGACGCGGCTCAGCACCGATGAGGACGATGACCCCTACGGGTCATGGTCCGACGGCGACACCAGGTACTGATCATCCCCCGTTCCCGGTAGACCCACGTGGGCCGGGCATCCCCGAGGATGCCCGGCCCATGCGTGTCACACTGGCCGGGACACCGCACGACGACACAGCGACCCGGCCGGAACTGCCCCGGCCGGGTCGCTGTCGTCTGCGAGCGGTCAGAACCGGGCGTGTGAACCCTCGAGTGTCACGCGGGGGGCGTCGGCGTCCTCGCCGGCCTTCTCCACGCGCCCGATCACCCAGTTCTCGACGTGGCGTGCGGTGAGGACGGCCTGGGCCCGGTCCACGTCCTCCTCGGGCAGGACGGCGACCATCCCGACCCCCATGTTGAATGTGCGCTCCATCTCGGCCTGCTCGACGCGGCCGTGGTGGGCGATGGTGCCGAAGACGGCGGGAACGGGCCAGCGCCCCCGGTCGAGGCGCGCGACCAGGCCGCGGGGCATCACCCGGGCGAGGTTCTCGGCGAGCCCGCCGCCGGTGACGTGGCTGAAGACCCGGACGTCGGTCTCCGCGATGAGGCTCAGGCAGTCGAGCGCATAGATACGCGTCGGCTCGAGCAGCTCCTCACCCAGGGTCCGTCCGAACTCCTCGACGTGCCCCTCGAGCGGGAGTCGGGCGAGCTCGAGGAGGACGTGCCGGGCCAACGAGTACCCGTTGGAGTGCAGCCCCGAGGAGGCCATGCCGATGATCACGTCGCCGGGGCGGACCTTCTCGGCCTGGAGGATCTCGTCGGCCTCGACGATCCCCACACCGGTGGCGGAGATGTCGTACTCCCCCGGGGCCATGAGACCGGGGTGCTCGGCCGTCTCCCCGCCCAGCAGCGCGCACCCGGCCCGGACGCAGCCCTCCGCGATCCCCTCGACGATGTCCGCGACGTGCTCGGGGACGACCTTGCCGATGGCGATGTAGTCCTGCAGGAACAGCGGCTCGGCACCGCACACCACGAGGTCGTCGACGACCATGGCGACGAGATCGATACCGACCGTGTTGTGGACGTCCATCGCCTGCGCGACGGCGATCTTGGTCCCGACGCCGTCCGTGGACGACGCGAGGAGCGGTTGCCGGTAGGTGTTCTTCAGCGAGAACAGGCCGGCGAATCCACCGAGGCCTCCCATCACCTCCGGCCGGGTCGCCCGCTTGGCGTGGGGGGCGAACAGCTCCACCGCGCGCTCGCCGGCGTCGATGTCGACGCCCGCGGCGGCATACGAGGCGCCGGTCGGGGGGTGTGAGTTGTCGGTCATGTGGTCTCTCCTCGTCGGCGCCCCTGGTCGGGCGCCCGTTCAGGGTCGGCGGACGGGGTCCGCGATGTCACTGCGGACCGGGAAGCGATCGGCCTCGAGGCCGTCGACCTCGGCTGCCAGCGCGCGCACGGCCGCGCTCATGGGCGAGTCGTCGGGAAGCTCGATGGGATAGTGCCCGTCGAAGCACGCTGCGCACAGTTCGTCGCCGCGTTGGCCGCTGGCCTCGATCATCCCCTCGACGGAGACGTAACCGAGGCTGTCCGCACCGATGGCGCGGCGCACCCCCTCGAGCATCCCGTCCGAGGCATCGACGCCGTTGGCGATGAGCTCGGCGGGACTGGCGAAGTCGATCCCGTAGAAGCACGGCCAGCGCACCGGCGGCGAGGCGATCCGGACGTGCACCTCACGGGCTCCGGCCTCGTACAACATGCGGACCAGGGCGCGCTGGGTGTTGCCCCGAACGATCGAGTCGTCCACCACCACGAGCCGCTGCCCGCGGATCACCTCACGCAGCGGGTTGAGCTTGAGCCGGATCCCCAGTTGCCTGATGGTCTGGCTGGGTTGGATGAACGTACGGCCCACGTAGGCGTTCTTCGTCAGCCCCTGCGCGAACGGGATCCCGGACTCCTGCGCGTAACCGACGGCGGCCGGGGTGCCGGACTCGGGTACCGGGATCACCAGATCGCCCTCGGCGGGATGCTCGCGGGCCAGGCGGCGCCCGATCTCCACCCTCGCGGAGTTGACCAGGCGCTGGTTGATCACCGAGTCGGGACGGGCGAGGTAGACGTACTCGAACACGCACGTCTTGGGGGTCGGGGGCGAGAGCTTGCGGGACCGTACGCCGTCGGCGTCGATCGCGATGAGTTCGCCGGGCTCGATGTCGCGGACGAACGAGGCGCCGACGATGTCCAGGGCCGACGTCTCCGACGAGACGACCCAGCCGCGCTCGAGGCGGCCGAGCGCCAGCGGGCGGACACCGTGCGGGTCTCGGGCCGCGTAGAGCGTGTTCTCGTCAGAGAAGGTGAGACAGTAGGCACCGCGCAGCCGGGGCAGCAGACGGGCCGCGGCCTCCTCGAGTCCCCCGTCGCGCGCCTCGTGGGCCAGCAGGGTCGAGACGATGTCGGAGTCCGAGTGGGTGCTCTCCTCCGAGTACCCGCCGATCCCCAGGTCCGTCGCGTGCCGTTTGAGTTCCTGCGTGTTGACGAGGTTGCCGTTGTGGCCGAGGACGACGGAACCGCCGTCGATGATCGGCCTGAACATCGGCTGGGCGTTGTCCCAGCTCGCCGCGCCGGTGGTGGAGTAGCGGCAGTGGCCGATCGCCACGTGACCGTGCATCGACTCGAGGGTCTGCTCGTCGAAGACCTGACTGACCAGGCCGAGATCCTTGTAGACCAGGACCTGCTCACCGTCCGCCACGGCGATCCCGGCGGCCTCCTGGCCACGGTGCTGGAGTGCGTACAGGCCGTAGTAGGTGAGCTTGGCGACGTCCTCGCCGGGGGCCCACACGCCGAAGACGCCGCATTCCTCGACCGGGCCGATGCGCTCGGCGTCGACGGGCAGGCCTGCGGGGCCGGGGGCTGACGGATCGGGCAGCCCGAGCCCGACGGCGGAGCTGCCACCGGGACGGCGGAGTGACCCGGACGGTGCCGGTCGTGACGACGTACTCTCCACCTGCTGGTGCTCCCTCGCGACTTTCGGGGCGGTCCGCCCGGACGGACCCCGGCGGTGCGCCTGCAAGTCTACGGTCACCGACCCCCGCGGCCCCAAAGTCCGGCGCGCAGCCCCCTCCGTCAGGCGCCCGCGCCCGCCCCGTCGACCGGCCGGACGACCGGCAGCCCCGCGGCGACCGCCGCCGCCCGGGTCCCCGAGGCGTGCACGCGGCCCTGGCCGACCGCTGCGTCCCAGCCGAGCCGGCCCGTCGCCAACTCCAGCCAGGTGCGGGGGTCCGTCTCGACGACGTTCGGGGGGCTGCCGCGGGTGTGCCGGGGCCCCTCCACGCACTGCGCCGCGGCGAACGGCGGCACCCGGACCTCGACCGACCGTCCCGGCAGCTCCGCCGCGAGGATCTCCACGGTGCCGCGGACCGCCGCCGCCAACGCGGACCGACCAGGTCTGGCGGTCGCCTCGTCGTCGTCGTCGAGCCACGGTGTCACCGCCTCGACGGCCGCGCGCACCGCCGCGGCGTCGGGGACGCGGCTCACGTCGGATCCCCCGCCGCCACGGTGACCGGGCCCTCGGCAGCCGGCAGTCCCCGCGCGCCCGTGCGCACGCCCCGACGGCGGTCGCGACGGTCCTGGGCGGTGCGCCGACTCCACGCCCGCGCGGCCAGGCTCGTGAGCAACAGCATGATGAGGACGTTGACCGCCAGGACGGGGTACCCGCCGAGGAACGTGTCCTGCTCGGCATCTGTGGACACGCGCCCGTACTCGGTGGAGACGGTGCTCACCACGGTCAGTGTCAGCAACCACACGCGCGGCCTGGCATACCCCAGGTAGGTGAGCAGTGCCAGAACCCCCATCGCGCCGTAGGTCGCGCCGATGAACAACGCGAGCACCACGACCGCGGGCACCACCTCGGACTGCTCGAGCCCCGCGAACTCCTCCAGGTCCGTCCCGCCCAGCAGGTCGCGCAACGCCAGCACGGTCAACACGAGGACGCTGAGAGCGACGAGTGCGCACCCCGCGGTGAGCGCCGCCGGCCGCGGCAGGTGTCCGAGGTCGGGCGCGACGTCGTCGGCCGGACGGTCCGGATCCCCCGAGGCGACGCCGCCCTCGGCGACCGGGTCGTCGAACCCGCGGGCCGCGCGCACCACGCCCGGCGGTAGGTCGGCCGCCGACGCCTCGGGCACCGGCACGGTGCGCAGGTCCAGCACGGGCAGGTCCCCGTCGGTGCGGATCGCGTCACCGCCGCCGTTGCGGGAGTGGTAGCCGGTCGAGAAGTTCTCCAGTACCCGGACCCCCACGCCGGGGACGTGGTAACGGATCGAGTCGACGATGTAGTCGCGCTCGACGTCGATGTCCGCGTCGATCTTGTGGGTCACCTGGAGGGTGAACAGCGACAGGCCCACCGCACGGTCGTAGGTGCCGGCGCCGAGCCACTGCACGCGGTGCCCGCCGGGCAGCAGCCACCCGTCCGGGCACCGCCAGAAGCGCACGTGGTGGCGCTGCGCGGCGTTGCCCTCGACCTCCTGCTGATACGCCAGGCACTGCCGGCGACCGAAGAGCCGCAACGGACTGACCGGCGCCGACGGGTAGGACCGACGCAGGACCGAGGACATGATGATCCCCCACGAGGAGCGGACCGTGATGTCGTCGGCCAGCACCCAACCGCAGGCGGTCATCGCCTCGTGGATCTGGCGGGCCGTGCCGTCGACGGCGAGGTTGACCGGATCCCCCAACAGACCGTCGGAGGTGCGGGTGCGGGCGATGAAGTACCCGGGCACGTACACCGACGTGACGAGCGTCTGCAGGCGCGGCAGCACCAGGTAGGCGACCAGCGCCCAGAACGGGATCAGCAGGAACAGATGCCACCAGGTGTGGTGCCAGACGTCGCTCAGCAACCGCCAGCCCAGCCAGCCCGCCGACAGGGTGGCGACCGCGAAGAACACGGTGTCCACCGCGAGGCCGGGCAGGGGTGGCCGCACCGTGTCGTCGCGGACCTTGGTCGGCGGGCTGACGTAGACGGGCGGTTCGGTCGGGCGGCCGGGCTCGACGGGGACTCCCGTCACGGCCGGAGCCGCCGGGTCGGCGCCGCCGCCCGCGACGGGCGTCGTGCGCTCGCTGGTGGACATGGATCGACGATAGCCGCCGGTCCGTCCCGAGCGGAGCCCGATCACTGCGAGAATATGCGCGTGCCCACGCCCGACCCCACCCCCGCGAGCAGCCTGACCGCCCACGAGGACCACCTGCGCGCCCTGGGGTTGCCGCTCGTGATCGCCCCGGCCACGCGGCGCCGCGAGGTGCTCCCCCGCTCCGCCGGCGTCGGTGCCGGGCTCGCGGTGGCCGCCACCGGGATCGCCGCCGTGGACCGGTCGAACGACTACATGATCGCGCTGCTCGAGCGGGCCGGGCCGGGGGCGGAGCCGGATCTGCTCGACGCCCCGGAGCCGATCGCCGAACTCCTCCTGCTGGCGATCGCCCTCTGGGTCGCCGCCCCACTCGTGGGATGGCTGGCGTCGAGGGCGGCCCGTCGCGCGCGCCCGGTGGCCGGCTCGGCGATCGGTCTCGGGGCACTGATCGCCCTCGTCGTCGTCCCCCACGTCGTGTTCGACCCCCACGACGGCCCCTCGTACCGCACCACCGTCCTGCTCGCGGTGGGCGTCCTGGTGGGCACCTACACGGGGCTGGGCTCGCTGGTGCGCTGGTCGGCGCGGCGCGTGCGGCGGGAACTGGCAACCATGGGGCCGATGGTGGCGAGGGTGCTGCCGATCCTCATGCTGGCGGTGCTGTTCCTGTTCTTCAGCGTGGAGATCTGGCAGGTCATGGTGGAACTGTCCTGGCCGCGGACGTTCGCCGTGCTGGGCGTCATGGTGGCGCTCACCGTGCTACTGGTGGGCATCTCCACCCGCGACGACATCCTCCAGGACCTGGGTGGGCGCGCGCCGGACCACCCGCTGCGTCCGGGCGAGCGGGTGAACCTGGTGCTGGTGCCCGTGCTGGCGACCCTGATCCAGGCGGCGCTGTTCGCCACGCTCGTGTTCCTGTTCTTCGTGACCCTCGGGTGGATCGCCGTCCCCGAGATCACCGAGACACGGTGGACGCTGCGCCCTCCCGACGAGCCGGGCGGGCTGCTGTTCGGTCTCCCGGTCAGCGTCACCCTCGTGCGCGTGTCGCTGATGCTGGCGACGTTCTCCGCGCTCAACCTGGCCGCCGCGGCGGCCTCCGACGCCGCGCACAAGGAACGGTTCGTACGTCCTATGCTCGACGAGGTGGTCCGTGGCCTCGCCGCGCGGGAGGCCTACCTGGGGGCACGACGACGAGGGCTGCCGTAGGCCCGGGGCCCTGACGGGCCGTCAGGGGGTGCGGTAGTCCCGGGCGCGCAGCAGGACGGTCACGACCGCCGCGCCGATCACGACCGCCGCGGCCAGCGCCAGCGCGGTGGCGCCCATGGCCACGTGCAGCACCGCGCCGGCGACACCGCCCAGGACGAGTGCGGACCACAGGGCCACCTGCTGGCGGTAGGGGGCCCACGATCCCCCGGCCAGCGCGTCGACCAGGCGGTGGGCCGACTTCACCACCGCGCCCGTCATGTACGTCACTCCGAGCGAGACCTCGCCACGGGAGTGGAAGACGGAGTTCATGGCCCCCATCGATGCCGCCGCTGCCGCGACCGACACCGGCGCCCCGAGCACCGTGGCCGTGGTGGCCCAGTGCAGGACGAGCGAGAGCACGAGCAGGAACGCCACGAGGGACAGGACCGCCGGTCGGTCGTCGAGGTTGCGGCGTCGGGTCACCACCGCGCCCCCGACCGCCCCCAGGAAGAACGAGACCAGCACGACGGCGGCGATGGCGGCACCTGCGAGGTCACCGCCCGCGAGGTCGACGACCATGCGGGTGGAGTTCCCGCTCATGAAGGACACGAAGTAGCCGCCCACCACGAGGAAGCCGACGGCGTCGACGAACCCCGCGGTGGCGGCGAGCACCACCGCGAGGACCCGCTCACGCCCGCGCAGGTCGCGCATCCGCCCGCCTGCCCCCGGTCCGGCCGCCCGCCCCGACGACTCAGACGGGATCGACGCCGAACAGCGCCGGCAGCGTCCCCTCGTGGGCGTCGCGCAACTCATCGGTGGTGAGGGTGAACTGGCCCTGCACCTCGACGGTGCCCGAGTCGGGGTCGGTGACGCCGACCCGCGTGTGCGGGATGTTCTGTGCGGTGAGCATCTGCTGGAAGCGGATCTCCTCGCCGCGCGGAACGGAGACGATCACGCGTCCGGAGGACTCGGAGAACAGCCACACGAACGGGTCGGCACCCTCGGGCAGCACGACGCGGATGCCGCACTCGCCCGCCAGCGCCGACTCCACGAGAGCCTGCGCGAGGCCGCCCTCGGACAGATCGTGGGCGCCGGTGATGAGGCCGTCCTTCGAGCTGGTCGCCATGATGCGGGCCAGGGTGGCCTCCCACGTCAGATCCACCGTGGGCGGCAGTCCGCCGAGGTGGTCGTGGGCGACCTGGGCCCAGATGGACCCGTCGAACTCGTCCCGGGTCTCGCCGAGGAGGTAGATGCTCTCACCGGGGGTGTCACCGAACGCGGTGGGCGTGCGGCGGGCGACGTCGTCGAGCACGCCGAGCACGCCCACGACGGGCGTCGGCAGGATCGGCGTGGAGCCGGTCTGGTTGTAGAACGAGACGTTGCCGCCGGTGACGGGGATGCCGAGCTCGGCACACCCGTCGGCCAGGCCGTGGACGGCCTCGCGGAACTGCCACATCACGCCCGGGTCCTCGGGGGAGCCGAAGTTCAGGCAGTTGGTCACCGCGACCGGGGTGGCGCCGGTGACGGCGACATTGCGGTACGCCTCCGCCAGGGCCAGCCGGGCACCGGTGTACGGGTCGAGCTTGGTGTAGCGACCGGAGGCGTCGGTGGACAGCGCGATGCCGCGACCGGACTCCTCGTCGATGCGCAGGACGCCGCCGTCGGCGGCCTCCGCGAGGATCGTGTTGCCGCGGACGTACCGGTCGTACTGCTCGGTGATGAACTTGCGCGAGCACAGCGCCGGGCTGGAGATCATGTCCAGAAGGGTCTGACGCAGCTCGTCACCGGTGGCCGGGCGGGCCAGGTTCGCGGTGGTGTCGGCCTGCAGAGCGTCCTGGTCGGCGGGGCGCTCGACGGGGCGCTCGTAGACCGGTCCCTCGTCGGCCAGTGACTCCGGCGGGGCGTCCACGACGGTCTCGCCGCGGAACTCGATGGTGAGCCGGTCGCCGTCGGTGACCTCGCCGATGTCGGCGGCCAGCACGTCCCAGCGGCGGCACACCTCCATGAAGGCCTCGACGTTCTCCGGCGTCACCACGGCGCACATGCGCTCCTGCGACTCACTCGAGAGGATCTCCGCGGCGGTCATGCCCTCCGCACGCAGCGGGACGTTGTCGAGCACGATGTGCATGCCGCCGTCGCCGGCCGCCGCCAGCTCGGACGTGGCGCACGCCAGGCCGGCTCCGCCGAGGTCCTGGATGCCCACGACCAGTTCCTCGCGGTACAGGTCGAGGCAGCACTCGATGAGGACCTTCTCCATGAACGGGTCGCCCACCTGGACGGCCGGGAGCTTGCGGGGTTTGACCGGCGCGCCGTGCTCATCCACGTCGAAGGTCTCGGAGGCGAGCACCGACACGCCGCCGATCCCGTCGAGGCCGGTGCGGGCACCGAACAGGATGATCCGGTTGCCCGTGCCGGAGGCGAACGCCAGGTGCAGGTCCTCGACGCGCATGACGCCCGCGCCGAGGGCGTTGACCAGAGGGTTGGCGGCGTAGGACTCGTCGAACACGGTCTCGCCACCGATGTTGGGCAGGCCCAGGCAGTTGCCGTAGCCGCCGACGCCCGCCACGACGCCGGGGAGCACGCGGTGCGTGTCGTCGGCGTCGGCGGGGCCGAAACGAAGCTGGTCCATCACGGCCACCGGCCGCGCACCCATCGCCATGATGTCGCGGATGATCCCGCCGACACCGGTCGCGGCGCCCTGGTAGGGCTCGATGTACGAGGGGTGGTTGTGCGACTCCACCTTGAACGTCACGGCCCAGCCGCCGCCGATGTCCACGACGCCGGCGTTCTCACCGATGCCGGCGAGCATGGACGAGCGCATCTCGTCGGTGGTGGTCTCCCCGAAGTACTTCAGGTGCACCTTGGACGACTTGTAGGAGCAGTGCTCCGACCACATGACGGAGTACATGGCCAGCTCGGCGTCCGTGGGGCGACGCCCCAGGATCTCCCGGATGCGGGCGTACTCGTCCTCCTTGAGTCCGAGTTCCGCCCACGGCTGGGCCAGCTCGGGGGTGTCGGAGGCGTGCGAGATGGAGTCCACGTGAGAGGTCACGGGGCCGAGTCTAGTCGGCCCCCTCCGGGTGGCGAATCGACGCCTTCGGCCCCACCTCGTGCGGGGTCGCCCGGGGCCCGCCCTACGTCGACAGGACCTCGAACGTCAGGCCGCCGCGCTGGACCCGGTCCAGCAGGGCGTCACCCATGGCCTGGGCCGTGGTGAGCTGACCCGAGAGCGCGGGCAGGTCGTCGAACGCCAGACTCAGACCCGACTCGGCGAGCATCATCGACGTCTCGGTGTACCCCGGGTCGCCCCCCGAGACCCGGGTGACGATCCGACGTCCGCCGGCGAGCGCGACGAACGTGACGTCGAACGAGGACCGGGCCCGGCGGGACTCGCTCGGCCCGGCCCCGCGGTCGATCCGCTTGAGGACCTGCGACCGGATGGGGCCGACCTGCGAGCCGAGCGCGAGCGCGCCGACACCGACCATGCCGGCCGTGGCGGTGACGGGCGAGCCGACCGAGGCGTAGTGCGAGTAGGTGAAGTCCGGCCCGTAGCTCTCGAGGGCTGCGGCCGACCGCAGGACTATCTGCGGGTCGATGGTCGGCAGCGGCACGAGCCACCGGCCCAGCACGCTGTCCCGGTGCGGCTTGCCCTGGACCGACTTGATCCGCCGACCGGAGACCCTGCCCTCCTTCTGTCGCCGGAGCTTGGCGGTCTTCGCCGCGTCCCGCAGGCGCGCGAACTGGCCGATGGCCGAGTGGAAGGTTCCGCCGGAGAACTGGGCGTCCGCATGGACGGCCCCGTACACCACCGCGGGCACGCCCTCGGGCACCTGCTTCATGGTGTAGAACACGCCCAGGTCGTGGGGGATCGAGTCGAAACCGCAGGCGTGGACGATCCGTGCGCCGGAGGCCACGGCCACGTCGTGATACTCGAGGTACATGCGGTCGACGAACTCGGGCTCCCCGGTCAGGTCCACGTAGTCGGTTCCGGCCTCGGCGCAGGCGGCCACCAACGGCTCGCCGTACTCGAGGTACGGGCCGACCGTGGTGATGATGACGCGCGCCGACCGCGCCATCTCCGCCAGCGATCGCGCGTCGTCGGTGTCCGCGACGACGACCCCGGGCGCGGGGACGTCCGGCATCTCGGTGGCCAGTCGGGCGACGATCGCGTCCAACTTGGTCCGGTTCCGGCCCGCGACCGCCCAGGAACCACCCTCGGGCATGTGCCGCAGCAGGTACTCGGCCACCAGTCCCCCGGTGAACCCGGTCGCACCGTAGAGGACGATGTCGAACGGCCGGTCGGCCTTGTCGGAGGCGGAGACGGGCTGGTTACTGGTTTCGCTCATCCCACGGTTCTACCGCATCGGCCGCGGTCGGCGGGCGACGCACGGGGCACAGCCGACCACGAGTGGCGCGAGTGACCTATGTCACTAATGTGAAGAAAGTTGAACCATTGTCCACCAGATAAGGGCAAAATCATCTCGCGCGCGCGACCACCCGGGTCGCCGCACCGTGCCCCGGCTATCCCGGGGCAAACTTCATAAAGGAGACCCCATGGACCTCACCGGTTCCATTGCCGAGATCACCACTCCCCTGAGCATGGATTTCGGCGGAAGCCTGCCGGAGACCGGCTCGTCCGCCATCGACACTCTGCTCGAGGCCGTCTTCATCCTCCCCAACCTGCTCCTGGGCCTGATCGGTGCCGCCGGTGCCGACCTGGGCAGCAATGGCGGCATCGCCTGACCAGCCCCACGGAATAACGAAGGGCCCGCCGGGAGCAGTCCCGGCGGGCCCTTCGCTCTGAGCGCAGCGTGCGGATCAGACCCTGACGACCGAGTCCAGCACCGACAGGAATAGGCCCAGCCCGTCGTCGGAGGGCCCGGTCAGCGGGTCGATCGCGTGCTCGGGGTGCGGCATGAGACCCACCACGCGACCGTCGGCGGAGCTGATGCCGGCGATGTTGTTGGTGGAGCCGTTGGGGGCGTCACCGGCGAAGCGGAAGACCACGCGCCCCTCGGCCTCGAGCTGCTCGATGGTCTCGGGCGTGGCCATGTAGCGGCCCTCGCCGGACTTGAGCGGGATGAGGATCTCGGCATCCTGCTCGAACCGGGAGGTCCAGGCGGTGCCGTTGTTCTCCACCCGCAGCCACTCGTCGCGGCAGATGAAGTGCATGTCGCGGTTGCGGCCCATGGCGCCGGGGAGCAGCCCGGCCTCGCACAGGATCTGGAAACCGTTGCAGATCCCCAGCACGGGCATGCCGCCCTTCGCGGCCGAGATGACCTCACCCATGACGGGGGCCATCGAGGCGATGGCACCGCACCGCAGGTAGTCGCCGTAGGAGAAGCCGCCGGGGACCACCACGGCGTCGACGCCCTTGAGGTCGGCGTCGTCGTGCCACAGAGAGACGGCCTCGGCCCCGGCCCGGGTGACGGCGCGGGATGCGTCGATGTCGTCGAGCGTGCCGGGGAAGGTGATGACGCCGATCCGTGCGGTCACGAGGCCGCCTCCGCGGTGTCCACGCGGACGACCTTCCAGTCCTCGATCACGGTGTTTGCCAGGAGGGACGACGCGATCTCCTCGAGCTCGGCCTCCGTCACGCCGTCGGCGACCTCGAGTTCGAACCGCTTGCCCTGCCGGACGTCGGTGACTCCGCCGTGGCCCAGACGGCCGAGGGCTCGGTGGATGGCCTGACCCTGCGGATCGAGGATCTCGGCCTTGGGCATGACTTCGACGACGACTCGGGCCACGGTGGGAACTCCTCGATCGGACGGCTACGCGGGACGATCCCGGACCGGCCGGGACTCACTGGTCGATCCTACCCGCCGCTGGTCGCCGGACCGAAAGCTCACGCGGCACCCACGAGGGCGACCGGAGACCACTCGTAGCGGGCGGGCCGCGCACCGTGCTCGCCGACCACCGCGTCGACCGCGTCGAGCAGCGCCGACCGGGGTGCCCGGCGCGAGAGTTGCCCGGACGCGACGTTGAGCCGGACTGTCCCGCCGGCCTCGGCGGTGCGCCCGGCCGCGGCGACGAGGGCCCGGCACCACCAGGCGTCGGCGACGAACCCCTCGCCGATCGAGAGCGCCCGACCCCGCTCGATGGTGCCGCGCGGGAGGTCGTGGATCCCTGTCAGCGCGGCACAGACGTGGAAGCCCGCCCCGGGGAGTGCCCTGAGGCATCCCGGGGAGGCGTTCCAGCGCGGCGGGGCGAACACCCGGGTCCGCAGGCCCATCTCCGCCATGAGCCGGTCGGCGGCGGTGAGACGCACGGCGGCCTCGGCGGGTCCGATCGAGGCGAACTCGGGCCTACGGGGCCTGGTCGCCGCGTCGTCGTAACCGCCCAGCACGATGGCGTCGCCCCGCCGCCGGCGATGCCGCAGCCACTCCTGGGTGCCGTCGTCGTCGGCGAGTCGGTACTCGCGCCCCCGCCGCGGGGCGACGAGCAGAGAGACCGGCACGGATCGACGTTCGAGGTCGCCGACCAGGTCGACGGCGTGGTTGAGGGTGGTGTCGCGGAGTCCCGAGACCGAGACGATGAGGCGCGGGGTCATGGGGGCATCGTGTCAGGGAGTGATGACGCGGTGACGACGGCGAGGTGTACTCCAGATTGCCGAGCCCGACACAGCACCGAGACCGACACAGTGCCGGCGCGACACAGTGCCGAGACCGATATCCCCGCCGGCGCGGTCAGATCGGAAGTGCCTCCTCGAGCGCGTCCACCAGTTCGGGGGCTCCGGGCTCGACCTTGGGACGGAACCGTCCGACGACCTCCCCCTCGGGCGAGAGCAGGAACTTCTCGAAGTTCCACTGCACGTCCCCCGCCTCACCGTCGGAGTCGGCCACCTTGGTGAGCTCGACGTAGAGCGGGTGTCGGTCGGGCCCGTTGACGTCGACCTTGGCCGCGAGCGGGAAGGTGATCCCGTACTTGCCGGAGGTGAACTCCTTGATGGTGTCCTCGTCACCCGGCTCCTGGCCCATGAACTGGTTGCAGGGGAACCCGATCACGAAGAGGCCGCGGTCGCGGTAGTCGTCCGCCAACTCCTGCAGCCCCTCGTACTGCGGGGTGAGCCCGCACTCGCTGGCGACGTTGACCACGAGGACCGCGTGGCCCGCGTAGTCGCCCATGCTGGCCTGCTCGCCGTCGATGGTGGTGAACGAGATGTCGTGGATGCTTCCGCTACTCATGTGATCCAGCCTACCCACAACGAACCATTGACAAATCGTTGGGTTTTCCCAACACTTAGATACATGAGCCCAGCCCGACGGGGAGAAAAGCTCCCCATTCACAACCGGATCGCCGTGTTGCGGGCCGAGCGCCGCCTGAGCCGTGCGGCGCTCGCCGAGCAGATCGAGGTCAACCCCCAGACCGTGGGGGCGCTCGAGAGAGGCGACCACTACCCGAGCCTGGATCTGGCCTTCCGGATCTGCGCGGTCTTCGACCTGCCGGTCGAGGCCGTGTTTTCCCGCGAGGAGTTCCGACCGATGTCCGCCGAGATCTACCGCCCCACCCGAGAGGACCGATCATGACCTCCAACCGCGTCGACACCCTCACCCGATCCGAGCAGCGATTCGAGAAGATGCAGACCCGGACGGAGGGCAGACTCCCGTCGTGGCGTACCCCGGCACGTCGCCGACTGCTCGTCCGCCTGAACTGGGCGAGCCTGGCGATCATGGCCGCGATCGCGGTGGCGGGTTACTTCTGGTTCCCGATCATCCTGGCCTGGCTCCCCATGACCGTGGTGATCTGCATGGTCTGGACGATGCTGCGCATCACCATCGACTCCAAGGACACCGCCCCCGCCCGATACCTGGACGAGTTCGAGCTGGCGACGCTCCTGCAGGCCCGCTCTCAGTCGCTCTCGCTGGTCACGGGCGGACTGTTCGTGATCTCGATGGTGCTGATCTTCGGTTCGAGCTTCGAGATCGGCGACGGGCACCGGCTCGCCTACGTGATGGGAGGTCTCGGCATCCTCACGTTCCTGGCCGGGGCGGTCATTCCCGCAGCCGCGATGACCCGCACCATGCCCCCCGAGAGCGGGGACGACTTCGGGCCCGCCGCCGCCGACCACACCGCCTGATCCCCAGGAGATCCGCTACCCCGATTCCGGATCCGCTACCCCGATGGGACTAGCAGATCCCGAATTGGAGTAGCGGATCCTCGGGGTGGGGTGGGCGCGCCTCCGGGTGGGCGCCGGGCGGGTCTAGCGGGCGGGCCGGGCGGGCCGGGCGGGTCTAGCCTGCGCCCGCCGTGCGGAGGGTCCACGCGTACTCGAACGCGGTCTGACGCCACCGCTCGTAGCGCCCGGACACTCCCCCGTGACCCGCGCTCATCTCACAGCGCAGCAGCACCGGCCGATCCGCCGAGTTGGCCGACGGGGACACCGCCCGCAGCCTGGCCACCCACTTGGCGGGCTCCACGTACAGCACCCGGGTGTCGTTGAGCGAGGTCACCGCGAGGATGGCCGGATAGTCCTTGGCCTCGATGTTCTCGTACGGGGCGTACGAGGCCATGTAGTCGTAGACCTCCTCGGAGTGCAGCGGATCGCCCCACTCGTCCCACTCGATCACCGTCAGGGGCAGCTCCGGCATGAGGATCGAGGTGAGCGGGTCGACGAACGGCACCACGGCCTGGATGCCCGCGAACAACTCGGGGGCCAGATTCGCGACCGCCCCCATCAGCAGACCGCCCGCGCTTCCGCCCTCGGCGACCAACCGGTCCGGGGCGGTGAGCCCGGAGTCGACCAGGTGTCGCGCACAGTCGACGAAGTCGGTGAAGGTGTTGCGCTTCGTGTGCGTCTTGCCGTTCTCGTACCAGAGCCGGCCCATCTCACCGCCGCCCCGCACGTGCGCCACGGCGAAGGCCATCCCCCGGTCGAGCAGCGAGAGCCTCGCCACCGAGAACGCGGGATCGATGCTGGTCTCGTACGAGCCGTAGCCGTACAGCAGCGTCGGCACCTGCTCGCCGGCATCGACGCGGGCGGCGGTGCCGGTGGACATCACCAGCGAGATCGGCACCCGGGTGCCGTCCGCTGCCGTCGCCCAGTCGCGTCGCTGGACGTAGCCGCTCGGGTCGTACCCGCCGAGCACCTCCTGCTCACGCAGCAGCGTCCGCTCCCCCGAGGCGAGGTCGAGCGAGTAGACCCGGCCCGGCGTGACGAACGAACCGAAGCCGAACCGCAGGACCGGCGAGTCCCACTCCGGGTTGGACCCCGGACCGGAGGTGTACAGCTCCTCGTCGAACTCGACGGGCTCGAACCGCCCGTACGCCTCGACTCCCGCCGTGGACCCCTGCTCGAGCGGCATCAGCGCGAACCGCGGCAGCGCCGCTTCGCGGTACCCCAGCACCAGCACGCGCGCGAAGGCGTCCACGCCCTCCACCCGGACGTCGTCACGGTGGGCCACCAGCGTGCGCAGATCCCGCAGCTCGCCCTCGATCGGACCGACAGGCGCCTCGACCACCTCGTAGTTCGGGGCGCCGTCGTTGTGGGTGATGATGAACCGGTCCTCGCCACCGACGACCGCGTGCTCGATGTCGTACTCGACGCCCTCCTGCCGCGGCCGGACGCACCAGAACTCGCCGGCGGGATCGTTCGAGTCCAGGCACCACACCTCGGTGGTGATCTTGGACCCCGCCGCTATCTGCAGGAACTTCTCGCTGCGTGTCTCGCCGACCCCGATCCAGTAGGACTCGTCGGGCTCGTGGAAGACCTTGTCGTCGTCGTCCCTCGTCGTGCCCAGCCGGTGACGCCACACCGTGTCCGGCCGCCAGGCGTCGTCGACCGTGACATAGAAGACGTACCGGCCATCGCGGGACCAGGTCACGCCGGCGGCGATCCCGGAGATCTCCTCGTCCGGGGCCGTGTAGTCCGGGTCGAGCGAGCGAAAACGCAGCGTGTACCGCTCGTCGCCCTCGGTATCGGTGGCCCACGCCAGTGCGCGGCCGTCGTGGCTGACCGAGAACGCGCCCAGCGCGAAGTAGTCGTGACCCTCCGCCTCGGCGTTTCCGTCGAGGAGCAACTGCTCACCCGGCAACTCCACGTCCGGGGAGACCTCGGGCGGAACCCAGCCCGCAGGGTCCGACGGGTCGTCGACGAACTGCTGCGGGACCGGGACCCGACAGTGCCTGGCGTACGAGCGGCCCTCCTCGGTGCGCGAGAAGTACCACCAGCCGCTGGCGCGCACCGGGACCGACATGTCGGTCTCCTTGACGCGGGAGCGGATCTCCTCGTAGACCTCGTCCTCCAGGGGCTTGAGGTCGGCGGTCATCGCATCGGTGTAGGCGTTCTCCGCCTCGAGGTAGGCACGGGTCGCGGGAGCGTCCTTGTCGCGCAACCACTCGTAGTCGTCGACGAAGACGCGGCCGTGGTGCTCGCGACGGAAGGGACGGCGCTCGGCCTGCGGCGGCGTGGGCGTCTGCCCCGTGGTGGTGGCTGTGGTGGCGGTCGCGGCGGCGGCGGTGTCGGTGGCTGCGGTGTCGGTGTCGGTGTCGGTCGTCTCGGCGGAGCTCACGCTGCGTCGCCCCCGATCCAGTCGGCGAACGAGCGGCCCGAGATGCGCTCGTAGGCCTCGATGTAGCGCGCCCGGGTCGCGTCCACGACCTCCTGCGGCAGAGCCGGTGGCGGGGTGTCGGCATCGGAGTTCCAGCCCGCCTCCGGGCCCGTCAACCAGTTCCGCACGTACTGCTTGTCGAAGCTCGCTTGCACACGGCCCGGCGAATACTCGTCAGCGGGCCAGTAGCGCGATGAGTCCGGGGTGAGCACCTCGTCGGCCAGGATCAGCTCCCCGTCGACCAGGCCGAACTCGAACTTGGTGTCGGCCAGCAGCACTCCGCGCTCGGCCGCCATCTCCGCGGACCGCCCGTAGACGTCCAGCGTCGCCGTGCGCAGCTGCTCGGCCAGCTCGGCTCCGACGATCCCGGTGAGCTGATCGAACGAGATGTTCTCGTCGTGATCCCCCACCGCCGCCTTGGTGGCCGGGGTGAAGATCGGCTCGGGCAGTCGGCTGGCCTCGACCAGGCCCCCGGGCAGCTCGATGCCACACACGGTCCCCGACTCCCGGTACTCGGTCATCCCCGACCCGGTCAGGTAACCGCGGGCCACACACTCGGCCGGAACCATGTCGAGTCGACGGACCACCATCGCGCGGCCGAGCACCTCGAGCGGGATGCGCTCGTCGTCCAGCGTCCCGGCCAGGTGGTTGGGCACGTCGAGGGCGTCGAAGAAGTAGGCGCTCATCGCGGTGAGCACGCGGCCCTTGTCCGGGATGGGCGTGCCGAGGACGTGGTCGTAGGCGGAGATGCGGTCGGTGGCCACCAGGAGGAGCGTCTCACCGTCGATCTCGTACAGCTCGCGGACCTTTCCGGAGACGAGATGGCGGTAAGAGGAGAGATCGGGTCGCATGACGGCCAGCGTAGCCGGACGCCCACGTCCCGAGTCGAGACCGTCGGCCCCCACCCGAGGTTGGTCGGACTCAGCCCAGTCGGGCCTCGAGCCACTCCCCCAACGCCGCGTACGCGTCCTCGGCGCACAGGTCGTTGAACAGCTCGTGGAGGCCGCCCTCGAACTCCCGGTAGGTGATCTCCGGGCGCGGGTCGTGGTCCGAACCGGCGATCTGCGCGAAGCGCCGCGCGCCCGACGGGTAGGTGATGGTGTCGGCCGAGCCGTTGAGGATCAGCGTCGGCAACCGCAGTGCCGGCGACCGCTCGATGAACTTGAGGCCGCCGGCGAGCATCGTCCCCGCCGTCACCGCGGGCACGCCCTTGTGGTGGACCAGCGGATCCGAGGTGTAGTCCTCGACGTACTCGGGCACTCGGGAGATGTCGTGCGGGTCGAGCTTCTCCACCGGCAGGAACGGCAGGAGGCGAGCGATCACGGGCGCCGCCACGCGCAGCGGTGCCGGTGTCCCCTCGCCCACGACGAGCCCGGGCGAGGAGAGGATGAGGCCCTTGAGGTCCCACGGCCGCCGGAGCGCGGACTCCCCCGCGATCAACCCGCCCATCGAATGCCCCATCAGCAGCCGGGGCAGGGACTCGGCCCCGCCGCCCTCGGCCGACCGGCTCCACTCCACCACCGCGTCACGCACCGCGAGGTTGTCGCGGATGTGCGTCTCTATCGACACCTTGGCGCGGGGCCCGGGAGCCGTGCCGTGGCCGCGCAGATCGTAGGAGGCAACACTGATCCCCCGGTCGGTGAGGAAGCGGATCGTCCGCCCGTGCCGGCCGGAGTGCTCGGCGAAGCCGTGCACGAGCAGCAGCAACGCCCGGGGCTGGTCAGCGTGGTGCAGGGTCGCCTGCAGGCCGGAGGTGCCGGGGACGGGGATGGGGGTCTGGCGCATGAGCACGAGAGTAGCGCCGGTAGCCCCACCGGCGACGTCGATTGACCGGCCGCCTCAGATCCCGAGCTGGTCCAGGATGAGGCTGCCGGCACCGATCGGCATCAGAGAGAACGCGATCGGAACGTAGAACTGCTGCATGAACGCCGCCGGGTCGATCCCGACGGCCGAACTGGCCGTGGCGAGCCCGGCCTGGATCATCCCGAACACGTCGTACAGTGCGCCCCCGAGGGAGCCGTCGGGCCTGGTGACCATGACGTGGTCCTTTCCTGTCACTCCGCGACGAGAGGGCCCCGCCGCCGTCGGTGTACAGGCCTTATCGGGCGGGGGGCCCGGCGGGTTACGCGCGGGGTGTCAGAGGATCGAACCCGGCGCGTAGCCGGCCGCCTCCGGGTGGCGGGCCACGAGCGCCTCGACGCGGGCGGCGACCGCGTCGACTTGGTCGCCGGCGGCGCCGACGAACGCGGCACGATCCGCGAGCGCCTCCTCGAGCGCGGCGCGATCCAGCGGCAGCCGGTCGTCGGCGGCGAGCCGGTCCAGCAGATCGGGTTCGCGGCCCTCCTCGCGCATGGCCAGCGCCACCGCCACCGCGTTCTCCTTGATCGCCTCGTGGGCGACTTCGCGCCCGACCCCGGCGCGCACCGCGGCCATGAGGACCTTGGTAGTGGCGAGGAACGGCAGGTAGCGCTGGAGCTCCTTGTCGATCACGGCCGGGTAGGCGCCGAACTCGTCGAGCACGGTGAGGAACGTCTCGAACATGCCGTCCAGGGCGAAGAACGCATCCGGCAGCGCGACACGACGCACCACGGAGCAGAAGACGTCGCCCTCGTTCCACTGCGCGCCCGCGAGTTCGGCGGCCATGGAGCCGTAACCGCGGAGCACGACCTGCAGACCGTTCACGCGCTCGCAGGAGCGGGTGTTCATCTTGTGCGGCATCGCGGACGAGCCGACCTGGCCGGGCTGGAAGCCCTCGGTGACCAGCTCGTGCCCGGCCATGAGCCGGATGGTCTGCGCCAACGACGACGGGCCGGCGCCGAGCTGGACGAGTGCCGAGACGACCTCGTGGTCCAGCGACCGCGGGTAGACCTGGCCCACCGAATCGAAGGTGCGGGCGAAGTCGAGATGCTCGGCGATCCGCCCCTCGAGCTCGGCCAGCTTGGCGGCGTCGCCACCGAGGAGGTCGAGCATGTCCTGCGCCGTGCCCATCGGGCCCTTGATGCCGCGCAGGGGGTACCGCTCGAGCAACGACTCCACGCGCTCCAACGCCACCAGCAGTTCGTCGGCCGCGGAGGCGAAACGCTTGCCCAGCGTGGTGGCCTGCGCGGCGACGTTGTGGCTGCGCCCGGCCATCACGGTGTCGCGGTGGGCGACGGCGTGCTCGGCCAGACGCCGGACCGCGGCGACGCCCCGGTCGCGGACGAGCTCGAGTGACCGCACCACCTGGAGCTGCTCGACGTTCTCGGTGAGGTCTCGGCTCGTCATGCCCTTGTGGATGTGCTCGTGGCCGGCGAGGTCGTTGAACTCCTCGATGCGGGCCTTGACGTCGTGCCGGGTGACGCGCTCGCGCTCGGCGATCGAGCCGAGGTCGACGCGGTCGATCACCGCCTCGTAGGCCTCGATCACCCCGTCGGGGACGTCGATGCCCAGGTCGCGTTGTGCGCGCAGCACCGCGATCCACAGCTGCCGCTCGAGCACGATCTTGTGCTCGGCGGACCACAGCGTGGCCAGGTCGGCGCTCGCGTAGCGCGAGGCGAGGACGTTGGAGATGCGGGGCTTGCTGCTCTGGGGGGTCACGCCCCCCAGTATCGCAGCCCGGTCAGGAGATCATCGAGCCGCCGGTGGACCCGGCCAGGATCTCCCGGGCGTTGAGGTAGACCTGCTCCACCGTGAGCGGAGCCTGCGCCAGCAGCCACGGCCGGGTGACGTAGACGATGGCGGTGATGATCTCGGCGGAACCCATGCGCCGACCGTAGCGCTCCGCGGGCGCCGGCGGGGGCCGTACATCACAGCCGCCCGCGGGGCCGGTACCTACGGGGCGAGCACGGCCTCCAGCCGGTCCATCGCCTCGGCGATCTCCTCGGTGCCGCCGGCGAAGCTCAGCCGGACGGTGTGGCCACCGTCGACGGTGTCGAAGTCGACGCCCGGCGTCAACGCGACCCCTGTTCGCTCGAGGACCTCCGCGCACCACGCCACCGAGTCGTCGGTCCAGCGTGAGACGTCGAAGTACGCGTAGAAGGCGCCGTCCGGAGGGGCGATCTCCCCCACGCCCAGCTCGCCCAGTCGGCGCAGGACCAGGTCGCGGTTTCGGGCGTACCGCTGGACGTGGCCGTCCAGCTCGGCGGCAGCGGCTTCGGTGAACGCGGCGACGGCGGCGAACTGGGCATCGGCGGGCGGACAGATGGTGAGGTTGCCGATCAGGCGGTCCACGGGGTCGCGCAGGTACTGCGGGAGCAGCATCCAGCCGATCCGCCAGCCGGTCATGGAGAAGTACTTGGACACCGAGCCCATGACCACGGCCTCGCGGCTGGTCTGCCACGCGCTCGCGCACCGGCGGCCGTAGGTGACGCCGTGGTAGATCTCGTCGCTGACGAGCAGCGTGCCGTGGGCCTCGCACCAGCGCGCGAGGGCCTCGAGTTCGCCCGCGTCGATGATCGTGCCGGTGGGGTTCGCCGGGCTCGCCACGATGAGGCCGGCGGGCGCGTGCCCCAGTTCCGCCGTGACCGCCTCGAGCTGCGCGACCGTGGGTTGGTACCGGGTCTCGTGGCCGCAGGCGATCTCGTGGACCCGGCAGCCCAGGGCCTGGAGGGTGTTGCGGTAGGCGGGGTAGCCGGGGCGTGCCATCACGACGGTGTCGCCGGGGTCGAACGCGGCGAGGAACAGCACGGTGAAGCCGCCGGAGGACCCGGTGGTGACGACGACGTCGTCGGCCGCCACGTCCACCCCGTCCCGCCGCCGGTGGTACCCCGCGATCGCCTCGCGGAGCGGGCGGATGCCCAGCGCCTCGGTGTATCCGAGGATCTCGGTGTCCAGGGCGTGGCGGGCGGCGGCGAGTACAGGGCCGGGGGCCGGGGTCGAGGGCTGGCCCGCGCACAGCGAGATGACGTCGCCGTGGGTCTCCTGCCGGCGGGCGGCGGCGGCGAGGACGCTCATGACATGGAAGGGCTCGACGGCCGAGCGGCGGGAGGGTTCGCGTGCGACGGGCATGCCCCCGACGCTAGCGCGCCGGTCAGACGGTCAGCCGGTCAGTCCGAACACCCACACCAACAGCGTCATGGTGACCGCGGTGATGGCGATCAACCCGATCAGGTTGAGCCAGATCCCGCCGCGGATCATCTGGCCGATGGTCACGTATCCCGAGCCGTAGGCGATCGCGTTGGGCGGGGTGGCCACCGGGAGCATGAAGGCGCAGGTGGCGGCGAGCGCGACCGGCACGGCGAGCAGCATCGGGTCCAGGTCGAGACCCAGGGCGACGCCGCCGGCCACGGGCAGGAACGTCGCCGCGGTGGCGGTGTTGCTGGTCAGCTCGGTGAGGAGCAGGATCCCGCCGGCGGCCACGATGACCAGCAGGATGATCGGCAGGCCTCCCAGCGCCCCGGCCTGCTCGCCGATCCACCCGGTGAGCCCGGAGCCGGAGAACTGCGCGGACAGCGCCAGGCCACCGCCGAAGAGCAGCAGCACGCCCCACGGCAGCTCCAGGGCCGCGTCCCAGGTGAGCAGCCTCACTCCACGCTTCGTCCCCGCAGGCAGCAGGAACAGCAGCAGTCCGGCAGTGAGCGCGATCCCGGCGTCCGAGATCGGCGGGTCCTCCCACACCAGCGGCACGGCCACCCAGGCCACGGCCGCCGCGACGAACACCGCCAGGACGCGCCGCTCGCCCGACGAGGTCGGGCCGAGCCTGCGCAGTTCGTCGTCGAACAGTGCCCGACCGCCGGGGATCCGCTCGATCTCGGGACGGAACAGCACCTTGGTGAGGAGGAACCACGTGATCACGAGCATGACCACCGCCAGCGGCAGTCCGACCAGCATCCAGCGACCGAAACCCAGGACGATGTCGTGCTCGCGCTCCAGATAGCCGGCGAGAAGGGTGTTGGGCGGGGTGCCGATGATGGTCGCCAGCGACCCGACCGACGCCGCGTAGGCGATGCCCAGCATCAGCGCGGTGCCGAAGTTCGACCGGATCACGGCCTGCTTCACCTGATCGGAACGCGGATCGGACGAGGAGTCCATCCGGGGGATCGCGTCCTCGTCGTCGTTTCGACCGGCGCCGTCCCCACCGGCACGGTCCTTCCCACCGAGCTCGGAGGCGAGCATCAGCACCGACACCCCGATCGGGAGCATCATCACCGCCGTGGCCGTGTTGGACACCCACATACTCAGGAAAGCGGTGGCGATCATGAACCCGGCGACCACCCGGGTCGACCGGGTACCCATCGCGCGCACGGTGAGCAGGGCGATCCGCCGGTGCAGGTTCCAGCGCTGCATGGCGATCGCGATGAGGAAGCCGCCCATGAAAAGGAAGATGATGTTGTTGCCGTACTCGGCGCCCACGTCGTTGACCGAGACGTCCTGACCCAGGACGGGGAAGACGATGAGCGGCACCAGCGCGGTGGCGGGGATGGGGATGCACTCGGTCATCCACCAGATGCCGAGCAGGACCGCCACCGCCGCGGTGAGGCGCGCGTTGTGTTCGAGATCGCCCGGCATGACCAGGTACACGAGCACGGCCGCCGCCAGCCCGGCGGCGGTGCCGATCACGCTGCGGACGAACTCACCCCGGGGCACCGCGGAGTCGAGCTCGCCGGGCGACTTCTGGTCGATCTCCATCCCGCGGTCGGGGTCCGGCTCCAGACCCCGCAGATGTGGTGCCATCACGATCCTGCGGTCGTCGGTGCCGCCCGCGTCCGTGCCCCCGCCGGTCATGGCCCGCTCCCTCCGCCGGTCACCCCGGCGCCTACCAGCGGGGTGCTCTGGCGCTCACGGTAACCCCGGGACGGCGGCCTCACATCCGATCAGGAGCCGGACGATCCGATCGGGGCGGATCCGAGTGCGCCCGATCCGAGTGACAGGGTGCCGTCAGGGGCGACCTCGAGGCCGAACACCGCCAGTTCCTGCGCCGCGCCGCCATCCGCTGCTCCGATCGAGATCACCAGTTCGTGGCGGCCCGGGGCGAGCGGTGCGGGCGGCCGCAGCGTCAGCGGGCGGCCCACCGTCGCCCCGGCGCCCACGCTCACCGGGACGGCCGGCAGGTCCCCGGTGCCGGTCACGATCGGCAGTGCGAGCCGTCGCTTGTCCGGGCCGGTGATGGTGGCACGGACCTCGCCGGAATAGGTGGTGCCGGTGGAGGCGACCCGCACCGAGAGGTCGATCACCTCGTCGTCGTCGGCGTCGCCCGGTCGCAGCGACGCCTCCCCCACCGCGGTGAGTCGGACGGGGAGCGCGACCACCGGATCGGCGGGCCGCGCCTCCGACGGCGAGCCGTCCCCGACGACCGGCCAGCCGCCCACCCAGTCCAGACGGTCGAGCATGAGGTAGCGCCGCTGCACGCCGCTGGGCAGCACCGCGTTGCCGCGGGGCGCGGCGTGGTAGAGCATCCAGTCCCCGCCGGCGTCGTCGGTGGCCACGTCCACGTGCCCCGGGCCCACCCAGTCGTCGTCGCCGCGCAGGATGACGTCGCCGGGCAGGGGCTCGCCCGGCGCCTGCACCAACGGGCGCCCGGTCCTGTCCTCGTACGGCCCGAACAGTCCGTCGGCGCGGCCGCCCAGCACGCGGTACTGCGAGGCCTCCCCGTCGCAGCACAGCCCGGCGCTGGTGAACAGGTGCGTGCGCCCCTGACGGGTGACCACGGCCGGGGCCTCCACGCCGGTGCCGGCGACGAGCACGGGGTCGCCGTCCAGCACCGTGCCGGTGGCGTTCATCGGCACCGCGTGGATGCCCTCGAAGTTCCCCATGAGCATGACCGGGCCCGCGTCGGTGACCACCACCTCGGGGTCCATGGGATCCAGGTCCTGATACGGCTCCGGGGCGCCGTGGCAGACGATCGGCGCCGGATCGTGCGTCCACGGGCCGTCGACGCCCGGCGCGGTGGCCCGGCCGATACAGGGCGCGGCGCCCCCGGTCGTGTAGTACATGACGGCGCCCGTCGCGGTGAGGTGAACGTCGGGCGCCCACAGGAACGAACCGGGCGGGGCCCACGAGGGCCGGGCGGCGAACGCGTCGCCCACGTACTCCCACTCCACCAGGTCGAAGGACCGGAAGTGCGGGATGAGGCGGGACCCGGCGCCGTCGCCCCAGTCGTCCGAGGTCGCGTGGACGTGGAACGCCCCGTCGGCGCCGCGCTGCACGGAGGGGTCGGGGGCGACCGAGGAGATCACCGGGTTGGCCGCCGCCGTCGCCGCGGTGGTCGCCGAGGCGAGAGGGACGACGACGACGAGCGCCGCGGACACGAGAGCACGGGCAGCCGCCGCCGGTTTCATGTGCTGAAGGTAGACCCGCCACGCCCGGCGCGGGCCGCCTCAGGCCTGTCCGGCGCGCTCCTTGCGCAGCAGGAACCGCTGGATCTTGCCCGACGGGGTCTTGGGCAGCTCGCGGACGAAGTGGATCCGGCGCGGGAAGGCGTGGGCGGCGAACTCCGTCTTGACCCACTTCTGCAGGCCGGACTCGGCCTCCGGGCCACCCTCCACGCCGTCGCGCAGGACCACGTACGCCTCGAGGACCTCCCCGGCCAGGTCGTCGGGGACGCCGATGACCGCCGACTCGAGCACGTCCGGGTGCTTGGCCAGGACGGACTCCACGTCGAACGGGCCGATGCGGTACCCGGACATGATGATCACGTCGTCGTCGCGGCTCGAGAAGTAGAAGTGGCCGTCCGCGTCGAGCTTGGCGGCGTCGCCGGTGTAGTACCAGCGCCCGTCCGCGCTGAAGCGCTCTGCGGTCTTCTCCGGGGCCTGGTGGTAGCCGGTGAACCACATGAGGGGGCTGGCGGGGACGTCGATCGCCACGCGGCCCAGCTCGCCGACGGGAGCGGGCTCGTCGGAGTCCGCGGCGAGCACGGTGCACGACCAGCCCGGCAGCGGCACACCCATGGAGCCCGGGCGCACGTCCTCCCGCAGCGAGTCGTGCCACGGGTTGATGATGAACATCCCGTGCTCGGTCTGCCCGTACTGGTCGCGCACCTCGACGCCGAACTGCTCGGTCGACCACTCGATCACCTCGGGGGTGAGCGGCTCACCCGCGGCCGAGGCTCGGCGGAGCGTGACGTCGGCCGGCGCGATGTCCCGCTTGGCCCGCATGGTGCGGTACACCGTCGGCGCGGCCGCGAAGTTGGTGACGTGGAAGTACTGCAGGACCGCGAACGCCAGCTCCGGGCTGTAGCGGGCGTGCAGCAGCAGGCTCCGACGGCCGACCGCCAGCGGGCCGAGGATGCCGTAGTAGAGGCCGTACGCCCAGCCCGGGTCGGCACCGTTCCAGAACACGTCGTCGGCCCGCACGTCCAGGCCCGTCTCGATGTACTGGTGGAACGCGGCCAGGGCGCGCACCGGCACGACGACGCCCTTCGGGGTGCCGGTGGTGCCGGAGGTGAACAGCATGACCAGGCCGGCGTCCGGACCGGTGACCGCCGCGGCGAGGCCGGGCTGCTGGGCGGCGGTGATCGTGGCCAGGTCGAGGTCGCCGTCTCGGGCCTCGGGGCAGTCCGCCAGGCCGGCGACGACCACCGGGACGGCGACGCTCTCGAGCTTTCCGCGCTGGTCCGCGTCGGAGACGACCACCTTGGCGTCGCCACCGGTGAGACGCATCTCGATGGCCGGCCACGCGAACGCGGTGAACAGCGGCATGTGGACGGCACCGAGCCGCCAGATCCCCATGAGGGTGAACACCAGGTCCGCGGACTTGGACATCAGCGTGGCCACCCGGTCGCCCTCGCCCACGCCGAGCTCGGCCAGCGCCGCGGCGACCTTCTCGCTCTCGGTCCGCAGCTCGCCGTAGGTGATGTCCCGCCCGGACAGGTCGGCGTCGATGACGGTGAAGGCGACCGCCTCGGGGGCGTGGCGGTCGCACAGGAACTCCGCGGCGCTCGCACCGGGGACGTCGTAGATCGCCAGCAACTGCTCCGGCGACAGGGGCGTGGACGCGGTGTTCTCGGTCATACCGCCGGATTGTGTCGCACGTGACCCACGACGCACCAGCAGCACCCATTAACGGGCACCCCCACTATCGGGGCTGGGCGGTCCGCGTGGTGGCGGTGCACTCTAATGGGAGTCGACCGACCCCGGGGACCGCACGGTCCCCCACCCGCACCCGGAGGACCCCCATGGCCGTGGACCGCCTGCTCCCCAGCGACGAGGCGTACGAACTGCTCGAGATGACGCGTTCCGTCGCGGACAAACTCCTCGAGCCGATCGCCGCCGAGCACGAGCGGAACCACACCTACCCCGAGGGCCTGTTCGCCCAGCTCGGCGAGGTCGGGCTGCTGGGCCTGCCCTACCCGGAGGAGTTCGGCGGCGGCGACCAGCCCTACGAGGTGTACCTCCAGGTGTTGGAGGAGCTCGGCGCCCGCTGGGCGGCCGTCGCCGTGGCGACCAGCGTGCACGGCCTGTCCTGCTTCCCGCTGGCCACCGCCGGGACCGACGCGCAGAAGGCCGAGTGGCTGCCGGGCATGCTCGCCGGCGAGCAGATCGGCGCGTACTCGCTGTCCGAGCCGCAGGCCGGGTCGGACGCCGCCGCCCTGCGGTGCCGCGCGGAGCGGGAGGGCGACGGCCCGGGCTCCGTGTTCGTCGTCAACGGCACCAAGTCGTGGATCACCCACGGCGGGATCGCGGACGTCTACAACACCTTCGTCCGCACCGGCGAGGGCTCCCGTGGGATCTCGTGCCTGCTCATTCCGCGCGAGACCGAGGGCCTGCACTTCGGCAAGCCCGAGGACAAGATGGGCCTCAACGGCGTCCCCACCACCACCGCCTCGTACGAGGGCGCCCGGGTCGACGCGGACCGCCTGCTCGGCGCGGAGGGCGACGGCCTGCGCATCGCGTTCTCGGCCCTGGACTCCGGCCGCCTCGGGATCGCCGCGGTGGCCACCGGCATCGCCCAGCGCGCCCTCGACGACGCGGTCGCCTATGCCCGCGAGCGCGAGGCGTTCGGCAAGACGATCATCGGCCACCAGGGGCTGGGCTTCCTCCTCGCCGACATGGCCGCCGCGGTGGCCTCGGCCCGCGCCTCCTACCTCGACGCCGCACGCCGCAAGGACGCCGGCCGCCCGTACTCGCGGGAGGCCTCGATCGCCAAGCTCACCGCCACCGACGCCGCCATGAAGGTGACGACCGACGCGGTGCAGGTCCTGGGCGGTGTGGGTTACACCCGCGAGTTCCCGGTCGAGCGGTACATGCGCGAGGCCAAGATCACCCAGATCTTCGAGGGCACCAACCAGATCCAGCGGCTGGTGATCGCCCGCAGCCTCGCGGGCTGATCGACTGCCGGCGGCGCCCCGCGCGGCGGCTCTCCGGCTGCGCGCGGCGGCCGGGCCCGCCGGAAATGCCTAGGCTGGGCGGCATGTCCTCCCCTTCCGAGCCCCCCGCCACCGCCGGGTCCCGCGCCGCCGGGTCGCCGACCGTGCCGACCGAGCTCGTCGTCCTCCTCGACGACGACGCCAACCCGATCGGTACCGCCGACAAGGCCACGGTCCACACCACGGATACGCCGCTGCACCTGGCGTTCTCGTGCCATGTCGTCGACGACGAGGGGCACGTGCTCCTCACCCGGAGAGCTCTGGACAAGCGGACCTGGCCCGGTATCTGGACGAACTCGTTCTGCGGCCACCCCGGTCCGGGCGAGGATCCGGTCGAGGCGATAGTCCGGCGGGCCGAGCAGGAGCTCGGAACCCGAGTGGACTCGATCGAACCCGCGGTACCGGACTTCCGCTATCGGGCCGTCGACGACTCGGGAATCGTCGAGAACGAGATCTGTCCGGTGTTCACCGCCCGCATCCGCGCCGAGGTGAACCCGCGGGCCGACGAGGTGTGCGCGCACCACTGGGCCCGTCCGGCGGATGTCCGCACCTCGGTCGACGCCACCCCGTTCGCCTTCAGCCCGTGGTTGGTCGCGCAGGTGCCCCGGATGGAGCTCTACTCGCGCTGATCGCGCGGGGCGCGTCAGCCCGGGAGGCTGATGCGCCCCTCCTCGGCGGCCTGGCCGATGTCCCGGCGGAAATGCCCGCCGCCGAGCTCGATGCCGTCGAGGATCCGGTAGGCCTCGGCCCGGGCCGCTGTCAGGTCCGCCCCCGTGCCCACGACCGACAGGACCCGGCCCCCGGCGGAGACGAGCCGGCCCTCCGCGTCGCGGGCCGTGCCGGCGTGGAGCACGCCCGGCTGTTCGGCGCCTTCGATGAGGTCACCGCGCCGCGGCGTCGCCGGGTAGTGCTCGGCTGCCAGGACTACGGTCACGGCGGCGCCGTCACGCCACACCAGCGGCGGAAGGTCGGCCAGTCGGCCGGTGGCCACGGAGTGCAGGGTCTCGCCCAGCGGCGACTCGAGCAGCGCCAGCACGGCCTGTGTCTCCGGGTCGCCGAAGCGGCAGTTGAACTCCACGACCTCGGGCCCGGACGAGGTGATCGCCAGCCCCGCGTACAGCAGGCCGGAGAAGCCGCAGCCACGGGCGACCATCTCGCGGGCCACCGGCTCGCACACCTCCGTGACGATCCGGTCGACCATCCCCTGCGGCAACCACGGCAGCGGCGTGTAGGCGCCCATCCCGCCGGTGTTGGGACCGCGATCGCCCTCGCCGACCCGCTTGTGGTCCTGGGCGGGCAGCAACGGCACGACAGTCTCCCCGTCGACCAGGCAGAACAGGGAGACCTCCGGGCCATCGAGGAACGACTCCAACAGCACCGGGTGCCCGTCGTCGAGACAGGCGAGAGCGTGCGCCCGGGCCGCGTTGCGATCGGGTGTCACGACGACTCCCTTGCCGGCGGCCAACCCGTCGTCCTTGACCACCCAGGTCGGTCCGAACCGGTCGAGTGCGTCGTCGAGGTCGGCGGGTGAGTCCACGATCTCGGCGCGCGCGGTCTTCACACCCGCAGCCGCCATGACGTCCTTGGCGAACGCCTTGGACCCCTCGATGCGGGCGGCCTCGGCGGACGGGCCGAACACCGGGATCCCGGCCTCGCGCAGGGCGTCGGCGACGCCCGCGACCAGGGGCACCTCGGGACCGATGACGACCAGTCCGGCGTCGAGCTTGCGGGCCAGGGCCGTCACGGCCGCCGGATCGGTCACCGTGAGTTCGTGACACTGCGCCTGCACCATGCCGGGGTTGCCCGGCGCGGCGTGCAACTCCGTCACCGCGGGATCCGCGGCGAGGGCGACGAGGAGGGCGTGCTCACGGGCACCGGAACCGATCACGAGAATGCGCACGACGACCACAGTAACCCGACCACTGCGCCGGGCTGGCCCGGCCCGGAACGAACGGGCCCTAGACCCCTGCGTCGGCGGTGATGTCGGCGGCGGGGAACGCCGCGTCGCGGGCCCGCAGCCCCTCGTCGGTGAGCAGGTCCGTCAGACACAGATCAATGGTCCGTGCGGTCGACCGTGCGGCGTCCGGGGTCCGCATCGGGCGGATCCCGAACATCGCCTGGGCGCTGAGGCCGTCGATCGCCGCCCACAGCGGCAGCTCGTCGTTCATGACGACCCCGGGCCGGAACGCCCCCGCCTCGATCCCGCGCTCGACGATCGCCTGCAATTCCACATTGATGGCATCGGCGTGCGCGGCGACGGTCTCCGACGGGCCCAGGTTCTCCATCATCGTGCGGGCCCACGCAGGCTCGTCGATCGAGAACTCCACCACGGCGAGAGCCGCTTCGCGCAGCTCGCGGTAGGCGGCGAGGACCGGATCGGACACCGCACCGCCGACGGCCGCGGCCGCCACGCGACCGACCAGCTCGACGAACCCGCGGGCCGCGACCTCCTCGACGAGCTGCTGCCGATTCGCGAAATGGCGGTACGCCGCGGTGGCGGACACCCCGATGTGCGGGGCGATCTCGCGGAGGATGATCGCCTTCTCCCCCGAAACCCTCGCGCGAGCGGTGGCCTCCTGGATGATGGCGTTGCGCAGATCGCCGTGGTGGTAGGCCTTCTTCTTCACCGCGCCCTCTGCCGTCGCAATACCTGCCTCGACCATGTCGATGCTCCTTCGCGTGTGTAGAGAGGACGGGGGCCACCCGGCGGGTGGCGGATACATCCATTAGACCACTTTTCGCCAGTCTGCCACCTGAGGCCATCGCCCCCGATACGTAGGCTGGGGTCCATGTCGACCGTTTTCAGCAAGATCATCGCCGGTGAACTGCCGGGCCGGTTCGTCTGGAAGGACCCCGAGGTGGTCGCCTTCCTCACCATCGCACCTGTCGCGCCCGGCCACACGCTGGTCGTCCCGCGCGCGGAGGTCGATCGGTGGACCGATCTCGAGCCCGCGCTGCTGACCCGGCTCAACGAGGTCGCACAGGCCGTCGGCAAGGCGGTCGTGGGAGGCCTCGGTGCGGCGCGCGCCGGGTATCTCATCGCCGGCTTCGAGGTGCCGCACACCCACATCCACATCTTCCCCGCCGACGACATGTCCGGATTCGACCTGTCGCTGGCGGACCCCGACGCGCCCGCCGATGAATCCGACGCGGCGGCCGAGACCATCCGGCGGTCGCTGCGCGAACTGGGCTACGGGGAGTTCGTGCCGGAGGCCTGAACCCGGGGCCGTCCGCCCCGGGTCGGCGGTCGGCCGCCGGCGCCGGGCCCTGCCCGATCGTCAGTGTCCGAGCGCCCGGGTGACGTCCTGCATGTCCTGATAGTCGGTCCACGCCGCGACGAGACCGTCGCGGAGCGCGAAGAACGAGCCGACCTCCACCTTCAGGGCGACCCCACCGATGGTGAGGTGTGTGGTCCGGTTGAGCGCCGCCACATCGCCCGAGCCCAGTACGTGGTGGATGTCCACGCTGACGTCGGTCGAGACATCCTGGTTGAACTCGATCACATGGCGCAGGCCCTCGTGTCCCCGGACAGTCTGCGTGCCCTCGATCGTGAGGACGACGTCCGGCGTGCACCATGACTGCGCGGTCTCGACGTCCCCCGCGAACGCCGCCTCGATCAGGGCCCTGACCACTTCCCGGGGATCCACGTCCCCGGCTCCGCGTTCGCTCACGGCATCCGCCTCCCCGTTATCCGACGATCTCGTCGATCGCGTGCATGCTCTTGTAATCCGCCCATCGCGTGACCATCCCGTCCTCCACTTCCACGAACGAACACCCCCGGATCTCGATCCCGCCGCTGGGCAGCGTGTAGCGCTCGATCCGGCGCAGCGCGACGACCCCCTCGGACTCCAGGACCTCCCCCTCCACCCCGACGGTGAGGAAACCGGCCAGTCGGGAGAGGTCCGACACGATGTCGCGGACACCATCGTGCCCCTCGTAGCGCCTGACCTGGCCCGTTGTGTATACGATCGACGGCGAAGACAGTGCGATGGTCCGCTCGGCGTCGCCCGAGGCGAGGGCGGCCATCCACGCAGTGGCGATCTCTGTTGCGGACTGCGTCATCTCGGCGGCGTCCTTCTGGCGACGGGAACGTTGAGAACATTCTACTCACCAGTAGACGGAAGCTAACAATGATCACTGAACTGGGGGTCCCGGTCGGGGCCGCATCCCGCGGCCACCACCGACGGCCCGACACTTGGCGTGCCCTCAGCTTCCGGCTCGAACGCCGACGCCACTCGAGAGCTGGAGACGAGACTTGAACTCGCAACCGCCCGATTACAAGTCGGGTGCGCTACCAATTGCGCCACTCCAGCACGGGCGGCGACACCGCCGCGGCCCGCCAGTCATCCTAACCCGGCCACCGTCGGGGCTCTTGACTACGGTGTGCACCGTGGAGACCCGCGACGCACCGGCACCGCTCACCCGACCACTGGCGTGGATGGGACTGCGCAAGTCCGCCATGGACCTGGCGGTCGAGCCCCCGCTGTCCCCCATGGCGCCGGTCGACCTCGACGACGACGGCGCCGTCACCGACGTCCTCAACCTCGCCCTCGAGATCGGCGGGATCCTGCTGTCCTCCGGCGAGGGCGCCGCGGACACCGTCGCCCAGGCCGAGTCCGTGGCGGCGGCGTTCGGCCTGCCGGGCGCGACCGTCGAGGTCACCTTCACGTCGCTGACCATCGGGGTCAACCGACGTCGCGGCCGACCGCCGATCTCGGTCATCCGGGTGGTCAACTACCGCACCGTCGACATGACACGGGTGACCCGCGTCTCCCGCCTCATCGACCTCATCGTGCGCCGCCAGCTCACCGTCGACCAGGCCGCCGCCGAGGTCGAGAGGATCGTGGCCTCCCCGCACCCGCACTCCTTCCGCGTCGCGGTCCTGGGGTGGGCGATGCTGGGGTGCGCGGTGGTCATCCAGCTCGGGGGGAGCCCCCTGGCCGGCCTCATCTCCATGGTCTCCACGTTCGGCCTGATGTACGCCAACCGCTACCTCGACCGCCACCGGCTGCCCAGCTTCTTCCAACAGGTCGTGGGCGGGTTCATCGCGGCCGCGTGGGCCCTCGCCGCGTACGTGGCCGTCAGCGACAACTTCATCGAGGTACAACCCTCACAACTGGTCGCGGCCGGGATCATCGTGTTGCTCGCGGGGCTGACCCTCGTCGGCGCCATCGAGGACGCCATCACCGGGTTCCCCGTGACCTCCGCGGGACGCGGGGTCGAGACCATGGTGATGACCGGCGGAGTCCTGGGCGGGATCACGATCGCGCTCGCGGTGTTCGAACGTCTCGGGATGTCCCCGCCCCCGATCGACCCGGCCATCGCCGGCACCGCCGCCGTCCACATCGCGGTGCTCGCCGCGGGCGTGGGCGCCGCCGGGTTCGCCGTGGCGAGCTACGCGACGGTCCGAGCGACCTGGCTCGCGGCCACCGTCGGCGCGATCGGCATGCTCATCTTCCAGGCGGTCATGGCCACCGGACTGGGAGTGGTGGTGGGCTCCGCGCTCGCCGCCTGCACGATGGGTCTGATCGGCGGCATCCTCGCCCGTATCGCGACCGTCCCGCCCCTGGTGGTGACCATCGCCGGCATCACGCCGTTCCTGCCGGGCCTGTCCGTGTACCGCGGCCTGTCGGCGCTGACGAGCGACCAGACGGGTATCGGTCTGGGCCTGATGTTCCAGGCGTTGGCGATCGCGGTGGCACTGGCCGCCGGGATCGTGTTCGGTGAGTGGGTGACCCGTAATCTGCGCCGGTCGGCGGCCGCGGACGGGTGAAGTAGAATCGGCGACGGACGACGTCACCCGAGCAGGGCGCGTGTCCCCCACCGATCCCAGGAGGACCACTATGGCTTCAGCCGCCGCCAGCAAAGAACCCGAGCTCGACGACCTGGAGCCGGTCGCGGACGAGACCGCCGACCAGGCCCGCAAGGTCGTGGCCTCGTACTCGGCCGACGCCGACGAGTGCCGGATGCTCCTCGACATGCTCGGGATCGGTCCGGAGCCGCAGGTGACGGCGGACGCCGAGTAACCAGACCACAGCGATCCACGCGAGGGGGCACCCGATGACGAGCGGTACCGGGCAGATGTCCACCGATGCAGGGGCCGACTTCGTCGTCGTCGCCAACCGTCTCCCCGTGGACCTCGTCATCGACCGGGACGGCACCGAGCACTGGAAGGCCAGCCCGGGCGGCCTCGTGACGGCGCTGGAGTCCATCCTCAAGGCAGGCGACGGCGCGTGGGTGGGGTGGCCCGGCGTCCCCGACGCCGCCCCCGAGCCGTTCGACGCGGACGGCATCCGCCTCCACTCGGTCACCCTGTCCGCCCGGGACGTCGAGCTCTACTACGAGGGTTTCTCCAACGCCACCCTCTGGCCGTTGTTCCACGACGTGGTGGTGCCGGCCGAGTACCACCGCGAGTGGTGGAACTCCTACCGCGAGATCAACACCCGCTTCGCCGAGGCCACGGCAGAGGCCGCCGCCGAGGGTGCCACCGTCTGGGTGCAGGACTACCAGCTGCTGCTGGTGCCGTCCCTGCTGCGCGAACTGCGGCCCGACCTCACCATCGGGTTCTTCCTGCACATCCCGTTCCCGCCCGTCGAGCTGTTCATGCAGCTGCCGTGGCGCACCGAGCTGGTCGAGGGCATGTTGGGGGCGGACCTGGTGGGGTTCCACCTCCCCGGTGGAGCCGACAACTTCCGGATCCTCGCCAACCGTCTGCGCGGCTACCCGTCCGTCCGCCTGCGCTCGTCGCGGGGCCGCGCCTCCGAGATCCGGGTGGGCGACCGGATGGTGCGGGTCGGCGCGTTCCCCATCTCCATCGACTCCGCGTCCGTGGACGCCACGGCCCGCGCGCGCGAGACCCGGGATCGCGCCACCCGCCTGCGTGAGGAGCTGGGGTCGCCGCGGGTCCTGCTGCTCGGCGTGGACCGTCTGGACTACACCAAGGGCATCGACGTCCGCCTGCAGGCCCTGGAGGAGCTGCTGGAGGAGGGGCGTCTGGAGCCCGCCGACGTGACCCTCCTGCAGCTGGCCACGCCGAGCCGGGAGCGGGTCGAGCAGTACCAGATCATGCGGTCGCGGATCGAGGAGTCGGTGGGCCGCATCAACGGCACCTTCGGCGAGATCGGGCACCCCGTGGTGACCTACATCCACCGGCCCGTCCCCAAGACCGAGTTGGCGGCGTTCTACTCCGCCGCCGACGTGATGCTGGTGACGCCCGTGCGTGACGGTATGAACCTGGTGGCCAAGGAGTACGTGGCCTCGTGCACCGACGGCGAGGGCGCCCTGGTGCTCAGCGAGTTCGCCGGCGCCGCCGCGGAGCTACGCCAGGCGTACCTGTGCAACCCGCACGATCTCGACGGGGTCAAGGACGCCATCATGGCCGCGGTCGACGACTCCCCCGACGACCGGCGGCGCCGTATGCGGTCACTGCGTCGGCAGGTGTTGAGCAACGATGTCCACGCGTGGGCCCGCCGGTTCTTCAACACCCTCGACGCCACCTCGGACGACTAGGACCCCGTCCGCCCCGGGCGGCGCCCCATACCCGGGCGTCGGTTGGCGGTCAGAGCGCGTCCGGGTCAAAGCGCGTCCGGGTCAGAGCGCGTCCGGGTCAGAGCGCGTTGAGCTCGGCGAGCTTCCACGTCCCGTCCTGGCGGACCATGTCCACGCTCAGCCGTGAGGCCGAGCTGGCCGCCTCGGGTGCGTCCTTGGTGGAGACCATCCGGTTGAGCATGACCAGCACGGTGACGCGTTCGGCGTCCGTCACCTCCTGCGGGGCGGCGGCGGCGACCGTGGCGTAGACGGTGGCCTCCTGCTCCTTGGCGGCGGAGGCGACGGTCGGCATGGACTGTTCGACGAATTCCGACAGCGCCGGGTCGGTGAGCCGGTCCCGGACCGCCGCGAGGTCCGCGTCCACCGTCCGGTGGTCGTAGGTGAACATCTGGGTGGTGATCTCGCGCGCCGCGTCGGTGGCCGCCCGGGGCGCGGCCGCGATCTGTTCCTCGATCGCCGTCGCCTCGCGGGCCTCGACGTACTGCCACGTGGCCAGGCCGGTGACGACGACGAGGGCCGCCGACACCAGTGCCAGGGCGGTGATCAGGGTGCGCCGACGGGCCGGGTCGATCGGTTCCCGGGACGCCGGCGACGACGAGGGGGTCGAGGTGGCCGGCCGGGCGGTCGCGCCGCCGGCGGTGTCCTCGTCCGATCGTGCGTCGGCGGTCTCGGTGCGGGGCATGGCCTCCATGCCCTCGAACAGCCCACCGGCCCGTGCGGCCTCGAGGGCACGCTCGCGGGCGGCGTCGGCCTTGCGCTGGGCGCGGGCCGCGCGCTCGGCCTCGCGCTGGGCGCGACGGGTGGCGCGGATGTCGGAGTCGGGAGTGGTCATGGGATGAAGTTCACCCCCGTGACCTTCATCTCGCCGTCGTCGTGTCGGTTCACGGTCACGCGCACACGGTACTGGCGGTCCTGGTCCTCATCGGACTTCGGGTTGCCGATGGTCTGGTCGATCGCCATGATCACCTCGGCCCGGTCGGGGTAGGAGTGCTCGACGGCGGCGGCGGACACCACACCGTCGGCGACGACATTGGTGGTCTTGACGACGTCCTCGTACGAATCGCGGCGAGGCGCGAACTGCTCCGAGAAATCGCCGTCGATCAGGCCGACGATCTCGTCGACGTCCTCCGACAGCGTCTCCTGCCTGATGGTCATGAGCTTGGTCATCACGGTCGTCGCGAAGTCACGGTACGAGGCGTCGAGTTCGGCAGCGGAGGCCCGGTCGGCGCGCACGGAGGCCGCCGCGTTCCGCTCACCCAGCCACAGCGACGTCGCGACGACGGCGGCCACGAGACAGACCGCCGCGACCACCGCGGTCACGGTGAGCCACAGGCGCCCACGGTCGGCGGGGTTGTCGTCCGGCTGTGGCACTAGGTCACTCCGTTCGTGAGGATGTCGGCCAGGTCGGCGTCCGCCGGGAGTCGTCCGGCATCACCGAGATTGAGCTGACGATACGTCTTACCGTCGGCGCCCAGGTATTCGCCCGTCGACGGGTCGTACATCGCGGCCGACGTGCGGATCTCCTGTTCTCCGGTGTCCGACGACGGCACAACGTTCCACCCGTTGGGGTTGTTCCCGGGCGGACCGACCTCGCTCGTGTCCGGGGGGTTGATCCCCTCGGGTTGGTAGTCGTCCGCCGCACACTCGGCGGGCGACGCCGCCCGCCGGCCGGGGTACTCCATGCACGGCAGGTTGCGGGCGCCTCGCACGACCTGCTGCGAGTCCTGGGGCACCTTGCAGTAGATGCCGTTGATCAGCGGCGGCACCGAGAGGTCCGCCGGCGAGCGGCGTTGATCGGCCGGGAGGAAGCCGGTGGTGCACGGCGGGGTCTCGTTGATCTGGAGGTTGAAGTCCACCTTGATCTCACCGGTGTCCTTGGCGCCGTTGATGGCGGTGATGAGCGAGGACACCAGGGCGGGGTAGATCACGAGGAGCTGCTCGATGGAGCGGTTGTACACGACGCCCACCTCGCCGACGCTCACCAGATTGGCGACCAGCACCGGCATGGTCGGCTGCAGATCGTTGAGGACCTTGGTCGCCCGCGCCAGAGAGTCCGGGCCGCGTTGGATGATCGAGGTCAGCTGGGGCTCGTTGGTCCGGAGCTGATCGGTCAGGTCCGCGAGGTTCCGGGTCCAGGCCCGGATCGAGTCCGACGAGCGGAGCTGGGAGTCCAGGACCGGCTCGGCGTCGGCGATGAGCTGACGGGTGACGTCCGTGTTGGAACGGGCCTCCTCGAGCAACAACTGGGCCGAGTCGAGGAAGCGCTGGAGGTCGCGCTCCGAGCCGTTGAACGCGTCGAACGACTCGGAGATCACGCGTCGCATCTTGGCATCGTCGATCGACGCCATGAGCACGGTGGCCTGGTCCAGTACCGGTCCGATCCCCTGGGGCATGTCGACCCGGTCCCGCCCGAGCACGGACCCGTCCGCCAGCTCGCCGCTCGGTTCGCCCTCCGGGACGAACTCCACGTATTGCTCACCGACCGCCGAGACGCTGCGGATCTGGGCCCGGACGTTCTCCGGGACATCGGCCCGCGCGTCGAAGTGCAGGTTCGCCACGACGTGCCCGGGTGTGAGGGTGACGGAGTCGACACGACCGATGACGTTGCCGAGGTACGAGACGTTGGCGTTCTGGTAGAGGCCGCCGGTGTCGGGCATCTCCAGGGCGACGTCCGTGCGCTGCCATCCGAAGGCCGTGGGCAGCTTGAGGTAAGACACCGACATGACCGTGAGGGCCAGAACGGTGACCACGGCGAAGATCGTCAACTGGATCTTGACGAGACGGGTCATCGCGGTGCCTCCTCGGTCGTGGCGGCGGGCGGCTCCGCGGGTGCGGGGTCCCCGTCGGGCTGCTCCGGCGTCGGCGTGGCGGCGTCCCCCGCGGGCGCGGGCGCGCCGTCGGGTGCGGGCTCCGGTCGGGGCACGTCGAGGGAGTACGGGTCCGCCCCGGCGAGCGGATTCGGTGCGAGTCCGATGTAGCCCTCGACTCCCGCCATCCGGTTACCGAACTCGGTGCCCAGGAGCATTGTCTCCGCCAGGCGCGGCATCGTCGCGTCGGCGTGGATGTACAGGTTGGCGTAGTCCCCGCGCAGGAAGTTGTCGATACCCGCCTGCGGGAACGGGAACGTGATGAGCGAACTGAGCACCCGGGTCATGTCACGTCCGGCGTTCGCCAGCCCCTCGAGCACCGGGGTGAGATCGCGGAGGTTGTCCACGAGATCCTGTCCGCCGCCCGCATCGATGACCTGGTTGGCCTTGTTGCCGAAGTCGCCGAGCGAGACCAGGGCCGTGGTCAGCTGCTGCTTCTGGTCATTGATCAACGTCAGCGCCTCCGGCATCTGGGCCAGGGCCCGGGCGAGGGTGTCGTTCTGCTCGTTGATCTGTCGCGACAGACGGTCGAGCCCCTCCATCGCGGCGATGATGTCGGCACGCTGGTCGTCGAGTCCGCTGACGGTGGTATCCAGCTGCGTGAGGACCTCGTTGGCGTCGATCTCGCGGCCGTCCAGGGCGGTGTTGAGCTCGGTGGCGATGGTCTCGAACTGGGCCAGGCCGCCGTCGGTGAGGACGACCGACAACGCCGACAGCGTCTGCTCGGTGGTTGGGTAGACGCCGGCGCGGGCCAGCGGGATCACGTCACCGTCCGCCAGTGTGCCCTGCGGGTCGCCCTCCGGCGGCGGGAAGAGCTCGAGGTGCTGGGAGCCCAGGAGGCTGGTCTGCCCGATCTTGGCGTGGGCGTTGGCCGGGAGCCTGACCTCCTCGTTGAGGCTGATCGTGACGATCGCGGTGTAGTCCTCCACCCGCATGGCGGTGATGGAACCGACGTTGACATCGTTGACCCGCACCGGGGAGTTGCGGGTGATGGTCGTGACGTTGGGCATCTCGATCGTCACCTCGTAGGCACCCTCACCCTTGCCCTGGGCCCCGGGGAGCGGAAGGGAGTTGAGACCCTGCCACGAACACCCGGCCCCCGAGAGCAGGACCACCGTGCCGAGCGCGCCGACCGCCCGCAGGCGGGACCCGGATCCGTTGCCGAGCATCAGGCACCTCCCGTCACGAGCAGGGTGTCGGTGAGGTTGTCCCCACGGTTGACGACGTTGACCAGCGGGTCCGGGCGGTCCGACACCGGCTGCACACCGGGCGGGGTCCGGGTCCCGGGCTTCTGACGATCCCAGATCTGGTGGGGCTCGGCGGTCGGGGTGATCGGCGGGGTGACCGCGCCGTACGGGTAGTTGGAGGTCAACGAGTTGAACAGCGGACCCATGTACTCGGCGCACAATTGCGCATCGGACTCGGCGGTGTTGTTGGCCAGGCCGGCGATGGCGCCGCAGATGAAGTTGGTCGGGTTGGCCATCTGGTTCATGGCCAGGACACCGGTGAGCACACCCTGGTACGGCCGGTAGATGTTGTAGAAGTTCGACATCGCCGTCGGCCCCACGTGCAGCACGCCCTCCAGTTCCGCCCGGCGGTCGCGGACGACCTCGGTCGCCCGGCCCAGCTTGTCGACACCGGTGGTGACACGGTCGCCGTGGTTCTCCAGGAACCGGTTGATGTCCATCACCGCCAGATCGAGATCGCGCAGGGCCGCATCGATGTCCGCGGTCTGGTCGCCCAGCACCTGGGAGACGCTGGCGAGCCTGCCGCCGAAGGAGACGATCTGCTCCTCGCTCTGGGACAGGGCCGTGACGAAGAGCTGCAGGTTCTTGAGGGTGGTGAAGAGGTTCTCTCGGCCGTCGGACAGCAGCGACATGGTCTGCGACACCTCGCTGAGAGCATCGCGGATCTCGCCGCCGTTGCCCTCGAGCATCGAATCCGCCGACTCCACGAAGTCCCCGAGCGGACCGGTCTCCTCGTCGCCGGTCGGCCCGAGGGCCGAGGAGAGCTTCATGAGCTGCTCCTTGACCCCGTCCCACTCGACCGGGACGGCCGTCCGCTCGACGGGGATCGTCCCGCCGTCGGGCATCTCCTCCCCACCGGTGAAGGCGGGGGTGAGCTGGATGAAGCGCTCGGCGACCAGGGATTGCGCGACGAGCAGCGCGTTGGCGTCCGCCGGGATGGCGACGTCGCGATCGACCTCCATGGTCACCTTGGACTTGCCGTCCTCGGTGGCGATGTCGGAGATGCTGCCGACTCGCACACCCAGGACCCGCACGGTGTCGTCCTCGTAGACACCCCGGGTGGACGGGAAGTAGGCGGTGATCGTCTTGGTCCGACCGGTGAAGAACCACACCGCGCCCACGACGATCGCGATCACGGCGAGCAGCGCCACGATCTTGGCCAGCGGGGAAGACAGGATTCGACTCATCGCGGCACCCTCTTCTCGCCCCAGCCGGGGTGCTCGTCCATGAACGTCAGCTCGGGAGTACCCGGCATGGTGGGTTCACGGACCAGACCTGGTTCAGGCTGGACGCGGTCGTCGATCAGTGGCAATAGGTCCCTCACGATCGTCTGCTGGTAGTGGCCGAGGGACAGGTTGGATATGTAGGCGTTGAACCACGGTCCGGAGGCGACGGCCTCACTCAACGCCGTGGAGAACGGGACGATCCGACGCAGGCCCAGGTCGATGTCGTCCTTGTTGCGGATCAGTAGATCGGAGACCTGCTCGAGCTTGTCCAGGGCGGGCCCGAGTTGGGCCTCGTTGTCCTGGACCAGCCCCGACAGCTGACGCGCGAGTTCGTCGATGTTCATGATGAGCTCGCTGAGAGCACGACGCCGCAGGTCGAGTTGTGTGAACAGGGTGTTGCCGTCGACCATGAGCTGGTTGATCTGTTCGCTGCGCCTGCCCAGCACATCGGTGGTACCGGCCGCCTTCTCGAGCAGTTGTCGGACCCCCTCGTCGCGTTCGTTGAGGGAGCGGGACAGACGGGTGATCCCGTCGATCGCACCCCGGACCTCGGGAGACGACCCCTCCATGGTCTCGGCGAGAACGGTCAGGGCCTCGTCCACCTTGTCGGTGTCCATGGCCTCGACGGTGTCGCTGAGGTCGCCGAGCGCCGACGTGAGCGAGTACGGGACGGAGGTCCGCTCGATCGGGATCGTGTTGTCCTCGAGATCTCCCCGGCCGTCCGAGAAGACGCCGAGCGCGCGGCGGCCGAGAATCGAGTCCGTCTTGATCTGCGCGGAGGTGTCGGCACCGAGTTCGACACCCCGGTTGATGGCGAAGCGCACCCTCACCCGGTCACCGTCCAGCTCGATCTTGCGGACCGTCCCGACATTCATCCCGGCGACCTGGACGTGGTCCCCGGTGTCGAGACCCGCGGCGTCGGCGACGTAGACGGTCGCGTCGCGCATGCCGTTGACGTAGGGGATGCGGTCGTAGTTGAGGGAGATCCCCATCAACGCCACGGCGCCCACTGCTCCCCACACGCCGAGCTTCTTGGGATCGCGGTCTCGGAACCGGAGTTGACCGCGGGGCGCCTTGGGGGGCGCCTGGCTTGAATCGTCACTCATCGGGGAAGGCACACCGTCCCGTCGTCTGCTCGTACTGCGGCATGTAGAGCCCCTGCCCGGTGGCGGGGTCGGTGATCTGCACGATGTTGCCGCACAGGTAGAACTGGAAGAAGCTGCCGTAGATGCCGAGCCGTCCCATCTTCTCGAAGTCCGACGGGAGCCGGTTCATCACGTTCTCCACGAACGGCTCGTCCTCGTTGATGAGCGTCGCCACCCGGTCGATCTGGGCTACGTCCTCACGCAGGGCGGGACGGACGTCGGCCAGCAGGGTGGTCATGTTGGCGCTCGCGTCGTTGAGGCGGTCGACGGACTCGCCGATCGGTCCTGCGTTCGCGGACAGTCCGGAGACGAGCTGCTGAAGGTCGTCGACGATCGAATCCACATTGTCCTGGTTGTCCGCCACCGTGGTGAGCACCCCGTTGAGGTTGGTGATCACGTCGCCGATGAGCTGATCGCGGTCCGCCAGCGTCTGTGTCAGGGATGACGTCGCGGCGAGCAGGTCCTGGACGGTTCCCGCCTCACCCTGGAACACCTTGACGATGGACTCCGACAGTTGATTGACCTGGCCGGGATCGAGCGCCTTGAACAACGGGCGGAACCCGCCCAGGAGCGCGTCCAGATCCAGGGCCGGCGACGTCTGGGACAGGGGCAGCGTCCCGCCGATCTCGAGCGGGGACTGGTCGCCCTCGCCCCGCTTGAGTTCCAGGTACCGGTCACCGGTGAGGTTCTCGTAGCGCACCATCGCCTCGGTACTGGTGTGGACCACTTGGTCCCCTGCCACCGAGAACTCCACCGCGGCGGTGTTGCCCTCGGCCAGCTCGATGCTGCCGACCGTGCCCACCTCGACGCCCGCGATGCGCACTTTGTCCCCCGGTTCGAGACCGGAGACGTCGGTGAAGGCGGCGTTGTAGTCCTCGGTGTCACCCGACCGGTACTCGCTGAATACCACGACCAGACCGATGAGGACCAGGGCCATCACCGTGGTGAACAGCGTCAGCTTCACCAGGGTGGACCGGAGGTCGCGCGTCGCCGCGCGGGCCGCGCTCACGGGGTGCCCCCGTCCATCCCGAGCATGACCTGCAGAAGGGTCGGGGGCGCGGGTACACCGGGGACGGTCGGCCGCAGCGGACCGAAGAGCGGGGCGGGACGAGAGGTGAACACGTCGGGCATGCCCTCCACAGGGTTGGAGCCGGTGTCGGTGACGACGAACGGGGCGTGGACATCCGGGGCAGGGAACGGCAGGCCGTAGCAGTTGGGCCCGGTGCTGGCGTTGACCTTGGGCAGGTCCTTGGGGTACTCGTACGCGCGCGCACCCTGCTGGAAACCGGCCTTGAACACGAGGCCCGGCTGGTCCTTGCCGCCGAAGGCGGACATCGCGCCCTCGACACCCTGGTTGAGGCCGACGATCAGACAGGTCAGCATGGGCGAGTACTCGGCGAGCAGGCTGGTGGACGCCCGCAGGTCCGACAGGGTCTTGACGAGTTCGTTGCCGTTCTCCGACAGCAGCCGCTTGCCGGTCTCTCCGGTTCCGATGCTGGAGGCCAGGAGTTGCTCGAACCGGGCCTGGTTGTTGACGACGTTGGCGCCGACGTCCGTGCCGGAGTCGAGCAACCGCATCAGGTCAGGCGTGACGTCGGCGTAGAGGTTGGCCACGCGGGACCCCTTGGCCAGGTCGCGCTGGAGGGTCTCGATCTGCGGGTTGACCTCCTGCAGGTAGTCGTTCAGATCGGTGATCGTGCGCCCCACCTGTTCGCCCCGGCCGTCCACAGCGCCCGAGATGGCGCCCAGAGTGGCGTTGAGTTTCTCGGGCTCGATCGCCTCCAGCAGGACGGTGAGGTCCTCGAAGAGGGTGTTCACCTCGGTGGTGACGTTGGACGTCTCGACGACTGCACCGGCCTCGAGGGCCGTCGGGGCCGGGCGCGCCGGAGGTTCGAAGTCGACCGACTTGGCTCCGAAGACCGTATTGGACCCGATCGTCACGACCGAGTTGGCCGGGATCGCCTCGAGAGCGGCGGGATCCACCTCGATGTCGAGGGTCGCGCCGTCGAACTCCTGGCGGATGTCGGTGACATTGCCGATCTCGACGCCACGCGAACGCACCTTCGCGTCGGCCTCCATGACCAGACCCGCGCGATCGCTGCGCACGGTCAGCGGCACCCGGTCGTCGAAGGCGCGCACGAACATCAGGAGCGAGGTCGCGACCACGACGACGATGAACAGCGCCAGGCTCGCGGCAGCGATGCGCTTGGGCACCGCGTCGCTCTGACTGACCGTCCTCGCCATCTGTGTCTCCTATCCCGACAGGTTGAAGTTGCCGTCTCCGCCGTAGATGGCGAGGGAGACGAGAAGGGTTACGGTCACCACGGCGATGAGCGAGGTGCGGACGGCGTTTCCGACGGCGGTGCCGACTCCGGCGGGACCGCCGGCGGCGTTGTAGCCGTAGTAGGTGTGGATGAGCATGATCGTGATGGCCATCGCGATGGCCTGCACGAAGGACCAGAGGATGTCCGTGGGGATGAGGAACGTCGAGAAGTAGTGGTCGTAGACGCCCCCGGACTGTCCGTAGATCTCCACGGTCGCGAACCGGCTCGCCAGGAACGAGGCGATGACGGCGAGGGAGTACAACGGCACCACGGCGATCATCCCGGCGACGATCCGCGTGGAGACGAGGTAGGTGACCGAGTCGATCGCCATCACCTCGAGTGCGTCGATCTCCTCCGACACGCGCATCGCGCCCAACTGGGCGGTCGCACCGGCCCCGATGGTGGCCGCCAACCCGATGCCGGCGATCACCGGGGCGGCGATTCGCACGTTGATGAACGCCGCGAAGAAACCGGTGAGCGCCTCGACCCCGACATCCGTGAGCGACGAGAACCCCTGGACGGCGATCACGCCGCCGGTGGCCAGGGTGAGGAACCCGACGATCACCACGGTGCCGCCGATCATCGCCAGCGCGCCCGTACCCATGGCGATCTCGGCGATGAGCCGCAGCGTCTCCTTGCGGTAATGCGTGAGCGCCCGCGGCGTGGCCAGAAGCGCTCGCCAGAAGAACAGGGCGATGCCGCCGAAATCGTCGATCCTGCCGACGGTGTGGTGCCGGGCCCGCGCGAGGCGCGGGAACCGGGTGGTCTCGATGACGGTCACCTCACGCCCCCAGGACCTTGACGCCCACGGCGGTCACCACGGTGTTGACGACGAACAGCGCCATGAACGCGAAGACGACGGTCTCGTTGACCGCGTTGCCGACCTCCTTCGGACCACCGCGGACATAGAGCCCCTTGTAGCAGGCGACCAGCCCGGCGAGCATCCCGAACAACCCGGCCTTGACCTGCGCGAGTATCAACTCGCCGAGACCGGTGAGCAGCGTGATGCCGTTGACGAAGGCCCCCGGGTTGACTCCCTGGAGCAACACTGAGAAGAGGAACCCGCCGAGGATGCCGATGGTGCACACCAGCCCGTTGAGCAGGAGGGCGACGAAGGTCGACGCCGCGACCCGGGGCACCACCAGGCGCTTGACCGGATCGATGCCGAGCACCTCCATCGCGTCGATCTCCTCGCGGATGGTGCGCGCTCCGAGGTCTGCACAGATGGCGGTCGCGCCTGCGCCGGCGACGATGAGCACGGTGACCATGGGGCCCACCTGCGTCACCGCGCCGAGAGCGGCTCCGGCGCCGGACAGGTCGGCCGCGCCGATCTCGCGCAGCAGGATGTTGAGCGTGAAACTCACCAGGACCGTGAAGGGAATCGCCACCAGAACGGTGGCCAGCATCGAGACGCGGGCGATGAACCAGGACTGCTCGACGAACTCCCGGCCCTGTCGCACGATCGTCGGGAAGGAGACGAAGGTGTCCAGCGTCATGGCGACGAAGTCGCCGATCCCTCTGAGCGGCGCATCGATAACCCTCGCCATGGCGCCCCCTCCTGTCTTTTATCCCCCGGGCCACGCGCGGTCGGCCAACGTGGCCTGGACTACCCCGGCCTGAACAAGTGACCGCTTCGTGTGATCCCGATTACACAGTATCTAGAACGCGTTCTATCTGGCAAGGGCTTCCCCATCCCCCCGACCGGTGCCCCTGCCAGCTCGTGTCGGGGGAATCTAACACGCCCGACACACCAATAAGTCGTCCCCGGCGCGATCGATGTCGATCACGCCGGGGACGGGCCCGCCACTCAGAGCTTCATGATCTCCGCAGCGGAGAAGGACTTGCCCTCCGGGCGGCCTGACCAGTGCCCGGAGATCGCATCCGCGAACTCGCGACGGTCCCATACGCCGCCCTCTGCGTCGAACCTCTTCTCCACGACGGGCGCCTCCACGAGCGCCACCATCCCGCCGTATACCACGAACAGCTGACCCGTGACGTCCGCAGCAGCGGGCGAGGCCAAGTAGGACACGAGGTCCGCGACCCGGTCCGGCGAGAGCGGATCCGGCCCTTCGGAGGGGTCCCAGGGCTCAAAGACCGCCTCCGTCATCCCGGTGCGACCGCGCGGGGCGATCGCGTTGGCGGTGCAGCCGATGCGCTCCAGCACCCGCGACGCGGACAGCGTCAGCGCGGTGATCGCGGCCTTGGCCGCGCCGTAGTTGGCCTGGCCGGGCGGGCCGAAGAGCCCCGCCTCCGACGAGGTGTTGATGAGCCGGCCGTAGACCGGCCCCCCGGACTTCTTGCTCTCCTCGCGCCAGTGGGCGGCCGCATTGCGGGTGAGCAGGAAGTGACCGCGCAGATGCACCTTCACGACCGCGTCGAAATCCTCGTCGGAGAGGTTGAACAGCATCTTGTCGCGCGTGATCCCGGCATTGTTGACCACCACGTGCAGCCCACCGAGCTTGAGGGCCTCGGCCACCATGGCGTCGGCGGTCTCCCGCTCGGAGACGTCGCCCACGACGAGTGCCGCCTTGGCTCCGGCCGCCTCGATGTCCGCGATCACCGCGTCCGCGGCGTCACCGGCGCGGATGTCGTTGATGACCACCGCGGCCGCGCCCGACCTGGCGAGCTCGACCGCCTCGGCCGCGCCGAGACCCGAGCCGGACCCGGTGACCACGGCGACCCGGCCGTCGAGCGAGAGGTCCGCGTCGAGCTTCTCCCGACCCATCCCCGCGGTCACTCCGCGGCCTTCAGCGCGGCCATCGGGCACTTCTCCACAGCCTTGAGTGCGCGCTTCTGCAGGTCCTCGGGGACCTCGTCGACGATCACACGCACGACCTCGTCGTCGTCGTTCAGCTCGAAGACCTTCGGCGCCAGGCCGACGCACACGGCCTGCCCCTCGCAGCGGTCGGGATCGACTTCAATCCTCATGCCGTCCTCCTCGGTCGCACCCACGGCCACCATGGCCGCGAGATGGTTGGATACTATGTGAGACACGACACTAGAACGTGTTCCACTCACCGATGAGCTTAGGGCATATGGACATCACCTACACCACCGACCAGGAACGTCTGCGCGGGGAGTTGCGCGAGTATTTCTCGGCACTGATGACCCCTGAACGACGCGAGGCCTTCACCTCCACCACCGGCGAGTACGGGCACGGCGACGCGTACCGCGAGATCGTCGCGGAGATGGGCCGAGACGGCTGGCTGACACTGGGGTGGCCCGAAGAATTCGGCGGGAAGAACCGGCCGATGATCGAGCAGCTCATCTTCACCGACGAGGCCGCCATCGCCGGCGTCCCGGTGCCGTTCCTCACCATCAACTCCGTGGCGCCCACCATCATGGCGTTCGGCTCCGACGAGCAGAAGAACTACTTCCTGCCCCGGATCAGCCGCGGTGAGCTGCACTTCGGCATCGGCTACTCCGAGCCGGACTCCGGCACCGACCTCGCGTCGCTCCGCACGCGGGCGGTCCGCGAGCCCGGGACCGGTGAGCACGAGGGCGGCGAGGTCTACCGGATCAACGGTCAGAAGATGTGGACGTCGCTGGTGGCGTACGCCGACTGGATCTGGCTGGCCGCGCGCACCGATCCGGACGCCAAGCGCCACAAGGGCATCTCCATGATCATGGTGCCCACCGACGCCGAGGGCTTCTCGTGGACCCCGGTCCACACGATGGCCGGCCCGGACACCAGTGCCACCTATTACCAGGACGTGGTGGTCCCGGCGAGCAACCTCGTGGGCCCCGAGCACGGCGGCTGGCCGCTCATGACCAACCAGCTCAACCACGAGCGCGTCGCCCTGACCTCGGCGGGGCCGCTGCAGGCCTCACTGCGGCAGGTCGTGCAGTGGGCGCGCACCACCCGCTCGGCGGACGTCGGCATGCCCGGGGACGGCACCGTCATGGACAACGAGTGGGTGCGGACCCACCTGGCCCGCGTCCACGCGATGGCCGAGTACCTGGCCCTGCGCAACTGGGAGATCGTCTCCGCGGACACCGCCGCGCCCACCCGCATCGCCGCGTCGGCGACCAAGGTGTACGGGACCGAGACGGCGTGCGAGGCCTACCGGTTGCTCATGGAGGTCCTCGGATCGAGCGGCTACCAGCGCTCCCACTCCCCGACCGCCGCCCTGCACGGGCGCATCGAGCGCCTCCACCGATCGGCGCTCATCCTCACCTTCGGGGGCGGCACCAACGAGGTGCAGCGGGACATCATCGCCACCGCCGGATTGGGGCTGCCCCCGGCGCCACGTGTCGCCCCCGCGCCGTCCGCCAGCACCGCCCGGAAGGAGCGCTGACATGGATTTCTCCGTCGACGACACCACCGCGGAGCTGACCGCCCTCGTCCGGGACATGGGCGAGCGTCTGGTCACCGACGACTCCCTGCGCGAACTCGACGCCCGGTTCGGCCCCGGCACCGAATCCGGCGGAACCGACCGCGACACCGCCCGGTTCCACGCCCGCTACTGGGAGGAACTGGTCCGGGCCGGCGTCCCGGCCGCCCTCGCCCCGGAGTCGCTCGGCGGCGCCGGACTGGGGGTGATCGGCGAGGCCCTGGTCCTACGCGAGTTGGGCCGGGTCGTCGCCCCGGTCCCCCTGTCCCCCGCGATCCGCGCGGCCCACCTGCTCGAGGCGGCCGGGCAGACCGACCGCGCCACCGCCGTGGCGGAGGGGCGCGAGATCGCCGCTGTCGCCGACGGCTGGTCCGGCTCCGCACCGGAGGTGGACTGGGCGCCGATCGCCGATGTGATCGTCCGGAGGTCGGCCGACGGCGTACACGTGTCGGACGGCGCGGCGGTCACCGTGGAACGCACGATCCCCGTCGACTACTCGTGCAGCGGGCTCGTCACCGGTGACCCCGGTGACGCCACCGCACTCGCCGCCGGGGCGCTCGAGTTCGATGCCCTGCGCCGCCGCGTCCACCTTGCCGCCCACCAGTGGGGCGTGATCGAGGCCGCGCTCGAGCGCACCGCCACGTACGCGAGCACCCGCCACCAGTTCGGTCGCCCCATCGGCACGTTCCAGGCCGTCGCCGCCCGCCTGGCGGACGGGTCCATCGACGTCGACGCCGTGCGACTGTCCACCCTCCGCGCCGCCTACGAGCTCGACGCCTGCAGTGCAGAGGCCGCAGCGCGGGAGACCGTCGCCCTCGAGAGCACGGCCACCGCGCGGTCGGCCGTCGCCTCCGCCCACTTCTGGGCCTGCGACGCCGGCCACCGCCTCGCCCACACCACCGTGCACGTCCACGGAGGCGTCGGGCTGGACCGCTCCGAGCCCGCCCACCGCTACTTCCTCGCCGCGAAGGCCGGCGAGTTCCGCCTCGGCGGCGCCACCCGGCAACTGCTCGACCTGGGCGACCTGCTGGCCACCGCGGGCGACCCCTGGGAGTACTCGGCGTGAGCGGCGCGGTGAAGACGATCGCGGAGGTCGCCGCCCAGCCGTTCACCTCCGTCGCCGACGCGGTGCACGCCCTGCGCGCCGTCGGCGACCGCGGAATCTGGTCCGACGGCCGGCTCACGCCCTGGTCGGACGCCGTCGGCGCGGTGGCCGTGCGGATCGCGGCGCTTCGGGAACTGATGACCTCGTCGTCGCCGCCTTCGTCGTCGTCACCGTCACGCCCGCACATCGGCCTCCTCCTGGCCGGCACACCCGAGTACCTCCACCTGCTCGGCGCGGCGGCATGTTCGGAGCTCGTCGTGGCCGGGCTCAACCCCACGCGACGCGGCGAGGCTCTGATCCGCGACGCGGCCCTCGCCGACTGCGCGCTCATCCTCACGGACACCGACAACGCCGCACTGCTCGACGGGCTCGACCCCGGCGTGCCCGTGGTCTCCGTCGACTCCCCCGAGTGGACCGCACTGCTCGACCGGCACGCCGGCGCGGCGCTCCCCGAGGTGGCGGACGTGCCCGTCGGCCCCGACGACCTCGTCGCCCTGGTGTTCACCTCGGGCACGAGCGGCGACCCCAAGGCCGTCCGGATCACGCAGAGCAAGATCTCCGTGCCCGGCCGCATGCTCGCCGAGAGGTTCGGGATCGGTTCGGACGACTGCGTGTACAGCGCGATGCCGCTGTTCCACTCCAACGCCGTGATGGTGGCGTGGCCGATCGCCCTGTACTCCGGATGCTCGATCGCACTGCGGCGTCGCTTCTCCGCCTCCAACTGGCTCGACGACGTCCGGCGACACGGATGCACCTTCGCCAACTACGTCGGCGCACCACTGTCCTACATCCTGGCCACCCCCGAGCGACCCGACGACGCCGACAACCCGATGCGCGTGGTCTACGGCAACGAGGCGCCCGCCGACGTGCGTCGCGAGTTCGCCCGGCGCTTCGGCGTCACCGTGGTGGACGGGTTCGGTTCCAGCGAGGGCGGCATCTCCGTCACCCGTACGCCCGGGACCCCCGACGCCGCGCTCGGTCCACTGCCGGACGGGGTGCGGATCGTCGACCCGGAGTCCGGGGACGAGCGCCCCCGCGCCCGCTTCGACGACGCCGGTGTCCTGCTCAACGCCGACGAGTCCGTGGGTGAGATGGTCGCCGACGGGCCGGGCCTGTTCTCCGGGTACTACGGCGACCCCGCCGCCGACGCCGAGAGGATGCGCGGCGGCCGGTTCCACTCCGGTGACCTCGCGTACGTCGACGACGACGGATGGGTCTACTTCGCGGGCCGGTCCGGTGGCTGGATGCGCGTGGACGGGGAGAACCTGGCGGCGGCACCGATCGAACGCGTACTGCGGCGCCACCCCGATGTGGCCGAGGTCGGCGTGTACGCCGTGCCGGCGGAGACGGTGCGGGGCCCGGCCGTCATCGGCGACGCCGTCGCCGCGGCGGTGGTGCCTCGCGAGGGAGCAGACGTCTCGACCCTGGCCGACGGATTCGGTGATTTCCTCGCCGCCCAACCCGACCTCGGGCCCAAACAGTGGCCGTCGCTGCTCCGGATGACCGCCGCGCTGCCACGGACGGCCAGCTTCAAGTTCCGGGCCCGCGACCTCAGCTCGCTGGGCGCCGAATCGGCCGGGGACAGGGTCTGGGTCCGCGCCGACGGTGGAGGGGCCTTCACCCCCGGATGAGGTCGTCGGTAGGTTTGGCGTGTGGACCACGCCGTGAACCCCGACCTGCAGAATCCCGCCGGCGACGGCATCAATGACGATGCCGTCGCCGCCGACGACGACTTCGGCATCTCCGCGCCCGTCCCGCCCAAACCGCTGCTGCGGGGGTGGATCCACGCCGGCACCCTGCCCGTGGCGATCGCGCTGGGCGTCGTGCTCACCGTGCTCGCCGAGGGGACCGCGCTGACCTGGGCCTGCGCCGTGTTCCTGGCGACCTCGACCCTGCTGTTCGGGATCTCGGCCCTGTATCACCGGGTGAACTGGGGGCCACGCGCCGCAGCCCTGATGCGCCGGCTCGACCACTCCAACATCTTCCTGCTCATCGCCGGGACGTACACCCCCATGACGGTGGCGGCACTCGAGCCCCCGACCACCCAGATCCTGTTGACACTCGTGTGGGCGGGCGCCCTGCTGGGGATCCTGTTCCGCCTGTTCTGGCTGTCCGCGCCGCGCTGGCTGTACGTCGCCCTGTACATCGGCCTCGGCTGGACCGCGGTGTGGTTCGCCGGCGACCTCATCACCGCCAACCTCGCGGCCGTCATCCTGGTCATGGTCGGTGGCGTCGCCTACACCGGCGGCGCGGTGGTCTACGGCCTCAAGCGACCCGACCCGGCCCCCGGCGTCTTCGGTTTCCACGAGGTGTTCCACACGTGCACCGTGATCGCGTTCGCCTGCCACTGGGCCGCGATGCTGCTGTTCGTCCTGACCAGCTGATGACCTGCTGACGACCTGACGGCCGAGAATCCGCTATCCCGATTCCCGATCTGCTACCCGAATTGGGCTGGCGGATCCGGAATCCGAGTAGCGGATCTGGCTGATGACGGCGAGACAGGCCCGGCCGGTCAGGCCAGGGTCGCGCGCAGTCGCTCGACGGCGGCCTCGTACTCGGCGACGATCTGCGCCATCGTCTCGGCCACGGGCACCACGCCCTCGAGGGAGCCGATGATCTGTCCTGCCGGCATGGCCACGACCTCGGGATCCTGCGCCTCGGAGATCCGCTGGTGAGCCTCCGCGACGAGGATGTTCTGCAGCGGCATGGGCAGCGGGTCCGGCGCGTCGGCGGCGGCCCACGCCTCGGTCCACTTGCTCTTGAGCAGCCGCGCGGGCTTGCCCGAGTAGATGCGCGTGCGGACGGTGTCGCGGCTGGTCGCGGCAACGAGCGCCTTCTGCATGGCCTGCGACCCGCCGTCCTCGGCGTACTCGGCGGCCGTGAGCCAGCGCGATCCCATCCAGGCGCCCTGCGCGCCCATCCCGATCACGGACGCGACCTGGGTCCCGTCGCCGATGCCACCGGCGGCCAGCACCGGGGCCCGGCCGTCGAGGGCCTTGACGATCTCGGGGACCAGCACCATCGTCGCGACGTCGCCGGTGTGACCTCCCGCCTCGCCGCCCTGGGCGATCACGATGTCCACTCCGTTGTCGACGTGGGCCAGGGCGTGCTTGGTGGCGCCCGCGAGCGCGGCGACCTTCATCCCGTTCTCGTGCGCGAGGTCGATGATGTGCTTCGGCGGTGAACCCAACGCGTTGGCGATGAGTACCGGCCGGTGCTTGAGAGACATCTCCACATGCGACTGGGCGACCGAGTGCAGCCACCCGATCACGCCGGCGTTGTGCTCGGCGTCATCACCGAGCGGCGGGACGCCGAGGTCGTCGAGGACACGGGAAACGAACGACTTGTGCTCCTCGGGGATCATCGCGGCGATGTCCTCCGGGCTCCCCTCGGTGGGGACCTTGTTGGGCATGACGATGTCCACCCCGTACGGCTTGCCGTCGGTGTTCTCGTCCATCCAGGTGAGGACCTCGTCGAGTTCCGCGGCATCGTTGTACCGGACACACCCGAGCACGCCCATGCCGCCGGCACGGGTCACGGCGGCCGCGACGGCCTTGGACGGGGTGAACGCGAAGACCGGGTACTCGATCCCGAACTCCTCCGTGAGGGAAGTGCGAATGCTCACTTGCTGATCTCCTGGCTGTCGTCTGCGGGGCGGGACGCGGCGATGTCCGCGGCCCACCGGTAGTCGGGCTTGCCCGCGGGATTGCGCTTGACCGAGTTCTCGACCCAGACCGCGCGCGGGCACTTGTAGCGGGCGATCTCCGTGCGCGCGTGCTCGTTGATCTCCTCGATGGGCGGGCACTTGCCGTCCCGGGTGTGCAGCACGGCGGCGACCTTCTGCCCCATCCGCTCGTCGGGGATGCCGATCACCAGCGCGTCGAACACGTCGGGGTGCGTCTTGAGGGCCGCCTCGACCTCCTCCGGGTGCACCTTCTCGCCGCCGGTGTTGATCGACACCGAGCCGCGGCCGAGCATCGTGACGGTGCCGTCGGACTCGACCCGGGCGTCGTCGCCGGGGATGGAGTAGCGCTTGCCGTTGTATGTCTTGAACGTCGCCGCGGTCTTGGCCTCGTCCTTGTAGTACCCCAGCGGGATATGGCCGGTCCGGGCCACCTTGCCGATGACATCCGACCCGGGCCGGATCTCGTTGCCGTCGTCGTCGAGGACCGTGGTCTCGCCGTCGATCTTCACGCGCGGACCGCCGGTGTGGGTCTTCCCCTTCTCCGCCAGTGCGATGCCCGAGAAGCCCGTCTCCGACGACCCGATGGAGTCCGAGATCATCGCGTTGGGGAAGGCCTCGATGAACTGGTCCTTGACCGAGGGCGAGAAGAGGGCAGCCGAGGACCCGATGTAGAAGAGCGACGAGGGGTCGTACTTCTCCGCGTCCCAGGCCTCGATCATCGGTCGCGCCATCGCGTCACCGGTGATGAACATCAGGTTGATCTTGCGGTCCGTGACCGTCTGCCAGACCGTCTCCGCGTCGAATTCCGGGATGAGCACACTCGTGTGACCGGCGAACAGGGCCATGAGGATCGCCCACTGGGCTCCGCCGTGGATGAGCGGCGGTAGCGCGGCCCGGACCAGGACCCCGCCGTCGACGGCCTTGTTCGCCAACTCCCACTCGTCGGCGACCCGCTCCCCCGTGAGGAAGTCGATGCCACCGCCCAGGACCATGAACACGTCCTCCTGGCGCCACATGACGCCCTTCGGCGAACCCGTGGTGCCACCCGTGTACAGCATGTAGATGTCGTCGTTCGAGCGCTCGCCGAAGTCCCGCTCCGGGGACTGCGCCGCCAGGGCGTCCTCGTAGTGCGCCACGGAGACGCTCTCGGGGACCACCGGGTCCGGTCCGTCGGTCCCGTCCTCGAACACCAGGCAGTGCCGGACCCCCGGGGTCCTGGGCAGGGCCTCGGCCAGGGTCTGCGAGTACCGCCGCTCGTGGATCACCGCGACGGCGTCGGAGTTGTCGAGGAGGTACTCGAGCTCGGCAGGGACGTAGCGGAAGTTCACGTTGACCATGACCGCGCGGATTTTGAAGATCGCGACCATGGCCTCGACGGCCTCGATGGTGTTGCGGCTGTACACCGCGACCTTGTCATCGGGCCCCACCCCCACCGACTGCAGGTGGTGAGCAAGACGGTTGGCACGGTCCTCGAACTCCCGGAAGCTGAGCTCACGATCACCCTGGACGAGCACGAGCCGGTCGGGGACACGGTCCACGCTGTGTTCTACGAGATCTCCGATGGTGTACGCCATGCCCCCAAACTAGAACGTGTTACCTTCCCGTGGTGTGGGTTACATCGAACCCGGCATAAAGAAATCCTCCAGGAGGCCCCAGATGACCAGCGTCGCGACGCCCGAGGACCAGCACCTGCTCACCGAGCGGCGTGGGCACGTCCTGATCGTCACCATGAACCGCCCCGAGGCCAGGAACGCCCTGTCCGGGCCGATGATGCGGGGCATGGAGGCCGCCTGGGATCTGGTGGACTCCGACCCCGACATCCGGGCGTGCATTCTCACCGGCGCGGGCGGGTTCTTCTGCGCGGGCGCCGACCTCAAGGCCATGAACTCCGACGCCCCGGGGGACAAGTTCGCCGGCGGCGGCTGGGATCTCACGACGCTCCCGGCCCTGCTCAAGGGCCGTCGACTGAGCAAGCCGCTCATCGCCGCGGTCGAGGGGCCGGCCATCGCGGGCGGCACCGAGATCCTGCAGGGCACCGACATCCGCGTCGCCGGACGGTCCGCGAAGTTCGGTGTCTCCGAGGCGCGGTGGGGCCTGTACCCGCTCGGCGGTTCGGCGGTCCGGCTCGTGCGCCAGATCCCGTACACCGTCGCGATGGAGGTCCTCATGACGGGCCGCCACCTCACCGCCGAGGAGGCCGAGCGGTTCGGGCTCATCGGCCACGTCGTCGACGACGGATCGGCCCTCGACAAGGCCCTAGAGATCGCCGACCTCATCGCCGCGAACGGTCCGCTGGCGGTCCGGGGGATGATCGAGACCATCCGTCGCACCGAGGGCATGCACGAGGAGGAGGCCTTCCGCGTCGACGCCGAGGTGGGCGGGCGGGTCTTCGCCTCCGCCGACGCGAAGGAGGGCCCGCGGGCGTTCGCCGAGAAGCGCAAGCCCGAGTTCCGGGGGGAATGACCTCGCCTCGGTCCGTGCCACTATAAGCTTCAGCTGAGAAATGTTGACACGGAAGGTGAGGCGAGCCAATGACTGGAACAGGGCCGAGGGTCGTGATCGCCGACGACGACGAGGACATCCGTGAGCTCGTCGCCTTCAAGCTCGACAACGCCGGATACGAGATCCGCACCGCCCGCGACGGGGTGGAGGCCCTCGAGGCGATCACGAGCTTCGCCCCGTCACTGGCCATCCTCGACATCATGATGCCCGGTCTGTCCGGGCTCGACGTCCTCCGGCGCCTGCGGGACGGTGAGGGGCCGGAGGACTGCCGCGTCCTGCTCCTCACCGCCCGCGCCCGGGATTCCGAGGTCGACGCGGGGTTCGCGGCGGGTGCCGACGACTACGTCATCAAACCCTTCAGTCCCCGGGAGCTACTCCGCCGGGTCGACGCGTTGCTCGGCCGGTAGAACTGCGGACCGCCCGGTGATCCTCTCGTACGACGACCCCTCGCCCTCCCTGCTCGACGACGTCGCGCCCGAGGTCGCGTCCGGCGTCCTCACCACATCGCTGTGGATCCTGGTCGCCTCCATCGCCGTGCTGATCCTCGTGATGGTGTGGGCTCACGCGGCGCGGATCAGCCGCGGTCGTCGCGTCGAGCGAATCCTGCGGCCGATCCGGCCGCGACTGCTCGCGCTCGCCGCGGACGAGGAGCCGACCGACGAGCCCACCGGCAGGCTGGGCGGGTACCGGGCGCGCGTGGTCGACAGGGCCGTTCTCGACCTGCTCGGCAAGGTCCGCGGCGGAGCCGTCACCGCGCTGGTCGACATCCTCGATCGTCACGGCACCGTCGACGGCGCGGTCCGAGGCACCAGCTCGTGGTCGTCCACCACCCGGGCCCGGTCAGCCCAGGTACTCGGGGCGACACGGCGCCGTGAGCACGCGTCCACACTGGCGGGCCTGCTCTCCGACCGGGACCGCGCGGTCCGCGCGACCGCCGTGCGCGCCCTGGGGGTCATCGGCGACGCCACGTTCTCCGACTCGGTGCTACGCGCTGTCCGCGAGGTCGACGGCATCTCCGGGGTGCCCGCCTACGTCGCCGCGGATGCCCTCTTGGCCATGGGCGACGACGTCCGCGAGGCGGTGCGACGGGGCCTCGACGACCCGGATCCCGGCGTACGGTACGTCGCCGCCACGGTCGCGGCGCGCGGTGGCATGGCCTCCCTGCTGCCCCGGCTCCTGCAACTGTTCCGCACCGACCGCGACGAGCGGGTCCGCGCGGCCGCCGCGCGCACGCTGGGGATGATCGGCGACGGCCGGGTCATCGACGACCTCGGGCGAGCCCTCGGGGCACACGAACCGGCGACCGTGCGGCTGGCCGCCGCCACCGCCCTCGGGGAACTGGGCGCCCCGGCCGCGATCCCGCCCCTGCGCTCGGTCCTGACCGACGCCGACCGGCGACTGGCCGAGGTGGCCGCCGGTGCGCTCGCCTCCCTCGGCCGGAGGGGTGAGGCCGTCCTCGTCGACGCCCTGGAACGCGGCACCATCCCGCCGGAGATCTCCGTCCGGGACACCTCGACCGTCTCGGACGACGACCTGGCGGCCCTCGCCTCGCTGGGCGCCGTGACGGCCATCGGCATCCGCGAACGCAAGCCCGACCTGTACGATCTCGCCACGAGCGCCCGGCGGGCCGGCGAGCCCACCCATCAGGATGCCCACCGGGACGAGGAGCCGGCCCCGTGATCGAGACACTCCGCGTGGTGATCGCGACGCTGCTGGACCTGATCGCCTGGCCCATCCTGCTCTACTTCGTGCTCATCAACTCCTCGTACCTGGTGCTCGTGATCGCCGCGGCCGTGGACTTCCGGAGCACGCGTCGTCGTCGTCGTCATTCCGGTCGCGTCGAACGTCTCGGCAGCCACACGGCGCCGGGGGTCTCGGTGGTCGTCCCCGCCTACAACGAGGCAGCCGGCGTCGTCGAGGCCGCCCGGTCACTCCTCGGACTGCGCTACCACCGCCACGAGGTGATCGTCGTCAACGACGGGTCCTCCGACGAGACCCTCCGCGTCCTCGTCGAGGCGTTCGATCTGGTCCGTGCCGACCGTGAGGTGCCCTACGACATCCCGACCCGGCAGGTGCCCCGCGGTCTCTACGTCCCGCGCGACGGATACACCCGGCTCACCGTCATCGACAAAGCCAACTCGGGGCGCTCGGACTCCGTCAACGTCGGCATCAACACCGCGGTGGAGGACCTCATCATCTGCGTCGACGGCGATTCACTGTTGGACCCCGATGCGTTGCTCATCGTCACCGAGCCGTTCGCGGACGACCCGCTTCGCACCGCTGCCACCGGCGGTGTCGTGCGGGTCGCCAACGGGTGCACCATCCGGTCCGGGCAGATCGTCGACGTCCGGATGCCACGCAACCTCCTCGCCCAGATCCAGGCGCTCGAATATCTACGGTCGTTCTTCCTGGGCCGCTCCGGGTGGTCCAAGCTGCGGGCGCTGATCCTCATCTCCGGCGCCTTCGGCTGCTTCCGACGCGACCTGCTCGTGGAGGTCGGTGGACTCGACCCTGATTCCATCGGCGAGGACTTCGAACTCGTCATGCGCCTCCACCGTCTACTCCGCGAGCGCGACGAGGACTACCAGGTGACGTTCGTCCCCGAGCCTGTGTGCTGGACAGAGGTGCCGGAGACCCTGAAGGTTCTCGGCAAGCAACGCGCGCGATGGCACCGCGGGCTCTGGGAGACGTTGGTCAAACACCGCGTGATGTTCGGCAATCCGCGATACGGACGGGCCGGCACGCTCGCCGTCCCCTACTACTGGGCTTTCGAACTGTTCGCGCCCCTCATCGAGGCGGTCGGCCTGGTGCTCATGGTCCTGGGGTTCGTCCTGGGTCTGGTCAATCCCACCACCTTCTGGTTGTTCCTCGCCGTGGCCTACGGGTATGCGATAGTCGTCGCACTCACCGCAGCCGCCGTAGACGAGGTGTACTTCTCTCGTTACCACCGGTTCGGGAGCATGCTCTCCCTCATCGCCTCGTCGGTCCTCGAGAACATCGGCTACCGCCAGCTCCACGTCATCTGGCGCCTCCGGGGCTGGTGGCAGGCGCTGCGCGGGAGCGAGCAGCAGTGGGGCGTCATGACGCGCCGCGGCTTCACCACGGAGGGGGCGTCGTGACGGAAGCAGCGACGACCCCGGATTCCGGACGGCCCGCCGAGAAGGTCTCCGAGGTCCTGCGCCGCAAGAGCCGCAGCATGCTGATCCTCGTGGTGGTGATCGCGCTGCTGGGGCCCACCCTCCTGCTGATCCAGTTCTACTTCTCCCAGCGCACCAGCACCATCTACACCCCCGTCGTCGACACCACCAGCCGGTTGGTGATCGCGATGCGTTGGGCCCAGTCGGATCTGCGGATGGATCGCGCGTACGGCCTGCCCGGCGCGGAGGACAGGTTGCGGGTGCTCGAGACCGACTCGCGGGAGGCCCTGACCGAGCTGCAGGGTCTGGTCGAGGACGACGACGCCTTCTCCCCCGCCCTCGGCAAGCTCACCGCGGCGTCCGAATCGTGGTGGCGCTACGCCGAGGCGGTCGTCGGGACGACACCCGACCTGCCGCCCGGGTCGACCCCGATCAGCCAGCAGGAGAACATCGACGCCGTCATGGACTTCACGGCGATGGTCACCGCCGCCGACACCCTGCTCTCCGCGGCCATGGACAAGCGGGCGGAGATGCGCACCTGGCGGACGGTCACGCTGTGGAGCGGGTACGCGCTGACCTTCGTGATCATCTTCCTGGCCTCCACCGCGATCATCCGTGACACCCGCCGGACCGCCCGGACGATCGTCGACCCCATCGAGAAACTCGCCGACGTGGCCCGGAACGACACCGAGGGCGGACGAGGGGCCCGCGCCCGCACCGACGAGGGCCCGACGGAAGTCCGCGCGCTCGCCGCGGCGTTCAACGTGCTGTTGGACGCCAGAGATGACTACGAGGCGGGCCAGGAGGAGCACGTCCGCAGGCTCGAGGAACTGGACCGGCAGAAGGACGACTTCGTCTCCACGGTCAGCCACGAACTCCGCACGCCGCTGGCCTCGATCATCGGCTACACCGAGATGCTGTGCGACGGCGACGGCGGCGACCTCACCCCCGCCCAGCATCGTCTGGTCTCGGTGGTCCAGCGCAACGCGGACCGGCTCAAGGGCCTGATCGAGGACCTGCTCACGCTCAGCCGGATCGAGGCCAGGGGCCTCGACATCGACCACGACCGGCTCCACCTCGACGCCGTGGTGGGTCACGTCCTCGAGTCGCTCCGGCCCGTGGCCGCCCGCGCCGGCCTCACGCTTGCCGAGCGGATCGAACCGGCCGAGGTCACGGGCGACTCACTGCAGCTCGAGCGGGCGGTGACCAACCTGGTGAGCAACGCCATCAAGTTCACCCCGGAGGGTGGATCGGTCACCGTGACCCTCACCGCGGACGACGACGCAGCGACCGTCACCGTGGCCGACACCGGCATCGGTATCCCCGAGGCCGAGCACGAGCACCTGGGTACGCGGTTCTTCCGGTCGAGCACCGCCCAGCGTGGGTCCATCCCCGGAACCGGCCTGGGGCTGAGCATCGTCCAGGCGATCGCCGAGGGTCACGACGGCGGCCTGGATTTCGACTCGGCGGAGGGCGAGGGCACCACCTTTCGGCTGACCGTGCCGCTGCACCACGTCCGCACCCCCGGGGACCGCGGCCTGGGACGCAGCGGCCTCGGGGGCGGGCCCCCCGCTACAGCTTGAGCCGTGTCCGTACCTGCATCGCCCCCAGGTATCCCGAGGCCATCCGCTGCTTGTCCTTGGTGAACGGCGGCACCATCATCTCCGAGACGTTGTAGGCGAACGAGTGGTGCGCAACCGCCCGCTCGTGGGTGAACGTCCGGAAGCCGTAGTGGCCGTGGTACCCGCCCATCCCCGAGTTGCCGACGCCGCCGAACGGGATGGCGGACGAGGCCATGCCGATCCCGAAGTCGTTGCCGTAGATGTTGCCGGAGCGGGTGCGGTCGGCGACGGTCTCGAAGCGCTCGTTCTTGTCGCCGTACCAGTACAGGACCAGGGGGCTGGGCCGGTCGTTGACGTAGCGGATCGCCTCGTCGAGGCCCCTGTAACCGAAGACGGTGAGGACGGGCCCGAAGACCTCGTCGGAGTCGATCTCCATGTCCGGGGTCACGCCGGTGAGCAGGGTGGGCGCGATCTTGCGGCCGACCGGGTCGGGCAGCCGTTCGCCGGCCGGCGCGGCGTCGCGTTTGCCGGCGCCCTTCCCCACCGCGTCGTCGATCAGCCCGACGATCCGCTCATAGTTCGAGGTGTTGATGGTGGCCGTGTACTCGGGGTTTCCGACGATCGCGGGCAGGCTGGTGCGCCACTGGTCGAGCACGGTGTCGCAGAACGTGTCGAGGTGGTCGCGGGGCACGAAGACGTAGTCCGGGCACATGCACACCTGACCGCCGTTGACCAGGCGGGACGAGGCGATACTGCGGGCTGCGCGGTCGATGTCGGCGCTGGTGTCGACGATGACAGGGTTCTTGCCGCCCAGTTCGAGGGTGACGGGGGTGAGATTCTCCGCGGCGTCCTTGGCGACGGACTTGCCGACCCCGGGCGAGCCGGTGAAGAACAGGTGGTCGAAGGGCAGGACGGAGAAGTCCGATCCACGGCCGTGTTCGGGTCCGGCGATCGCGAGTTCGTCGACGGCGAAATACTCCGGTGCCAGCTGGCACAGGGCTTCGGTGGTGTGCGCGGTGACCGAGGACGGCCGGATCATCACCCGGTTGCCGGCGCCGAGGGCGGAACCGGCGGGCACGATCGTGAGGTACAGCGGGAAGTTCCACGGTCCGATGATGCCGACGACCCCCTTGGGGTCGTGCCGGACCTGTTGGGTGAAGCCCACCGCCTCCAGGGCTCGGGACACGCGCGTGGGGCGCATCCACTTCTTGATGTTGCCGCGCTGGTGGTCCAGGTCGGGGATGGAGGAGGCGATGTCGGTGAGGGTGGAGAAGGTCTCCGGCCGGGAACCGTAGTCCTCGCGCATCGCCTCGGTGAGGTCGGCGGCGTTGTCCAGGACGAGGCGTTTGAGGCGCAGGATCCGGTCCCGGCGGATCTTCACGCCCGGCTGGGGGTCGGCGAGGAACGCCTGCTGCTGCCGCTCGAGGATCTGCGCGAGCGTGAGATCGCGCGCGGTGGGGGTTCTGGTCATGCGTCCAGGGTAGAACGCGTTCTCGACGCGCGTCGGGGATCCGACGACGACGAGGGCCCGCCCCTGCCCAGACCTACTTCGCGTCTGCCCAGTACGGATCCTTCAGCGTGCGCTTCATCAGCTTCCCGTTGGCCTGGCGGGGCAGCTCGTCCACCACGTCGATCGAACGCGGCATCTTGAACTTCGCCAGCCGACCGGAAAGGTCCTCGAGGATCTGCGACTTGAGCTCGTCGGACTCGGGGTAGCCCTCCGCGAGTTCGATGACGGCCTTGACCTCCTCGCCCCAGTCCTTGTGCGGGATCCCAAAGACCGCCGCGTCGCGGACCGCCTCGTGGCGGGTCATCTCGGACTCGATCTCGGCTGGGTAGATGTTCACGCCGCCGGAGATGATCATGTCGTTCTTGCGGTCACACAGGAACAGGTAGCCGTCTTCATCGACGTACCCGATGTCACCCATGGTGAACAGCTCGCCGACATACGTCTTCGCCGTCTTCTCCGCGTCCTGGTGGTACTCGAACTTGGAGCCGTGCATCTGCAGGTAGACGTTCCCGATCTCGCCGGTGGGCAGCTCGTTGCCGTCGTCGTCGAGGATCTTCAGGGTGGTGGTCTTCCAGGGCCGCCCCACGCTGCCGGGCTTGCGCAGCCACTCCTCGCCGGTGATGGTGCAACCCCCACCCTCGGTGCCGGCGTAGTACTCGGTGAGCACCGGTCCCCACCAGTCAAGCATGGCCTGCTTGACGTGCTTGGGGCACGGCGCGGCGCCGTGGACGATCGTGCGCAGGCTCGACACGTCGTACTTCGCGCGCACGTCCTCGGGCAGCTCGAGCAGTCGGGAGAACTGGGTCGGCACCATGTGCGACTGGGTGACGCCGTGGGCGTCGATGAGCCGCAGCATCTCCTCGGGCGTCCACTTGTCCATGAGGACTGCGGCCTGCCCGAGGTTGAGCGAGATGGTGACGAAGTTGAGCACGGCCGTGTGGTACAGCGGCGAGCCGCAGATGTGCACGTTGTCCGGCGCCTGGATGTCGAACCCGGCGAAGAAGTAGTAGTTGGGGACCGTCACCTGGTCGGGCGAGGCGCCGGTGAGCGGGCGACGCACACCCTTGGGGCGTCCGGTGGTGCCGGAGGTGTAGAGCATCGGGGCGCCGAGGGTCCGGGACGATGGCAAGGGGTCCTCCCCCTGCGCCGGAGCGGTGAGCTCGGCGAGCGGACGGAACCCGGGGACGTCGCCGATCGCGTAGCAGCGGGCGGGGTCGAGCCCGGCCTCGGAAGCGGCGGCGGTCGCGACGTCGGCGAAACGCTCGTCGGCGATGAACACCGTCGATCCCGAGTTCTCGAGGATGTAGGCCACCTCGGGGCCCGTGAGGTGCCAGTTCGCGGGAGCCACGTAGAGCCCGATCTCGATCGCCGCGTAGTAGACCTCGAGAAAGCCGATGCTGTTCGGCGCCAGGAGGACGATGCAATCCCCGGCCTCCAGTCCGAGTTCGCGCAGGCCGCGGGCGTAACCGTGGGCGACGCCCGCGAGTTCGCCGAAACTCACCTGGCGGCCGGGGGCGTCGGCGGATCCGCCCTCGATCACCGCGACGCGGTCGGGCTCGGCCTCGGCAATGCGGTAGACGCTGGTGACGTGCTCACCGTTTCGCGGGTCCAGGACTCCGGCGTCGGCGGGAACGGAAGGCGAGGGTGCACTCATGCACCCCATAGTAGAACCTGTTCTATCTTAGTGGCGGCCTTTCTTCATGGCGGTCGACGCGACCATCCGCGCCTCCCAGATGGCCTGACCGGGCGCGGCGGCTACGCTCTCGCACATGGCGAAGCATCGACACCGCGCCTCCGACGCCCAGCGCACGGCCGTCCAGCAGGCCCTCGACGAGGCCTTTGGGGCAGGCCAGCTCGACCATTTTGAGCATTTCGAGCGCATCCGGACCGCCACCAAGGCCAAGTACATCGACGAGCTACGCCCGCTCGTGGTCGACCTGCGTGGTGGTGACGACGACCTGGGACTGGGTCGGGATGACGACCACGACAACAGCAAAGCATCCGCCGGCTCCGCACGCACCGGGTGGGATGCCCGCCGCAACCGCAGCCATGCGAACCGTGGCTGGGCCATCGGAATCGGCATCGCGGTGGCGGTCCTGGCGATAGCCGGCGGGGTTATCGCCGCCTCAGTCTCGAACTCCCCCTCGAACTCCATGACCACGGAGCAGGCCTCCGACCCCGGTCCGCTCCTCACCGCAGAGGGGATGGAGCGCGTGATCGACTCGGCCAAGACCGAGTTCGCAGGCCTTGACCTGGACACGTTCAGCATTCACGGCACCAGCGCCGGCGCGATGTACGAGGACCCGGCCGAGCCCGGGAAGCGGCTGAGCTTCATCTTCCGCGGTGGCGAGTGGACGCAGTCGGGCTTCCACTCCCGCACCGAGTCGACCACCTTCCGGATCGCGGACATCGACTCGGCGGTGCTCGAGCAGACGGTCGAGTCCGCACCGGGAGAACTCGACATGTCCGGCGCGAAACTGAGCCACATCAGCGTGTTTGCAGACCCGCTCGGCGAGCCCGAGTATGCGGTGTCGCTAAACGATGGCAAAGACCTCGGCACGGCCACCTTCGGCCCCGACGGCCAGCTCCGGAAGGCCGACAAGCCCGACTGAGCGCGGGCGGACCTCAGCCGATGAGACGGCCGATCTGTTCAACCTGCTCGACCGTGCGCGCGGTCACCACGAGCATCGTGATGCCCGCGGCCTCCCACTCGGCGATCTGCTCCCGCACCGAAGCCTCGTCGCCGATGATCGCCGTGGCCTCCACCATCTCGTCCGGCACCGCGGCGGCGGCCTCCTCCTTGCGCCCGGAGCGGAACAGCTCGGTGATGCGCTCGACGTCCTCGGCGAACCCCATCCGTCGGAACGCCTCGGCGTGGAAGTTCTTCTCCTCCGCACCCATACCACCGGCGTAGAGGGCGGTGAACGGCTTGTAGGAGTCGATCACTCCGCGCCGGTCGTCGGTGACGTGGAGCTGGCACAGGAAGGCCACCTCGAAGTCCTCGCGGGTCCGGCGGGCACCGGGACGGGCGAAGCCCTCGTCGAGCCACGAGTTGTACTGGGCGGCGGACTTGGGCGAGGCCAGGAAACCGAGCCAGCCGTCGGCGACCTCCGCCGCGAGTGCGACGTTCTTGGGCCCCTCGGCGCCCAGCCAGATGGGCACGTCCTCGCGCAGCGGGTGCAGGATCGACTTGAGCGGCTTGCCCAGTCCGGAGGCGTCCAAACCCTCGTAGGGCAGCGCGTAGGCGGGTCCGTCGGAGGTCACGGGCGCCTCGCGGCGCAGCACCTTGCGGATGATGTCGATGTACTCCCGGGTGCGCGCGAGCGGCTTGGCGAACGGCTGCCCGTACCAGCCCTCCACCACCTGCGGGCCGGAGACTCCGAGCCCCAGGCAGAACCGGCCGCCGGACAGATGATCCAGCGTCATGGTGCTCATCGCGGTGGCGGTGGGCGTGCGGGCGGAGAGCTGCACGACCGCCGTGGACAGGCGGATGCGCTCGGTCAGCGATCCGTACCAGGCCAGCGGGGTGAAGGCGTCCGAACCCCAGGCCTCGGCGGTGAAGACGGTGTCGAAGCCCGCCTTGTCCGCGGCCACCACGAGGTCGGCGTGATTGGTGGGCGGCTGGGCGCCCCAGTATCCGAGTTGCAAGGCGAATTTCATGAGGCCCAGTGTGACCCACGCCGCCCACGGGCGGTCACGTGCACACGGAAAGTCGCACAACTGTCGGTGGAACGTGTTCTAATTGCGGCGTGACATCCAGAGAGATCGTTGTCGACATCACCCCGCCGGAAGAGACCGTCCTGTCGGCCTCACTATCCCCGGCCTTCGACTACACGCGCTCGACCGGACCGGTCCTCGGCGCGTTCTTCACCGGCCTGCGCGACGGCCGCCTCGTGGGAGTCCGCGACTCCGCCGGCGCCGTGCACCTGCCCCCGGTGGAGTTCGACCCGCACACGAGACAGGCCCTGTCCGAATTCGTGGAGATCGGCTCGGGGACCGGGATCGAAGGCGTCGTCGTCGTCTGGACCTGGGTTCCCGAACCCACCGACGTCCACAAACACGACTCGCCGTTCGCCTGGGCCCTGGTCCGGTTCGACGGCGCGGACACCGCCGTCCTCCTCCCCCTGGTCGCCGACGGCCCCGAGGCCGTCAGCTCCGGGATGCGCGTACGTCTGAAGTGGTCCGCCGAGCGGACCGGGACCATCCACGACATCGCGTGCGTGGTCCCCGCCGACGCCCAGGGCACCGACCAGGGCGACGACGACGAGGCCCCGCAAGCCTCCGACGACCCGGTCACCATCGTGGTGACGCCGATCGGACTGTCGGTCACCCACACGGCCGGCCCCGCCGAGAGCGAGTACCTGCGTGCGATCGTGCAGGGCCGGATGCTGGGCCGGCGCCGCTCCAATGGCCCCGAGGTCTACGTGCCCCCGCGCGACTACTGCCCGTCCGACGGCGTGGCCATGGGCGAGTACGTGGAGGTGGCCGACGTGGGCACCGTGACCACGTTCGGCATCGTCAACGTGCCGTTCGCCGGTCAGCAGATCAAGCCCCCGTACGTCACCGCCTACATCCTGCTCGACGGCTCCGACGTGCCCATCCAGCACCTGGTGCTGGGCTGCGAGGCGTCCGAGGTGCGGATGGGGATGCGCGTGCGCGCCGTCTGGACGCCCGAGTCCGAACGGCCCGCCTCGATGAAGGCCATCGCGCACTTCGAGCCCACCGGCGATCCCGACGCCGACCCCGACACCTATGCCGATCACCTGTAGAGGACACCACACGTGACCCCCAACGCACCCCGGGACGTGGCCGTCGTCGGATTCGCCCACGCCCGCCACACCGAGTCCACCTTCGGCACCACCAACGGTGTCGAGATGCTCGCCCCCGTCTTCGCCGAGTGCTACCGGCAGACCGGACTGGACCGCACCGACATCGAGTTCTGGTGCTCCGGCTCCTCCGACTACCTCGCCGGCCGCGCCTTCTCGTTCATCTCCGCGGTCGACTCGATCGGCGCGGTCCCGCCGATCTCCGAGTCGCACGTCGAGATGGACGCCGCGTGGGCGTTCTTCGAGGCCTACCTCAAGATCGCCTCCGGACAGGCCGACACCGCCCTGGTCTACGGGTTCGGCAAGGCCTCGGCCAGCACCGATCTCGACACGGCGCTGGCGCTGCAGCTCGACCCGTACACGGTCGCCCCGCTGTGGCCCGGCCGGCACCACGTCGCGGCCCTGCAGGCCCGCGCCGGCATCGAGGCCGGGCGTTGGTCCGAGGCCGAAATGGCCGCCGTCGCCGCCCGCGCGACCGGCCGCGACGAGACGGACCTGCTCGCCGAGCCGTACGTGGCCGACCCGCTGCGTCGGCACGACTGCCCGCCCGTCACAGACGGCGCCGGCGCCATCATCCTCGCCTCCGCCGATCGCGCCCGCGAGCTGGTCGACACCCCGGCGTACATCACCGGGATGGAGCACATCGCCGACTCCGCGGAGTTCGGCGCCCGCGACCTCACCGACTCCCCGTCCGCACGCGCCGCCGCCGTCCGTGCGACCGGTTCGTCCGGGCACCGCCCCGACCTCGGCGGTGTCTCGGTGGCCGAGCTCCACACCCAGTACACCCACCAGGAGCTCCTCCTGCGCGGCGCGCTGGGCATCTCCGACGACGTCGCCGTGACCCCGTCCGGCGGCTCCCTCCTCGCGGACCCGCTGTTCTCCGCGGGCCTCGAGCGCATCGGCTACGCCGCCCACAGCATCTGGGAGGGCCGCTCCGAGCGTGCCCTCGCCCACGCGACCAGCGGCCACCTGCTGCAGCAGAACCTCATCTGCCTCCTGGAAGGACGCACCGCATGAGCGCCCACGCATCCGGAACCCACAGTTCCGGTCTGCCCGCCGCCGTCCTCGGGACCGGCCAGACCCACCACGTCGCCCGCCGCACCGACGTCTCCATGGCCGGACTCTGCCGCGAGGCGATCGACGCCGCCATGATCGACGCCGGGGTCGGCTGGGACGACATCGACGCCGTGATCGTCGGCAAGGCCCCCGACCTGTTCGAGGGCGTCATGATGCCCGAGTTGATGATGGCCGACGCTCTCGGCGCCGTCGGCAAACCGCTGCTGCGCGTCCACACGGCCGGGTCCGTCGGCGGCTCGACCGCTGTCGTCGCCGCGTCACACGTCCAGTCCGGCCGCTACCGCCGGGTCCTCGCCGTGGCGTGGGAGAAGCAGTCCGAGTCCAACGCCATGTGGGCACTCAGCCTGCCCGTACCGTTCACCGCGCCCGTCGGGGCCGGCGCGGGCGGCTACTTCGCCCCCCACGTGCGCTCCTACATCCGCACCACCGGGGCGCCCGAGCACGTGGGCGCGATGGTCGCGGTCAAGGACCGCCTCAACGGCTCAGTCAACCCGCACGCCCACCTCAAGCAGCCCGACATCACGGTCGACAAGGTGCTACAGGGACAGATGCTGTGGGACCCCATCCGGTTCGACGAGACCTGCCCCTCCTCCGACGGCGCGTGCGCGATCGTCATCGGCGATGCCGAGGCGGCCGAGGCCGTGGAGTCCGCCGGCCGACAGGTCGCGTGGGTCCACGCCACCGCGCTGCGCACCGAGCCCGGGACCTTCGCCTACCGCAACTACCGCAGCCCGCAGGCCGGCCGTGACGCCGCCGCCGCCCTCTGGGCCGAGGCCGGGATCACCAACCCGGCCGAGGAGATCGACGCGGCCGAGATCTACGTGCCGTTCTCCTGGTTCGAGCCCATGTGGCTGGAGAACCTCGGGTTCTGCGCGGAGGGCGAGGGGTGGCGCATGACCGAGTCCGGCGCCACCGCGCGCGACGGCTCCCTGCCGGTCAACCCGTCCGGCGGCGTGCTGTGCTCGAACCCCATCGGCGCGTCCGGCATGCTTCGCTTCGCCGAGGCCGCCCGTCAGGTGATGAACCGGGCGGACGAGCACCAGGTCCCCGGCGCGCGCAAGGCCCTCGGCCACGCGTACGGCGGTGGATCCCAGTACTTCTCCATGTGGGTCGTGGGGACCGACCGTCCGGAGCGTCACTCATGAGCAACCCCTATCTGGACGACGACGGGCAGTACCGCCCGCTCGAGATGAGCGACGCGGCGCTGGCGAGTCCCGCCTACGCCGCCGCACGCCGCTCGTGGGCTGCCACCAACGCCGGCGACCGCGAGGCCTGGATCGCCGGCTGGAATCCCGAGGGCACCATCGAGGATCCCGTGGGACCGTCGATGTTCGACGCCGAGGGCCTCGGCCACACCGGCACCCAGCGGCTCCTGGAATTCTGGGAGAAGGCCGTGGCCACCCCCGATCACATCGAGTTCCGGTTCGACCGCGGGATCGCTGCGGGCGACGAACTCCTCTGCGTCGGCACCATGCGCACCCACATGGGCTCCAGCATCATGGAGATCGACATCGCCGTGGACTACCGCGTCGACTCCCAAGGCCGGCTCGTGAACCTTCGCGCCTTCTGGGAACAGGACGTGGCCATGGCCTCAGGACTGCGACCGCTGACCGACGACGACCGGGCAGCCATCGCCGGCGCCGCAGGAAAGAGCGAGTGACCATGAGCCGCGTAGCGGACGTCGAGTTCTCCGTCCCCGTCTCCTTCTCCCCCGTCGACCAGTACCTCGACATCGCACGCGGCGCCGAGGCCGCGGGCATCGACCGGATTGTCCTGCCCGACTCGCTGTTCCACCCGCGGCGTCAGGACAAGGACTACCCGTACACGCCGGACGGCTCCCGGATGTGGGACGAGAACACCGAATGGGTGGAGCCGCTCATCGCCTGCGCCGCGATGGGTGGCGCGACCTCCCGGATCCGCTTCTGCCCGCAGGTGCTCAAGGTGGGCCCGCGCAACCCCCTGCTGCTCACCCGGCAGGTGGGTTCGGTCGCGTTGCTCACCGGCAACCGGCTGGACCTCGGCGTGGGCATCGGCTGGGACCCCAACGAGTTCGAATGGTGCGGCGCGCCGTTCAAGGGCCGCGGCAAACGCACCGACGAGTCGCTGGCCATCCTGCGTGAGGGTCTGCGCGGCCAGTGGATGGAGTTCCACGGCGACCACTTCGACTTCGACGAGCTCATCTTCACCCCGGCGCCGTCCGAGCAGGTCCCCTTCTACGTGGGTGGCCACACCGAGATCGCGCTCAAGCGCGCCGCCCGCGTCGGCCAGGGCTGGACCAGCGCGATGATGGGGTTCGACGACATCGGCGCCACCGTGACCCGCCTGGGCGAGCTGCTCGAGGAGCAGGGGCGCTCGCTGGCCGATCGCGGCGACGGCAAGCGATTCGCCATCCAGGTGGTGTGCCTGGACCGCTACGGCTCGAAGGGCTTCGCCGAGCTGGCGGAGGCCGGCGTCACCGACATCATCGTCATGCCGTGGCTGATCGAGGGCCACGGGTACGACTGCACGGCCGAGCAGAAGATCGAGTCGATCGCCCGCTTCGGCGAGAAGTACGGCCTCACCGGCTAGTTGCACGGGGCGCTTCGGCGCGTGATGCCCCTCAGGCGGGCAGGTGCGCAGCGACGTCGTCCAGGCAGGCGAGGATCTCCCGGTGCGTGTCCTGCGTGGCCTCGAGGTGCATGAGGTGTCCCGCCGGCGCCGTGATCGCGCGGACCATCCGCACGTCGTCGTGGTAGCGGCCGAGCTTGGTCAACGGGTCGCGGCCGTGGAAGCCCTCGAGGTCCGGGTCGTGCTCGGAATAGAGGAAGTAGAAGGGCACGGGATTGGTCTGCCGCTCGAACTCCTGTCGCGCGTTCCAGCTGACGTCCATCGCCCGGTACCACTGCAGTGGCCCCGCGAACCCGGTGCGCGCGTACTCCTCCTCGTAGGTGTCCATCTCCTCGACCGACAGCCACGGCCACGGCAGCGGTGGCGCCTCGGGCAGCGCGTCGAGATAGGTGGAGCCGGGCGGATGTTGCCACACGTCGAGGTAGTGATAATCCGCCGACAATGCCCAGAAGACGCGGGTGAGGAATTCACGCTCGCGCCCCGCGAGGTCGGCCTCGGCCACACCGGGCTGCGCGAAGTAGTGCAGGTGGAGGAAGTGCTTCTGCGCCATCATCGCGGACGCCTCCAGGGGCGGGACCGACCCGGCGGTGCTCATGAACGGGTTCTCCATCCCGATCACCGCGCGGACCCGCCCGGGTTCGAGGTGGCACGTGTCGTAGGCGACGCCGGCGCCGAAGTCGAAGCCCATCAGTACCACCCGGCCCGCGTCCTCGGCATCGCAGACGGCCACCACGTCGTCGACGACCTCACGCGGGGCGTACGCCGCGACGTCCGTGGGCGCGTCCGACCCGCCCATCCCGCGCAGGTCGGGGGCGATGACCCGCCATCCGGCCGCGGTCAGGTCGGGGATCAGGCGGTGCCACGTGAACCAGAAGTGCGGGAAACCGTGCACGAGGACCACGGTCCCGGGGCCGTCGCCGGTCGGCGCCGTGGCGGACCGGGGGTCGGGGTCGGCGACCACGTAGTGCAGTCGGACGCCGTCACGGTCGACGGTGCGGTGGTCGATCATGGTGATCACCTTGCCTGTTCGATGGGGCTGACGGGATTGGTTCGGGGTGTGTGCGAGGTCGGACGACGACGCCGACGACGACAAGGTCACCCCTCCCCCGAGACGAGAGCCCCGGCCCGGCCTGCGGAACAGGCGGGACCGGGGCTGACCGGCCGGGGGCCGGGTCTGGCTGCTCGCGGTATCAGACTCGCTGTGTCAGGTCAGTGCATGACCGGGCATTTGAAGTCGACCTTCCAGTCCTGGATGGCGTTGAGCCAGCCCGAACGCAGACGCGTCGAGTCCCCCAGCGAGGTGATGTCCGGCATGTGATCGGCGATCGCGTTGAAGATCAGCTCGATCTGCAGCTTGGCCAGGTTGGCGCCGATGCAGTAGTGCGGGCCGTTACCGCCGAACGTCAGGTGCGGGTTCGGGTCGCGGGTGATGTCGAACGTGAACGGATCGGAGAAGACGTCCTCGTCGAAGTTCGCCGAGCCGTACATGATCGCGGCACGGTCACCCTTCTTCATGGTCACCCCGCCGATCTCCACATCCTCGGTGGCGGTGCGCTGGAACGAGGTGATCGGGGAGGCCCACCGCAGGATCTCGTCGTAGGCGGTCGCCGGGCGCTCGCGCTTGAACAGCTCCCACTGGTCGGGGTTCTCGAGGAACGCGATCATCCCGTGGGTCGTGGCGTTGCGGGTGGTCTCGTTGCCCGCCACCGCGAGCAGGACCACGAACCAGCCGAACTCGTCGGAGGTGAGCTTCTCGCCGTCGACATCGGCCTGGATGAGCTTGGTGACCAGGTCGTCACGGGGGTCGGTCTCGCGCTTGGTGGCCAGCTCCTGGGCGTAGGAGAGCACCATGGCGTTGGCCATCTGCGACTCCTCGACCTTGCCGGGGACGTCGTAGCTGGTCATCTGGTTGGACCACTCGAAGATCTGGTGACGGTCCTCCAGCGGGATGCCGATGAGCTCGGCGATCGCCTGGAGCGGGAGCTCGGAGGCGACGTCGACGATGAAGTCGCCGCTGCCCTTCGCCGCCGCGGTCTCGACGATGTTCTTGGCCTTCTCGGCGAGGTGCTCGCGCATCTTCTCGATGTTGCGCGGGGTGAACCCCTTCGAGATGATCCGCCGGTACTTCTTGTGCTCCTCGCCGTCCTGGTTGATGAACAGCAGGCGGGTGAGCTCGACGATCTCCCTCTCGGTGCCGGGGGCGAAGCGCGGGATGGCGGTGTTCTCGAAGGTGGAGAAGACCTCGTTGGTCCGGCGCGAGATCTCCTTGACGTCCTCGTGCTTGGTGACGACCCAGTAGCCGTCGTCGTCGAAACCGTCGACCCCGGGGTCCTTGGCGCACCACCAGATCGGCTCGGTCCGGCGGAGGTGGGCCCACTCGGGATGCGGTAGGCGCTTCTCGTAGAGCTCCGGATCCGTGAAATCGAACCCCTCGGGAATGGTGACTGGCTGCACTGGCACTCCTTGACCACGTCTGATTGCGTCTCGTGTTCGAACGGCGCCGGGACATCTCTGCCCTCACCCCGCAATGTAATCTAGAACACGTTATAGGCACCATACTGGAACACGTTCACTTCTGGGTCGTCGTTCCTGATCGCCCGGAGCGCCCGGTCGCCCCCCGCACCGCGAACTCGGAATCCCCCGCCGGGTGACGTAAACTAGAACTCGTTCTAACCTTGCTTCCAAAGGAGCGCATCCATGGGAAATCCCGTCATCGTCGAGGCCGTCCGGACCCCGATCGGAAAGGCTCGCGGCGCACTGTCGGGCCTGCACCCCGCGCACCTGCTGGGGGCCTCGCAGAAGGAGGTCATCCGGCGCGCCGGGATCGACGCCGCGCTCGTCGAGCAGGTCGTCGGAGGGTGCGTCACCCAGGCCGGCGCCCAGGGGAACAACGTCACCCGCGGCGCCTGGCTCGCGTCGGGACTGCCGTGGCAGACGGCGTGCACGACCATCGACTGCCAGTGCTCGTCCGCGCAGCAGGCCAATCACTTCATCGCCAACCTCATCCACGCGGGGGCGATGGACGTCGGGATCGCGTGCGGCGTCGAGTCGATGAGCTGGATCGCGCTGCGCGCCGCCGTCGGCGACGGCTCCAACGGGATGCCGCGCCCGGACGACTGGGACGTCGACCTGCCCGACCAGTTCACCGCGGCCGACCGGATCGCGAAGCGCCGCGGGTTGAGCCGCGCCGACCTCGAGGAACTGGGTGTCCGGTCCCAGGCCAACGCGAAGCGCGCGTGGGAGGAGGGCCGCTTCGATCGCGAGACCTTCGCCGTCGACGCCCCCGAGCGCCTCAAGGACGGCACCTACACCGGCGAGACGGTGACGGTCACCCGCGACCAGGGGCTGCGCGACACCACCGCCGAGGCGCTGGCGTCCCTCAAGCCCGTCATGGAGGGCGGACTGCACACCGCCGGCACCTCCAGTCAGATGTCCGACGGTTCGGCCGCCGTCCTGCTCATGGACGAGGACGCTGCCAGGGCGCACGGACTGAAGCCGCGGGCACGGATCCTCCACCAGGCACTCGTGGGCGGCGAGCCCGAGTACCACCTCGACGGCCCGGTCCAGGCCACCCAGCGGGTACTCGACCGCTCCGGCATGTCGATCTCGGACTTCGATCTCTTCGAATGCAACGAGGCGTTCGCCTCCGTGCTCCTAAGCTGGGCGCAGGTGCACGGGCCCGACATGGACAAGGTCAACGTCAACGGAGGGGCCATCGCGATCGGCCACCCCGTCGGCAGCACCGGGTCGCGGCTCATCACCACCGCCCTGCACGAGCTCGAGCGCACGGACGGCGAACGCGCCCTCATCACGATGTGCGCGGGAGGCGCCCAGGCCTCGGCGAGCATCATCGAGAGGATCTGACATGAGCAACGCCATCGAGACGGCCGCGAACCGCCGGCGGGAGGTCTTCGCCGCCGTGTCGTCGGCCGACGGCCCCGAGGACGCGGTCCGCGCCATCGCGAGCCTGCTATCGGTGTCCCCCGACGAGGCGGGCGAGGTCCTGCGGGCCCCACTCGAGGCGTTCGCCGGCTCCCCCTCCGGAGGGCCGGCCGGCGGGGCCGGACAGGGCTTCACCCTCCGTCCCTTCACGGAGTCCGAGGAGCACACGTCCCTCTATCACGCACGCTCGTCCGATGAGACGTCCGCGACCGGCGGGACCTGGGACCGGGAGAAGACCGAGCAGGAGTTGCGGAACGGTCTGGACCGTATCGAGGCCGAGTCGGCGATGTGGTTCGTGGCGGTCGACACCGACCGTGACGCGCCCATCGGGCTCGTCTTCGGTGAGCAGATCGACAACGGTGACGTCGATGTGGCCATCTGGATCCGCCCCGAGGAGCGCAAGAAGGGCTTCGGGCTCCGGGCACTCAAGGAGAGCCGCCGCGAACTCGCCGCGTTCTTCCCCGGCAAGCACCTGATCGTCCGCGCACCGATGGCCGGTAACCGGTGAGCGGAGCCGGTCCCACCCCCGAGACCGGCGTCGACGACCCGAGGCGCGGCGCGCCGTGGGTCGTGGGCGTCATCAAGGTGATGTCGCGGGTCAACACGTGGGCGTACCGGGTGTCCGGCGGGCGGATCGGCGGCTCCTGGCGAGTGGGTTCCGCACTGCGGGCCCCGGTGCCCGTGTGCCTCGTGACGACGACCGGCCGCAAGTCCGGCGAGCCGCGGACGGTGCCGCTGCTCCACCTCCCAGACGGGGACCGGGTCCTGCTCGTCGCTTCACAGGGCGGCCTCCCCAAGCATCCCCAGTGGTACTACAACGTGCTGGCCGACCCGAACGTCACCGTCCAGGTGGGTCGCCGTCGTCGCGCGATGACGGCGAGGGAGGCGACCCCGTCCGAGCGCGCCGAGTTGTGGCCCAGGCTCGTCGAGCGCTACGCGGACTTCGCCGACTACCAGGCCAACACCAGCCGGGTCATCCCGGTCATCATCTGCGAACCGCGGGACTGACCACCGCGACCGGCCGAGGCCGGGGCTCCCGACCGGGAGTCCCGGCCTCGGCCGTTTTCGGCACCATTGACCCCAGGTGACACTTCCGCACCAAATCCTTATCAATCCATTGACACCACCCTTTCCTTAGGGGATTCTCACCTGTAGCCGACGACTCAAGCAGTACGTATGCGGATGAACAGCGATCCCGGGGGGATTGCTCTCAGGAAAAGGGGATTTAATGAACAGGTCAACACGGGCTGCCGCGATCGCAGCCGCCGCGACCCTCGCGGTGTCGGGGGCGACCGGTACGGCCAGCGCCCAGGACTTCGGCAGCATCGGGGACCTACTGGACCCGATCGGGGCCATCCTCGACCCCTTCACGGGTTCCGCCGGTGACCTTGCCGGAGGCTCCGCCGGCCTCAGCCCCCTGGAGGGGTCTTCCGACCTTGCGGGCCTCGGCAGCACGTCTCTCCTCGAAGGCTCGTCTGAACTGACCGGCCTGGGCAGCAGCGACCTCCTCGGCGGGTCCTCCGACCTCTCCGGCCTCGGCAGCAGCAACCTTCTCGGTGGCTCGTCCGATCTGAGCTCCGAGCCCCTCGCCGGCTCGTCCGACCTCACCGGCCTCGGCAGCAGCGACCTCCTCGGCGGCTCGTCCGACCTGGCCCCTCTCACGGGGTCCACGGGCATGGGCTCGCTCGGGATGATGCCGCTGTCCACCGAGCTGCTCGCGGGCTCCGGCGACGTGGGTTCCGACGATATGGCCCCGCTGTCCACCAACCTGCTCGGCGGCTCCGCAGAGTTCGGTTCGTCCGACCTCGAGCCTCTGACCGGTTCCGACGGCATGGGTTCCACCGGCATGTCGCCGCTGTCCACCGAACTCAACCTCCTCGGAGGCTCCGCGGAACTGCCCCCGCTGTCCGCCAACTTCCCGGACGGTTCGACCGAGGGCATCGGCGGCTCTGCGGAGCTCGTCGGTGAGGGCATCGCCGGCTCGCTGACCAACGGGTCCGCCAACCAGCTCGCCGGGTCGGTGGAGAGCAACTCCGCCGACCCGATCATCGGCTCGATCGCCGAGGGCGGCATCCTCCCGGCGCTGTCCGGTTCCATCTCGGAGACCTCCGGATCCCTCTCGGGCAACGGCGGATCGACGGGTCAGAGCTCCGATCTGATCACGGGATCGACCGGTGGCAGCGCCGAGGTCATCACCGGTTCGTTCGGTGAACTCACCGAGGTCAACGGCTCGCTCACCGCGCTCACCGGGTCGCTCGAGAACGGCTCCATGCAGGGCACCTTCTCGACCAACCTGGGTTCGGAGATGGGCGCACTCGCCTCCCTCGAGAGCTTCGCCAGCCTCGGCGAGAGCGGCACGGGGAGCCTGCTCCCGGTCCTCGCCCTGGGCGCGTCCGCCGGAGGTGGCGCCATGGTCGCGACGGCCGCCGCGAACGGGACTCTCGCTCTCCCGCCGCTGCCCGGCCTACCGCCGCTGCCGACCGTCTGCGACCTCCCGCAGGCCCAGGTCGACCAGTTGGCCGGCCTCGGTTCCGTCGACGCGCAGCAGTGCCCGGAGCCCGGCGCCTGACCTCGCCTGCCCCAACCGGCTCGCGAAACGAGGAACCCCGCACCATCACGGTGCGGGGTTCCTCGTTGTCGTGGCGGAGTCAGCGAGCGCCGTAGACCGGCACCGGGGTGGGCGACTCGTCGAGCAGACGGGGCACGACCGACCCCAGCTCGGCGGGATCCCACTTGGCACCCTTGTCCTCGGACGCGGCACGCTGCCACCCGTCGCAGACGGTGACCTTGCCGCCCTCGACCTCGAACACGCGGCCGGTCACCTGCGCCGACTCCTCGGAGCCCAGCCACACGACCAGCGGCGAGATGTTGGCCGGGTCCATGGCATCGAAGGACCCGTCCTCGGGCGCGGCCATCTGCGAGGCCATTCCCTCCCCCGCGGAGGTGGTCATGCGGGTCCGCGCGGCCGGAGCGATTGCGTTGGCGGTGACCCCGTAGCCCTTCATCTCGGCGGCGGTCTGGATGGTCAGCAGCGCGATGCCGGCCTTGGCCGTGGCGTAGTTGCCCTGTCCTACCGATCCGAACAGTCCGGCGCCGGACGAGGTGTTGATGACCCGGGCCTGGCGCGGGCGCCCGGCCTTGGACTCGGCGCGCCAGTACTCGGCGGCGTGCCGCAGCGGGGCGAAGTGGCCCTTGAGGTGGACGTTGATCACGTTGTCCCAGTCCTGCTCCCCCATGCCGACGAGCATCTTGTCGCGCAGGAAGCCGGCATTGTTCACCAGGACGTCGAGCCCGCCGAAGGTGTCGATGGCCTGCTGGACGAGCTCGCGGGCCCCCTCCCACGAGGAGATGTCGTTCCCGTTGACCACCGCGTCGCCGCCGGCGGCCTTGATCTCCGCGACGACCTGCTCGGCCGGGGACTCCCCGACGTTGGATCCGTCGAGGCCCGCCCCGAGGTCGTTGACCACGACCTTGGCACCCTCGGCGGCGAAGGCCAGCGCGTGTTCGCGGCCGATCCCGCGGCCGGCGCCGGTGACGATGACGATGCGTCCGTCGCAGATTCCCATGGTTGTTCTCCTTGTTCGTGGGTGGTCAGTGCTTGTTGTCGGCGGTGGACGCCGCGAGGAACGCGGGCTTCTCGCCGCCGCCGTGGACCAGCAGCTCGGCCCCGGTGATGTACGCGGCCAGGGGCGAGGCCAGGAATGCCGCGGCCTGGCCGACGTCCCGCGGGTCCGCCATCCGGCCCATCGGGATCGTCGCGTCGACGGCCGCCACGCCGTCGGAGTCCCCGTAGTGCATCTCGGCCAGCTCGGTTTTGACCGGGCCCACCACCACGGAGTTGATCCGGACCGCGGGCGCCCACTCCACCGCGAGCGACTGCGTGAGCGAGTCGACGCCCGCCTTGGCGGCGCCGTACGACGCGGTGCCGGGTGAGGGCCGGTGACCGGAGACGGACGAGATGTTGATGATCGCCCCGCCGGTCGGCTGCATGACCCGGTTGGCCTCCTGCGACACGGTCAACGCCGACAGCAGGTTGAGGGCGACGATCTTGGCGTGGAAGTTGGCACTGGCCTCTGCGGCCAGGGCGAACGGTGCGCCCCCGGCGTTGTTCACCACCACGTCGAGACGTCCGTGCCTGGCGACGATGTCGTCGACCATCGCGCGCACCGCCTCGGCGTCGCGGAGATCGACCGAGTGAAACTCCAGATCGGCCACGTCGGAGCCCTCATCGGCGGGCCGGCGCGCGCAGGTGACGACGACCGCACCGGCCTCCCGGAAGACCGTGCTGATGCCGGCGCCCACGCCGCGTACGCCCCCCGTGACGAGGACGACCTTCCCCGCCAGACCCAGATCGATGTTCGTCATGCGTGCTAGCCTACCAAGCAAGCGTTTGGTTAGTCACTGTGCCGTCCCGGACGGCGGTGGCGTGGGAAGGAGCTCCATGGGCATCAACGTCGACAAGGGCGCAGACGGGATCGCCACCGTCACGGTCGACTACCCACCTGTCAACGCCATCCCGTCCGCGGGATGGTTCGAACTCGGCGAGCAGATCCTCGCCGCGGGCCGCGACCCCGACGTACACGTCGTGATCCTCCGGGCCGAGGGCCGGGGATTCAACGCGGGCGTCGACATCAAGGAGATGCAGGACTTCGAGGGGTTCGACCACCTGCTGGCCGCCAACCGCGGTTGCTACGTCGCGTTCAACGCCGTCTACGAGTGCGCGGTCCCCGTGATCGCCGCGGTGAACGGGTTCTGCGTGGGCGGCGGGATCGGCCTGGTGGGCAACGCCGACTGCATCGTCGCCTCCGACGATGCGGTGTTCGGCCTGCCCGAGGTGGACAGGGGGGCGCTCGGCGCCGCCACGCACCTGGCCCGGATGGTCCCCCCGCACATGATGCGCACACTGTATTTCACGTCGCGCAACGTCACGGCGCAGCAGCTCCACTCGTGGGGCACCGTCTACAACGTGGTCCCCCGCGACCAGCTGGACGCCGCGGCACGCGACCTCGCTGAGACCATCGCGGCCAAGGACACGCGGGTCATCCGGGCGGCCAAGGAAGCCATCAACCACATCGACCCGGTCGACGTGAAGTCCTCGTATCGCATGGAGCAGGGTTTCACGTTCGAACTCAACCTCGCCGGCGTGGCCGACGAGCACCGCGACGAGTTCGTCAAGACGGGCCAGAACTTGGACAAACGAGACAAACGAGACAAGCGATCCGAGAGGACGGGCGAGAACAAGTGAGCAGCACCCCCACCCCGCGCGACAAGCGCACGAGCCTGGACGAGGCCGTCTCGCGCCTCTCCAGCGGCATGACGATCGGCATCGGCGGCTGGGGTTCCCGACGCAAGCCGATGGCGCTGGTACGCGCGATCCTGCGCCGCGAGGACCTCACCGACCTCACCGTCATCACCTACGGCGGCCCGGACCTCGGCCTGCTGTGCTCGGCCGGCAAGGTCTCCAAGGCCTACTACGGCTTCGTCACCCTGGACTCGGCCCCGTTCTACGACCCCTGGTTCGCAGCGCGCCGCACCGAGGGTTCGATCATCTCCCGCGAGATGGACGAGGGCATGGTTCGCGCGGGCCTCACCGCCGCCGCGCAGCGCCTGCCGTTCCTGCCGACCCGCGCCGGCCTCGGCTCGGACGTTTTCCGGTTCTGGGGCGACGAGCTCAAGACCGTCGACTCGCCGTACCAGGTCGACGGCAAGACCGAGACCCTGGTCGCGATGCCCGCCCTGCGCATGGATGCCGCGCTGATCCACCTGGACAAGGCGGACAAGCACGGCAACGCCGCCTTCACCGGCGCCGACGGGTACTTCGACGATCTCTACGCCATGGCCGCGGACACCGTCCTGCTCGAGACCGACGAGATCGTCGATTCCGCGGACGCTCTGATGAACGAGGTCGGCCCGCAGCGCATGCTGCTCAGCCGCATGTTCGTCGACACCGTCTCCGAGGCCCCGAACGGCGCCCACTTCACGTTCGCGGGTGGCTACGGCCGCGACGAGGCGTTCCAGAAGCACTACGCCACGTCCGCGAAGGATGAGACGTCGTGGAAGGCGTTCGTCGACGAGTTCCTGTCCGGGTCCGAGGAGGACTACCAGAAGGCCGTCACCGCGTTCGCGGAGAAGGTCGCTGCCGAGAAGGCCGCCCAGAAGGGAGCCAAGTGATGTCCGACGTCACCACCGAGTCCGCCACAACTCAGTCCATCAGCAGGGCCGAATACTGCGCTGTCGCCTGCGCGGAGATCTTCGCCGGCGCCGGTGAGATCTTCGCCTCCCCCATGACCCCGATGGCCACCATCGGCGCGCGTCTGGCCCGGCTCACGACCGAGCCGGACCTGCTCATCACCGACGGCGAGTACCGATTCCTCGGCCAGACCCCGCCGCTGGGCAAGACCATCGACTTCGAGGGGTACATCCCGTTCCCCCGCGTGTTCGACGTCCTGCAGGCCGGCACCCGCCACGTGGTGATGGGCGCCAACCAGATCGACCGCTTCGGCAACCAGAACCTCTCCGCGTTCGGTGACGACGTGCAGAAGCCCACCCGCCAGATGTTCGGCCTGCGCGGGGCGCCCGGCAACTCGATCAACCACGCCACCAGCTACTGGGTGGGCAAGCACTCCTCCCGGGTCTTCGCGGCGAAGGTCGACGTCGTCTGCGGCGTCGGTTACGACCGCTACACCGAGGGTGACCCCGCCTTCCGTTACCACCACATCCACCGGGTGGTCTCCAACCTGGGCGTGTTCGACTTCGGCGGCGCCGACCGCAGCATGCGTGCGGTCAGCCTGCACCCCGGCGTCACGGCCGACGAGGTCGCCGAGAACACGGGCTTCGAGATCGAGGGCCTGGCCGACGCCGCGGTCACCCGCGCCCCCTCGGACGAGGAGCTGCGCATCATCCGCGAGGTGCTGGACCCGCGCGGGTTCCGCGACCGCGAGGTGCCGGCCGCATGAACGCGCCGACACTGTCCACGGCCTTCACCGAGCTCGTCGGTGTCGAGTACCCGATCGTCCAGACGGGCATGGGCTGGGTCTCCGGACCCGAGCTGACCGCGGCCACGGCCAACGCCGGCGGACTGGGGATCATCGCCTCGGCCACCATGACCTACGCCGAGCTCGAGGACGCCATCGTGCGGACCAAGAAGCTCACTTCCAAGCCCTTCGGCGTCAACCTCCGGGCTGATGCCGAGGACGCCGCCGAGCGGTGCGAGCTGATGATCCGCCACGGGGTGAAGGTCGCGTCGTTCGCCCTCGCGCCCAAGCCGGAGTTGATCGCCCGGCTGAAGGAGAACGGCCTCATCGTCGTCCCCTCCATCGGCGCGGCCAAGCACGCCGTCAAGGTCGCCTCCTGGGGTGCCGACGCGGTGATCGTCCAGGGCGGTGAGGGCGGTGGACATACCGGCCAGGTCGCCACCACCCTGCTCCTTCCCAGCGTCATCGACGCCCTCGGCGGCGCGGGCAACACCTCGATCCCCGTGGTCGCCGGCGGCGGTTTCTTCGACGGCCGCGGACTGGTCGCGGCACTGTCCTACGGCGCCGCGGGCGTCGCCATGGGCACCCGCTTCCTGCTCACCAGCGATTCGCAGGTGCCCGACGCGGTGAAGAGGCAGTACCTCGAGCGCGGGCTGCAGGACACCGTCGTCTCCACCCGTGTCGACGGCATGCCGCACCGCGTCCTGCGCACCGGCCTGGTCAACGCCCTCGAGTCGGGCAGCCCCCTCAAGGGCATTGCCGCCGCCGTCCAGAACGCCAATAAGTTCAAGTCCATGACCGGGATGAAGTGGCAGCAGCTCGCCAAGGACGGCCTCAACATGAGGAAGGCGTCCGACCGGACGTGGCAGCAGATCGTCATGGCCGCCAACACCCCGATGCTGCTCAAGGCCGGGCTGGTCGAGGGCAACACCGAGGCCGGAGTCCTGGCCTCCGGACAGGTCGTGGGCATGATCGACGACCTGCCGAGCTGTGACGAACTGATCCAACGGATCATGACCCAGGCTCACGAACGCCTGGACGCGCTCCGCGAACTCGGCTGAGACACCACCGGACGGACGCCCCCACCTGTGTTCACAACAGGTGGGGGCGTTCGTCTTCGATAATCCCCACGTGTGGTGAACTCTTGACTTATCCTTAGACAGTTCACATATCAGGCGGGCTCGGCCCGTCCCATCCCCTCCGGAGGAACCCCTCATGTCCCGTACTGCTCTCCGTACCGCCGCCGCCCTCGGCGCAGCCACCGCACTGACCATCGCCGGCGCAGGCGTCGCGGCCGCGACCACCGCCGACTCGTCTGTCGACGGCAACACGGTCTCGGTGACCTTTACGCTGGACGGGGGCTTCATCGACGGAGACGCCTGCGGTGCGCTTCTCGCGCCGACCTCGACGGCCGCCACCCTCGCGGGTCAGCTCGCGACCGCCACCGACACGAACCTCCTGGCCACCCTGCAGGCCATCAGCGAGGCCCCCGGGGTTGAACTTCTCAAGACCAACGGCTCCCCGGTCGTCGCGCTGGTAGCCGCCGGCGGCGTCGGCGTGGACTCGGCCACCGCCTCCGCCACCGTCGACTCCAACGTCTACGCGCTGGTCACCTACTGCGCCTCCGACGACGCGCCGGGGATCAACCCGTTCCTCATCGTCGGCGACCCGCTCGAGGCAGTGATGGGCAGCATTGCCTCCGGCAGCGAGGGCGGCCTCCTCGAGACCGGTTCCGCCATGCTCCAGGGCGGCGAGGCCGGCGGCGGCCTCGGCCTCGACACCCTCTCGTCCGCGCTCGGCGGCGAGGCCGAGGGCGAGCTCGACCTGGCCGTCCTGTCCTCCGCGCTCGGCGAGACCAATACCGAGAACTGACCCCTCACCGCGCCCGGGCCTACCGGCGCCACGAGACGGGCCCCGCACCGGCTGGTGCGGGGCCCGTCTCGTCATCGGGGGTCGTCGCCGTCAGGCGTCCAGACGCTCGATGATCGTCACGTTGGCGGTGCCGCCGCCCTCACACATGGTCTGCAGGCCGTAGCGACCACCGGTGCGCTCGAGCTCGTTCAGCAGGGTCGCGAACAGCTTGGCGCCGGTGGCGCCGAGCGGGTGGCCCAGCGCGATGCCGCCGCCGTTGGGGTTGACGCGCGCCGGGTCCGCGCCGGTCTCCTTGATCCACGCCAGGACGACGGGGGCGAAGGCCTCGTTGATCTCCACCACGTCGATGTCGTTGATCGTCAGGCCGGTCTTGGCCAGCGCGTGCTTGGTCGCCGGGATGGGCGCGGAGAGCATCATCACCGGGTCGTCACCGCGGACGGTGAGGTGGTGGATGCGGGCGCGCGGCGTCAGTCCGTACTTCTCGACCGCCTCGGCGGAGGCGAGCAGCCCGGCGGAGGCGCCGTCACAGATCTGCGAGGCGACGGCGGCGGTGAGTGAGCCGCCCTCGGCCAGCACGGGCAGCGAAGCCATCTTCTCGAGGGTGGTCTCGCGCGTGGTCTCATCGGCCTCGAGGCCGGCCATCGGGACGTACTCGCTGGCGAACCGCCCCTCGGCGATCGCGGCGCGGGCGCGGGCGTGGGACTGCAGTGCCCACTCCTCCATCTCCCGGCGGGAGATGTCCCACTTGTCGGCCATCATCTGGGCGCCGTTGAACTGGGAGATCTCCTGGGAGCCGAAGCGCTCGACCCAGCCGGTGGAACCGGTGAACGGGTCATCGAATCCGTACTCGCGCCCGGCGAGCATGGCCGACGAGATGGGCAGTGCGCTCATGTTCTGCACCCCGCCGAACAGGATCACGTCCTGGGTGCCGGACCAGATGGCCTGTGCGCCGAAGTGGATGGCCTGCTGGCTGGAGCCGCACTGGCGGTCGACGGTCGTGCCCGGGACACCCAAGGGCATCCCGGCGGCGAGCCAGGCGGAACGGGCGATGTTTCCGGCCTGGGGGCCGATGGTGTCGACGCAGCCGAAGATGACGTCGTCGACGACCTCCGGGTCGATACCGGTGCGTTCGACGACCGCCTTGATGACGTGCGCGCCCAGGTCGGCCGGATGCTGTCCGGACAGGCTGCCGCCGCGCTTGCCGACGGGCGTGCGGACGGCGTCGATAACGTAGGCCTCGCGGCCGGTCACGCTGGTCATGTGTCTCCTCGGGAAGGGGTGGGAAGGTCAGCCGACGGCCAGGCCGTCGAGCACGATGTTGAGGTATTGGTCCGCGATGGCCGCGTGATCGTTCTCGTCGTCGGGCCGGTACCACCGCACGGCGACCCACACCGTGTCGCGCAGGAAGCGGTAGGTGAGCCGCACGTCGAGGTCACCGCGGAAGTCGCCGGACTCCATCCCCCGGGTGAGCACGTCGGTCCACATCTCGCGGAACTCGGTGTTGCGCTCACGGAGGTAGTCGAATCGCGGGTTGCCGCGCAGGTGCTTGAGCTCGTCCTGGTAGATGGCGACCTCGTCGCGGTCGCGGTGGATGGCCTCGAACGAGGCGCGGACCAGCTGTTCCAGGGTCTCCCGCGGGCCGAGGCCGGCCTCCACGATCCGACGGTATTCGCCGAAGAGTGCGTCGAGGAACCCGCGGAGGATCTCGTCGACGATCGCCTCTTTGGACGAGAAGTGGTGGTAGAGGCTCCCCGAGAGGATGCCCGCGGCGTCCGCGATGTCGCGGACGGTGGTCGCACGCAGGCCGCGTTCGGCGAAGAGCGCTGCCGCGATCGACAGGAGCTCCTCACGTCTGGTCGTACTCGTCATGCACCCACCCTACCAACCAAGCACTTGCTAGGTACCGAGACCGTGTTCGAATGATGATCTGCCGGGACGTGGATGGGCGCGCCTAGACTGCCCGGCATGCGCTCCACCATCACCTCCCCGTCCCGCCGTCACGGCCGTAGGGTCCTCGCGGCGTCGGCGTCACTCGGCCTCGCCCTCGCCCTCTCCGCCTGCACGATCGGTGGGGGCGACGACGGCGAGGGCGGCGCCTCCCCCACCACCGCGGCGGCCGGGTCCGCCGAACCGGAGGAGCCCGGCGACGCGGGATCGCCCCCGCCGGCGGCAGAGGTCGAGCAGCTCGTCCTCACCGCGGAGGACGCCCCGGAGGTGGGTCTGCAGCCCGTCCCCGCCGATGAGATCGCCGGAGGGATGGATGCCCTCGGGGCGTTCACCTCCGACGTCCGGGTCGAGCCGGAACAGTGCGCCGACCTCAGCCAGGACGGGTTGGGCGCGCAGTCGGAGCCGGGCGCGATGGCGATCCAGGCCGGCCAGCTCCGCGACACCTCGATCGCCGTGGCCGTGACCCGGGTGACCGAGGGGCTGCCCGCGCGGGCCCAGCAGATCATTGACTGCCCGGTCATGACGGTGACGTTCCCGTTGCAGGGCGAGGAGATGGTCACCGAGGCGACGAACTCGCTGCTCGACGTCGATGCGCCGGAGGGGGTCGAGGACTTCGCGGCCGTGGTCCAGGACAACTCGATGGACATGATGGGGCAGACGATCCGGACCTCGAACGTGATGATCACGGGAGTCGTCCGAGGGCTCGGCATCTCCGTCACCGCGTCCGGCACCGACGGGCCGATCTCCGACGAGGCCCGGGACACCGCCCTCGGACTCTTCGCCGCGCAGGCCGAGAAGGTCCGGAACGCCTGACCCGCGGCGTCCGTCAGGCCCGCTGCGAGGAGATGGAGACGACCTCGCCGGTCAGGTAGGTCGTGTAGTCGCTGGCGAGCATGGCGATGGTCGCGGCGACCTCCCACACGTCGGCGGCGCGGCCGAAGGCCTCCTTGGCCGCGAGCTCGTCGAGCAGCTCCGTGGAGGCCGACTTCTCGAGGAACTTGTGGCGCGCGATGGACGGGGCGATGGCGTTGATCCGCACCCCGTAGTCGGCGCCCTCGATGGCGGAGCAGCGGGTCAGCGCCATGACGCCGGCCTTGGCCGCGGCGTAGTGGGCCTGCGCCCGCTGCGCCCGCCAGCCCAACACGGAGGCGTTGTTGACGATCACGCCGCCGTGCTCCGCGTCGCGGAAGTAGCGCAACGCCGCCCGCGTCGCGCGGAAGGTGCCGTTCAGGGTGATGTCCAGGACGCGGTCCCAGTCCTCGTCGGTCATGTCGACGAGTTCGGTCTCGCCGCCGAGTCCGGCATTGTTGACGAGCACGTCGATCCGGCCCAGCTTCTCCGCGGCCCCCGCGATCAGTGCGTCGACGTCCGAGGTCGACTGCACGTTGCAGGCCAGCGCCTCGAACTGCTGGTCGGGGAACTCGGCGGCGAGCGCGTCGCGGGCCTCGTTCATGCGGCGTTCGTGGAAGTCGGAGACCAGGACGTCGGCGCCCTCGAGCGCCGCGCGTCGGGCCGCCGAGAAGCCGATCCCGGTCCCGGCCGCCGCGGTCACCACGACCTTCTTGCCCTTGAGCAGTCCGTGTCCGGGGGTCTCCTCGGGGACGACGGCGAGGGGGGATTTCTGCTCGGTCATGACGGCCTTGCCTCTCGGGGTAGTCCGAGCACGCGCTCGGAGATGATGTTGCGCTGGATCTCGTTCGATCCGCCGTAGATGGTGTCGGAGCGGGTGAACAGGAAGAGCCGCTGCCACTGCGCGAGCTCGAGGTTCTCGGGGTCGCGGAGGTCGTTGGGCGCTCCCTCGGAGGTGTGGGTGGGCCCGGTGAGGGACCGTGCCCCCTGCACCTCCATCGCGAGCTCGCCGAGGTCGCGGTGCCAGTTGGCCCACAGCAGCTTCGCGGCGGAGGCGTTGCCACCGGAGGAGTCGCGCTCGGCGAGGGTCCGCAGCGCGTGGGCACGGATCACCTTGAGCCCGATCCACGCGCGGGTAATGCGCTCGCGCACGGCGGGCACCTCGGCGCTGCCGTTCGCGCGGGCCATCGCGACGATCTCGTCGAGTTCGCGGGCGAAACCGACCTGCTGCCCCAGCGTGGAGACCCCGCGCTCGAACTCGAGCAGGGTCATGGCCACCTTCCACCCGTCGCCCCGCTCCCCCACGATCATCCCGGCGTCGGTGACGGCGTCGTCGAAGAAGACCTCGTTGAACTCGGAGGTCCCTGTCAGTTGCTGGATCGGGCGGATCTCCACGCCCGGCTGGTCGAGCGGGACCAGGAGGAAGCTCAGTCCCTTGTGCCGACTCGTACCCGCTTCCGTGCGGGCCACCACGAACACCCACTGACTGAGGTGCGCGAGCGAGGTCCACACCTTCTGCCCGTTGAGGTGCCACCTGCCGTCATCCCCGAGTTCGGCGGTCGTCGAGACGTTGGCCAGGTCGGACCCGGCGCCGGGCTCGGAGTACCCCTGAGCCCACAGTTCGGTGACGTCGATGATCCGCGGCAGGAAGCGGTCCTTCTGCTCCCGGGTCCCGTGGGCGATCAGGGTCGGGCCGAGGAGCGTCTCACCGAGGTGGGACACCCGCGCCGGGGCGTCCGCCTTGGCGTACTCCTCGTGGAACCGCACCTGCTGGCTCAACGACGCGCCGCGCCCGCCGTGCTCGACCGGCCAGCCGACGCAGGTCCACCCCGCCGCCGCCATGTGCCGCTCCCAGGCGAGGCGTTGCGGGAAGAACTCGTGTTCGCTACCGGGGCCGCCGACGCCCTTGATCTCGGCGAACTCGCCGACGAGGTTGGCATCCAACCAGGTGCGGAACTCCGCCGCGAACTCGTCGTCGGTCATCTCCGACGCGGGCGTGCACTTCTCGGGTGCCGAACTCTCGGTCATACGCCCACACTACCAAGCACTTGCTTGGTTTGCCGGAACCGCCCTCCGCCCGCGCCGGGATCGGTTTGGATGACGCCCATGAACTCCCCCTCTCAGCCCCTGTCCGGCAAGGTCGCCTTCATCACCGGCGCCGCGCGCGCCCAGGGCCGGGCCCATGCGGTCCGCCTCGCCTCGGAGGGCGCCGACCTCGTCGTCGTCGACGTCTGCGCGCCCGTGTCCGGGTCCGCCACCTATCCCGCACCCACGCCGGACGACCTGGCCGAGACCGTCCGCCTCGTGGAAAAGACCGGCCGGCGCGCGATCTCGGCGGTCCTCGACATCCGCGACCTGGGCGCGCTGCAGGATCTCGTCGCCCGCACTATCTCCACCTTCGGACGGTTGGACATCCTGGTCGCCAACGCCGCCGTGCTCAGCTGGGGGCGACTGTGGGAGATGCCGGAGGACGACTGGGACACGGTCATCGGCGTCAACCTCAGCGGCACGTGGCGGACGATCCGTGCCGCGGTGCCGGCGATGATCGAGGCGGGAAACGGCGGGTCGATCATCATCGTGAGCTCGTCCGCGGGCCTCAAGGCGACGCCCGGGAACGGGCACTACTCGGCCTCGAAGGCCGGCCTGGTGGCGTTGACCAACGCCCTCGCACTCGAGGTGGGCGAGTTCGGCATCCGCGTCAACTCGATCCACCCCTACTCGGTGGACACGCCGATGATCGACCCCGAGGGCATGGCCGAGCTCTTCGGCCGCTTCCCGTCGTTCCTCCACAGCTTCTCGCCGATGCCCCTGAAGAACGCCCGCGTGGACGGCGCGAGCACGCTCGCCGACTTCATGCCGCCCGAGGAGGTCTCCGAGGTGGTCTCCTACCTCGCCGGGGACGGGTCGCGGTCGATCTCCGGGGTCCAGCTCACCGTCGACCGGGGGGCGCTCAAGTACTGACGCCGCCAGACCAAGCACTTGCTTGGTAGGGTGCAGGCCATGAGCACCACCGTGGAGACCACCCCCGCCGCCCTTCGCCGCGCGGCGCTGACCTGGCCGGACCGCGAGGCGATCGCCGATGTCCAACCGGGACAGGACACCCGCTGGACGTGGGCGCAGCTGCTCGACGAGGTCCGCCGGTTCGCCGCAGGCCTCGTCGCCCGCGGGGTCGCCACCGGCGACCGCGTGGTGATCTGGGCGCCCAACACCCGCCATTGGGTGGTCGCGGCTCTGGGCGTGCAGTACGTCGGAGGCACCGTGGTCCCGGCGAACACCCGCTACACCGGGAGCGAGACGCTCGAGATCATCCAGCGCACGCACGCGGTCGCGGCCGTGGTCGCGGGACCGTTCCTCGGGTCCGATCGGATCGCGGACCTCGCCGCGGCCGCGCGCGGGACGGCGGGCGACACCCTGGCCGGGGTCACCGAGCTGCGGACCCTCGTCCGCATCCCCCTCGACAGTGCCCCCGCCGACAGCATCCACGCCGACAGCATCCACGCCGCGGACGTGCGCCTCCTCGACTTCGCCGACCTCCGGGCGCTGGCCACCGAGGACCTGCTCGCCGAGGCCGACGGCCGCGCGGACGCGGTGACCGGCGACGACGTCGCCGACATCCTGTTCACCTCCGGCACCACCGGCAAGAGCAAGGGCGTCGTGGCCCTGCACCGCCAGACCGTCGCCGGCGCGCGCGCATGGGGTTCCAACGGCGGGCTCACCGAGAACGACCGCTACCTCATCGTCAACCCGTTCTTCCACAGCTTCGGCTACAAGGCCGGCTTCCTCGTGTGCACCCTGTTCGGCGCGACCATCATCCCGTTGGCCGTGTACTCGACCGCCGAGACGATGCGCCTGGTCCAGACCGAGCGTGCCACCGTACTGCCGGGGGCGCCGACCATCTTCCAGACGCTGCTCGACGACCCGTCCCGCAGCGCGTACGACCTGTCCTCCCTGCGCCTGGCCGTCACCGGCGCCTCGGTCGTCCCCGTTGTGCTGGTCGAGCGCATGCAGTCCGACCTGGGGCTGGAGACGGTGCTCACCGCGTACGGGCAGACCGAGACGATGGGGTTCATCACCACCACCACCGCGGACGACGACGACGTCACCGTGGCCACGACCTGCGGCCGCGCCTACCCCGGCATGGAGATCCGGATCGGCGGGTCCGGCGAGATCCTCACCCGTGGCGAGATGGTCATGCATGGCTACCTCGACGACCCGGAGAACACCGCCGAGACCATCGACCCGGACGGCTGGCTGCACACCGGAGACGTCGGGGAGATCGACTCCCGCGGCAATCTCCGCATCACCGACCGGCTCAAGGACATGTACATCACCGGCGGGTTCAACGTGTACCCGGCCGAGATCGAGCAGGCCCTCGCCCGCATCGACGGCGTCGTCGAGTCCGCGGTGATCGGCGTTCCCGACGAGCGGATGGGCGAGGTCGGCAAGGCCTTCATCGTCCGGCGCGAGGGGTCGGGGCTCACCGAGCAGGACGTGAAGGACTTCGCCGCCGAGCACCTGGCCAACTTCAAGCGGCCGCGGACGGTCGAGTTCGTCGAGGCCTTCCCCCGCAACGCCTCAGGCAAGATCCTCAAGACCGAGCTCCGATGACCGCGCCGGGCGGACCCGGCGGAGCGGGCGCAGTGGTGGTCACGGGCGCGTCCGGCGGGATCGGGGCGGCGGTCGCACGCCGCCTGTCCGCCGAGTTCCCCGATGCGCCGGTGGCGCTGGGGTACCGGTCGACCGAGCCCGTCGACCTCGCGCACGACCTGACCGCGGAGGGATCCCGGACCGTCGAGTGCGTCCGCCTCACCCCGGGGCGGGACGGCGCCGACGGGAACGACGACGAGGTGGCCGGGGTGATCGACGGGATCGCCTCCCGACACGGCGGAATCCGCGTGCTGGCCCACTGCGCCGGTCCGCACGTGCCCATGGTGCACCTGTCCCGGATCGCACCGTCCGAGTTCCGTCGACAGCTCGAGGACGACGCGGTCGGGTTCTTCGCGATCGTGCGCCCCGCGCTGGAGCACCTGCGTGCGGTGGCGGGCAACGTCGTCGTCGTCACCACTGCGGCCACCACCCGCTATCCGGTGCGCGACGGACTGTCCGCCGCCCCCAAGGGCGCGGTCGAGCAGCTCGTCCGGGGCCTGGCGGCCGAGGAGGGGCGCTTCGGCGTGCGGGTGAACTGCGTGGGCCCGGGGATGCTCACCGACGGCATGGCCTTCCGGCTCATCGCCTCCGGCGACCTCGACGAGCGGGCGCTCGAGGTCACGCGCGGCAACATCCCCCTGCGACGCTTCGGCACGGCCGCCGACATCGCCGAGGCCGTGGCGTTCCTGGCGTCGGACCGCGCCGGGTTCATCTCGGGCCAGAAGCTCGACGTGGACGGCGGCTACGGGGTCTGATCCCCGCAGCCGCCGCCCCGGGCCGGCAACTACTCAGTTGCCCGCGCTGCCTAACAGATTCTCCAGCGAGCCCTCGAGTGAACCGAACAGGCCACCGTCGCCCTCGTCGATCACATCGACGGTGTCCTTGATCGCCTCCGCGATGTCCTCGATGTCCTCGACCGGGACCGTCGCTCCGCCGGTCTCCTCGGCGATTCTCGCGAACTGCGCGGTGAGTTCCCCGTCCGCCGAGACGACGAAGATCGGGACCCTGTTGCCGGTGGCCATCGGACTGACCGCGGCGGCCGCGACTGCGGCCGGGGCGCAGTACGGATTGTCGGTCGCGGTCCCGTTGGCCAGTGCGATGATGCGATCCGCAGTCAAGTCGGTGACCGGCTCCGGGTCCTTGGCGGGAGCGTCCCCGACCGCGATGATCGCCTTGACCGAGGACGAGTTCCAGGCCTGGCACAACGACAGGGCAATCCCGGAGTAGACCGACTCCGGCCAGTCCCCACCGCCGTCGACACCCAATCCGTCGAGGCCCCCGCGGAACGTGGGCAGGTTCGTCGTCAGATCGGTGACGGTCCGAGCCTGGAACGGATCGCCCGCGTCGCGGTACTCGACCAACCCGACCCGGGTGCCGGCCGACTCCGACGCCAGATCGGTCGCGAGATCGTCGACCGCGATCTTGGTCTGCTCGATGTAGGGGGCCATCGACCCCGTGGTGTCGATGGCGAACATGAGATCGCGGGCGCCGGATTGTGCCGCCGCGGTGGCGGTGACGCTGGTGAGGGTGAGGGTTGCGAGTGCGGCAGCGCTTGCTACCCGAAAGAGAGTGGTACGCATGGGCTTTGTCCTTCCTAGGACGTCTTCTCGAAGTCGCCCGAACGGGTCGTCCACCTCGAACGCTAGGCCCGTCACACCGGGTCGTCTGTCGTACGAATCTATGATTTTCCTCATAACATGCGTCAAACTTTTGTCGCCTCCTGTGGTTGATGCTAAGGCCGCAAAGTTGGCGAATGCCGCCGGACCGCAGTGGTGGTCGACAGGGTTCGATGTAGACTCCCAACCAAGCACTTGCTAGGTAAGGAGAGTCCCAGGTCATGACCGATGCACCCATCCCCCCGGTCCTCGGGGTCGACGACCTCGGGCCGGACACGCAGCCCGTGGCCTACGAGGTCACCGACGGCACCGCGTACGTCACCCTCAACCGACCGGACTTCCGCAACGCGCAGAACTCGGTTATGACGTACTCGCTGGACAACGCGTTCATCAAGGCCGTCGAGGACGATGCGGTCAAGGTGATCGTCCTGCGGGCCAACGGCAGGCACTTCTCGGCGGGCCACGACATCGGCACGCCCGAGCGCGACCACCACGTCCAGTACCCCAACCGCGCGGCGCTCTGGTGGGACCACACCACCCGCGGCGGCGGCGACCGGCGCCTGGCCCGCGAGAGCGAGGTCTACGTGCAGATGTGCCGCCGGTGGCGGGAGATCCCCAAGCCGATGATCGCCCAGGTGCACGGCGCGTGCATCGCCGGCGGGCTCATGCTGGCGTGGGTCTGCGACTTCATCGTGGCCTCCGACGACGCGTTCTTCTCCGACCCCGTGGTGAAGATGGGCATCCCCGGCGTCGAGTACTTCGCCCACGCCTTCGTGCTGGGCCCGCGCCGCGCCAAGGAGATCCTCTACACCGGTCGTAGGTTCGGCGCCGCCGAGGCGCTGGAGTGGGGAATGCTCAACCACGTCGTGCCCCGCGAGGAGCTGCAGGCCAAGGTCGACTCGATCGCCGAGGAGATCAAGGCCATGCCGGCGTTCGGTCTGACGCTGGCCAAGAAGGTCATCAACTCGAACGAGGACCAGATGGGGTTGCAGACCTCCCTGGACACCGCGTTCGGCTGGCACATGTTCGCGCACTCCGCCAACGCCGAGCCGGACGACACCGACTCGTTCTCCGCCTCCCTGGGCGGTATGGACGCGCGCTCGATGCGCGACAGCGCGAACACCGGCTCGACGGGCGGCGCCGCCCCGACCGGCGAGAAGAAGGACTGACGCCGTGGATCTGGATCTGGACGCATCGACCCGCGAGTTCCGGCTCGAGGTGCGGCAGTGGCTCGAGGCCAACGTGCCCACCGAGCCGCTGCCCCACATGGACACCCGCGAGGGCTTCGAGGCCCACCGCCGGTGGGAGGCGACGATGGCAGACGCCCGCATGTCGGTCGTGTCGTGGCCCGAGGAGTTCGGCGGCCGCGACTGCGGGCTGGTCAACTGGGTGGTCTTCGAGGAGGAGTACTTCCGCGCCGGAGCCCCGCTGCGGGTGAGCCAGAACGGCATCTTCCTGCTGGCCCCGACCCTGTTCGACCACGCCTCCCCCGAGCAGCTGGCCCACATCATGCCGCGCATGGCCCGGGCAGACGACATCTGGGCGCAGGCCTGGTCCGAGCCCGAGGCCGGCTCCGACCTGGCGTCACTGCGCTCGACCGCCAAGCGCGTCGACGGCGGCTGGGTCCTCAACGGGCAGAAGGTGTGGTCCACCCGCGCGTCGTTCGCCGACAAGGGCTTCGGCCTGTTCCGCACGGACCCGGACGAACCCCGCCACAAGGGCCTGACCTACTTCATGTTCGACCTGCGGGCCGAGGGCGTCACCGTGCGCCCGATCGATCAGCTCGACGGGCTGCCCGGCTTCGCCGAACTGTTCCTCGAGGACGTCTTCGTGCCCGACGACCCGGCGAACCCCGCCGAGTCCGGCGTGATCGGCGAGGTCAACCAGGGCTGGAAGGTGGCCATGTCCACCGCCAACAACGAGCGCGGCCTCTCTCTGCGCTCCCCCGGACGGTTCCTCGCCACGACCGACCGGCTGCTCGACCTGTGGGACACCGCCGAGGCCGACCTCGACGACCGCACCCGTGGGTCCCTGGCGGACCGCGTCGTAGACGCGTGGATCGGGTCGCGCGCCTACGAGCTGAGCACCTGGAACACGGTCACGAAACTCACCGGAGGCGCCAACCTCGGTTTCGAGTCCTCCATCAACAAGGTCTTCTGGTCGGACTGGGACATCGCGACCCACGAGACCGCCCTCGACGTCCTCGGCACCGCCGGCGAGCTCGCCGGTGAGCAGTGGATGGACGGCTACCTGTTCGCCCTCGCCGGCCCCATCTACGCGGGCACCAACGAGGTCCAGAAGAACATCATCGCCGAGCGACTCCTCGGCCTCCCGCGCGGCTGAGAAGGCGGTTTTCTGAACATGCAGTTCGCACTCGATCCCGAGATCATCGACTTCGCCGGCAGCATCGACTCCCTGCTGGCCAAGTCCGACATGCCCACGGTGATCCGCTCGTGGGCCGCCGGTGACACGGCCCCCGGCACCGCCGTGTGGGGCCGCGTCGCCGAGACGGGCGCCGCCGCCCTGCTCATCGACGAGGCCGCCGGCGGCGCCGGCGCCACCGCGGTCGAGGCCGTGGCCGCGCTCGAGGTCCTGGGCCGCCACGCGGTGCCGGGTCCCGTCGTGGAGACCGTCATGGTGGCGCCCCGTATCGCCGCCGCCCTCGGCGGGGACTCCGACGCCGGGGACGTGGCCGGGGAGATCGCCGGCGGTGCGCTGGCGTCCGTCGCCGCGCCCGGTGTGTCGCCGTTCGCGCCGGACCCCCACCTCGCGCAGTACCTGTGGGTGGTGTCCGACGACGAGGTGTTCACCGCCGAGGCCGGCGAGACCCGTCGGTCGGTCGACCGGGCCCGCACGGTGGCCACCCCCGCGCGCGGAGCCCGCACGGCAGCGGTGAGCACCACCGACCTGATCAACCACGGCGCGCTCGGCACCGCGGCCCAGCTCCAGGGCCTCGGGCAGGCCATGCTCACGATGAGCGTCGACTACGCCACGCAGCGCAAGCAGTACGGAAAGCTCATCGGCGAGTACCAGGCGCTCAAGCACCAGCTGGCCGAGGTGGCGATCGCGCTCGAGATGGCCCGTCCGCTGCTCTGGGCCGGCGCACTGGCGATCGCCGAGAACCCCGGCGACCCCGACGCCGCGGTCCGCGACGTCTCCGCCGCCCGCGTGGCCGTGGCGGACGCCGCCTACCTGGCCGCCCGCACGGCGCTGCAGGTGCACGGCGCGATCGGCTACACGCTGGAGCACGACCTGGGCCTGTGGCTGACCAAGACCCGCGCCCTGCAGACGGCGTGGGGCACGCAGAGCTACCACCGCGGTCGGGTGCTGGACTCACTGCGCGGCGAGGGTGCCGGAGCCGCGGGGACCGCCCGATGACCGCGCCCGCCACCCCGGCGACCGCCACCCCCGGCGTCGACACCGAGGAGCAGGCCGCGTTGCGGCAGTCCGTGGCCGCGCTGCTGGAGAAGAAGTCGGACTCCGCCGCCGTGCGGGCCGCGTTCAGCTCCCCCGACGGGTACGACCCCGCGCTGTGGGCGACGCTGGTCGACCAGATCGGGGCCGCCGCACTGTCGATCCCCGAGGAGCACGATGGCGCCGGAGCCACCTGGCTGGAGACCCACCTGGTGTGCGAGGAGCTGGGCCGACGCCTCACGCCCTCCCCCATGCTCGGGTCGGCCGTCCTCGCCGCCCAGGCCGTGCTGGCCACCGGCGACGCCGACGCGTATGCCCGCCTCCTGCCCGGAATCGCCGCCGGCGACCTGTCCGCGCTGTGCTGGGCGGGGCTCGACGGCTGGGCCACCCCGGGGGTCCGCGCCGACGGCACGGCGCAGGGCAATGCCACGCTCACCGGCACCGCCCATCACGTCCTCGGCGCCGACACCGCCGCCACGCTGCTCGTCGTGGCGGTCGCCGGAGACGAGGTCGGCCTGTTCGAGTTGCCCGCCGACGCGGCCGGCGTCACCGTGACCCGCGTGCCGGTGATGGACCCCACCCGCACCCTGGCGCGCGTGGAGTTCGACGGCGCCGCGGCCACCGCGATCCCCACCCGTTCGAGCTTCCTGTCCCGCCTGCGCGCCGCCGGGTGGGCCGCACTGTCGGCCGAGCAGGTCGGTGCCGCCCGCGCCGTGCTGGACGCCACCGTGCAGTACACGCAGGAGCGCAAGCAGTTCGGCCGGGTCATCGGGTCGTTCCAGGCGCTCAAGCACCGGATGGCCGACATGTACGTCAAGGTCGAGACCGCCCGGTCGCTGTCCTACTCCGCCGCCGCCTCCGTCGCCGAGGCGCAGGCGCTCGGCGACGGGCCCGCCGCCGACGAGGCGGCCTACGCGGCGGAGATCGAGGCCGCCGCGGCCAAGGTCTACTGTTCCGAGGCCCTGCAGTGGATCGCCGGGGAGTCGATCCAGCTCCACGGGGGCGTCGGCATCACCTGGGAGTACGACGCCCACCTGTACTTCAAGCGGGCCCACGGGACAGCGCAACTGCTCGGACAACCGCACGAACTCCTCGCCGCCCTGGAGGTCGCGGCGGGGCTGTAGCCGGGGCCACTAGAATCACCCGCATGAGCCCCTTCCCCGCGCACGGACGGACCAACGACCAGCGGTCGGCCGAGGACCTCGCGGCCCAGGCCGGTCGCCTGCTCACCGACCTGCGGGTCTCACGGGTGGCGCCGGAGGATCTCGGTGCGTTCGCGGAGGCCGAGGCGCAGTCCGTCATCATCGACCGACTGGCCGTGGCGAGGCCCGGCGACCTCGTGTTCGGCGAGTGGGACCCCGACTCCCGCGCCCGGCTGGAGGCCGACCGCGTGTGGTTCGTCGATCCCCTCGACGGAGTGCGCTCCTACGTGACCGAGGGCCGCCCCGACTGGGCCGTCCACGTGGCCCTGTGGGAGAAGGACCCCGAGGGTGTCGGCGGCATCACCGCGTGCGCGATCGCCATGCCCGCCTATGGCCGGGTCCTCACCGGGCGCGGCGCCACCACCTATCAACCCACGTCGATCATCCGCGGCCCCCGGCCCGGACCACTGGTGCCGCCCCGCGAGGACGACCGCCTGCGCATCGCCGTCTCCGAGGCCGAGCCGCCCGCGTTCGCCGAGGAACTCGCCGAGGAGCTCGACGCCTCCCTGGTCCACCTCGGATCCGGCGGCGGCAAGACCGCCACCGTGCTCGAGGGTGAGTGCGACGCGTACATCCACACCAGCGGTCACCACCAGTGGGACTCCGCGGCCACTGTGGGCGTGGTGCAGCAACGCGGCCTGCACGCCAGCGCCCTGGACGGCTCCGAGCTGGTCTACAACACCGAGCAGATCGAGTTCCCGGACCTGCTGGTGTGCACGCAGGACGTGGCCGAGACGATCATCGACGCGGTCCGCAGATACCTCTAGCGCTCCAGGCCGCGGTAGCCGGCGAACCGCTCCGCGATCAGCTCCTCGCTGAGCCCGTAGTCGGCGAGCGTGTAGCGGTGCGCGGGGGCGCGGTCGCCGGACAGGCTCTTGTCGTTCTCGGCCACCACGCCCGCGCGCACGTCCTCCGGCAGCTCCGTGCCGACGGCGCCGTAGACGCGCTCCACCACGCCGGCCGGATCTGCCAGCAGCTCATGGTGATCGACGTCGACGAACGTCGCCCGTGTCGTCGGGTCCGCCTCGTGCCGGGCGCGGGCGGCGTCGAAGGTCTCGACGCCCCGCGCCCAGAAGTCCAGCTGTGACTCACCTATGTACTGAGGGGTGAACCGCGTGGACCATTCCGCGGCGGTCTTGTGCGCGAGCGAGCACATCGACGCCATGGATTTGCGCGGATCGCGATGCGTCTGCACCACGACCGCGTCGGGGTAGACCTCGAGCAACGCGTCGAGGGCGAACAGGTGACTCGGGTTCTTGAGCACCCAGCGACGCTCGGGATCATTCGCCCCGATGAGCTGGAGGTTCCGCTTGTGCCGCCGGTACGCGGGCACCCAGTCGGCACCGGCCAGCCACTGCGAGTAGCCGTCGAGCCGGGCCAGGCACTCGTACGACGCCGACGTGAGCGACTGCCGCAGCAACTGCCAGCACTCCTCGAGGTCGTCCGCGGAGATGTAGTGCACGCCGCCGTAGTCGGGGTTCTCCGCCATGAAGCCGGAGTACAGGTCCCGCAGGCCAACGTAGGCGGGGTCGTCCTCCCACTTCTCGCGCGGCGGCCGCGGCTGCGGCACCTCGGTCAACCACAGTTCGAGCCCCTGGTTGGCGGGGTCCGCGCCCAGGAGCCGGTGCAGCGCCGTGGTGCCGGTGCGGGGCAACCCGGTGACGACGACGGGCCGCTCGATCGCCACCTCCGCCCCGGCCGGGTCCGCCGAGAATCCCGCGTTCGCCAGCAACCGGGCGGTGAGCGCGCTCTTGAGGACCGACCGCCAGTACTTGCTGCCGGCCGGGGTCAGGCCCGCGTCGGAGTGCAGGGAGTCCAACAGGATCCCCAGCGCCTCACGGTGCCCGTCCTCGCCGTCGCCGAAGTCCTCGAGTCCGACCGTGCGCGAGGCGCTGGCGTGCAGGTCCTCGACGGTGCCGACATGCACACGGTCGGTGTCGCCTCCGGCCGAGACGGTCATGAGAGCCCCCTCCGGGCGAACGCGTCCTGGCGGGCGGCGATCCGCTCGCGCCACTGCTCCGGCGTCACCCGCAACTCCTCGAACCCGGGCACCTCGTCGGCGAGCCGATCGAACGGCACCACCTTCACGGTGGGGCCCAGCTCCGGTGTGATGGGATCTCCCACCCGCTGCCAACGGAACTGCATGATGCCCTCGCGGCGGCCCAGCGTCTCGACCCAGTTGGCCAGCCCCGGGTCGCGCTCGGAGACCACCAGATGGATCAGTCCGTCGGAGGTGACGTGCGCCTGGTCGGCGGTGAGACTGGTCTGGTGGTGCACGTACTCCAGCGAGGCGTACCACATGCTGCCCAGCTGGAAGCCCTGGTAGGGCACCCCGGCGACGGGCACAGAGATCACCATGGCCTCGTCCGGACCGAGCTCGAAGACGCCCGCGGACGAGAACTGCGTGGTGAGCCCACCCGGCGTCTGCCGCGGTTCGTTCAGCGTGTTGCGGGCCTGGTCGCCGAAGAACCACTCCGGGAACGCCAGCCACGTCCGCAGCCGCCCGACGAGCGCCTCGGCGAGCTTGGCGTAGAACTTCTCCTGCCCGGCGAGCGTCACCGGCTCCGGTGCGGTGCCGACCGTGTCGAGTCTGCGGATGATCGCCGACCCGGCCTCCTCACGGCTCCAGTCGGAGTACACCTCGCGGACCGCGATCATGGACGATCCCGGGTGGAGCACCACGTAGCCGGCGTCGCCCTCGTCGTCGTCGTACCTCGCCGGTCCCAATCGGAAGCGATACCGGCCGTCGGCGTCGATCTCCAACGCACGGTCGTCGAACGCCGCGTGCGACGCGGCGCGCTCGTCGGCCGAATACGTCCCGGCCATGACCTGGAACGACAGGTCCGCGGTGGTACCGCGCCGACCCTCGATCTCGTACTCGGCGCCGTCGGTGAGGTTGGCGTAGAAGTACAGCGTGTCCGGGTTGTCCAGGCCCATCTTGGTGTACGGGCCCGTGGCCTGGAACAGCTGCGGGTGACTGCGCCCGCGGTGCTGGCCGGTCTCGATGGCCCCCCGGATGGTCCCCATCAGGTAGTCCAGGCCCTCCGCGACGTCCTCCTCGGTGTGGACGTGCGGCGCCGAGCGGATGATCTCCTCCGCCTCCGCCAGCGCACCCGCCAGCGGTCCCGTCACGCCGCTCACAGCCACGTGTAGGAGTCGGCGGAGGTGATGAAGTTCTCCAACTCCTCCTGCTCGGGCGTCGGGTCGACCACGTCCTCTTCGATGCTGAGGTAGGCACCGCGGTAGAACAGCAACGGGCGGATGTCGCGCTTGGTCGGGCCGAGGTTGTCGACCCGCCCCAGCACGATCCAGTGATCGCCGCCGTCGAGGACCTGGTCGATCTCGCAGTCCAACCACGCCATGACGCCGTCGATCACCGGCGAGCCCAGCGGGCTGGGCGACCAGTCGATCTGCGCGAACTTGTCGTCACCGCGGCGGCCGAACGTCGAGGAGACGTCCTCCTGGTCCTCGGACAGGATGTTCACCACGAACCGTCCCGCCTTCTCGATCCCCTTCCACGAACCCGAGGTCTTCATCGGGCAGAACAGCACCAACGGCGGCTCGAGCGACAGTGCCGAGAACGACTGGCAGGCGAAACCCACCGGCTTGTCGTCCTCGACAGCGGTGATGACGGTGATCCCCGTACAGAACTGTCCCAGTGCGTCACGCAGTTCACGGCTGCTGAAGGACTGGCCCTCCGGGCTCTCGTCGGTGCTGCTCATGTGGGTCGTCCTCCCTGGACTTTCGGCTCGTGAACTGTCTGCAAGGCCCAGCCTAGGCGGCTACTTGAACCCGACGGAGAAGTCGTGGCCCCACAGGCTCACGGCCGTCGACTCACGCGCCACCCATTTCTCGTCGTCCTCGACCTGCACGCCCTCACAGCCGTACTCGCAGTCGAAGCCTCCGGGCGTCTTCATGTAGAAGCTCAGCATCTTGTCGTTGACGTGCCGGCCGAGCGAGGCCGACATCCTCACCTTCTTACGCGTCGCCCGGTCCAGCGCCAGCCCCACGTCGTCCGCGGTGCCGACCTCGACCATCAGGTGGATGATCCCGGTCGGGTTGGGGAACGGGGTGAACGCCAGCGAGTGGTGCCGCGGGTTGCAGCCGAGGAACCGCAGCCACGCGGGCTCGCCGTCGGCCGGTCGGCCCACGATCTCCGGCGGCAGGCTCATCGAGTCACGCAGCGTGAACCCCAGGACGTCACGGTAGAACTCGAGCGCCGCGGTCTCGTCCGGGGTGGACAGGACGATGTGGCCCGCACCCTGGTCGCCGGTGACGAACTCGTGCCCGTACGGCGTCGGGATGCGACGGTGCTGCAGCGCGATGGTGTGGTAGATCTCCAGCGTGAACCCGGCCGGGTCCTGACAGGTGATCAGCCCCCGCACCTTGCGGTCGCGCGCCACCTCGGCCGGGGCGTCCTCCCAGGGCACACCGGCCGCGTCGAGGCGCCGCTTGACGTCCTCGAACTCGCCCTCGTTCGCACACTCCCAGCCCACCGCGGAGAGTGTGTCCTCCTCGCCGGGGACGATGATCCACCGGTGCGGATGATCGTCCATGCGGAAGTAGAGCGACTCGGGATCGTCGCCCGATCCCACCACGAAACCCAGCACCTTCGTGCCGTACTCGTGCCAGGCGGCCATGTCCGTGGCGAAGACCCGGACATACCCGAAATTGCTGATCGCCATAATTGCTAGTCCTTTCGATCCGTGAGGCGGATCAGACCATCGAGTCGGTGACCTTTTCGCCGAACTCGTTCTGCCCATACATGATGTACGCCTTGGTGGCCTCGTTGGCGGCGTGGACCCGCCCGGCGTTGGCATCCCGCCAGAATCGCTGGATCGGCGAGGTCTCCTCCAGGGCGCGGGCCCCGGAGTTCTGGAACAGCAGACCGATGGCGTCGATCGACCGCTGCGTGGCCCGGACCTGGTCGCGGCGGGCGCGCGTGCGGAGCTCCATGTCCGGGTACCCGCCGGCGGTGATGATGTCCTGCTCCTCGCGCACGTTGCGCATGAGCTGCAGCCACGCCGCGTCGATGTCACCGGCCGCCTCGGCCAGGCGCACCTTGGCGAACGGATCGTCCTTGACCGCGGTGCCGAACGCGGCGCGCACGCGCTCACGCTGGTGCCCGCGGTGCACCTCGTAGCAGCCGAACGCCATGCCGACGATCGGCGTCGAGATGGTGGTGGGGTGGATGGTGCCCCACGGCATCTTGTAGATGGGGTTGGTGTTGACCTCGAGCCCGGGGCTCTTGGTGGCCGCCATGAGACCGAAGGACAGTACGCGGTGCTCCGGGATGAGTGCGTCCTTGACCAGGATGTCGTTGGAGCCGGTGCCCTTGAGCCCGGCGACGTGCCAGACATCGAGGATCTCGTACTGGGACTTCTCGACCAGGAACGTGCAGAAGTCGACCATCTTGCCGTTGTCGTCGAGCACCGGGCCGCCCACGAAGACCCAGTCGGCGTGGTCGGAACCCGAGGACCAGGACCACTTGCCGTTGAGCACCAACCCGTCGGCGGTCTTCTTCGCCGCACCCATCGGCGCGTACGAGGACGAGATCCGCACCGTCGGGTCCTCGCCCCACACGTCCTCCTGCGCCTGCTGCGGGAAGAGCGCGAGGTGCCAGTTGTGGATACCGAGGATGCTCGCGCACCACCCGGTGGACGGGCACGCCGTCGCGATGGTCTTGACAGCGGTGTAGAAGGTCTCCATGTCCGCCTCGTACCCGCCCCACTGGGCCGGCTGGCACAGCTTGAAGAAGCCGGCCTCGTCGAGTTCCGCGATGTTCTGGGGATGGACCTTGCGCAGGTCCTCCGTCTCCTGGGCCCGCTCGGCGAAACCGGGCAGCAGAGCCGTGATGCGGTCGATGACCTCGTGGGAGGCGTACTCGCTCATGTGAACCTCTCTGGCGTTCGTGGGGGTGATGCGGACTAGACTAGAACACGTTACAGTTTTGCACCAGGCAACCGCCGCCGAGCAAGAGCTTCTGGCACCCTGTGCCAGCACTTACGCGCCCTGGTTGTGGCCTGCCCGCCCATTCTATAACCTGTTCTCATCCGGCTCACGCCCCTCAGGAGGAATCATGACCGCACCCGGCTCAGCCCCCGGAGCCGTCCGCGAGATCGATACCGGCAAGGCCCGGGATCGATATGCACGCGGCTGGCACTGCATCGGCACCGTCAAGGAGTTCTCCGACGGCAAGCCCCACTCCATCCACGCCTTCGGCACCAAGCTCGTGGTGTGGGCCGACGACGAGGGCGAGATCAAGGTCCTCGACGCGTACTGCCGCCACCTGGGCGGCGACCTGTCCGACGGCTCGATCAAGGACGGCAACATCGCGTGCCCGTTCCACGACTGGCGCTGGGGTGGCGACGGCAAGTGCAAGGGCATCCCCTACGCCAAGCGCGTTCCCCTGCGCGCCAAGACCCGCGCGTGGATCACCAACGTCCAGTCCGGCCAGGTCTTCGTCTGGCACGACCACGAGGGCAACCCGCCCCTCGAGGAGGACGCCATCCCGGTGATCGCCGAGTACGACACCGGTGAGTGGACCGACTGGGAGTGGAACCGCCTCGTCATCGAGGGCTCCAACTGCATGGAGATCGTCGACAACGTCGTCGACATGGCCCACTTCTACTACATCCACTTCGCGTTCCCGACGTACTTCAAGAACGTCTTCGAGGGCCAGACGGCGACCCAGTACCTCAACACCAAGGGCCGTCCGGACCACGACCCGTCCGGCGGCAAGTACGGCGACACCCTCCTGGAGTCCGAGGCCTCGTACTTCGGCCCCGCGTACATGATCAACCCCCTCAAGCAGATGTACGGCGACTTCGTCACCGACGCGATCCTCATCAACTGCCACTACCCGATCGACCAGAACTCGTTCGTGCTCATGTACGGACTCTCGGTGAAGAAGCCGCAGGGCTTCGACGACGAGACGTCGGCGAAGATGGCGGCGAAGATCGCGACCTTCTTCGGCGAGGGCTTCCTCCAGGACGTCCGGATCTGGCAGCGCAAGTCCTCGATCGCCAACCCCCTCCTCTGCGAGGAGGACGGCCCCGTCTACCAGCTCCGCCGCTGGTACGAGCAGTTCTACGTGGACCGCGACAAGGTCGAGCCCGAGATGCAGGAGCGTTTCGAGTTCGAGGTCGACACCACCGCGGCCAACCAGTACTGGGAGAGCGAGGTCGCCGAGAACATGCGCAAGCAGGCGGCGGGCGAGGCGGAGATCTCCGACGAGCAGACCCAGTACACCGGCATGGCCGAGGTCGCCGGCGAGGCGGGCGCGGCCCCGTCGAAGAACTGATGTTCAAGAAGAACGATTCGCGGCGCGCGCCCACCTGGGACGAGACCGACCCGGCGCGCGCCGCGCGGCTCCACGAGTACACCGACCTGGATCGCGAGACCTACACGCGGGCCGGCTTCCAGCCCGTCGAGTGCCGCAGTTGTGGCACCAGCGTGGCCGTGCGCAAGAACAGCGAGAAGCACACCTCGATCCAGTGGACGGAGGGCGGCGACCGTAACTGCCCAGTCCTCAACGAGTGGCGCGAGGGTGGTGCACGGCCCGATGGCGAGGACACGTGCCCCCGGATGCTCGCGAGCATCCGCTACGCCTACGCCGAGGGTCTGCTGACCATCGCCGAGGGCGTCGACCCGGCCGACGACGAGCACATGGTGAACCCGCTCTACGTCCCCGAGTAACACCCCGACGTCCGGCGACTTCCCCGAGGCGAGAACAGCCCGGAGGAGGTCGCCGTCGTCTGGGACAGTGCGCAGAAACCCGTCCGCGCGTATCCAAGCGATAGGCTCCCGATCCATGACCGAAACTCCCCCGCTCGGCTCCTTCGTGCGCGAGCTCACGATCGCCGAGGTGATCGAGGAGACCGCCGACGCCAAGTCGATCGTCTTCGACATCCCCGCCGGTTGCGAGGACGACTTCCGGTACACCCCCGGACAGTTCCTCACCCTGCGAGTTCCCAGTGAGCGGACCGGATCCGTCGCGCGCTGCTACTCCCTGTCGAGCTCCCCCACCGAGGACGCCCGGCTCAAGGTGACCGTCAAGCGCACGATCGACGGATACGGGTCCAACTGGCTGTGCGACAACGCCGAGGCCGGTATGAGCATGCACGTGCTCGCCCCGTCCGGCATCTTCACGCCCAAGAATCTCGACCAGGACTTCATCCTCCTGGCCGCGGGTTCGGGCGTGACCCCCGTGATGTCGATCCTCAAGTCGGCCCTCGCCCAGGGCACCGGCCACATCGTCATGGTTTATGCGAACCGCGACGAGAAGTCGGTCATCTTCAAGGACGAGCTGCAGCGCCTCCAGCGGGAGAACCCCGACCGCCTCACCGTTCTCCACTGGCTCGAGTCGGTCTCCGGCATCCCCACCGCGGAGATGATCGGCAACCTCCTCCAGCCCGTCGCGACCAAGCGGCACTCCTACATCTGCGGACCGGCGCCGTTCATGGAGACCGTCAAGGACGGGCTCCGCCGCTCGGGCGCCGACATGCACCTCATCCACACCGAGGTGTTCTCCTCGATCGAGGGCGACCCGTTCGCCGAGATCGTCATCGACGAGTCGGCCGACGAGGACGGCGCCGGCCCGGCGACCGCGATCGTCGAGCTCGACGACGAGGTCCACGAGGTCTCCTGGCCCCGCAAGACCCCGCTCCTCGACGTCCTGCTCTCCAAGGGGATCAAGGCACCGTTCTCCTGCCGGAAGGGCGAGTGCTCGGCGTGCGCCTGCATCCTCAAGTCCGGTGAGGTCGAGATGATGCACAACGGGATCCTCGACCCCGAAGAAGTGGAAGAGGGATACGTCCTGAGCTGCCAACTCCTCCCCAAGACCGACCGCGTCGAGGTGTCGTACTCCGAGTGAGCCCGCTCGGAATCCAGCCGGGGCTGGCAGACTCGGTGGCGTGACCAGCCCCGTCGTCGCCTTCACCTCCAGGTACGGCTCCACCCGGCGCTACGCCACCGCGCTCGGGAGGCGACTCGGCGCGCCCGCGGTCGAGCTCGCCGACCTCGCCCCCGCATCCGACGCCGACCCGCTGATCCTGCTCGCGCCCGTCTACGCGACGCGGATCCTCGGGCGACGTCGGATCATCCGGGCTATCCGCTCGGCTCCCGGGCGGGTCGCCCTCGTCGTCGTCGCGCTCTCCCCCGCGGACGACCCCGGGCGCGGCTCCCTCTCCGCCCGCCTGATCACCGCCACCGGCCGGGCCGTCACCACCTTCCACGTCCGAGGTGACCTCGACCCAGCCCGGCTCAACTGGGTCGACCGCACCCTCATGGCCGCGCTCCGCCGCCAGTTGCGCAGGACCCCCGACACGCCCGCCGCGCGGATGCTGTTGTCCGGCGAGCCCCTGCACTTCGTCGACGAGACGGCCCTCGACCCGGTCGTGGCCTGGGCGGACGGCGGCGACACCGCCCCCTGAACCGCCAGCAGCCGCGCATTCCGGGGGTCATCCGGGGCGCGCGGCTGCAGGCCGGGAGGATCAGGCGTTGGCCCGCTCCTTCTGGATTTCCAGCGCGATGTCGATGAGCTGGTCCTCCTGGCCGCCCACGAGTCGACGCTCACCGGCGCGGAGGAGGATCTCCGAGGCCGGCACGTCGTACCGCTGCGCGTGGCCCTCGGCGTGCTTCATGAAGGACGAGTAGCAGCCGGCGTAGCCGAGCATCATGGCCTGGCGGTCGACGACGCACTCGCTCGGCATGAGCGGGCGCACCACGTCCTCCGCGGCGTCGGCGATCTTGAAGAAGTCGACGCCGGTGGTGATGCCGAGCTTGTCGCACACGCCGACCAGTGCCTCGACGGGCGTGTTGCCCGCGCCGGCGCCGAACCGACGGGTGGAGCCGTCGATCTGCTGGGCGCCCGCGCGGATGGCCATGATGGAGTTGCCCACGCCGATGTCGAGGTTCTCGTGGCCGTGGAAGCCGACCTGGGCGTCGTCACCGAGCTCGGCGACGAGAGCCGAGACGCGGTCGGAGACCTGGTCCATGACGAGCGCCCCCGCCGAGTCGACGATGTAGACGCACTGGCAGCCGGCGTCGGCCATGATCCGGGCCTGCTTCGCGAGCACCTCCGGCGGCTGGGTGTGGCTCATCATGAGGAAACCGACGGTCTCCAGGCCGAGGTCGCGGGCGTAGCCGAAGTGCTGGATCGAGACGTCGGCCTCGGTGCAGTGGGTGGCCACGCGGCAGATCGACCCGCCATTGTCGCGGGCCTGGAGGATGTCGTCCTTGATACCCAGGCCGGGCAGCGTCAGGAACGCGATCTTGGCCTGCTTAGCGGTCTCGGCCGCGACCTTGATGAGGTCCTGGTCGTACGACTTGGCGAAGCCGTAGTTGAAGGAGGCGCCGCCGAGCCCGTCGCCGTGGGTGACCTCGATGACCGGGACGCCGGCGCCGTCGAGCGCGGCGACGACGTTGCGAACGTCCTCGACGGAGAACTGGTGCCGCTTGTGGTGCGAACCGTCGCGGAGCGAGGAGTCGGTGATGCGGATGTCGAGCTCGGCGCTATAGGCGCGGGCGTGGGCGTTGTGCGGGTTGGTCGTATCCATGTCTGTCACACTCCGAGCTTGGTCTTGGCGATGTCCTCGCCGACCTTGGTGGCGGCGGCGGTCATGATGTCGAGGTTGCCGGCGTACGGCGGCAGGAAGTCTCCGGCGCCCTCGACCTCGACGAAGATCGCGACGCGGGCCATACCGCCGGTGATCTCGGTGGGAGGGTCGAACTGCGGCTCCTGGAGTAGGCGGTAACCGGGCACGTACTCCTGGATCTCCTTCTCCCGCGTGCGGATGGCGGTGGTGATGAGGTCGTGGTCCGCGTCCTCGGGGATGGCGCAGAAGATCGTGTCGCGCATGATCATCGGCGGCTCGGCCGGGTTGAGGATGATGATGGCCTTGCCGCGCTTGGCGCCGCCTACTTTCTCGATCGCCAGCTTGGTGGTCTCGGTGAACTCGTCGATGTTGGCGCGGGTGCCCGGGCCGGCCGACTCGGAGGAGACGGAGGCGACGATCTCGGCGTATTCCACGGGCACGACCGAGGACACGGCGTGGACCATCGGGATGGTGGCCTGGCCGCCGCAGGTGACCATGTTGTGGTTGGGGGCGTCGACGTGCTCGTGGAGGTTCGCCGGCGGGATGACCATCGGGCCGACCGCCGCCGGGGTGAGGTCGATGGCGATGATGCCGGCCTCTTCGTACTTGGGCGCGTAGGCCTTGTGCACGTACGCGCTGGTGGCCTCGAACAGCAGGTCGGGCTTCTCGCCACCGGCCTCGATGGAGGTGAGCAGTTCGTCGGCGCCGCCCGCCATGCAGGTGAGGCCGTGGTCGGCGGCGCGCTTCATGCCCTCGGACTCGGCGTCGATGCCGATCATCCATTTGGGCTCGATGTACTCGCTGCGCTCGAGCTTGTACATGAGGTCGGTGCCGATGTTGCCGGACCCCACGATCGCGGCGGTGAGCTTGGTCTTGTCTGTCATGACGGAAGTGTCGCGCGGGCGGGCTCGCGGGACAACAGGTTGTGCCACTCAGTGAAATCGCGGCACTCCAGGGCGGTGCACGCCGGCACTCAGGCCGGCCGTGCGCGCGCCCGGGCCGCGCCCGGAGGGTTCGTGAGGTGACCGTCTGCGCTGATGAGCCGGTCGGCGAAGGCGTTCCACTCGCGTTCCCGTATGGCGTCGCGCGCACGGGCCAAGGGGCCCTTGGGTCTGGTGCGGTGTTGGTGTCCGGTGTCGGTGAGGATGATCAGTTCGCCGAGTGGGCCGGGCCTGTAGGCGTTGGTCCCGAACGTCTTCTCCCGGTGGTGTTTCCGACACAGGCAGACGAGGTTCCACTCGGTGGTCGGCCCGCCGAGCTCGGGGTCCTTCGTGTTGAACGCGATCACATGGTCCACGTCACAGTCCTCCGCGGGAACCGAACACCCCGGGTGGCGGCAGGTGCCGTCGCGCATGCGGATGCGCTCCGCCATCGCGGGGGTGATCAGGTAGCGCAGGGCGTGTTCCGGGGAGTCGAGCACGCCGGGGGCGGGGTCGACGAGTTCGAACCGCACGCGTGCGTCGTCGCCCTCCAGCAACTGCTGGCACAACCAGGAGTAACTGCTGTATGCGCCGTGCACGAACTCCACGCGGTTGGGCAGCCCCTGCGCGGCCGCGGCGATCACGCTCACCCGGACCGGCCGGCCGGCTGCGGCGGCGTTACCGAGCGACGGCCTGGGCATGTCCGCACCCACGGTGACCTCACCCAGCTCGATCGATCCGTCGTCCCCCGGGCCGAAGTCCGCCCCGCCGGCGTCGGCGGGCGCCGGGGCCGGGGTGGGCGCCGGGGCGTACACGGCGAGGGAGGCGAGAGCGTCGGCACGCAGCTGATCCAGCGTGCCAGGCACCCCGTCTCCGGAGGCAGCGCGGGCGTCGGTCTCGATACGTCCCCGCAGCAACTCCGCATCGGCCAGAGGCAGCTTCGCCCACAGCGAGGCCATCCCGTCCCGGCCCGACCGGAACCGGACCGTACGCGTGAGCGCCGCCCGGGCCCGGGCATCCTCGGCGCCCTCCGGGTCGAGCCGGCCGACGGCCTCATCGATCCGGCCGTCCACCGAATTGCGAGTCGGCCGGTCACCGCCGTCCAGGTCGTCGACGATGCCCGCCACGACCTCGTCCTCCACGTCCGAGATGATCGAGTCGGGCACCTCGGCCAGCTTGCAGGCGATGTCGATGGCGAGCTGTTCGGGAACGACCCCGCGCTCCACCGAGGCCCGCAGTCGCGCGAGCCGCGAATGGATCTGGACCCCGGCGGTGACCAGACGCGCGGCGTGCCAGCACGTGAGCTGACAGGCCGCCACGAGATGGTCACGAGCCCTGGACTGCGGGCCCAACCGTGCGTATGCCGGACGTGCACGAGCACCGCTCCCGGCGACCCCTTCGGTGCGGTCGACGCCCGTGCCGACCTCGTCCGCCCGGGACATCTGCTCGACCAGGGCCGCTGCCGCCTCCAGCCTGGTGGCACCTGCCCGGTTCTGCGCCAGGGTCGCGGCCCGTGCCGCCTCGCTCACCGCCGTCGAGTCGAGCCCGCCCAGGGATTCCGGAACCGCGAAGAGTGTCGTCGTCGTCGTCAATTCCCCCACCTCCTGCCGCCGCGCCCATATTAGAACCTGAGTTCGACACTACGAGACGGCGCGCGTTAGCGCAAGTGTTCGATCATCCCGGCTTCCGGTGTCCGACCCGCGCGCTACACTCACCGCATGACCGAGCCCCCCACTTCTCCCGTCGACCGCGCCTTCGAGGTGCTACGCGTGACGGCGGGCGGGACAGGGATGACGCTCAGTGAGATCGCGCGCGAGACCGGGCTGGCCAAATCCACGACGCTGCGGCTCCTGGTCGCGCTCGAGCGCAACGACGCGGTGACGAGGATCGGGCAGCGCTACCGGCTGGGGCCGTTGGTGCACGAGCTGGACCCGATCCCGGTCTCGCCGGCGTACGAGCGGATCCGCCGGGTGCTCACACCGTTCCTCGCGCACCTCTTCGAGGCCACGCGCGCGACCGTTCACCTGGCCACCCTGCACGGCGACGAGGTGGTCTACCTCAACAAGTTGCACGGGCCGCGGCCGATCCCGTCGCCGTCGAGGATCGGCGGCGGCCTGCCGGCGTACTGCACAGGGGTGGGAAAGGCGATGCTGGCGTTCGACGAGGCAGCGGCCGAGCGCGTGGCGCAGGGGCCGTTGGTCGAGTGGACGGACACCACTGTGACCTCCCCCGACGCCCTGGCGGTGGAGCTCGCCGAGATACGACGGAGGAGACGCGCGATCGACCGCGCCGAGCTCACGCCCGGCCTGTACTGCGTGGCGGCGCCGGTGTTCGACGACGACGACGAGGAGCTCGCAGGCGGGACGCGGGCAGTGGCCGCGTTGTCCGCCAGCGCGGCGGACGAGAGCGCGCTGGCCCGGCTCGAGCCGCTGGTCACCCGCGTCGCCGCGGCGGCCGGTCGCGCGCTGGCCGCGGACGGTTAGCGGAAGTCCATGGTGACGTCGCCAAGCCCGGCGAACTCGGCGCGGAAGCTGTCGCCCGGGGCGGCGTCCATCGCGCGGATCGCGGTGCCCGGCAGGATCACGTCGCCCTTGCGCAGACGGACACCGAACTTGGCGACCGTCGACGCGAGCCACCCGACCGAGTTGAGCGGGTTACCGAGCACCGCGTCGGAACGCCCGGACGCGAGGAACTCGCCGTTCTTGTAGAGGGTCGCGTCGATCGCCGCGACGTCGATGTCCGCGAGCCGGACCCGCTGCTCGCCCACCACGTAGCCACACGACGAGGCGTTGTCCGCGATCGTGTCGGGCAGCGTGATCTTCCAGTCCCGGATGCGGGAGTCGATCAACTCGATCGAGGGGACGACCCACTCGATCGCCGCGGCGGCCTCCTCCTGGGAACATCCCTCCGGCGGGATGTCGGCGCCCAGGATGAAGCCGACCTCCACCTCGACCCGCGGGAAGCAGAACCGGGCCGCCTCGATCGCGGTGCCCTCGGGGTATTCCATCGTGTCGAGCAGATGCCCGTAGTCGGGCTCGTCGACGCCCATCATCTCCTGCATCGCCTTGGACGCCAGGCCCACCTTGTGGCCGGTCACCACCGCGCCGGCATCGAGCCTGCGGCGGATGTTGACCAGCTGGATCTCGAAGGCGTCGTCCGGGGTCATGCCAGGATGGTCGTCGGTCAGCGGCGCGATCGGCGCGACGTCCGACTCGGCGTCCCAGAGTCGCTGGGCAAGTGTGGCGCGGGTCTCCTCGTTGAGCATGAGGGGGATGCTACCTGGGCCGTCTGGCGCCACGGCGCTCAGTTCTATAACGTGTTCTACATGGCAGACCAGGAATTCGACGTCGTCGTCGTCGGCAGCGGTGGAGCAGGCATGACGGCCGCCCTCGCTGCAGCAAAGAGGGGCCTCAGCGTGGTCCTCGTAGAGAAGGCCCCCCACTACGGAGGCTCCACCGCGCGCTCCGGCGGCGGCGTGTGGATCCCCAACAACTCCGTGCTCCGACGCGACGGCGTCCTGGACACCCCGGAGGCGGCCCGCACGTACCTCCGCTCGATCATCGGCGACGCGGTGGAGCCCGAGAAGATCGACACCTACGTCGACCGCGGTCCCGAGGTCCTGGACTTCGTCCTCGCCAACAGCCCCCTGCGGTTGGAGTGGGTCAAGGACTACTCCGACTACTACCCCGAGGCTCCCGGTGGGCGTCTCGGCGGCCGGTCCGTCGAGCCCAAGCCGTTCGACCTCCGCCAGCTCGGGTCCGAGGCCGACAAGCTGGAGCCGGGCTACGCCAAGGCGCCGGTCAACATGGTGGTGATGCAGTCCGACTACCGCTGGCTCAACCTCCTCCAGCGTCCGCACACCAAGGGCATCAGGCGTTCGATCCGGGTCGCCCTCCGGATGTTCCTCGCCAAGGCGCGCGGGCAGAACTCGGTGGGGATGGGTCGCGCGCTCATCGCCGCGATGCGCAAGGGCCTGCTCGACGCCGGCGTTCCGGTGTGGCTCGAGACCCCCATGACCGGCCTGGTCACCGAGGGTTCGGGCACCCAGGAGCGCGTCGTGGGCATCACCGTCACCCGCAGCGGCGAGGAGGTGACCCTCCGTGCGCGACTCGGCGTGGTGATCGGGTCCGGTGGCTTCGAGCACAACCAGGAGATGCGCGACAAGTACCAGCGTCAGCCCATCCCCACCTCGTGGACCGTCGGAGCCGCGGCCAACACCGGTGAGGGAATCGAGTACATGGAGAAGACCGGCGCCTCACTGTCCTTCATGGAGGACGCTTGGTGGGGTCCGACGATCCTGCTGCCGCGCGGCCCCTGGTTCGCGCTGGCCGAGCGCTCGCTGCCGTGCTCGTTCATGGTCAACTCCCGTGGTGAGCGGTTCATGAACGAGTCGCTGCCCTACGTCGAGGCCGGCCACAAGATGTACGGCGGCGAGTTCGGGCAGGCGCCCGCCGGGCAGGAGGGAACCCCCGGCGAGAACGTCCCGGCCTGGATCATCTTCGACCAGGAGTACAAGAACCGGTACCTCTTCGCCGGCCTCCAGGCCAAGCAGCCGCTGCCCCGGAAGTGGCTCGAGACGGAGAACTTCCACAAGGCGGACACCCTCGCCGAACTCGCCGGCCTCATCGGCGTGCCGGCGGAGGCGCTCGAGCGGACCGCCGAGAAGTTCAACGGCTTCGCCGCCAAGGGCGTCGACGAGGACTTCAGCCGCGGCGAGTCGGGGTACGACCACTACTACGGCGACCCGACCAACAAGCCCAACCCGAGCCTCGGCCCGGTCCGCAAGGCGCCGTTCTACGCCGCCAAGATGGTCCCGGGCGACCTCGGCACCAAGGGCGGTGCGAACACCGACGTCCACGGCCGGGTCCTCCGTGAGGACGGCTCCGTGATCGAGGGCCTCTACGCCGCCGGAAACGCGTCCTCGCCGGTCATGGGCCACACGTACGCCGGCCCCGGCGCGACCATCGGCCCCGCGATGGTCTTCGGCTACCTCGCCGTGGAGAACATGCTGGCCTCCACCCCCTCCACCGAGAAGACGGGAGTCTGACGTGCCGATCGACCTCGACAAGGCCCTCGGGGCCGAGCTCCCCTCGCAGGAGTTCTCCTGGACCGCCTCCGACGTGGCGCTCTACGCCCTGTCGGTGGGCGCCGCCGCCGACCCGATGGACACCACCGGTCTGGAGTACGTTCACGACACGGCGCCCAAGGTGCTGCCGTCGTTCGCCACCGTCGCCGCGACGATGAACGTCACCGAGGCCCCCCGCGTGTCCTTCCCGGGCGTGGAGATCGACCTGGCCAAAGTCGTCCACGGCAGCCAGTCGGTGAGACTGCACCGGCCCATCCCGGCGGCCGGAACGGCGACGACGACGACGACGATCGCCGAGATCCAGGACAAGGGCTCGGCCGCGGTGATCATCCAGGAGTCCGAGACGGTCTCCGCCGACGGTCAGAAGCTGTGGACCTCGCGCTCGGGCATCTTCGCCCGCGGCGAGGGTGGCTTCGGCGGCGATCGCGGGACCTCCGAGAAGGTCGAGTACCCCGAGCGGGAGGCCGACCACACGATTGAGGTGGCCACGCTCCCCCAGCAGGCGCTGTTCTACCGCCTCTGCGGCGACCGCAACCCGCTGCACTCCGATCCCGCGTTCGCCGAGGCGGCCGGGTTCCCCCGCCCGATCCTCCACGGCCTGTGCTCGTACGGCCTGGTCCTGCGGGCGGTCGTGGATCAGGTGCTCGGCGGCGACGTGGCGCGCGTCGGCGGCTACGGAGTCACCTTCGGCGGCATCTTCTTCCCCGGCGAGACCATGCGCATCCGGGTGTGGGAGGAGGGCTCGCGACTGCTCGTGGCGGCGACCGTCGCCGAGCGCGACGACGCCCCCGTGCTGAAGAACGTGGTGGTCGACCTCGCCTGACCGGCGCTGGTGGGGCGGTTCAGCAGAGCTCGCGGAACTGCTCCACCAGCCGGAGGCGACCCGGGGCGTCGAGCGCCATCGGGGTGACGGTGAGCGTGGTGGCGCCGGCCTCGCGGAACGCCTCGACCCGCTCGGCCACGTATCCCGCCGGGCCGATGAGAGAGACCGACCGGACCAGCTCGTCGGGCACGGCCGCGGCGGCCTCGTCCTTCTTGCCGTCCAGGTAGAGGTCCTGGATACGGGCGGCCTCGGCCTCGTAGCCGTAGCGGCAGGCGAGCTCGTTGTAGAAATTCTTGCCGCGCGCGCCCATGCCGCCGATGTAGAGGGCCAGGTGCGGTCGCACGAAGTCCAGGTAGCCGGGGACCTCGTCCTCCTCGCAGATCGCCAGTGCGGGCCCCGCGTAGACCTCGAGTTCGCCCAGCGACGGATCGCGCTTCTCCCGGCCCCTGGCCAGCGCGTCGCCCCAGGCCAGGTGCGCCTTCTCGGGGTGGAAGAAGAGCGGCTGCCAGCCGTTCGCGACCTCGGCCGCGAGCTCGACGTTCTTGGGCCCCAGGGCGGCGAGGATGATCGGGATGTCCTCGCGCACCGGGTGGTTGATGAGCTTGAGCGGCTTGCCCAGGCCGGTGCCCTGATCGGCGGGCAGGGGGATCTGGTACTTCTTGCCGTCGTGGACGACCTTCTCCCGGCGCCACACCTTCCGGCAGATCTCGATGATCTCGCGCGTGCGGGCCAGTGGCGCGTCGTACTTCACGCCGTGGAAACCCTCGACGACCTGCGGTCCGGAGGCGCCCAGACCGAGGGTGAAGCGACCGTCGGAGACGTAGTCCAGGCCCGCCGCGGTCATCGCGGTGAGCGTGGGCGTGCGGGTGTAGATCTGCAGGATGCCCGAGGCCAGCTCCATGGTGGACGTCTTGGCCGCGAGGTAGCCGAGCTGGCTGACCGCGTCGAACGAGTAGGCCTCGGGGACGAACGCGATGTCCAGTCCCGCCCGCTCGAGGTCGGCGGCCTCCGCGGCCGTCTCGGCGAATCCGCCGCTGTAGTTGAGAGCCATTCCGATGCGCATGCGCGCAACGCTACCGGGGGGCCCGGTCACCCCGGATCACCACGTCGAGCTCGCTCCCGATCCGCACGAACACCCCGACCCGGCGACGCATCGGCGTATCGGTGCGTTCGTAGCCCACCAGCCGCATCCGCGCGTCGGAGGCGACCTCCAGGACGGTGTGCTCGGGCAGGTCGACGTCGGAGGTGGGGACGACGACGAGGTCGGCGGTCCCCAGCATCCGGGCCAGTCGCAGTCGGCGCGTCGGTTCGTCCCCCCGGCGACGCAGCCACCGGCGCACCGCGACCACACAGGCCGCGATCCCCCACGCGACGAGCGGGAGCAGCGCCACGAGCGTGAGCACCCAGCCGGGGCTCACCGCCGCACCGCCACGCGGGTGAACCGCATCGGGTCCAGCCAGGGGCCCCGCTGCACGAGTGCCCGCGTGCCCCCCACCGGTTCCAGGCCCCTGGACCGGGCCGCCGCGTAGACGACCGACCGGGGTAGCCGTAGCTCCCAGGGTCGGATGACCACCTCGTCGTCGTCGCCGTCGAGCCGCACCGCGAGCGCACGGGCGCGCCGACCGTGCCGGCCCCGATACCACCGCGCCGGGTCGATTTTCCGCATGCAACGGATCGTACGGGGCCGTAGGCTCGCCCCCATGGCACCGAAGCCCAGCCTTCAGTCCGAGTCACACCCCGCCGATCCCCGTGCGGCCGATCCGGAGCTCACCGACGACGGGCACGTCGTCGAGCCCAGCGCGGACGACTACCGTCACGCCACCGAACTCGAGATCAACCACGACTGGTACAAGTCCGCGGTGTTCTACGAGGTCCTGGTGCGGGCCTTCTACGATTCCGACGGCAACGGCACCGGCGATCTGCGCGGGCTCATCGAGAAGCTCGACTACCTCGAATGGCTCGGCGTGGACTGCCTGTGGCTGCCGCCGTTCTACGACTCGCCGCTGCGCGACGGCGGGTACGACATCCGCGACTTCCGCACCGTGCTGCCGGAGTTCGGCACCGTCGAGGACTTCGTGGAGCTCCTCGAGCAGGCGCACAGCCGGGGTATCCGGGTGATCACCGACCTGGTCATGAACCACACCTCCGACACCCACGCGTGGTTCCAGGAGTCCCGAGCGGACCCGACGGGCCCGTACGGCGACTTCTACGTCTGGTCGGACGATGACGCCCGGTACCCGGAGGCCCGCATCATCTTCGTCGACACCGAGTCGTCCAACTGGACCTACGACCCGGTGCGCGGACAGTTCTACTGGCACCGCTTCTTCTCCCACCAGCCCGACCTCAACTACGACAACCCCGAGGTCCAGGAGGCGATGATCGACGTCCTGCGCTTCTGGCTGGACCTGGGCATCGACGGGTTCCGCCTGGACGCCGTGCCGTACCTGTTCGAGCGCGACGGCACCAACTGCGAGAACCTGCCCGAGACCCACGAGTTCCTCCGCAAGTGCCGGGCCGTGGTCGAGGAGGAGTTTCCCGGGCGTGTGCTGCTGGCCGAGGCCAACCAGTGGCCCGAGGACGTGGTGGACTACTTCGGCGAGTCCGAGGTGGGCGACGAGTGCCACATGGCGTTCCACTTCCCGCTGATGCCTCGGATCTTCATGGCGGTGCGGCGGCAGTCCAGGTTCCCCGTCACCGAGATCCTCGCCCAGACCCCGGACATCCCGTCGTCGGCGCAGTGGGCGATCTTCCTGCGCAACCACGACGAGCTGACGCTCGAGATGGTCACCGACGAGGAACGCGACTACATGTACGCCGAGTACGCCAAGGACCCGCGGATGAAGGCGAACATCGGCATCCGCCGGCGCCTGGCCCCGCTGCTCGACGGCGACACCAACCAGCTCGAGCTGTTCACCGCGCTGCTGTTGAGCCTGCCCGGGTCGCCGATGCTGTACTACGGCGACGAGATCGGCATGGGCGACAACATCTGGCTCGGCGACCGTGACGCCGTCCGCACCCCGATGCAGTGGAGCCCCGACCGCAACGCCGGTTTCTCCCGCTGCGACCCGGGCAGGCTGTACCTGCCGGCGATCATGGACCCGCAGTACGGCTACCAGGGCGTCAACGTGGAGGCGCAGATGAACTCCACCGCCAGCCTGCTGCACTGGACGCGGCGCATGATCCACGTCCGCAAGAGCCACCCGGCGTTCGGGCTGGGCGAGTTCACCGACCTCGGCGGGTCCAACCCGTCGATCCTGTCCTACCTGCGCTCGCTGGATTCCGACGGCACGGGCACCGACGTGATCCTGTGCGTCAACAACCTGTCGCGGTTCCCGCAGGCGGTGCGCCTGGACCTGGCGGAGCACGCTGGTCGTCAGCCCGTCGAGCTCACCGGCGGGGTGCCGTTCCCGGAGATCGACGCCGACCCGTACCAGCTCACGCTGCCCGGGTACGGCTTCTACTGGCTCGAACTGCGCAGCCCGGAGGAGGGACCGAGATGAGTATCTCCCCGGTCGACGACGACACCCTGGCCCGACTGCTCACCGACTGGCTACCCGAGCAGCGGTGGTTCGCCGGCAAGGGGCTGGAACTCACCGGAGTGCGGATCACCCGGCGCGAGGTGTTCCTGGACGATCCCGGGGTCCTGGTCGAGCACCTGCTGGTGGATCTCGAGGTGGACGGTCGGCCCCAGCGCTACCAGGTGCCGATCGCGACCGCGGCCGAGTTGCCGGGTGACCGACGGGCGTTCCCGTTGACCCCGGAGGGCGCCTCCCCCGTGATCTACGACGGACTGCGCGACCCCCGCGGCACCGAGTCCCTGCTCCGCCACCTGGCCGGGCAGGACGAGGTCGGCGGGCTGCGGTTCCGACTGGTCCCCGGCGCCACGCTGCCCGAGCCCACGTGGGGGCGGCTGCTGGAGGGTGAGCAGTCCAACTCGTCGCTGGTGTACGGCGACGACCTCATGGTCAAGGTGTTCCGGCTGGTCCAGCCGGGCGTGAACCCCGACGTGGAGCTGCACGCCGCGCTGGCCGACCGGGAGTGCCCGGCGGTGGCGGCGCTGCGGGGATGGGTGGAGTTGGACGACGACGACACCCCCGCCGGCGACACCGGGGCCGGGCCCACCACGCTCGCCATGGCCCAGGAGTTCATGGCCGGGGCGGCGGACGGGTGGGCGATGGCCACGGCGAGCGTGCGCGACCTGTTCGCCGAGGCCGACCTGCTCGCCGAGGAGGTCGGCACCGACTTCGCCGACGAGAGCTTCCGGCTGGGCGCGGCCGTCGCGCAGGTGCACGAGGACCTGGCGGCGGCGACCGGGGTGAGCACCCGGGACGGCACCGAGCTGGTGGCGTCGATGCGGGCCCGCCTGGATGCGGCGGTGGCGGAGGTGCCGGAGCTGGCGGAGTTCGCCGACGCGGCCCGGGCGGTCTTCGACGAGGTGGCGGGATCCGGCCCGGTGCGGGTGCACCGCATCCACGGCGACCTGCACCTCGGCCAGACGCTGCGGGCCCCGGACCGGTGGATCGTCATCGACTTCGAGGGCGAGCCGGCCGCGCCCCTCGCCGAGCGACGGGTGGCCGACGCCCCCGCCCGCGACGTGGCCGGCATCCTGCGCAGTCTCGACTACGCGGCGCAGCACACCCTGGTCGGTGTGGAGGACCGGCAGCTGCGGTTCCGGGCCCGCGAGTGGCGCGACCGCAACGTCGACGCCTTCTGCGCGGGGTACGCCGAGGTCAGTGACTCCGACCCGCGCGAGACCGGTGCGCTGCTACGGGCCTACACGCTCGACAAGGCGCTGTACGAGGTCGTCTACGAGACGCGGAACCGACCCGGCTGGGTCGCCGTGCCGATGGGCGCGATGCGGCGCATCCTCACCGCGGACTGACACGCCTGTCGCCCACCCGGCCGGTCGGGCGGGTGGGCGACAGGGGCGACACCGTGAGGCGTCAGTTGCTCGAGATCCGCTCCTTGGCCCACTTGTAGTCGGCCTTGCCCGCGGGCGAGCGTCGGATCTCGGGGACGTCGACGATCACCTTGGGGACCTTGTAGTTCGCCAGGGACTCGCGCAGGAACGCCGAGAGCTCCTCCTGCTCGGCCGACATGCCCTCGCGGAACGACACCACCGCGGCGACCTTCTGGCCGTACCGCTCGTCGGGAGCACCGGCGACCAGCGCGTCGTGGACGGCCGGGTGCGCCTTGAGCGCCTGCTCGACCTCCTCCGGGAACACCTTCTCGCCACCGGTGTTGATGCAACCCGAGCCGCGGCCCAGGAAGACGATGGTCCCGTCCTCGCGGATCTGGCCCATGTCACCGAGCACCGCCACCCGCTGGCCACCGACCTCCGGGAAGGTCCTGGCGGTCTTCTCCGGATCGTTCCAGTAGCCGAGGGGGACGTGGCCGCGGCGCACGATGTAGCCGATCTCGTCCGAACCCGGCGCGATCGGGTTGTTCGACTCGTCGATGAGGCCGAGGCGCGGGGTGGGGGCCAGGAGCATCTCACCCTGCTCGTTAAGGTTCATCTCGCCGTCGTTGCCGGTCTCGGACGCGCCGAAGTTGTCGCGGATGATGACGTTCGGGAACGCCTCGATCAGCCGGTCGCGGGAGGTCTTGGACCAGATGCCGCCGCCGGACGCGACCATGAACATGGCGCTGAAGTCCTTGGTCTCCTTGGCCGCGAGCAGGGCGTCGGTGATCGGGACCGCCATGCCGTCGCCGACGAACATCAGCAGCTGGGCCTTGTACTCGGCGGTCGCGTCCACGATCACCTCGGCGTCGAAGTCGCGGAACATGACCAGGTGGCCGCCCAGGTTGACGAAGGTCAGCAGGGTGAACAGGCCGGCGCCGTGCATGAGCGGGGCCGAGATGACGATCTTGAAACCGCCCTCGGGCGAGACGTTGTCCGCCACCTCCTGCGGGCTGTGCCGCTTGTCGCCGTACGGGTTACCACCGGACAGGCACGCGTAGTAGTAGTCGGACATGTGCCACTGGACGCCCTTGGGGAACCCGGTGGTGCCGCCGGTGTAGACGATCCAGTGGTCGTCGCCGCGCACGGGCTCGAAGTCGCGCTCCGCGGACTGTCCCGGCAGCTCGGCGTCCACGTCGACGACCGTCAGGCCGTTCTCGGCGCAGGCGTCGGCGAGGACCTGCGGGACGCCACCCACGACGAGGACCGTGCGGGCGGTCTCGAGCTTGGGCACGGCGGCGGCCATGGTCTCCGCGAACTCCGCGTCGACCAGGACGGCGACCGACTGCGAGTCGTTGAACAGGTAGACCAGCTCGGCCGGGGTGTAGCGGTAGTTGACGTTGATCCCGGCCACCCGGATCTTCATGGCCGCGACGATGGCCGCCATGTGCTCGGCGCTGTTCTTCATGTACAGCGCGATATGGCTCTGCGGCTCCGCACCGTGGGCCTTGAGGAGATGACCCATCCGGTTGGCGAGCTCGTCGATCTGACGGTAGGTGTAGTCGACCCCGTCCATCGTGAGCAGGAGGTTGTCCGGGATCTTGTCGGCCACGGCCTCGAAGACGGCGGCCTCGTTCATCTCCGGATTGGTCCCGGCGAGGGGATCGGTGGACTGGTCGGCTGCTGCATCAGTCATCGGGCGGGTCCTTTGCACGCGGGGGCTAACTGTGTCGTCTCTCACATTGTGACCTGAACTTGTTCTCGTGTCCAGACGCGGGTCTGACCTGCGCTGATTTCAGATTGCTGGAACAGGTTCTATTCACTATAGGCGGCCGCACCGGCAGGTCGCTGCAGCGGTGGGGCCGGGGAGGGCCTACATTGCGAACATGAGCGGATCACGGTCCAGAAATCCCGGCCCGCCGTACGACGGCGGTCTCCGGCTGCCGCGTTCGACGGGGTCGGGTGACGTGCCGCAGGATGGCCGTCGCTCGTCGGCGCGGGAGGCCGACCGGCCCTCGCGGCGGAGCGGCCCGACCCTGCACGGCCCGTCCGAGCAGGGCACTCTGCGGTCCCGCGGGCTCGCGGGAGGGCTGCGGATGTTCGTCCGCCCGGCGCTGGACAGGATGCCCGCGACGGACGTCTCGCTCGGCCGCCTGCGTGCGCTGACCTCCGGCGCCGGGCGGGCGGCCGCCCTGGAGAGCACCAACGACTGGTCCGGGGACGGGCCCGTGCCCGGCCTCTGGGTGGGCCGCAAACGCTTCTTCGACTCGGACAAGGTCATTTTCCACATCCACGGGGGTGGTTTCACGTTCGGATCGCCGTGGTCGCACAAGGCCCTGGCGTCGAGGCTCGCCAGCGAGACCGGCGTCCCCGTGTTCCTGCCGGACTACCGACTCGCCCCGGAGCACCCGCACCCGGCGGCCACCGAGGACACGATCGCCGGGTGGGAGTGGCTGCTGGAGATGGGCTTCCCGGCCGAGAACATCGTGGTCGCCGGAGATTCCGCGGGGGGCAATCTGGCGATGCAGCTGGTCGCCCACCTCGAGCGGACCGGGGCGGCGATGCCCGCCGGCGTCGTCCTTCTCTCCCCGTGGGTCGACCTGGACTTCACCGACATGACCGCGCGGGACCGGGCGCGCAAAGACCCCTTCCTCGCGCTGGGCCTGGCCGAACTGTGTCGTCGCCAGTACGCACCGGGTGTGGACACGGACGATCCGGCGATCTCCCCGATCAACTACGAGCCCTCGCCCGACTGGCCGCCGTTCCTTATCCAGTGCGGCGGCGAGGAGATCTTCAGCGGGGGGATCGAGAAGATGGCCGAGAACTTCGCCGAGCACGGGGTGCGTCACGAGTTCCAGCTGTGGCCCCACCAGTTCCACGTGTTCCAGGTCTTCCACCCCCTCGTCCCCGAGGCGAAGATCGCGGTGCGGGACATCGGGTCGTTCGTGCGCGGCTGCCTCCAGAGCTGAGCCGGGCAGGCGGCAGGCCGAGCCCGAGCCCTGCCGCCAACGCCGGGCCCCCTGTCAGACGGTGAGCACCAGCCCCGAAGTGGGCACGCCGGTCCCGGCGGTCACGACGAGCTTCTCGGCACCCGCCACCTGGTTCACCGAGTCGCCGCGGAGCTGACGGACACCCTCGGCGATCCCGTTCATCCCGTGGATGTACGCCTCGCCGAGCTGGCCGCCGTGCGTGTTGAGCGGCAGCCGTCCGCCCACCTCGAGCGCGCCGAGCTCGCGGACGAAGTCCTTGGCCTCACCGCGGCCACAGAAGCCGAGCTCCTCGAGCTGCATGAGGACGTACGGCGTGAAGTGATCGTAGAGGACGGCCATGTCCATATCCTCGGGACGCAGGCCGGACTGCGCCCACAGCTGGTCACCGACGATGCCCATCTCCGGCAGTCCCGCGAGCTCGGGGCGGTAGTACGAGGTCATGATGTACTGGTCCGGCCCGGACCCGGACGCCGCCGCCGCGATCGACACCGGCCGGTTCGGCAGGTCGCGGGCCCGCTCGGGCGTGGTCACCACGATCGCCTGACCGCCGTCGGACTCCTGGCAGCAGTCGAGCAGGTGCAGCGGCTCGGCGATGTACCGCGAGTTCTGGTGGTCGGCCAACGTGATCGGCTTGCCGTGGAAGAACGCGGCGGGATTGGCCGCGGCGTGCTTGCGGTCGACCACCGCGACCCGGCCGAAGTCCTCGCTCGTGGCGCCGTACTCGTGCATGTAGCGCTGCGCGACCATGGCCACGAACCCGGCCGGGGTGGACAGGCCGTGCGGGTAGGAGAAGGCGTTGTCCGTGCCGGAGGAGTTGACCTGCTGCACCAGCGCCGAGTTGACCTGGCCGAAGCGCATCCCGGAGCGCTCGTTGAACGCGCGGTAGCAGACCACGACCTCGGCCACGCCGGTCGCCACGGCCATCGCGGCCTGCTGCACGGTCGCGCACGCCGCGCCGCCGCCGTAGTGGATGCGGGAGAAGAAGTTCAGGCTGCCGATCCCGGCGGCCCGGGCCACCGCGATCTCGGTGTTGGTGTCCATGGTGAACGACACCAGGCCGTCGACGTCCGAGGGCTGCAGCCCGGCGTCGGCGACGGCCGCCTGCACGGCCTCGGCGGCCAGCCGCAGCTCGGAGCGGCCGGAGTCCTTGGAGAAGTCGGTGGCGCCGATGCCGACGATTGCCGCCTTGTCTGAGAGAGAGCTCATCAGGCCGGGTCTCCGTTCATGTAGAGGGTGGCCGTGGAGGTGACGTGCGCGCCCAGCGAGTCGGTGCCGACGATCTTCAGCGTCACCAGCCCGTCGTCGTCGACCCCGGTCACCTCGCCGGTGAGGGTGAGGGAGTCATAGGCGTACCAGGGCACGCCCAGGCGCAGCTTGATGGACGTGATGCGGGCGCGCTGGCCCGCCCAGTCGGTGACGAACCGCTGCACCAGACCGGTGTCGGTGAGGATGTTGACGAAGATGTCCTTGGACCCCTTGGCGTGGGCCAGGTCGCGGTCGTGGTGGACGTCCTGGAAGTCCCGCGTCGCCAGGGCGGACGCCACGATGAACGTCGGTGTGCCCTCGATGGTCAACTCGGGGAGCCGGTCCCCCACCGCCACGGCGGGCGGGGTGGCCGGACAGACGGTACGGTTCTCGCTCACTTGACGGCCCCTTCGGTCCTTGCGGGTGACCCCGCGGATTCCTGACGGTCGACAGGGCGTGCGCCGGCCGGGCGCCAGGCGTACAGCGTCCACGGCTTGGTGCCGAACGCGGCGTCGGCGGAGGAGTCGCCGGGCATGTCGAGGAACTCCACCTCGACCTCCATGCCGATCCGGACCTCCGCCGGCTCGATGTCGCGCAGCTCGCCGAGCATGCGCACTCCCTCCTCCAGCTCCACCAGCGCGATGACGAACGGGAACCTGGTGCGGCCCGGCACGCGCGGGGCGTGATGGACCACGAAGCTGTACACGGTGCCGCGGCCGGAGGAGACCACGTAGTCGGTCTGCTCGGACTTGTCCCTCCACAGCGCCGGGACGGGCGGGTGCTGCAACGAGCCGTCCTCGCGGGTCTGGATGCGCAGCTCGTGGGCGGCGACGCCGTCCCAGAAGAACTGCGTGTCGTGCGAGACCGACGGGCGCAGGACCTTGCCCACCACCAGGTCGTCGGTGGCCGAGCCGGACCTGGCGACGATCTGGTCGGCGGGCGCCGGCTCGGGCTCGGCGGGCTTCGCCGCGGGGCGGAACTTGAGGATGCGGAAGTCCATCTCCGCGACGACCTCGTCACCGACGCGCCAGTAGTTGCGGGTGGTGAAGAACCAACCCTCCCCCAGGCCCGTGGTCTTGGGGCCGACCACGTCCACCAGGACGGACTCGATGGTCACCTCCTCGCCCGGGCGGGTGTACCGGTGGTAGGTGGAGTCGCAGTTGGTCGCGACGACCGAGGTGAAGCCCTCGGCGTCGAGGAGGTCGGTCATCCGACCCAGCGGGTCGTCGGCCTCACGGGTCTTCCCGAGCCCGCGCATGGTCCACACCTGCGCCATGGCCGGCGGTGCGACCGGTCCGCCGTGTCCGGCCGCGCGTGCGGCCTCCTCGGAGGAGTAGATGGGGTTGGTGTCACCGATCGCCTCGGTCCAGTTCCGGATCATCGGCGTGTTGATCGGGTCGCGGCCCGCACGGCGGGCGCTCCCGCCGGCGGCGCGGACCTCCTCGGCGGCGGCGAGGATACGGGCGGCCTGCTCGTCACTCATGGGTACCTTCTCGGTGGATCAGGGGGATGGTCTCTAGCGGGCGGTGCGGGGCATGCCGAGGCCACCCATGCAGGTCAGTTCGCGCATGACCTCGTTGACACCGCCGCCGAAGGTGATCACCACGTTGCGCTTGTTCATCATGTCGAACCAGCGCTGCAGCGCCGCGGTGTCGGGATCGGTGGGGTCGCCGAAACGGCCGAGCAGCTCCTCGACGATCCGGCCGACGTGCTGGATCTCCTCGGTGGAGAACACCTTCGAGGCCGCGGAGTCGCCCATCGACGGGTTCTCGCCCATCGAGGAGACCTTCCAGTTGAGCAGCTCGTTGAGCCGGACGATCGCGAAGATCTCCGCCAGTCCGCGCCGCACCTCGGGCCGGTCCAGGTGGCGGACCCCGTCCGGGCCCGTGCCTCGGGCCCAGGCGGCCAGCTCGTCGTAGTACCCGCCCGGACGCCCGGACGGCGCGAGCATGACGCGCTCGTGGTTGAGCTGGGTGGTGAGCATCTTCCAGCCGCCGTCGACCTCGCCCACCACCATGTCCGCCGGGACGCGCACGTCCGAGTAGTAGGTGGCGTTGACGTGATGGGCGCCGTCGCAGGTGATGATCGGGGTGAACGAGAAGCCGGGGTCGGTGGTGTCGACGATGAAGATCGTCAGCCCGCGATGGCGCGAGTCCGGGGTCCCGGTGCGGGCGGCCAACCAGATGTAGTCGGCGTGGTGGCCGCCGGTGGTCCACATCTTCTGACCGTTGATGATCCAGTCGCCGGTGGCCTCGTCACGCCTCGCGGTCGTGCGCAGGGCGGCCAGGTCGGTGCCGGCGTCGGGCTCGGAGTAGCCGATCGCGAAGTGGATCGACCCGTCGAGGATGCCGGGGAGGAACTTCGCCTTCTGCGCTTCGCTGCCGTACTTCTGCAGGGTCGGACCCACGGTCTGCAGCGTCACCGACGGCAGCGGCACGTCCGCACGCGTGGCCTCGTTGGTGAAGATCTGCTGCTCGATGTGGCCGAAGCCCTTGCCGCCGTACTCGGCGGGCCAGCCCACGCCCAGCCAGCCGTCGCGGCCCATGCGCGTGATGATCTCGGCGTAGGTGTCGCCGTGACGGGTGGTGGCGATGTCCGCCGCCTCCTCCGGCGAGATGAGCGTCGAGAAGTACTCACGCAGCTCGGCCTGCAGTGCGCGCTGTTCGGGCGTGAGGTCGATGAACGCGCCGTCGGCGTCGGCCGGGGTGGCGTCCGCGGCGGGGGCGGCACCGCCCGTCTCGATCCTGTTGACCGGGTCCGCGGCGAGCGCGGCACCGAGCGCGTCGAGGTGCAGCTGCGGGCCGCCGACGAACCGTGCCAGGTCCTTGACCGCCGAGGAGTACCGGAACATCGGGTAGGTGACGTCCACGCCCACCCCGCCGTGCAGGTGGTGCAGGATCTGGACGGCCCGCGGGCCCTCGGCCGCCAGCCAGTAGGCGCCGATCGTCGGGTCGGACTCGTAGCGGTCCCCGGACCCGGCCAGGCCCTCCGAGATCCGCCAGGACACGGACTGCGCGATCACGTGGAGCGTCTGCGAGACGATGTACACGTCCGCGAGCTCCTGTTGGACCGCCTGGAACGACCCCAGCGCCTTGCCGAACTGCTGGCGCTCCTTGAGGTAGCCGGCGGTCATGTCCAGCGCGCCGCCGACGAGACCGTCCCCGTGCGCGATACAGGCGGACAGGACGAGACGTCGGAACACCTCGAGGACGGGCTCCGATCCCGAGCCGCGCAGGACGTCGTCGTCGTCGACCTCGGTGGCCTCGAACCGCATCGCGTACTCGGGCACCCCCAGGGAGCCGAGGGTGGGCGTCAGGGTGACGCCCGGGGCGTCGGGGGCGACGACGACGAGTGCGGCGCCCTCGGACGTGGACACCGGCACGAGTACCGAACGGGCCTGGGCCGCATACCGCACCGACGTGGCGGTCCCGGTGAGCTTCCCACCGTCGAGCCGCACGGTGGGCTCGAGCGGCAGTGGGCGTCCGGGCTCGGCGACGGCGGCGGTGAGGATGCGGCCGTCCTCGATGCCCTCGAGGAGCCGGGCCTGCTGGTCGGGGGTGCCCAGCGCGACGATCGGCGCCACGCCGAAGCCCAGGGTCTCCAGGACGGGGATCACCACTCCGGCGCGGCCGACCTCCTCGAGCACCACCGCGATGTCGGCGGGCGTGAGGTCGTCCCCGCCGAGGGCGGACGGCAGGCCCAGGGAGAGCAGACCGGACTCGGCGAACGCGGCCCACAGCCGCTCGTCGAAGCCGGCGTCGTCCACGCCGCGGCTGGGTAGCGCGGTGAGCAGTTCCTCGGCCGGGGCGGCCGTCGACAGTGCGCCGGCCACCGCCTCGGCGACGGCGGCCTGGGTCTCGGTACGGGTGAAGTCCACGGGGGTCAGTCCTTAATCGGGAGGGGGTCGGTCACGTGCTCGAACTAGTCCCTGGGCAGGCCGAGGATGCGCTCGCCGACGACGTTGAGCAGGACCTGCTCGGTGCCGCCGGCGATCGACAGGCAGCGGACCATGAGGAACTTGCGTCCCTGCTCGGTGAACTCGACGCCGCCGGTGCCGGTGAGCTGCAGGCCGAACTCGGCGATGTCCTGCCGGTGGCGCACGCCCACGATCTTGCGGACCGAGGACTCGGCGCCCGGGCCCGAGCCGGCGAGGCTGCGCAGCGCGGTGCGCAGGTCGAGGAGGTTGCCGACGACCCCGTCGGCGACGTGCTTGCCGAACTCGTCGAGCACGAGCGCGTCATCGGCCACACCGGCGGCGTTGATCAGCCCGATGATCTCCTCCGCCGCGTCGCCGAGCGACGAGCCACCGCCCATGGCCACGCGCTCGTTGGCCAGGGTGGTGCGGGCGATCTTCCACCCGTCGTTGACGGTGCCCACCTGGAACTCGTCGGGGACGAACAGGTCCTCGAGGTAGACCTCGTTGAACAGGGCCTCACCGGTGATCTCGCGCAGCGGCCTCGTGCGGATGCCCTCGGAGCGCATGTCCACGAGGAAGTACGTGATCCCCTTGTGCTTGGGGGCGCCGGAGTCCGTCCGGGCCAGGCACATCGCCCAGTCGGCCTCGCGGGCCAGCGACGTCCACACCTTCTGTCCGTTGAGCTTCCAGCCGCCGTCGACCTTCTCGGCGGTGGTGCGCAGGGCGGCCAGGTCGGAGCCGGCGCCGGGCTCGGAGAACAGCTGACACCACCTGATCGCCCCGGCCATGGTGTCGCGCACGAGCAGGTCGGCGTGCTCGGGGGCCGCCTGGAGGATGGTCGGCACCGCCCAGCCACCGATGGTGATGTCGTGGCGGGTCACACCGGCGGCCTCGAGCTCCTCGTCGATGAGGAGCTGCACGGCCGGGCTGGCGCCGAGGCCCCACGGCTCGGGCAGGTGGGGCATGAACAGGCCCGTGTCGGCCAAGGCACGCTTGCGCTCGTCACCCTCGACCGCCGCGACCGTCGCCACCAACGCGCGGATGTCCTCCCGCTTGGCGTCGAGACCCTCGATCTCCGACAGGTCGATGTCCAGGTGACGACGCTTGCCCGACAGCGTGAGCTCGGCCAGGGATCGCCGCCAGCGGGCGGAGCCGCCGATCGCCTGGCGCAGTGCGCCCGCCCGGCGCATGTAGAAGTGGGCGTCGTGCTCGAAGGTGAAGCCGATGCCGCCGAGGATCTGGATGCAGTCCTGGGAGTTGCGCACGGCGTTGTCGAAGGCCAGGGCGCCGGCCACGGCCGCTGCGACGGGCAGCTCCGAGTCGCCGGCGAGCAGGTCCTCCGCGGCCGCGGCGGCGTCCCACGCCAGCGCACGGACCTGCTCGGTGCGGCACAGCATGTCGGCGGCGAGGTGCTTGATGGACTGGAACGAGCCGATCGTGCGCCCGAACTGCTCGCGGATCTTGGCGTAGTCCACCGCGGTGGCGAGCGTGTAGTCGGCGACGCCCGCGGCCTCGGCGGCGGCCAGGGTGACGAACAGCTGGTGGACGTGTGCGGTGGTGACGCCCTCGAGGACGCGGTCGGCCGGGATCGTCACGCCCTGCAGGCTGACGTGGCCGATCGACGCCGAGATGTCGTACGGGGTCGCCGGGGTGACGGTGAGCCCCGGCGTGCCCGCCTCGAGAAGCGCCCAGCGGGTGGCGCCGTCCACCTCGACGGGCAGCAGCAACCCTCCGCCGGGGGTGCCGCCGTAGGCGACGCCGGGATCGCCCGTGATCTCCCCCGACCCGTCCAAGGTCGCGGTGCCGATGCCCAGGCACACCCCGACGGGCAGGCCGCCCTCGGCGATCGTCTCACCCAGCGCGTTGGCGACGGCTCCGCCTGCGCGCGAGACCAGGACACCGGTCAGCGCGGTGGACAGGACCGGGCCCGGCGCCATCCTCGCGGCGGCCTCCTCGAGCATGCACGCCAGGTCGACGACCTCGGCGCCGGCGCCACCGTGCTCCTCCGCGATCGCGACGCCGAACAGTCCGAGTTCGGCGAGCTGGGGCCACAAGGCCGTCCAGGCTTCCGGATCGTCTTCCTGGGCGCGTACCGTGGCCACGGGATCGGCGGACCTGGCCCAGGCCTTGATCGAGTTCTGGATCTCGGTCTGATCCGGGGTGGTGGCGATACTCACTGCTGGGCTCCTCGGGCGCTACGGGGGATCCGTACTCGTCGCGGGCCCGCTGACCCGCGCACTGCACGCCATAATAGAACGTGTTCTAGGTAACGTGTTCTAGAATGCACCAGCGGGGTCCCGAACGCACACCCGGGTCCCGCCCCAGACCGCCGGAATGCCCCGCCGACCCGATCCGACCAGCGCAGAAGGTGCCGCTTCCATGACCAAGAGCTCAGCCGAGACCGGTTCCGCCGCAGCCGCGTCGGATCCCGCCCCCCGGAGTGACGAGCCCAGCACGTCGTCGCAACGCGAGCGCCGTCGGCGGATCCTGGACGCGACCCTCGCCCTAGCCGCCAAGGGCGGGTACGAGGCCGTGCAGATGCGTGCCGTCGCCGAGAAGGCGGAGGTCGCGGTGGGCACCCTCTACCGGTACTTCCCGTCCAAGGTGCACCTGCTGGTCTCGGCGCTCGCCCGTGAGTTCCGTCGGCTCGACCAGCGCACCGAGCGGTCCGCCCCGCCCGGCGACACCGCGCAGGAGCGGATGAAGGTCGTGGTGGAGATGATCACCAAGTCCATGCAGCGCGACCCGAACCTCACCGAGGCGATGACGCGCGCCTTCATGTTCGCCGACGCCTCTGTGGCCAACGAGGTCGAGGAGGTCGGCTTCTACATGGACCGGATCCTCGCCCGCGCGATGGCCCAGGGCACCCCGGACGAGGTGCAGCTCTCGATCGCCCGGGTCGTCTCCGACGTGTGGATGTCCAACCTCGTGTCGTGGCTGACCCGCAGGTCGTCGGCCGCCGAGGTCGCCACCAGGCTCGGTCTCACCATCGATCTGCTGCTGGGCAGCGACGACTCTCCCCGCCGGGCCCGGATGCACACCGCGATCGGCAACGGCCACGACACAGACTCGGACTCCGACCCCGGCGAGATCGGCGAGGGCAGAGACTCAGCCGTCTGACAACCCGCCCAGAGCGGCACCGCAACCGCTCCCGCGGCTGGCGTCCCGCTCCCGCGCCTGACCGCCAAGACGGCCGCCGCTCCCGAAGATGGCGTCTCGCCTGCCCATCGGGGCACGCGAGACGCCATGTCGAGGGGCGACGGGCCCGGGCGGTTGCGTAGGGGGCGGTCAGGGCACGACGACCGGCGGCACCGTCCGGACCGGCCCGGAGACGTCGGCGATCCACCGCAGCGGGCCCCGGCTCGGATCCCAGCCGGTGAGCAGGTCGGCGACCTTGGCGGTCATCTCGCGGCCCAGGCGGAGGAACGAACTCTCCGGCTGGTCGTCGACCTCCCCGAGGATCAACCACCACGCCCAGGCGACGGCACCGGCGTTGGCGACGAAGTCCGGCAGCACCGCGATCCCGCGGGCCGTGAGGTCGAGTTCCGCGTCGGCCGTGGTGGCGGCGTTGGCCGCCTCGACCACGATCGGTGCGGTGACCTCGGTGCAGTTGTCCGCGGTGATGGCGTACGAGACGGCGGCGGGCACGAGCACGTCCACGTCCATGCCGAGGATCCGGTCGCGGTCCAACCGCTGCACCCGGGCGGGGACGGCCGAGCGGTCGATCTCCCCGAAGCGGTCGCGGGTCGCCAGCAGCGCCGGGACGTCGAGTCCCGCCGGGTCGTAGAGGGTGCCGGCGGCGTCTGCCAGTGCGACGACGCGCATGCCGGCCTCGTGGAGGTACCACGCGGCGCCGCCCCCCATCGTGCCCACGCCCTGGACGGCCACCGAGGTGCGCTCGATGTCCCAGCCCCGGACGTACGCCGCCGCGAGGCACGCCTGCGCGACCCCGTAGCCACCGATCACATCGCCGAGCAGCCCGCCCGGAACCCCGGCGTTCAGCCCGCGGAAGATCCGGTCGGCGGTGGCGGCGGGATCGGCCGACCGCTCGATCGCCGCGTGATAGGACTGCCGCATCCCCAGTCGGGCGAACACCTCGTCGATCAGGTGCTGCGGGACGCCCAGATCCTCGGCGGTGACCCAGTGTCGGTCGAGGAACGGCCGCATGGCCTCGCAGAACCGGCCGAGCACGTCGATGGCGCGGGGGTCCTTGGGGTCGAAGTCGATGCCGCCCTTGGCCCCGCCGATGGGCAGGTCGAACGCCGCCGTCTTGCGGGTCATTCCGCGGGCCAGGTCCTCGACCTCGCGGAGAGTGCACCCGGCGCGCATACGGGTCCCGCCGGTGGCCAGACCGCCGACGAGGGTGTCGACCACGAGGTAACCCCGCGCCCCGGTCTCGTCGTCCTCCCAGTGCAGTCGCAGGTAGGGCTCACGGTTCGATCGGCTCGCGCTCTCCGGAACGGCGGGCACGGTCTGGGGGGCTGACCCGGTATGACCGGTGGTGCCCGGGATCTCGATGGACGTCATGGTGCTCGCCTCCTCGGCGACCTCGTCCGCCGGCGGGTCCGGCGGGGATGTCCCCAGCATGCGAGCATGCGTCCCGGGGGTCCAGCGAGACTTCGTGGACCTGACCGTTCACTTTTCCTGCACGATGCGGCCGCGCGCTCCTACGCTCGGGGAATGGAGCCGTCACTGCACCGGCTACGGCTGCTCGCCGAGTTGGAGCGCCGCAGCACCGTCACCGCGGTCGCGGCCGCGCTGGGGTACACCGTCTCGGCCGTGTCGCAGCAACTCTCGTTGCTCGAGCGGGAGGCGGGGACCCCGCTGTTCGAGAAGCGGGGTCGCGGGCTCGCGCTGACCGAGGCGGGGCTCATACTGGCCGGGCACGCGCGGACGATCCTGTCCGCCGTGGAGGACGCCGGTCACGCCATGGAATCGGCCCGTGCGGGCGTCGGCACGAACCTCACCGCCGGGGTGTGGGCGTCGGTGGCCGTCACGCTGCTGCCCGCCGGGATGCGGATCCTGGCGCGCGACCACCCGGGCATCGTGGTGCGGACCCGGGAGCTCGCCCCGGAGGACACCACCGGCGCGGTCCGGGACGGCTCGCTCGATCTGTCGTTCGTGCTGGACTACTCCAGCTACGTGATGGCGGACGTGACCGACCTGGTGCGGGTGCCCATCGCGAGGGAGTCACTGCACGCGGTGGTCCCCCGCGGCTTCGTGGACTCGACCCGACTGTCGCTGGCCGACCTCTCCGGGGCGCCGTGGGTCGTCGCGCACCCGCGGTCACACTTCGGTCGCGCGGTGCGGATCGCCTGTCGCGAGGCGGGGTTCGAACCCGACGTGCGGCACGAGGCGGGCGAGCAGTCCACGGCGCTGTCCCTGGTCGCCGCGGGCCTCGGGGTCACCCTGGCCTCCGACCTCGGGCTGAGCACCTTCGGCGCGGACGTGGAGGTGATTCCCCTGACCGACGAGCTCACCAGGACGGTGTCGATCACCTATCGCCGTCGGGACGCCCGGCGGCGACCACTGCAGGCGTTCGTCGAGGCGTTCACCGACGGCGCGCGCGAGGTCGGCCTGGACCCCGCCTGACTCCGGCGCACCGATGCCGGGTCCCGCACCCGCGGGGCCCGGCACCGGTGTCCGGCTCAGGGCCGGCGCGCGAGGAAGTCCGGCCGCGGCGGGGTGCCCGCGAACGGCTCGGTCAACTCGTTCTCCACACTGTTGAACACGATGAACACGTTCGCCCGGGGCAGCGGCGTGATGTTGCCGCCCGAGGCGTGCAGGGCGTTGCAGTCGAACATCGTCATCGATCCCGCCCCGCCCGTGAGCACGTCGAGACCGTGGCGCTCGTACATCTCGGAGATGTGCTCCTCGGACGGGACGCCGATCTTCGGCGACGTCGAGACGAGCGATTCCTTGTAGTAGTTCTCCGGAGTCTCACCCGCGCACTGCACGTAGTACTTGTGCGTGCCCGGCATGATCATCAGGGGCCCGTTGTAGGTCTCGTTGGGTGTGAGCGCCAGGGAGGCGCTGCACGCACGCGGCCGGGGCATACCGTCCTCGGCGTGCCAGGTCTCGAAGTCCGAGTGCCAGTAGAAGGCGCCGCCGGCGAATCCGGGCTTGTAGTTGAGCCGGCTCTGGTGGACGTAGACGTCCGAGCCGAGGATCTGCCGGGCCAGGTCGATCGCGCCGGATCGCTCGACCGCCTCCCACACGACCTCACTCAGGTCGTGGACGTCGAAGATCGAACGGACGGCCTCGCTGCCGGCCTCGCGGATGATCCGGGGGTCGCCGGCCATCTGTGGATCCGATCCGATGCGGTCGATCTCGGCCAGGCAGGCGTCGATCCGCTGCCGGTCGAGTGCGCCCTCACGCTGGATGTAGCCGCGCTCGCCGAACTGGAGGACCTCGGGATCCTCGCTGCGTCCCCACAGGACGGGGTCACGGCGCTCGACGATCTCCGGTCGCCCGCTCACGCGGGACTGGTAGTCATCTACGGCAATGGTCATTACGACTCCTTTCTCTCCTCAGCCTGAAAACCCCGGCTGACTCGGGAAAAGCGAGGGGTGCCACCCCTCGCGGAGCCGACCGTATCCGTCGAGATGACCACGGACAACCGCTCAGCCGCTGACGTATCCTCGACCTTTATCCACAATCGGGCCGGGGGTCCCGCCGCCGACCCACGTGCGCAGGTGGTCGAGGAACTGCCCGGACAGTGTGTCCCGCCACCCCACGACGTCGCCGGACATGTGGGGACTGATGTGCGCGCCGTCGAGGGTCCAGAGCACGTCACCGTCGGGGAGGGGTTCGACGACGAGGACGTCCAGGTGCGCCGATAGCCTGCCCGTCCCGATCTCGCGCGTGAGGGCCTCCTGATCGACCAGCTCTCCGCGACCGACGTTCACCACGTGCGCGCCGTCGGGCAGGGCGGCCAGTTCCGCGGGGCCGAGCAGCCCCCGTGTGGCGTCGGTCAGCGGCGCCACCATGACGAGATGGTCCACGTCGCCGAGATGCTCGGACAGGTGCGCGGAATCCAGGACGCGGCCGAAGTCCTCGTCGTCGTCGCGCGGTCGACGTCCGGCCCCGCTGACGTCGAGCCCGACCGCCCGCAGTAGCCGCGCGGTGGCCCGTCCGATACCGCCGGTGCCCACCACCAGGGCGCGCCGGCCGGCCACCCGGGTGGTCTCGCGGTGGCGCCACCGACCCGCGCGCTGCAGCGCCTCGGTCTCGTGGAGCCGTTTGTCGTGGGCCAGGACGCAGGCCAGGACGTACTCGGCGATCGGCCCGTCGAAGACCCCGCGGGCGTTGGTGACCAGCACGTCGGAGTCGCGCAGCTCGTCGAAGAGGAGCTTGTCCACCCCGGCGGCGGCCACGTGGACCCACCGCAGCGCGTCGGCGGCGTGCCAGGCGGAGGCCAGGGCGTCGGAGAAGATGTCCCACACCAGCAGGATCTCGGCCCCGGGCAGAGCCTGCGCGAGGGTGTCGGCCGTGCAGTCGCGCACGTCGGCGAGCTCGCGGATCAGCGCGAGGGTGGTGGGGGGCTCGACGCCGTCAGCGGTGAGGACGACGACGGTCGGCCGGGTGCCCGGGTCGTGGTTGCCCGGAACATGGTGCGGCTGCGTCATGGCCCCACCGTAACGCGCCGACCCTCACGCGAACCAGGATCGTCGGATTGTTGACAATCGACCGTGGCGCGCCACACACTGGCACCCATGACCGCGCACCTGTCGCCCCATCTCAAGCAGGCCACGCCCGTCGTGGTGGACCACGCCCTCGGCTCGTGGATCCACGGCACCGACGGCCGCGACTACCTGGACTTCACGACCGGCATCGGCGTGACCAGCACCGGCCACTGCCACCCCGCCGTGGTCGCCGCGGCACGCGAGCAGTGCGGGAAGATCATCCACGCGCAGTACACGACCGTCATGCACCAGCCGCTGTTGGAGCTCACCGAGAAGCTGGGCGAGCACCTGCCCGAGGGGATCGACTCGGTCTTCTACGCCAACTCCGGATCCGAGGCAGTCGAGGCCGCGGTCCGGCTGGCCCGCATGGCCACCGGCCGGCCCAACATCGTCACCGTCCAGGGCGGCTTCCACGGCCGCACCGTCGCCGCCGCCAGCCTCACCACCGCGGGCACCCGCTTCTCCGCCGGGTTCTCCCCGCTCATGGGTGGAGTCGTGATGACCCCGTTCCCGCACGCCCTGCGCCACGGGTGGACGGAGGACGACGCGATCGACTTCGCGCTGGCCGAGCTCGACTACCTCATGGCCACCCGGGTCGACGCCCGCGAGATCGCGGCCTTCCTCATCGAACCCGTGCTGGGCGACGGCGGGTACATGGCCACTCCCCCGCGCTACCTGGAGGGACTGCGCGAGCGCGCCGACCGGACCGGCGCGCTGCTGATCCTCGACGAGGTCCAGGCCGGCATCGGGCGCACCGGCCGGTTCTGGGGTCACCAGCACACCAACGGTCTCGTGCCGGACATCATCATCACCGCCAAGGGCATCGCCTCGGGCTTCCCCATCTCCGCGATCGCCGCACCCTCCGCCCTCATGGCCAAGGCCTGGCCGGGGTCGCAGGGCGGCACCTACGGCGGCAACGCGGTCGCCGCGGCGGCCGGGGTCGCCACCCTCGGCGTGGTCGAGCGCGAAGGCCTGGTGGACAACGCCGCCGCCCGCGGAACCCAGCTTCTCGACGCGCTCCGGCGTACCCTCGGCGACGTGGGCGAGATCTGCGACATCCGCGGGACCGGGCTCATGCTGGGCGTCGAGTTCGGCGACGCAGGCGCGCCCGCCGGCAGCTCCGGTGCGCTCGAGGCCGCCCGCCTGGCCGCGGCGGTGCAGCAGGCGTGCATCGACGAGGACCTGCTCACCCTGACCTGCGGCCCGACCGGTTCGGTCGTGCGCCTCATCCCCGCGCTGGTGGTGACCGCCGACGAGGTGGACGCCGGTGTCGAGCGCTTCACCCGCGCCGTGCACCGGGTGTGCGACGGGGCGGCGTGACCTCCCACGTCGCACCGGACGCCCCCGGGCGGGCGCTCGTCGGCGCGCTCGTGGACGCGGGTCTGGCGCCCGAATCGGACCCCCGCCGGATCGCCGAGTACTCCTACGACGCCTCGAACTACCGGGTCGTGCCCGCCGCCGTGCTGTTCCCGCGGTCGGAGAGCGAGGTCGCCGCCGCCCTGGCCGTGTGTCACCGGCTCGGGGTTCCCGCAACCGCCCGTGGCGGCGGCACGTCGATGGCCGGGAACGCGATCGGCGCCGGGCTGGTCCTGGACCTGTCCCGGCACATGAACCGGGTCCTCGAGGTGGACGAGGCGGCGGGGACCGTCACCGCCGAGGCCGGCACCGTGCTCACGGCCCTGCGCGAGGCCGTCCACGCCGCCACGGGCGACCGCCTGACCTTCGCCCCGGACCCCTCGAGCCAGTCCCGCGCCTGCCTGGGCGGCGCGATCGGCAACGACGCGTGCGGCAACCACTCCGTGCGCCACGGCCGGACCGCCGACCACGTCGAGGCGCTGCGGATCGTCACCGCCGACGGACTGCGCCTCACCGCCACCCGCAGCGGCGTCGAGGCCACCGATCCGGCCGACGCGCCCGCCGCCGCCCGCGCCGAGCACCTCACCACACGGTTGCAGGACCTGACCGCCGACCACCTGGCCGCCATCCGCACCGAACTCGGCCGCCTCCCCCGCCAGGTGTCCGGCTACCACCTGCGTCACCTGCTGCCCGAGGAGGGCTTCGACGTGGCGCGGTCCCTCGTGGGCTCCGAGGGCACGTGCGCGATCGTCACCGCCGCGACCGTGCGGGCCGTCCCCCGTTCCGCGCGCACCGGGCTGGCGGTCGTGGGGTACGCCGACGTGGTGGACGCTGCGCGGGACGTGCCAGCCATCCTGCGACACCGCCCCACAGCCGTAGAGGGTATCGACGAGGTGATCGTCGCGACAATGCGGCAGCGCCGCGGCGCCGACTCGGTCGCCGAGCTGCCGCGCGGCCACGCGTGGCTGTTCGTGGAACTCGATGACGACGGGAGTGACGACGACGGGGGCGACGACGACGGGGGCGACGACGACGAGGCCGGCGCCGGCGGTCGTGGGCTCGACGCCCGGGTGGCCGAACTGGCCGACGAGCTGACGCGGGACGGCCACGCTCTCGAGGTCCTCGTCGTGACCGATCCCGTGGCCCGCGCGGACCTGTGGCGCGTGCGTGAGGACGGTGCCGGGCTGAGCTCGAGACTGACCGATCCGGCGACGGGCGCGACCATCGAGTCCTGGCCCGGCTGGGAGGACTCCGCCGTCGCCCCCGAGCGGCTCGCCGACTACCTCGCCGACTTCCGCGACCTACTGGCCCGGCACGAGCTCACGGGCGTCATGTACGGGCACTTCGGGGCGGGCTGTATGCACATCCGGATCAGTTTCGACCTGCGCTCGGACGCGGGCAGGTCCGTCATGCGCGAGTTCTGCACCGACGCCGCCCACCTCGTCGTGCGGCACGGCGGGTCGCTGTCCGGGGAGCACGGCGACGGCCGTGCCCGCTCCGAACTGCTGCCGGTGATGTACTCGCCCGAGATGCTGGACGCCTTCGCCCGCTTCGCCGGGGTCTGGGACCCGGCGGGGATCCTCGCCCCGGGCGGCCTGACCGCCACCCGGCCCCTCGACGCCGATCTGGCCCTGGCCGGGGTGGGCCGACGCGACCTGGGCCTGCTCACCTCGCCGGACGGCGCCCACCCGGTCCAGGCCTGCATCGGCGTGGGCCGCTGTCGCACCACCTCCGGCGGTGTGATGTGCCCGTCCTTCCGGGCCACCGGGGACGAGAAGGACTCCACCCGCGGTCGGGCCCGCGTCCTGCAGGAGGTGGTCCGCGGCACCCTGCCGATCGACGACCCGGCCGTCGAGGAGTCGCTCGAACTGTGCCTCGCGTGCAAGGCGTGCTCCTCGGACTGCCCGACCGGCGTCGACATGGCCACCTTCAAGTCCGAGGCCCTGCACCGTCGCTACACGCGTCGAGTGCGACCGACGGCCCACTACTCCCTGGGCCTGCTCCCGCTGTGGCTCCGCGGGACCGTCCGCGCGGCCGGGCCGATCAACGCCCTGCTGGGAACCCGCGCCGGCCGCGCCGCGGCACGGATGGGCGGCCTGAGCACCGAGCGCACCCTGCCCCGCTTCGCGTCCGCCCGTCAGCTGCGCGAGGAGCTCGCCCGGGTCCCGGAGAGCGTGTGGACCGTCCGCGAACCGGAGCCGGGGCGCACCTCCGCGGAGGTCGTGCTGTTCCTCGACTCGTTCACCCGCGGACTGCGCCCCGCGGTCGCCGGCGCCGCCGCCCGCGTGCTGGGCGGCACGCACACCTCCGTCGCCTGCACAGCCGACCAGTGCTGCGGGTTGACCCACGTCACCACCGGCCGACTCGATGCCGCACGCCGCACCATGACCTCGACCGCGCGCCGCCTCGACGCGATCCGCGGGCCGGGCGGGGAGGAGGTCCCCGTCGTCGTCGTCGAACCCTCCTGCGCCGCCACCCTCCGCGAGGACCTCCCCCGCCTGCTCGCCGACACCCCCCACGCGGACGCCGCACGCCGCGTGGCCGCCCGTGTCCGCTCCTCCGCCGACCACCTCGGCCGACTCGCCGCCGAGGGCCGCGCCCCCGCGTGGCCCGGCGGCGCGCCCCCGGACCGCGTCACCGTCCAGACCCACTGTCACGAGTACGCGACCTTCGGCAACCGCGTCCAAAGCGCCACGCTCACCGCCCTCGGCGTGGGCTCGGTCCGCGAGGCGACCGGCTGCTGCGGCGTCGCCGGCGACTTCGGCTTCACCGCCGGCCACGAGACCGTCACCGCGGCCGTCGCCGAACTAGCCCTCGCCCCCGCCCTGCGCGCCGACACCGACGCCCCCGTCCTCACCGACGGGTTCTCCTGCGCCACCCAGGTCGACCACCTCGGCGCCGGCGACCCCACCACGGGACCCAGCCGCACCGGCCGCCACCTGTTCGAACTGCTCGACCCCGACCCCCGTCCCGACCCCAGCCCCGCACCCACCAGGAGGCCCACATGACCCGCTCCGCAGCCGACATCATCAGTGCCCTCGGGACCGGCATCCACGTCGACGGGGCCTGGCGCGACGCCGCGTCCGGCGCGACGTTCGACGTGGTCAACCCCGCGACCGGTGACGCGATCGCGACCATCGCCGACGGCGGGGCCGGTGATGCCGCCGCCGCGATCGAGGCCGCCGGTCGCGCCCAGCCGTCGTGGGCGGCGGTCCCCGCCCGCGAGCGGGCCGAGATCCTGCGCCGGGCCTACGAGCTGATCGTCGAGCGCGCCGACGAGCTGGCGCTGCTCATGACCACCGAGATGGGCAAGCCGCTCGCCGAGGCGCGGGGCGAGGTCACCTACGGGGCCGAGTTCTTCCGCTGGTTCTCCGAGGAGGCCTGCCGCATCCGCGGCGACGCCCGCCGTTCCCCCGACGGCAAGACCCGGCTGATGGTCACCCACGAGCCCGTGGGACCGTGCATCCTCATCACCCCGTGGAACTTCCCCCTGGCCATGGCCACCCGCAAGATCGGACCCGCCATCGCCGCCGGCTGCACCATGGTCTTCAAGCCCGCCAACCTCACGCCACTGACCTCGCTGTACGTGGTGGACCTCCTGCGCGAGGCGGGGCTGCCCGACGGCGTCCTCAACGTGGTGTGCACGACCGACGCCGGCGGCGTGGTGGAGCCGTGGATCGACTCCGGCATCGCCCGCAAGCTATCCTTCACCGGCTCCACGCCCGTCGGCCGCACGCTCCTCGAGCAGTGCGCGCGCGGGGTGCTGCGCACCTCCATGGAGCTCGGCGGCAACGCGCCTTTCGTGGTCTGCGAGGACGCGGACATGGACACCGCCGTCGCCGCGGCGATGGCCGCCAAGATGCGCAACATGGGCGAGGCCTGCACGTCCGCCAACCGAATCCTCGTGCACCGCTCGGTACTGGACGAGTTCGGTCGGCGCCTGACCGAGAAGATGTCCGCCCTGACCGTGGGCGACGGCACGACCGACGGCACCGACGTGGGCCCCCTGGTCGAGGAAAAGGCCGTCACCAAGGTCGTGGACCTGGTCGACGACGCCGTAGAGCGCGGGGCCGAGGTGCTGACCGGCGGCTCGCGCCTCGAGGGGCCCGGCTACTTCTACCCGCCCACCGTGCTCACCGGTGTCACCCCGGACGCCGAACTGATGTCGACCGAGATCTTCGGCCCCGTCGCCGCCCTCGTGCCGTTCGACACCGACGACGAGGCCGTGGCACTGGCCAACGACACCGAGTTCGGCCTGGTCTCGTACGTGATGACCGAGAACCTCGACCGCGCCATGACCATGTCCGAGCGGCTCCAGGCCGGCATGGTCGGCATCAACGTCGGCGTGGTGTCCAACCCGGCCGCCCCGTTCGGCGGCATCAAGCAGTCCGGGCTGGGGCGCGAGGGCGGGCTCAGCGGGATCGAGGAGTTCGTCGAGACCAAGTTGGTCGCGATCCCCGTGCGCTGAGCCGACCCGAACCGAGCCGACCCGCTGGCTCCCCTAGCCGGTGCGCACGCGGCCGGCCCGGCGGTGACGCTCGGCCTCGGTCATCCCGCCCCAGACGCCGTACAGCTCACGCTGGGCCATCGCGTGCTGGCGGCACGCGTCGATGACGGGACACTGCCCGCAGAGCTTCTTGGCGGCGGCCTCCTTGCGGCGCCGCGTCGACTTGGCCTCGTCCTCCGAGTTGTAGAAGAGGTCCGGGATCTCGCGGCACATCCCGGAGTCGGCCCACGCCCACCGATCGTCGAGTCTGGTCATCGCTGTCTGCATCATGGTTCCCCTCGCCGTCCGGTCCAGCTTCCGATGTCCCCGGGGGATTCGGCACACCCCCAGGGGTGGGATGGGTCACAACTGCTAATGTCCCTTCATGAAGGTCCGGGTCTCGGTGGTCAACGACTACTCGCTGGTCGTCGCCGGCGTGGAGGCCCTGCTGGGTCCGTACGCCGACCGGGTGCACGTGGTGCCGACCCATCACGCGACCGACGTCGCCACGCCGGTCGACGTCGCCCTGTTCGACACCTTCGGCTCCGGCCCCGGGTGGCAGCAGCAGTGCGCCGAACTCGCCCGTGACCCGCAGATCGGCGCGGTGGCGGTCTACTCGTTCATCACCGATCCGAAGGCCGTCGACGAGGCGCTGGCGGCCGGGGCCCGGGGTTTTCTCGCCAAGTCCCTGATCGGGGACGAGCTGGTCAGCGGGATCGAACGCATCGCGGCCGGTGAGCGCGTCACGGTGATCGACCGGGAGGACTCCGGGCCGGCCGCGCCGTGGCCCACTGGCGGTGTGGGCCTGACCCCCCGGGAGGCGGAGATGTTGGCGCTCATCACCCAGGGTCGGTCGAACGAGGAGATCACCGCGGCCTGCTACCTGTCGATCAACACCGTGAAGTCCTACATCCGGGACGCCTACCGCAAGATCGGGGTGACGACCCGGCCGCAGGCCGTGGCGTGGGCACTGCGGAACGGCCTCGGGTCGAGCCACTGAGCTCCGTGCCCTGACCGCCGTCCCCCGAGCTACGCGCCCTCGCTGACCCTGGCCAGCCCGTCCCGCATGTGGTCGACGAGCAACGTCCGGGCCCGGAGTCGGTCGCCCGAGCGCACCGCGTCCGCGATCGCGCGGTGCTCCGTGAGCCTGGACGCGGCGTCGGTATAGGTGCTGCGCATCGCGTGGAGACACATACTCGTCTCCACCACCACGGTCTCGTGCACCCGCGACAACCGCGGGCTCCGCGCGGCCTCCACCAGCGCGTGGTGGAAGTCCAGATCCGCCGCCACCATGGCCGCAGACCGGGGTTCGTCGGCCAGCGCCGCCATGGCGTCGACGGCCGCGTCGAGGGCGTCGGCAGTGGCCTCCCCCAGACCCAGATCGAGCACCCGCTCCAGAGCACCGGTCTCGATGGTCGTCCGCAGCAGGTACATGTCCTCGACGGCGTCGGGCGTCAGGTCGGCGACGAACAGTCCGCGATTGCGGTGCGAGACGAGCAACCCCTCCTGGGTGAGCCGCTGCATCGCCTCGCGCAGCGGGCCGCGACTCACGCCGAGCGAGCGTGCGAGAGCGGCCTCGCCGAGCTGTGTCCCAGGGGCCAGCGAGCCGTCCGCGATGCCCCTCCGCAGAGCGCGCGCGATGAGGGACGGCGTCGACTCCTGGACGACGGGTTCCAGTCCCGCGGTCGAGTCGATCACGGCCGACCGTCCCCCGACCGCGCCGCCGCGTGGACCCGCGGGGTGGGCACGACCTGACCGAGCGCGGCTTCGAGTGCGGCACCGACCCGGACCACCAGTCGGTCCTCGAACCGCGCACCCACCACCTGCAGCCCCACCGGGAGGCCCGCGTCGGTCGTCCCGCAGGGGACGCTCAGCGCCGGCTGCTGGGTCATGTTGAACGGATAGGTGTACGGCGTCCACGACGTCCAGTCGGGACTGTCCCAGCCCGGCGGCACGTCCGATCCCGCCGCGAAGGCGGCGATCGGCGTGGTGGGCGTGATGAGGATGTCGTGGGCTTGGTGGAAGTCGGCCATCCGCGCGCCCAGGGCCATCCGCACCGCCACGGCGTCGAGATAGTCGGCGGCGGAGTAGTCGTGGTACCGCCCCAGCGCCTCGCGCATCGACGGGTCGACGTGGTCGACGGCGCCCGGTCCGTGGGGCGCGAGGACCGCGGCGAGTCCGGCGAACCACAGGACGTGGAACGCGTCGACCGGGTCGGTGATCCCGGGGTCGACCGTCTCGACCCGCGCTCCCAGCGATTCCAGTACGGCGACCGCGCGTCCGACCTCCCGCTCGACCTCCGGGTCGGTGGTGCCGAAACCGAGGTCGGGGCTGTACGCGACGCGCAGTCCCTCGAGTGGGCGGTCCCCGCGTGAGCCGTCGACGGCCGCGGCGAGGTACCCGCCCGGACCGGGGGTCGTCGCGCGCGCCGGCACCGCCGACCAGTCGCGGGGGTCCGGACGCAGCAGGGTGTCCATGAACGCCGCCGTGTCGGCGACCGTGCGGGTCATCGGCCCGGCGTGCGCGAGCGTGCCGAACGGGCTGGACGGGAACATGGGGATCACGCCGTAGGTGGGCTTGAGCGCCACGATCCCGCAGAACGCGGCGGGGATGCGCACCGACCCGCCACCGTCGGTGCCCAGTGCGAGCTGGCCGAGCCCGGCGGCGACCGCGGCCGCCGCCCCGCCGCTGGAACCGCCCGGGGTGAGGCCCGGGTCGTGCGGATTACGGGTGATCCCGGTGAGCGTGTTGTCCGTGACCCCCTTCCACGCGAACTCCGGGGTGGTGGTCTTGCCGATCACCACGCACCCGGCCTCGCCGACCGCCGAGGTGACGGGGGCGTCGTCGGGCCACGAGGCGGGATCGGACGCACCGGGCTTGTCGGCCAGGAGTCGGGAACCCCGGAGCGTCGGGACGCCACGCGTGTAGAAAATGTCCTTGATCGTGGTGGGGACGCCGTCGAGTGGGCTGAGCGGTTCGCCCCGGCGGTACCGCTCCTCGGACGACCGCGCGGCCGTCAGCGTCGCCTCACGGTCGACGTGACAGAAGGCGTTGATCTCGCCGTCGACCCGATCGATCGCGGTGAGCACCTCCTCAGCGGCATCGACCGGGGAGAGTTCGCCCCGGCGGTAGCCGTCGGCCAGTTCGAGGGCCGTGTGCGACAGGGTCATCGGCGCGCCTTCCATGGAACCGTCTGATTGTCGACAATCCTACAGGCGGCCGGGTCACGGTCAAGCGTCACGCCACACGGCGCGGGTCACCGTTCGAGGACGGCCTTGAGGAACGTGCGTGTCCGGTCCTGCTTGGGATCGGTGAAGATGGCCTCGGGAGTACCCTCCTCCACGATCTTGCCCTGATCGAACACCAGCACGCGGTCGGCCACGTCGCGGGCGAACCCCATCTCGTGGGTCACGATGAGCATCGTGATGTCGGTGGACTCGGCGATCATCCGCAGCACCCCGAGCACGTCGGCGACAAGCTCGGGATCGAGAGCCGAGGTGACCTCGTCGAGGAGCAGGATATCGGGATCCATCGCCAGCGCCCGGGCGATGGCGACCCGCTGCTGCTGCCCGCCCGACAGCGTGGTCGGGTGGGCGTTCTCCTTGTCCGCGAGACCGACCGTGTCGAGGAGCTCACGTGCCCGCTCCACCGCCTCCCCCTTGGACCGCCCCAGGACGTGGATCTGCGCCTCGGTGATGTTCTCGAGCACCGTCATGTTGGGGAACAGGTTGAACTGCTGGAACACCATCCCGATCTTCGAGCGGACGGCGCGCAGGTGCTTCTGGGAGGCCTTGACCAGCGTGTCGCCCTTGAACTGGTGGGTCAGGGGTTCGCCCTCCACCCAGATCACGCCGTCGTTCGCCTCCTCGAGGGTCATCAGCAGGCGCAGGATCGTCGTCTTGCCCGACCCGCTGGGGCCGATCAGCGCGACCCGCTCGCCCCGCTGCACGGTGAAGTCGAGGTGGTCCAGGACCACGTGGTCGCCGAACTGCTTGACCACCTTCTCGAACACCACCATCGGCGACTCGCCGCCTGTCGGCGTGCTCGGCCGCGTCGGCGTGCTGGGGTCAGTAGACAAGGGACTTCTCCAGTCTCCGGATGAGGATCGAGGTCGGGTAGCTCGCGAGCAGGAAGATCACCCCGGCGAGGGTGATGGGCTCGAGGTACTGGAAGTTGCGGGCGCCGTACTGCTGCGCGGCGGTCACCATCTCCACCACCGTGATCGCGAACAGGAACGGGGTGTCCTTGAACAGGGAGATCGCGTAGTTGCCGAGCGCCGGGACCGTGTTGCGGATCGCCTGGGGCAGGACGACGGCGCGCCACGTGCGCCCCGCGGGGAGTGACAGCGCCCGGGCGGCCTCCCACTGCCCGGTCGGGACCGCGTCGATGCCCGCGCGGTACACCTCCGCCATGTAGGTCGCGTAGTGCACGCCGATCACGGCGATGCCGATCTGCAGCGCGGTGAACTGCGGGAGCAGGAAGTACGCGAACAACAGTTGGACGACGAGCGGGGTCAGGCGGATGAACTCGGTGACCAGGCGCAGGGGCACGGTGATCACGGCGGGCGCGGCGCGACGCACCATCGCGACGACCAGTCCCAGCACCGCGGCGATGAGGAAGCCGACGACGGTGGCCAGCAGGGTGATCCGGAACCCCTCCAGCAGGATCGGGATGCTCTCGATGGCGCGTTCCCAGCTCCAATCGACGCTCATCGGCCCACCCCCACTGCCTCGTTGACCCGTTCGGGTCGCAGGCTGAGCACCTCACGGAGCGACGGCCCCGCCCCCAGTCGGGACTTCGCCCGGACCTCGAGGAGATTCATGAACAGGGTGAGGACGTACGCGATGACGAAGTAGAGGACCAGCCCGACGCCGAAGGCGAACACCGTATCGCCGGTCACCCGGCGCAGCTCCCCGATGTGGAAGGTCAGGTCCTGCAGCAGGATGAAGCTGGCCAGGGCACTCCCCTTGAGGAGCTGGACCAGGAGGTTGTTCAGGGGCGGGATCATCTGCACCCACGCCTGCGGGAAGACGACCTTGGACATGCGATGCCAGGGCGAGAAGTTGAGGGCGACCGCGGCCTCCTTCTGCGGGGTCGGGACGGCGGCCAGCGAACCACGGACCACCTCGGCGGCGTACGCGCCGTAGTTGAGTCCCAGCGCCAGGATTCCGCAGAAGAGCGGATCGAGCTCGTATCCGAGCAGCGGAAGCACGAAGAACAGCCAGAACAGCTGCACCAGCAACGAGGTGCCCCGGAAGAACTCGACGATCGTCCTCGACACCCCGCGGATCACCATGAGGCGGGACCCGGCCGCCACGCCGAGGACCAGCGCCATGGCGAAGCCCAGCGCCGCACCTCCCAGTGTCAGATAGATGGTGGTGACGATGCCTTCCTGGAAGCGGGGCCACGCCTCCAGGAAGGCCTCGATGTTACTTTCCACGGTCGTTCGTCACCGGACTCCGTGCACCGTCACTCGCCGGCGCAGAGGTCGGCGGTCGTCAGCGCGGGGTCGGGGAGTTCCGCCTCGGTGAACCCGAACTCGCCGACGATGGAGAGGTACTTCTCCGGATCGGAGGTGATCTTGGCCAGTTCCTCGTTGTAGGCGTCGAGGAGCTCCTGGTCGTCAGTGCGGAACACGGTACCGCCCGCGCCGACCTGCGGCTCGCCGTTGATCTCCGCGACGAACGACTCGGTCACCTCGACGGGGGCGTCGGGGTTGTTGTTCTTCATCCAGTTCAGCGAGATGCCGGTCAGGGCGAAGACGTCGGCGCGCCCGGAGGTGACCGCGTCCATCCCGTCCTGGGGGGTGGCGACCTGCATGCTGTCGATACCCAGCTCGGAGGCGTAGTCGGACTCGATCGCGCCCGTCATCGTCGCGAGCCGCGCACCGCTCTCGGCGACGGACTGCATGTCCGTGAGGTTCATCGGGTTGCCCTCCTCGACCATGAGGGCGGTGGTGTAGTTGAACTCCGGCTCGCTGAACGCGGCCTGCTCGCAGCGCTCCGGGAGGATCGACATGCCCGCGCTGACCACGTCGAAGCGGTTGGCCTGGAGACCGGGGATGAGGGCACCGAAGTCCGCGTTCACGCCCTCGACGGTGTCGATGCCCAGATTCCCGAAGATCTCGCGGTGGAGGGCGACGGTGGCGCCGGTGAGCTCGCCGTTCTCCTGGAACGAGTAGGGCGCCTCGCCGGCGAAGCCGACCGTCACGCTGCCGCGGTCCTGCAGGGTCTCCAGCAGGCTCGAGTCGTCGTCGGAATTCGTCGATGTACAGCCCGTGAGCCCCAGGCCGATCACCGCGGCGGCGGCGATCACGCTCATCGGACGACGGCGTACGGATGTCCTCAGCACTGATGGTGCCATGGTCTTCTCACCTTCCGGTCGCGGTCGGACACTGGGCGCACCCGGTGCCCGATCCTCTGCGCTCACCGGTACGTCCTTCCGACGCCCGACTTCAGCCTTTGAGTCTCCTTAACGTAACACGCGTCACATGACGCGCCGGGCGCTTTCGCGGTGCCCGGGTCCGGGCGGCGCGCTTATCCTGACGTCCATGACCACCGCCGAGACCCTGGACGAGGCGCTGCGCCGCGCCGCCGACGCCCCCACCCTCGTGGTGGCGTGCGACTACGACGGCACGCTCGCCCCGTTCGTCGACGACCCCACGAAGGCCGTGCCCGCCCCCGGTGCCGCGGACGCCCTGGCGAGACTGGCGGGGCTGCCCCGGACCACCGTCGCCCTGCTGTCCGGCCGTAACCGCGCGGCGCTGGCGGAGGTGAGCGGCGCCGACGCCCCGGTGGTCCTGGTGGGCAGCCACGGGTCGGAGTGGGAGGGTGGTTTCGACTCCCCCCTCGACGACGACGAGGTGGCGCTGCTGTCCCGGGTGCGGTCCGCCCTCGAGGAGATCGTCTCCCGCACCCCCGGGGCGCACGTCGAGACCAAGCCGACGGCCGCCGTCCTGCACGTCCGCCCGGTGGCCGATCCCGCGGAGCGGGAACGTGCGCAGGCCGAGGCGATGGCCGGGCCGGCCGCACTCGACGGGGTGTTCGTCACCGAGGGCAAGAACGTCGTGGAGATCGCCGTGCGGGAGGCGAGCAAGGGCGCGGCCATCGAGACGATGGTCGAGCAAACCGGAGCGGAGATGGCGCTGTTCATCGGCGACGACGTCACCGATGAGCGCGGCTTCGCGCGCCTGCGACCGCAGGACGTCGGCGTCAAGGTCGGCGAGGGCGAGACGGCGGCCGCGCACCGCGTCGCGGACATCCCCGCCGTCGTGGAATTGCTCGACACTCTCGCCGATCTGCGGGGCTGACACCCCCGGATGTACACGCGCGCCGTGTCGCGGATCTACACTTAACGACAACGGTTCCCATTACTACGAGAGTGGTCCACGTGATGTCGTCCTCCTCACCCGCCCGCACCTCCCCCGCCCGCACGCCCCGCGCGCTGGCCCTCGCCGCGGCTGCCCTCCTGGGCGGGGGCGTGCTCACCGCCTGCGGCACCGACGGCGACGCCGGCGCGGGCGACGACGGGCCCACCGTGGTCGCCTCGACGACCGTCTACGCGGACATCGCCGAGCAGGTCGCCGGCGACAACGCCTCGGTGGAGTCGGTGATCTCCGACCCGGCCGCCGACCCGCACTCCTACGAGGCCAGCCCTGCCGATGCCGCCGCGGTCGCGGGCGCCGACCTGGTCGTCTACAACGGCGCCGGTTACGACGCGTTCGTGGACATGGCGCTGGACAACGCCGGTGATGTGCCCGTCGTGCGGGGGGTCGACGAGTTCGAGCGGGTCACCGGTGCCTCCGTGGACGGGCACGACCACGCGGAGGAGGACCACGCGGAGGAGGGCAGCGGGGCGGAGGGCAGCGGGGCGGAGGACGACCACGCGGACCATGCCCACGAGGCCGCCGGCAACGAGCACGTGTGGTTCAGCCTGCCCACCGCCGCCGCCGTCGCCGAGCGTGTGGCCGAGGAACTTGCCGCGATCGACTCCGGCAACGCCGAGCAGTACCGCGACAACGCCCGCGCCTTCGCCGACGCCCTGACTCCCCTCGAGGCCCGGCTAGACGAGATCGACGACCGCGGGCACTTCCCCTACGCCCAGACCGAGCGGGTCGGCGCGCACCTGTTCGAGGCCGCGCACCTGACCGACCTGACGCCGCGCGGGTTCCTCGCCTCCGTCGAGGACGACACCGACCCGTCCGCCGCCGACCTCGCCGCCATGCTCGACCTGCTGGCCGAGCGTCGGGTCGCGTTCCTGGCCTTCAACACCCAGACCGAGACCTCCGTGACCGCCCGCGTCCGCGACGCGGCCGAGGACGCCGACCTCGTCGTCGTCGACCTCACCGAGACCCTCCCCGAGGGCACCGACTACATCGGCTGGATGACGGGGATCGTCGACGGCGTCTCCGGCGCACTGGCCGACGCGACCCCGGTGGGCGACGGTGGCCACTGAACCCGGGTCGGGCCACGCCCGCGGCGCCCCCGGTCCCGGACCGGTCGTCTCGCTGCAGGGCGTGACGGTCTCCCGCGGCGGCCGCACCCTCATCCGCGACCTCGACCTGGAGATCGCCCCCGGCGAGTTCGTTGCCGTCCTCGGACCCAACGGCGCCGGCAAGACCACCCTGCTCAAGGTGCTGCTCGGCGAACACCGGCCCGACTCCGGCACCGTCCTCGTCGACGGTCGCGCCCCCGGCGACCGCGGCACCCACCTCGGCTACGTACCGCAGCAGCGCGCCTTCGACCCCGGCATCACCCTGCGCGGACGCGACCTCGTGTCCCTCGGGATCGACGGCACCCGCTGGGGCCCCGGTTGGCCGTCACGGCGCGCGGGCAAACGCCGGATCGTCGACGACGCGCTCGACAGGCTCGCGGCCGGAAACCTCGCCGACAAGCCCCTCGGCCGGATGTCCGGCGGCGAGCAACAACGCGTGCGGGTCGCCCAGGCCATCGCGTGCGACCCGTGCGTCATGCTCTGTGACGAACCGCTGCTCAGCCTCGACCTCACCGGTCAACGCACCGTCGCCTCCGTACTCGACCACCGACGCCGTGAGCACGACACCGCGGTCGTGTTCGTCACCCACGAGATCAACCCGGTGCTGCCGATGGTCGACCGGATCGTCTACCTGGTCGACGGCCGGCACCGCATCGGCACCCCGGACGAGGTCTTCACCACCGAGGTCATGTCCGAGCTGTACTCCTCCCCCGTCGAGGTCCTGCGCGTGCGCGGACAGATCGTCGTGGTGGGCGACACCCAGCACCTCGTCGCAGAACCCTGGTCGAGCGGGCACCACCACCACGATGACGACGCCGCAGGCGGCCACGACCACGGACATGGAGCGCACTGATGGACCGACTGCTCGAGATCCTCGGGTCCATCGCCGACACCGAGACCACCGCGTACCTGCTGGAGCAGGACTTCGTGCTCTTCGGCCTCGCCGCGATCGCACTGCTCGGCCTGCTCTCCGGTGCGATCGGGCCGTTCATCGTGATGCGGCAGATGTCGTTCTCCGTGCACGGCGCCAGCGAGCTCGCCCTCACCGGCGCAGCCGCCGCGCTGCTGTTCGGGCTCAACCTGGGGCTGGGCGCCGTCCTGGGGTCGGTGATCGCTGCACTGATGTTCGGCCTGATGGGCTCCCGGGCGTCCCAACGCGACAGTTCGATCGGCGTGGTCATGGCGTTCGGACTCGGCCTGGCCGTGTTGTTCATCCATCTCTACCCCGGCCGCTCGGGGACGAGCTTCTCCCTGCTCACCGGGCAGATCGTGGGAGTGTCCGAGCACGGGCTGGTGCAGATGGCGGTGGTCGCGGCCATCATCGTGGGCGCGCTGATCGTGCTGTACCGGCCACTGGTGTTCTCGTCGGCCGACCCCGAGGTCGCCGAGGCGCGGGGCCTCCCGGTGCGGGCCATCAACATGGTCTTCGCCGTGCTCGTGGGGCTGGCCGCCGCGCAGGCCGTGCAGGTCGTCGGCGCACTGTTGGTCCTGTCCCTGCTCATCACGCCCGCCGCCGCCGCAGCCGCCGTCACCTCCAGCCCGCTGCGGGCGATCGGGCTGACGATCCTGTTCGCCGAGATCGCGGCCGTCGGGGGGATGCTGCTCTCTCTCGCGCCGGGCGTGCCGGTCTCGGTGTTCGTCACGACGATCTCGTTCGTTATCTACCTCGCGTGCCGCGGTGTCGCGGCGGTGTGGCGATGACCGCGGGTGCCGGGGCGGACGGTGCTGCCGTAGCGCCCGACGATGCCACCGAACTCGAGGCCATTCGCGCCGCCTACCCCACCCTGACCTGGGACTCCGCCGAGCGGATCGACGAGGGCTGGGACCACGTCGTGATGATCTGCCGCGGGTGCTCCGGGGCGGATGCGCACGGCCACCGCGAACTGGTGTTCCGGTTCCCCGCCGACGACCAGGCCCTCGCGCAGCTGCCGACCGAGATCGCGGTCCTCGATCACCTGGCGGGACGCGTCGACGCCGCGCTCCCCCACTACTCCCACGTACCCGCGCACGGCCGCTTCGCCGGGTACCCGCTGGTGCGCGGGCAGCGCCTCACCCCGGAGCTGTTCGACAGCCTGCCCGCCACCGAGAGGACGACACTCGCCGCCCAACTCGGCGCGATGCTGGCCGCGCTGCACATCCAGGACACCTCGGCGCCCCCGATCGACCGGGTGCCCCACTCCTACCAGCCGGAGAACCTGGACTTCGTCCGCGGGATCGTGGACAACAACCTGCCGGCGGTGTTCACCGACGCCGAGATGGCCACGGCCCGGGAGATCTGCGACGAGGTCGGGGCGCTGCAGTCCACCCTGCTACCGCGGGTGCTGCTGCACAACGACGTCTACGTCCGACACCTGTACTGGGACCGCGGGCAGGCGGCCGGGCAAGCGGCCGGGCAAGCGGCCGGCGGGCTCGGCGGGGCCGGTGGGGCCAGTGGGCCCGGCGGGCCCGGCGGACCCGGCAGGCTCGGCCTCATCGACTTCACCGACATGTGCCTGGGCGACCCGGCCGTCGACTTCGCCGAGCTGTACGAATACGGCCCGCGCTTCGTCGAGGACGTGCTGGCCCACTACACCGGGCGGGCCGACGAGACCTTCCTCGACCGGGCGTGGACCTACCAGCGGTTCGCCGCGCTCTACATGATCGCCGGCCACCTGTACTACGGGGTGGAGTCCTGGGAGCACGCCCGGTCGGCGTTCGACCGGTGCCGCTCCCCGCGCCGGCCGCGGGCCTGACACCCTCCGCGGGACGGCCCCTGCGCCCGACCTGCGCCCGCATCTACAGCCGCTCCCGCGCCTGGCGTCTCGCTCCCGCGCCTGCTCGGCCAGCCCACAGCCGCTCGTCGGCATGGCGTCTCGCGCGCGCATCGGGGCAGGCCAGACGCCATGCCGGCGAGCGAACGTTCAGGCGCGTGTGCGAGACGCCAGGCGCGGTAGCGGATGCCGCGGACCAGCGCGCTGGCGGGCCGGGCGGACCAGCGGACCAGCGGGCCAGCGGTCCGGGCGGGCCTGACCAGCCTCGGCGGGTCAGCGCTTGACGCGCCGCTGCCGCGCGAACTCCGAGAGCACCACGCCCGCCGCCACCGAGGCGTTGAGGCTCTCGACCTCGGACGCGATCGGGATGGACAGGATCGAGTCACAGTTCTCGCGGACGAGGCGGGACAGGCCCTTGCCCTCGGAACCCACGACGATGACCGTGGGACCGGTGCCGTCGTAGTCGTCCAACGAGACGTCGCCCCCGGCGTCCAGGCCGACGAGCTGCGCGCCCTGCTTGGCCCAGTCGAGCAGCGTCCGGTTGAGGTTGGTCGCCTTGGCCACCGGCAGGCGGGCTGCGGCGCCGGCCGAGGTGCGCCACGCCACCGCGGTGATGGACGCGCTGCGCCGCTCGGGGATCAGCACGCCGTGCCCACCGAAGGCCGCGACCGACCGGATGACGGCGCCGAGGTTGCGAGTGTCGGTGATGTTGTCGAGCGCCACCAGCAGGGCCGGCTTCGAGGAGTGCATGGCGCTCTGGATGAGGTCGTCCGGGTCGGCGTACTCATAGGGTGGTACCTGGAGACCGATCCCCTGGTGCATGCCATTGGAGGTCATCCGGTCGAGATCGTGGCGGGGCACCTCGAGGATCGAGATCCCCTTGTCGGCGGCGAACCGCACGGCCTCGGTGAGCCGCTCGTCGTTGTCGGCCCCCACGGCCACGAACAACGCCGTCGCCGGGACTCCGGCGCGCAGGCACTCAACGACCGGGTTGCGGCCCACCACGAGTTCGGGCCCGTCGGCCTTCTTCTGGGCGTACTGGCGGCGCTGCTGGGCACCGTCCGACTTGCGCGACGCGGCCTTGGCCTTGCGGTGCGCCGGGTGGTAGGTCCGGTCCTCGGCCTTGGGGGTGGCGCCGCGCGCCTCGAGCCCGCGACGGCGCTGGCCGCCGGAGCCGACGACCTGTCCCTTCTTGGTGCCGGATTTGCGGATCGCTCCGCGCCGGCTCGAATTGCCCGCCATGTCAGTCCTTCCGGTTGGCGAGCGACCACTTCTGGCCGTCCGCGGTGTCGGCCACCTCGATACCCGCCGCGACCAGTCGGTCACGGATGGCGTCGGCGGTGGCGAAGTCCTTGTTCGCCCGCGCGTCGGCGCGGGCCTCGAGTTCCGCGCGCACGAGGAGATCGAGTGCTGTCAACGCCGCGTCCTCCCCACCCCCGGCGGAGGTCCACTGCGGGTCCAACGGGTCGACGCCCAGCACCGCGGTCATCGCCCGCACGGACGATGCCGCCGCGAGCGCCGCGTCGAGATCCCCCGACGACAACGCGGTGTTGCCGGCGCGGACCCGGCCGTGGATCTCCGCCAGCGCGGCGGGGACCCCGAGATCGTCGTCCATCGCGGCGGCGAACGCGTCGGTCCACTCGCCGACCGGGACGTCGCCCCCCGGTGCCGTTCCCGACCCGATGGCCTCGTTCACCCGGTGCACGAGCGCCTCGATCCGGCGATAGGCCGCGGCCGCCTCCTGCAGTGCCTCGGGAGAGTATTCCAGCATCGACCGGTAATGCGCACTTCCGAGGTAGTAGCGCAGTTCCACGGGGCGGACGGCGGTGAGAATGTTGGGCACGCTGAGCACGTTGCCCAGTGACTTGCTCATCTTCTCGCCGGCCATCGTCACCCAGCCGTTGTGCAGCCAGAAGCGGGCGAACCCGTCGCCGGCGGCGTGGGACTGGGCCGCCTCGTTCTCGTGGTGCGGGAACTGCAGGTCCAGCCCACCGCCGTGGATGTCGAAGGTGTGACCCAGGTACCAGGTGGCCATGGCCGAGCACTCGAGGTGCCACCCGGGCCTGCCGTCGCCCCACGGGGTGGGCCAGGCGGGCTCGCCGGGCTTGGCGGCCTTCCACAGGGCGAAGTCCCGCGTGTCGCGCTTACCGCGCAGGTCGGCGGACTCGCCCTGGTCGACCTCGTCGAGTCGGTGTCCGGACAGGTGCCCGTAGTCGCCCTCGGGCGCGGCCGACCAGGCGGCGACGTCGAAGTAGACGCTGCCCTCGGCCGGATACGCGAAACCCCGCTCGATGAGCCTCTCCATGTAGTCGATCATCTGGGTCACGTGCCCGGTCGCGCGTGGCTCGGTGGACGGCGGCAGCACGCCGAGCGCGTCGTAGGCGCGGGTGAACTCGCGCTCGTGGGTGGCCGCCCATTCCCACCACGGGCGCCCGTTCTCGGCGGCCTTGGTGAGGATCTTGTCGTCGATGTCGGTGACGTTGCGGACGAACGCCACGTCGTAGCCGCATCCGAGGAGCCAGCGGCGCAGGATGTCGAACGCGACGCCGGAGCGGACGTGGCCGATGTGCGGGACCGACTGGGGGGTGGCTCCACAGAGGTAGACGGACGCGTGCCCTTCCCGGACGGGGGTGAACTCCCTCAGGGAGCGGGCGGCGGTGTCGTACAGATGGAGCGTCACGGGTGCCGAGTCTACCGGTGTCGGGCCGTCAGGCCCGGTACACCAGTGCCGTGGCCACGGCGGAGACCCCCTCACCGCGGCCGGTGAAGCCCATGCCGTCGGTGGTGGTGGCGGAGACGGAGACCGGGGCGCCGATGATCTCGGACAATCGCTGCTCGGCCTCGGTTCGGCGCGGCCCCATCTTGGGCCGGTTGCCCACCATCTGCACGGCGGCGTTGCCGATCACCCACCCGTGCTCGTCCAGCTCGGCCACCGCTTCCCGCAGCAGGCGCTCGCCCGAGACGTCGTCGTACTCGGGTCGTCCGGTGCCCACCAGCGCGCCGAGGTCGCCGAGGCCCGCCGCCGAGAGCAGGGCGTCGACCAGGGAGTGGGCGACCACGTCCCCGTCGGAGTGCCCCTCGCACCCGTTGTCCTCGGGGAAGTGCAGACACGCCATCATGCAGCGCTTTCCGGGCTCCACGCGGTGGGCGTCGGTGCCGATCCCCACGCGGGGGATGACGGGTCCGGTCACGGGTCCTCCTGGATTCGGCCCGCGGGGACGGGGGGCGCCAAGCCGGGACGGGATCCGGCGAGTTCCGTCAGCGCGCGGGCATGGTCGGTGGCGGTGGTGATCTTGAACGCGAGCGCGTCTCCCTCGACGGTCGCGACCCGCTGCCCGATCCGTTCGACCAGGCCGGCGTCGTCGGTGGCGATGTCCCCGGCCGCGTCATAGGCGGCGAGCAGGACGTCGGGAGCGAATCCCTGGGGTGTCTGGACGGCGCGCAGCCCGGAACGGTCGGGGGTGCCCACGACGTAGCCGTCGACGTCGACCTGTTTGACGGTGTCGACGACCGGGAGCACCGGCACCACGGCGACCTCGCCGGAGCGCACGGCCTCGACGACGCGCCGCGTCGGTGCGGCGGGGGTGAGGCACCGCGCCGCGTCGTGCACCAGCAGGACGTCGTACACCGCCGCGCCGGCATCACCGTGGGTGGCGGTCAGCGCCGCGAGCCCGTTGCGCACGGAGTCGGTGCGCTCCGCGCCGCCGGTGGCGACGACGACGAGGTGGTCATCGTTCCGGAGTCGGGCGAGCATCGACTCGGCTTCCCGGACGCGGTCCGACGGGACCACCACCACCACATCGTCGACGGCCCCCGAGTCCAGCAGGCCGGCGACGGCCCGCTCCAGCATCGTCCGGCCGTGGAGTTCGACGAAGGCCTTGGGCAGTCCCGCGCCGAGCCGGAGCCCGGAACCGGCCGCGGGAACGACGGCGGCCACCCTGCCCGTGGGGGCGGGGTGGCCGTCCGGACCGTGTCCGATCACTCCGACGGTCGCGTCACGCCGGTGCGGCGGAGCCGAGGACCTCACCGAGGAGGGCGTCAGCGCGTTCCTCGTCGGAGCGCTCGGCGAGCGCGAGCTCGCCGACGAGCACCTGGCGCGCCTTGGCGAGCATGCGCTTCTCGCCCGCGGACAGGCCACGATCGAGATCGCGGCGCCAGAGGTCGCGCACGACCTCGGCGACCTTGTTGACGTCACCGGAGGCGAGTTTCTCGCCGTTGGCCTTGTAACGACGCGACCAGTTGGTGGGCTCCTCCGCGTGCTCGGTGCGCAGGACCTCGAAGACCTTGTCCAGGCCCGCCTGGTCCACCACGTCGCGAACGCCCACGTACTCGGCGTTCTCGGCCGGTACCTTCACCGTGAGGTCGCCCTGTGAAACCTTGAGGACGAGGTATTCCTTCTCGGTGCCCTTGACCGTCCGCATCTCGATCGCCTGGATGGTGGCGGCGCCGTGATGCGGGTAGACGACGGTGTCGCCGACCTTGAACTCCATGAGTGGCTTTCCCCTTTCGACCGCCCTATCTTAGCACGCCCTCAGTGCAGGCGTTTTCCGTTTGCGCAGGTCAGCAACGTGTACAGGCTGACGAGGGAATCCCACGGGTGTGAGGGGGCCACTGGAACGCCGGTCTGGACGGGCCGTGGACTACGATGAGACCGGCCTGAGAGACGACCATCCCCGAGGAGCCTGACGTGACTTCACCGAACACCGGCCTGCGCCGCACCGCGCTCGTAGTCCTGGCCGTGGGCGCCGCCCTCGGGGCGTCGGCCTGCAGCGCCGGCCAGGTCTCCCAGACCGCCAACCAGGTCGCCGCGGTCGACGGTGGACGGGGTTCCGCCGGCGACCTGCACGTCAACGACCTGCAGGTGGTCGTCCCCGAGAACGGTGGCGAGGCCCGCGTCGGATTCGTCGCCTCGTTCACCGGCTACGGCCTCGGCGAGGCCGTCTCCCTCGATCAGGTCGAGATCAACGGCACCCCGGTCCAGCTCGGAGAGACCCAGCCGCTCGAGCGCGGGTGCACGATCGTCGTCGACGCGCGTGAGAACGCCGAGCCCGCCCCCGCCCCGGAGGGCGTCTGTGTCGAGCAGACCACCGCGACCCTCCCCTCGGCCGACGACCTCGACGTCGGGGTCTCCGTGCCCGCCACCGTGAGCTTCTCCAACGGCGACCGGATCGAGACCGAGGCCGCCGTCGTGGGCGAGCTCGTCGAGGCCGGCGAGTACACCCGTCCGACGGAGTACGCCGGCGAGTCCGAGGAGCACTGACACGTCCGCCCTCTCCGCCCGCTCGGCCGACGGTTCACCGGTCGACCCCGACATGCGGGCCGTCCTGCGGCGACTCGCCCCGGGCACCCCGCTGCGTGACGCACTCGACCGGATCCGCCGTAGCGGCACCGGGGGGCTCGTGGTGCTCGGTGACGATCCCGCCGTCCGGGCCATCTGCGACGGCGGTGTCGACCTCGACGTCGAGTTCGCACCCGCCCGACTGCGGGAACTGAGCAAGATGGACGGCGCCGTGGTGCTGTCCACCGATGGCTCCCGGATCACCCGCGCCAACGTCCACCTGGTCCCCGACCCGTCACTGCCGGCCGTCGAGACGGGCACCCGTCATCGCGCCGCCGAGCGCACGGCGCTGCACACCGGCGTCCCCACGGTGGCCGTGTCGGCGTCGATGACCACGGTGACCGTCTACGCCGGCGGACTGGCCCGGGTGCTGGCCGACCCGGTGGTCCTGCTGGCCCGGGCCGACCAGACGGTCGCCACGATGGAGCGGCACGGCGCCCGCACCGCCCGTGCCCGCGCCCGGCTCGACCGGGCGGAGATGGGCGACTACGCCTCGGTGCGCGACGTCGTGACCATGGCCCAGCGCCTGCTCAGGCTCGAACGCCTGGGCGCCGAACTCGCCGAGCTCACGGTGGAGATGGGCGAATACGGGCGCCAGACCACCCTGCAGCTCGAGGAGCTGCTCTCCGACACCCCCGATGAACTGTGGGGCCTGGTCGCGGACCACCTCCGCGTGGAGGCCGTCGACGGCGATGCACGCCCGATACCGACACCGGAGCAGGTCACCGCCGGGCTCGAGCGACTGGCCGCGTTGACCGACGCCGACCTGCTCCTGCCCGCGCCCGTCGCCCGCTGCCTGGGGCTACCGGCCGAGCCCGAGGACCTGGACGAGCACGTCACCGCCCGCGGACACCGCATGCTCGCGCACATCCCTCGTCTGCGGCCGGTGCAGATCACGGCGCTGGTCGAACGTTTCGGATCGGTGCCCGCACTGCTGGCGGCCGAGCAGTCGGACTTCGCCGACGTCGAGGGCGTCGGCGCGCTGTGGGCCCGCCACGTCCGGCAGCGCCTCACCGGCCTGGGCACCGGCTGACGACCACCGCGGCGCCCCATCGCTCGGCGCGGGCCCGGTCAGGACCCGGTCAGGACTCGGGGGCCTCGACCACGTTGAAGGTGGAGGCCGGGCTGAAGACGTTCCCGACCAGTGCGTACACCTGGTAGGCGCCGACCTCGACTGGCGTCCGGTCCGACTCGGAACACGCGCCCTCGGCGGACCGTCGGCCGGTCCAGTCGATCTGACGCGGCTCCGGCTCATCGGGGCGCAGCTCGACCTGGTCCTCCTCGCGCGGCGTGGTGCAGTCGATGCTCGACCACACCTTGGAGTTGTCGTCGAGCCGGTAGACCTCGAACGACAGCGGCGCCTCCGACAGGTCCCGGTCGCACGTGGTGTCCGAGACGTTGACGATGTTGACGAAGAAGCGCACGTCGGAGCCCACGGGCACGTTGGGCTCGGCCGGCCACACGTCCAGACGGAGATCCTCGTCGGCGCACCGGCCCCGCGAGGCGCCGCCGTCGTCGTCCCGCTCCGTGGTCGCGGAGGTGGACGTCTCCGAGGTCTCGACGGCCCCGGTAGTGCCGTTCTCCCCGCCCGCGGCGGTCTCCTGCGTGTCGGTCCCGCTGTCGCGGGACGCGAGGAACAGGGCGAGCACCACCACGATGACGGCGATGACGGCGACGACGACCGCGGCGACGCGGCGACGCACGTAGACTTCGCGCGGTAGGGGGCCCTGGGGTTCCTGCACGGGACCAACTCTAGAGCCGTGCGGGTGCCCCACCTGCCCGTCGGCGCGGCGTGTCCCTCAGACCGGCCGGCCGCCGGGCCGCCGGAGGGCGTCAGATCGCGACCATCTCCTCGCCGGGACCGCGCGCGACGTCCTCCACATCGCCGAGGACGCTGCGCAGGTAGGCGCGGCCGTCGGAGAGCTTGTAGGTCACCCCGACGATCGCGAGCTCACCGCTGTCGATCCGCTCGCTGATGATCTTGGAGCGCTGCTGCAACAACTCGCCGGTCTCGAGTACGTGGCGCGCCTCGAAATCGTCGATACTGCTGAGCCCCTCGCGACGCCCGTTGAGGATCGACGGCGACACCTTCTCCACCACGTCGCGCAGGAAGCCCGGCGGGATCTCCCCGGTCGCGAGCGCGTCCACGGTCGCCTTGACCGCGCCGCAGCTGTCGTGCCCGAGGACCACGATCAGCGGCGTGTCCAGCACGTGGACGGCGTACTCGATCGACCCCAGCACGGCGGTGTCGATGATGTGACCGGCCGTGCGGATGACGAAGAGGTCACCGAGCCCCTGATCGAAGATGATCTCGGCCGCCACCCGGGAGTCCGAGCACCCGAACAGGACCGCCTTGGGGTGCTGCGCGGCGACGAGCTGCTCACGTCGCTGGGTATTCTGGCTGGGATGACGCATCTCGCAATCGACGAAGCGGTGGTTGCCGTCGCGGAGCGAGGCCCATGCGCTGATCGGGTTGGTATGAGGCATGGCTCATATTGTGCCCCGCCGACCCAGGAAGACTCGCGTTGACCTCTCTCGACACCTCCGCACTCCTCTCCTGGTTCGACCGCGTCGGCCGCCCGCTGCCGTGGCGCGGTGACGGGGTCGGCGCATGGGAGATCCTGCTCTGCGAGGTCATGAGCCAGCAGACCCCCGTTGCCCGGGTCGAGCCCGTCTGGCGGGCCTGGCTCGACCGCTGGCCCGGCCCCGCCGAACTCGCCGCCGCCGCCCCGGCCGACGTGATCCGCATGTGGGGCAAGCTCGGCTATCCACGCCGCGCGTTGCGGCTCCGCGAGTGCGCCCTCGCCGTCGTCGACCTCCACGGTGGTCGGGTACCGCACGACGTCGAGCAACTCCTCGCACTGCCGGGCGTCGGGGACTACACGGCTCGCGCGGTCGCCTGCTTCGCGTACGGACACCGCGTCCCCGTCGTCGACACCAACGTCCGGCGGGTCGTCGCGCGCGCGGTCAACGGGGTCGCCGAGGCCGGGCCCCCGTCGACGCGACGCGACCTGGCCGCCGTCGAGGCGCTGCTGCCGGACGACCGCGAGCGAGCCGTGGCGTTCTCCGTGGCCGTCATGGAGCTCGGTGCGCTCGTGTGCACTGCCCGGACCCCGCGCTGCGATGACTGCCCCCTCGCCCCCACCTGCGCATGGCTGGCCGCGGGCCGACCCGAGTGGGACGGCCCGCGGCGCAAGGTGCAGACGTTCGCCGGCACCGACCGGCAGGTGCGGGGCCTTCTGCTGGACGTCCTGCGCGACGGCGACGGTACCGCCGCCCGCAGTGCCCTGGACGCGGTGTGGCCCGACGCGACCCAGCGCGACCGGGCACTGGAGTCGCTGCTCGGCGACGGGCTCGTCGTCCGCGTCGGCGAGCACTACTCACTTCCCGCGTAGGCCCGCCTCGGTAGGCTCGGCCCATGGCCGTCGTGAAGATCAATGCCCTGAACGTCCCGCCGCAGGCCGGCGCCGAGCTCGAGCGCCGCTTCTCCGAGCGGGCGCACACCGTCGAGAACTCGCCCGGGTTCCTCGGTTTCCAGCTGCTGCGCCCCACCGGCGGCGAGACCCGCTACTTCGTGGTGACGACCTGGGAGGACGAGGAGTCCTTCGCCGCGTGGCGTGACGGTGACGCCAGGGCCGCCCACGCCGGCGAGCACGGCAAGCCCGTCGCCGAGGGCGCGAACCTGCTGGAGTTCGACATCGTGATGGACGTCAAGCCCTCCGCCTGACACCCTCCACCTGACACCCTCCGCCCGACACCGCCGCCCCGTTCCCGAGCGGGGAGAACGAGAACGACCCCCGCCTCATGGCGGGGGTCGTTCTCTGCGTCAGCCGCTCGGGTTCTGCGTCAGCCGCTCGGGGCGGACCGGCGTCCGGTCAGGTGGTGGCGGGAGCCGCCCCGCCGCCCGAGCCCGAGGGCCCGCCGGTGGAGCCGCCACCGAAGCCACCGGACGTCGGCGGCAGCGAGTCACCCGGGCCGGCCTCGCCGGTGGGCGCGACACTGGCCGTGATCTCCTCGCCCTCACGGTCCGTGGGGGCGTCGGGACGCGGGGCGCCCGAGAAGGTGAACTTCGCGTCCTCGGTCTTGTCGGACTCACCGTCCCAGCCCTCGACGTCGACCGTGACCAGCTCGCCGGCCGCGACCTCGCCGAAGAGGATCTTCTCCGAGAGCGTGTCCTCGATCTCGCGCTGGATGGTGCGACGCAGCGGCCGCGCACCCAGGACCGGATCGAAGCCCCGCTTGGCCAGCAGCTGCTTGGCCCGGTCGGTGACCTCGATGGTCATGTCCTTGGCCTTGAGCGCCACGCCGACACGGCTGACCATGAGGTCGACCATCTGGACGATCTGCTCCTGCGTGAGCTGGTGGAACACGACGATCTCGTCGATGCGGTTGAGGAACTCCGGGCGGAAGTGCTTCTTCAGCTCGTCGTTGACCTTCTGCTTCATCCGCTCGTAGGCGTCCTCGGTGTTGTCGGAGGACTGGAAGCCCATCCCGACGGCCTTGGAGATGTCCCTGGTCCCGAGGTTCGAGGTGAAGATCAGCACGGTGTTCTTGAAGTCCACCATGCGTCCCTGACCGTCGGTGAGACGGCCGTCCTCCAGCACCTGGAGAAGGGTGTTGTAGATCTCGGAGTGGGCCTTCTCGATCTCGTCGAACAGGACCACCGAGAACGGCTTGCGCCGCACCTTCTCCGTGAGCTGGCCACCCTCCTCGTAACCGACGTACCCGGGGGGCGCGCCGAAGAGCCGCGAGGCGGTGAAGCGGTCGTGGTACTCACCCATGTCGATCTGGATGAGCGCGTCGTCCTCGCCGAACAGGAAGTTCGCCAGGGCCTTGGACAGCTCCGTCTTACCGACACCGGACGGGCCGGCGAAGATGAACGAGCCCGAGGGACGCTTGGGGTCCTTGAGCCCCGCACGCGTGCGGCGGATCGCCCGCGAGACCGCCTTGATGGCGTCCTCCTGGCCGATGATCCGCTTGTGCAGCTCGTCCTCCATGCGGAGCAGACGGGTGGTCTCCTCCTCGGTGAGCTTGAAGACGGGGATACCGGTCCAGTTGCCCAGGATCTCGGCGATCTGCTCCTCGTCGACCACGGCGGCCACGTCCATGTCGCCCGCGCGCCACTGCTTCTCGCGCTCGGCACGCTCGGCGATGAGCTTCTTCTCCGTGTCCCGCAGTCCGGCGGCCTTCTCGAAGTCCTGCGCGTCGATCGCGGACTCCTTCTCACGGCGCGCGTCGGCGATCTTCTCGTCGAACTCGCGCAGGTCCGGCGGCGCGGTCATCCGCTTGATGCGCATGCGGGCACCGGCCTCGTCGATGAGGTCGATGGCCTTGTCCGGCAGGAAGCGGTCGTTGATGTAGCGATCCGCCAGCTGGGCCGCCGCGGCCAGGGCCGAATCCGTGATGGTGACCCGGTGGTGGGCCTCGTAGCGGTCCCGGAGTCCCTTGAGGATCTCGATGGACAGCTCGACGCTCGGCTCGGGCACCTGCACCGGCTGGAAACGACGCTCGAGCGCCGCGTCCTTCTCGATGTGCTTGCGGTACTCCTCGAGCGTGGTGGCACCGATGGTCTGCAGCTCACCGCGGGCCAGCTTGGGCTTGAGGATCGACGCCGCGTCGATCGCGCCCTCGGCGGCACCGGCCCCGACGAGGGTGTGGATCTCGTCGATGAACAGGATGATGTCGCCGCGCTGGTTGATCTCCTTGAGGACCTTCTTCAGGCGTTCCTCGAAGTCACCGCGGTACCGGGACCCGGCCACGAGCGAGCCGAGGTCCAGCGAGTACAGCTGCTTGTCCTTGAGGGTCTCGGGGACCTCGTTGTTGACGATGGCCTGCGCCAGGCCCTCGACGACGGCGGTCTTGCCCACGCCGGGCTCACCGATGAGCACCGGGTTGTTCTTGGTGCGCCGGGAGAGCACCTGCATGATGCGCTCCACCTCCTTGGCGCGACCGACGACCGGGTCGAGCTTGCCCTCCATGGCGGCCTGGGTGAGGTTGCGACCGAACTGGTCCAGGACCGTCGACGACGACGGGGTCCCGGCCTCGCGGCCACCGGAGCCGGCGGGCGTGCCCGAGGCCTCGGCCTCCTTGCCCTGGTACCCGGACAGCAGCTGGATGACCTGCTGGCGCACCCGTGTGAGGTCTGCGCCGAGCTTGACCAGCACCTGGGCGGCGACGCCCTCGCCCTCACGGATGAGGCCGAGCAGGATGTGCTCGGTGCCGATGTAGTTGTGGCCGAGCTGCAGCGCCTCGCGCAGGCTCAGCTCCAGGACCTTCTTGGCCCGCGGCGTGAACGGGATGTGCCCGCTGGGCGCCTGCTGGCCCTGGCCGATGATCTCCTCGACCTGACTCCGCACCGCTTCCAGCGAGATCCCGAGGGACTCGAGGGCCTTGGCGGCCACTCCCTCGCCCTCATGGATGAGACCCAGCAGGATGTGCTCGGTGCCGATGTAATTGTGGTTGAGCATCCTGGCCTCTTCCTGGGCCAGGACGACGACGCGACGCGCGCGGTCGGTAAACCGTTCGAACATCGTGCTACCTCACATTCCTCGGTTTTTCACCACTGTAGTGGCCGGTTCTGACGCTCTGCACCGCAGGAGCAGCACGAGGCCCGTCACCAGTGTTCAACGCGGCAGGTCGGGGATCGATTGCATGATCGTGTACGCCGTCAGCGAACGCCCCGCAACGGGCCGGATCCCCGGCCACTAGGGTCGTCGCCATGAGCTACGCGATCGGCGGCCGGGCGCCGTGAGCGCGTTCGATCTCGACCGCATCGGCCGCGGGCTGCCGTTCGCCCGGGCCCTGCCCGCCCTGCGGGACGCCCTCGCCACGTCGGGCACCGCGGTGGTCCAGGCACCACCCGGCACCGGCAAGACGACACTCGTCCCGCCCGCCGTCGCCGACGCGGTGTCGGGGCGGGTCGTCGTCACCCAGCCCCGACGGGTCGCCGCCCGCTCGGCGGCCCGGCGGCTGGCCGCGCTCACGGGGACCGGGACCGGTGACGTGGCGGGCTACACGGTCCGTGGGGACTCGCGTGTCGGCAGGGACACCCTCGTCGAGTTCGTGACGCCGGGGGTGCTGGTGCGCCGACTGCTCGCCGATCCCGACCTGCCCGGTGTCGGGGCCGTGGTGCTCGACGAGGTCCACGAACGCGACGTCGAGTCCGACCTGGCCTTCGCACTGCTGTGTGAGGTGCGGCAGCTGCGCGACGATCTGCCGGTGGTGGCGATGTCCGCGACGGTGGAGGCAGGGCGCTTCGCCCGGCTGCTCGGCGGCGGGACCGCGGCCGGGGACACCGCGGCGCCGGTCGTCGACGTCCCCGCGGAACCGCACCCCCTGGAGATCCGGTACGCCCCGCCGCCGACCGCCCGCCTGGACGCCCGCGGGGTCACCGACGCCTTCCTCGACCACGTGGCCGCGGTGACCGCGCGCGAGGTCGCCGCGAGTGGCGTCGACGCGCTGGTGTTCCTGCCGGGTGTGCGCGAGATCGAGCGGGTCGTGCGCGCGCTGTCGGCGAGGTCGGGCGACGCGGTCGAGGTCCTGCCCCTGCACGGCGGGCTGGACGCCGCGGCCCAGGACCGGGCGGTCTCGGGTTCCGGGAGACGGACCGGGGCGGGCGACACGGCGCTGCCGCGGATCGTGGTGTCGACGGACCTGGCGGAGTCCTCGCTGACGGTGCCCGGGGTACGGCTGGTGGTGGACGCGTGCCTCAGCCGTGAACCGCGCCGGGACACCGCGCGGGACATGACCGGGCTGGTGACGGTCTCGGCGTCGCGGGACTCGTGCGTCCAGCGCTCGGGACGGGCCGCCCGTCTCGGCCCCGGTGTGGCGGTGCGCTGCCTGACGGAGCAGGAGTACTCACACCTGCCCGACCACCGCACCCCGGCGATCGCGACGTCCGACCTGACGACGTTCGCGCTCGATGTGGCCTGCTGGGGTGCGCCCCGCGGCGAGGGGCTGGCGCTGCCCGATCCGCCGCCGTCCGGGGAGATCGCCCGCGCCGAGGGGGTGCTGCACGGCCTGGGCGGGGTCGACGACGACGGCCGCGTGACCGACCGCGGCCGCGACCTGGCACGGGTGCCGGCCGATCCGCGTCACGCCCGGGCGCTGCTCGACGGCGCGGGGCTCGTCGGGGCGACGACGGCCGCCGAGGTGGTCGCGATGTTGGCCTCGGGTCGGCGCTCGCCCGGCGGTGACCTGGTGGCGGACCTGCGGGCGCTGCGGTCGGGGCGCGCGCCGGACGCCTCGTCGTGGGAGCAGGAGGTCCGCCGCCTCGAGCGGATCGTGCGGGGCGACCGCGGTGCCGGCCGGGCCGACGGTCGGACCGACGGCCGGGGCGGGAATGGCGGGCGCGGGAGCGGCGGGCGCGGCCAGTCGGGAGGAGGGATCCCGCTGGCGGACGCCGTCGGGACGGTCGTGGCGCTCGCCCACCCGGACCGCATCGCGCGCCGACGCGGCGACCAGTACACGTTCGCCTCCGGGACCGGCGCAGTGGTGCCGCCGGGTTCCGCGCTGGCGGGCCACGAATGGCTCGCGGTCGCCGAGGTCGGTCGCGCCTCCGGGCGTGCGGCGGGAGAGGCCGGCGCGGTGATCCGCGCGGGCGCCGCCGTGGACCGGCCGACCGCGGAACGTGCGGCGTCACACCTCCTCGACGACGACGAGACGGCCGTCTTCGACAGTGGTTCGGTGGCAGGGCGACGCATCCGGCGGCTCGGCGCGATCGAGCTCTCCTCCACACCGGTCCGGCCCTCCCCCGCGGCCGCCGGGCGGGCGGTGGCGGCGGCGGTCCGAGCCGGCGGACTCGCCGCGCTGGGGCCCGACGACGACGCGGTCCGGCTGTGGCGCCGTCTCGGGCTCGCGCACCGGGAGCTGGGCCTGCCATGGCCGGACGTGTCCGCCGACGGGCTGGCGGAGCGGCTGGACGACTGGCTCGGTCCGGAGATCGACGCCCTCGCCCACGGTTCCCGGCTGGCGGGACGGGACCTCGGACCGGCGCTGCGCCGACTGCTGCCCTGGCCCGAGGCCGGTCGGTTCGACGAGCTGGTGCCCGACCGCCTGCAGGTGCCCTCCTCGTCGTCGTACCGCGTCGACTACCCCGAGGTCGGGTCCGATGGCCCGCCGGTGCTGGCGGTGAAGTTGCAGGAGTGCTTCGGCTGGACCACCTCCCCCCGCGTCTGCGACGGCCGGGTGCCCGTGACCGTCCACCTGCTCTCGCCCGCCGGCCGGCCGCTCGCCGTGACGCGGGACCTGGCGTTCTTCTGGCGCGAGGCCTATCCCGGGGTGCGCGCGGAGATGCGGGGGCGGTACCCCAGGCACCCGTGGCCGGAGGATCCCATGTCCGCGGAGCCGACCCGCCGGACGAACCGCCGGCGGTGACCGGAGACGGTGATCGGCGGCGGTGATCGTCGGTGGTTCCCGGGGCGATCCGGGGCTAGGATGTGACGTACACCACAAGTGCACATCCGTGCCGGAAGGGTGATCGACATGACCGCGTCCACGCCTCGCGCGCCCCACCGCGAGGACCGCTCCGCGACGTCCCCCTCCCCCGACGGGCTGATCCCGCACGTGCGGAACCGGATCGGCGCCCTCATCGCGGTGGCGGGCCTCGGATCGGCGCTGCTCAGCCTGTACCTCCCCTGGCTCTCCGCCGCCGGGGGCGGACAGATCACGGCCATCGGCATCACCGAGATCATCGACGTCCGCGGCGTCGCCCCGGCCCTCTTCCTCGGGCTGGTCCTGATGTCCTTCCTGGTGGCGGTGACCACGGTGACCCGACTCGGCGCCTTCGCCTACGCGAGCGCGATCGTGGCGCTGGCCGTGCTCGCCGCCCACCTCGCATTCGTGTGGACGCTCGGCTCCTCCACCGGCAGCGCGGACCCGATCCTGGCGGGGCTGCCGTCCGACGCATCCGTGACGTTCGGCCCCTACGTGGCCGCGCTGGGGTTCGTCCTCGTGGCTGCCGGGTCCGTATGGGCGGCCCGCGCCGCCGACTACCTCTTCCCGGACGTCGAGGCGGGGCGACACCTCCGCGACTGAGCGACACCGGCCGACGCGGGCCCGCCGCATCGGGTGGATGCACTGACGGTTCGGGCATATCATCAGGTCAGGACCACACAGGCGGCCCGGCGTCGCCGAAAGGCGATCCTCATGGCCGCGTACACACCTCCCCCACCCCACCGGATCCCCCTCCCCACGAGGACCCCCACCCGGACCAAGGTCATATCCCGCGGACGGAGTCGACTCTGCGCACTGGTCGAGGTCGGAGGCCTGGCCGTCGCCCTGCTCAGCCTCTACCTGCCCTGGTTGAGCACCGGGCGGGGCGAGCAGATCACCGCGCTGGGGATCACCGACCTCATCGACGTCCGCAGCGTGGCACCCGTGCTCTACCTGGGCCTGGTGGGAATGCTCCTGTTGGTGGCGGCGACCGCGGTGACGCGACTGGGCGCGTTCGCACTGGCCGCCGCGGTGGTGGCGGCGGGCGCCCTGGTCGGACACCTCGCGTTCGTGTGGATCCTCATCGCCTCCACGGGGGAGGCGGAACCCATGCTGTCCGGCCTGCCGGCGGACGCGTCGGTCACCTTCGGGCCCTACGTGGCGGCCCTGGGCTTCGTCACGGTGGCGGCGGTGTCGGCGTGGGCCGCTTTCACCGCCGAGTACGTCCACCCCGACCCCGGTTCGGGCCACCGGACGATGGACGCGCGGGTGATCTAGTACGGGTGATCTAGAAGACCACCACCGTGTCGCCGACCTGCAGCCGATCGAAGAAGGTGGCGGCCGCGGGCTGGTCCAGGCGGATGCAGCCGTGCGACTCGACCGTGGGGTCGCCCTCGTGGAACGCGATCCCCCCGACGAAGTACACCGCGTAGGGCATGGGCGCGTTGTCGAACAACCGGCTCACCTCGTGCCGCACCTTTCGCGTGACCTGATAGGTCCCCCTGGGGGTCTCCCAACCGGCCATGCCGTGGGACATCCGCACCGGCCCGTAGCTCAGACGCTCCCCGGACTGCAGCCACGTCCGGTTCCCGTCCAGGTCCACACACGCCGCGGCGGTGCGCGGGCACGGGCTCTGCGGGGTCGGGTCCGGGGGCGGAGGTGGAGGCGGGGCGGGCTGCGGTGACCGGGCCTGCGACGGGGCGAGGCCGGGCTGCGGGGTGAGGCCGGGTGGCGGGGTGATGCCGGCGGCGGCGAGCGAGCCGCCCACCGACGTCCGCACCTGCTCCTCCGCCTGCGCCGAGCCCGCCTGCGCCTGGTCCACCACCTGCTGCACCTCTGCCGGGAGGGCGACCGGTAACTGCGCGGACGCCACCGGGGCCGCCCCTCCGACGGCGATCAGCGCCGCGGCCACCACCGCTCCCGCACGCGATAAGAGTGTGTCCATACCCGGATTATCGCCCACCCGGATCGCCCGGACGGGCGACTCGCAATCACGTTCCGGTCTCGTCCCCACGGACGGGCCCGCGGCGGGAGGGTGCCGAGCGGGGCCCGGGAGTTCGCGGGCCGGCTGACCCGCGGGCGGGGAATGGATAGGGTCGCGACATGGCCTCTCGGAGTAGTACCACCGGCCGGGTCCGCCTGCTGGCACTCGGCGCCGCCGCGCTGCTCGGCGCCGCCGCCGCCGGGACCGCGTCCGGGGTGTCGCCCTCGGCCACCCCGCCCGCCGACGCCGCCGGTGTCACGGAGACGGACACCCGGATCGTGACCGATGCGCCCCCGCAGCCGGTGGCCGTCGACGAGCAGATGGTCCGCTCGGTCGCCCACCGGGTCCTGGAGGAACAGGGGCGGCCGGCCCACCTGACCGACGTGGACCTCGTCGCCCGCGACGTGCTGGCCGGCGGCCCCGTCGAGGCCGGAGAGGTGGACGAACTGACGCGTCAGACCCTGCTCGGGAACGGTCCCGGCGCCCCGGACACCGTCGGCGAACCCGCGCCATCCCGGTGCCCACCAACCGCCCGGGCGTGCGTCGACGTCGACGGCAAGCGGGCCTGGATGGTCGACGACGGGGAGATCACCTACGGTCCCGTCCCCGTGACCACCGGCATGCCCGGCTACGAGACCGCGCGGGGCGCGCACCGGATCCTGCGGCACGTGCGCCACGACCACAGCCGGGTCTTCGACTCCCCGATGCCGTACTCGACCTACTTCACCGTGGACGGCATGGCATTCCACCAGGGTCGGCTGGACGAACCGTCCCACGGGTGCGTCCACCTGGGCCAGCAGGCGGCCGCACACTTCTTCGAGCAGCTGAGGGTCGGGGACGAGATCGTCGCATTCTGACCACGGGGCGGGGCGATCGTTGTGCACCTGAACCTGGCCCGGCCGTGCGTGTCGGTCTAGCGTCGTGGGCATGACAGGTCCCCCGCTGCCGCTGCCACGGCTCTCGGCCCCGGCGACGCGCGCCCTGGCCACCGCGGGAATCACCGACCTGCGGCACCTCGACGGCACCCCGGAGAAGGACGTCCTCGCGCTCCACGGGGTCGGACCGTCCCAGCTCGGCGTCCTGCGCGAGGCGCTGACCGCCGCCGGGCTCGCGTTCTCCGCCCCCGTGTCCCGGCCCGCGGCCACCGGCCGCAACGACAACACCGCGCGACTACCCACCGGGGCGCCGCCGAGGCAGTGGATCGAGGGCCTTCCCACCGCTCGGCGCGTCGACGACGGCCTGCGGCTGCTCGCGATGTTCGACGAGATCACCGGGGAGCCGGCCTCGATGTGGGCCGGTTCGATCGTCGGATACGGACACAGCCACTACGTCTACGACAGCGGCCGGGAGGGCGACACCTTCGTGGTGGGCTTCAGCCCGAGGTCGTCGGCGACATCCCTCTACGGGCTCCTGGGCGGGCCGGACGAGGAGGAGCAACTGGCCCGACTCGGCCCCCACAAGAGCGGAAAGGGCTGCCTCTACGTGACCAGGCTCGACCGGATCGACGCCCGCGCGCTGCGCGACATGGTCGAGTCCGCGTGGGGCCGACGCGTCACCGACCGCGACACCGACCGCGACACCGACCCAGGGGCGCCCTGACAGACGGCCGCCGCCGTCAGTCGCGCGGCAGCGGCTTGACCATCGGGAACAGGATGGTCTCGCGGATGCCCAGGCCGGTCAGCGCCATGAGCAGTCGATCGATCCCCATCCCGAGCCCGGTGGTCGGCGGCATGCCCTGCTCCATCGCGGCGAGGAACTCCTCGTCGAGCACCATCGCCTCGTCGTCACCCGCCGCCGCGAGCCGTGCCTGGTCCTCGAAGCGCTGACGCTGGATGACGGGATCGACGAGCTCCGAGTAGCCGGTCGCCAGCTCGAAGCCGCGGACGTACAGGTCCCACTTCTCCGTGACCCCGCGGTCGGTGCGGTGATCGCGGGTCAACGGCGAGGTCTCCACGGGGAAGTCCCGCACGAAGACCGGTCCGTCGAGCTGATCGCCGCACAGGTGCTCCCAGAGCTCCTCGACGAGCTTGCCGTGCAGCCACCCCTGGCCACTGGGGACCTCCAGCCCGACCCTGCCCGCCAGTTCGGTGAGCTCGTCGACCGTCGAGTCGACCGTGACGGGGTCCTCGTCGTCGTCCCCCGCCACCTCGGGGTGCTTGGCGCGCAGCGCCTCGTTGAGGGACGGGTACATCCGCATCTCGCGCCACTGCCCGCCGAGGTCGTACTCGGTGCCGTCGGCGAGCGTGACCGTCGTGGAGCCGAACACCGCGTGCGCGACCTCCTGGATGACCTCGCGGATCATCGTGGCCGAGGTGTCGTAGTCCCCGTAGGCCTGATAGGTCTCGAGCATCGCGAACTCGGGACTGTGCGAGGAGTCCACGCCCTCGTTGCGGAAGTTGCGGTTGATCTCGAAGACCCGCTCGATCCCGCCCACCACGCACCGCTTGAGGAACAGCTCGGGGGCGATGCGCAGGTAGAGGTCCAGATCGAGCGCGTTGGAATGCGTGATGAACGGCCGTGCCGCCGCGCCGCCGTGCAGCGTCTGCAGCATCGGCGTCTCCACCTCGAGGAAGCCGCGCTTCTCCAGGGCGTCACGCAGGGCGCGGACCACCTTGATGCGGGTGATGGCGTTGCGGCGGGCGGCGTCCCGCATGATCAGGTCGGTGTAACGCTGCCGGATCCGGGTGTCCTCGCTCAGCTCCTTGTGCGCCACCGGCAGCGGGCGCAGCGACTTGGCCGCCAGCACCCAGGAATCCGCCATGACGGACAGCTCACCGCGCTTGGACCGGACCACCCGGCCGGTCACCGAGACATGGTCACCGAGGTCGACGTCCTGCTTCCACGCGTCGAGCCGCTCCTGGCCGACGGCTGCCAGCGAGAGCATCACCTGCAGCTGCGGCGTGAGCGGTCCCACCTCCCCCTCCGCCACCGGGGCGGACAGGTCCGCCGACGGGTCGAGACCGTCCTGCAGGCGCACGAAGCACAGCTTGCCGGTGTTGCGGATGAACAGGACCCGGCCCGCCACCGAGACCCGGGCGTCAGTCTCCTCACCCGGCTCCAGCGCGAGGAAGCGGGGGTCCGAGGTGATCTCGGCGAGCCCGTGGGTACGGGGGACCTCCACCGGGTAGGCCTGCGCCCCGGAGTCGAGGATGCGCTGCCGCTTGTCGCGGCGGATGCGCAGCTGCTCAGGGGTGTCGTCGGCGGGCTCACCGGTGGCGGCCCCGGGCGCGGCGGGAGTCGAATCGGTCACGACTGTCGAGGATAGTCGTGACCGGCCCGGGGACCGAACCCGTGGGCTGCGACCCGTCGGCCTCAGGCCATGTCGAGGACGTGCAGCTCCAGTCGGTCGGACAGCGCCTCGATCGCGGCGGCGGCGCGCACACTGTTGCCGTGCTCGTCCAACCGGGGCGAGTACGCGGCCACCCCGAGTCGGCCGGGCACCACGGCGAACAGGCACCCCGAGACGCCGCTCTTGGCGGGCAGACCCACCTGGTAGACCCAGTCCCCGGCCGCGTCGTACATGCCGCACGTGAACATCACACTGTTGGCGTAGCGCACCGCCCGTCGACCCAGGACCTGCTCACCGTCACCCGGCAGCCGCCCGCCGCCCGCGAACATCGCGGCCATGTGCGCCAGCTCGCGGGTGTCCACCCGGATCGCGCACTGCCGGCCGTACCCGGACACCACCTGGTGGGGGTCGTCGGCCAGGGTGCCCTCCTCCGCCAGCAGATGCGCGAGCGCCTGGTTCCGGTGGGCGCTCCGGGCCTCGATGTCGATGATCTGCTGGTCGACCTCGACCTCCCGGCCCACGAGGCGGGAGAACATCACGCGGATCTGTTCGAAACGGGTGTCCTCGTCGTCGTCCTCCTCCCCCACCAGCGCGTGCGCGGCCAGCGCGCCGGCGTTGACGAGGGCGTTGGGGGCGCGGCCCGTGCCTGCCTCGAGGGAGATCTCGTTGAACGGGTCCCCGGAGGGTTCCACCCCGATCCGCTTCGCGACCACGTCGACGCCCTTCTGGTCCAGCGCGAGCGCGTAGACGAACGGTTTGGACGCGGACTGCAGGTCGAAGAGCGTCTCGTCATCGCCGGCCGAGACGACGTGGCCGTCCAGGTCGCAGACCGCCAGCGCGAGGGCGTCGGGGTGGGGGTGCTCGTAATCGCCGAGGTGGGGGACGACGTCGCCGGAGGCGTCCTCCCGCACCTCGTCGAGGATCTCGGCCAGCAGGTCTGCGGAGATGTCCGTCATGGTGCGACCGTACCGGCGCCGGCGTGCCGACGCCCCCGGTCGACCAAGCTCAGTGTGCCGAGATGGCCGAGCGCTCCCGCAGCAGGTGGTCGGCCCCGGAGAGCAGGGCCAGCGCCCGGGCGGCCCGGAGTGCGTCGTGGCCGCCGTCCACCGCGCGGACCCCGCGGACGCCACGCGAATGGAGCTCCAGGGCGAACAGTTCGGCGTCGAGGCCGTCGTCGCTGACGAGGACGACCGCCCTATCGTCGGTGACGGCGGCGAGCGGCGCGGCCGATCGGGGGTCGAGCAGATCGACGACGGGCCGGGCCTCCACGGCGACGGCGCCCGCGAGCACCCCCTGGCGCTCACGCTGGGCCCGGGACCGGATGTCGACGACGAGGGCGCCCGCACGGACCGCCGCGGGGTAGTCGCCGGCGGCGAGGGTGGTCGAGACGCCCGTGCTGGACGACGTCGCCGTGGCGTGAGTTCCCGCCGTGGCGGAGGTGGTGCTGAAGCTGGTGGTCATGCGGTGCTCCCGGAAGAGGTGAAGGCGGCTGGGGCGTGGCGGGGGCCTGCCGGTCGGGGACACCTGTGCTGGACGCGCGCGGAGGCCACCGGACCGGCCGGGGGCATTCGTCGCGTTGTCATGCGGCCATAGTAGACAGACCGGTCTATCTACCGCAAGGGCCGCTCGCGCGCACGGGGCCGGCGCGCGGGGCCGGCGTGGCGGTCGACACTGGCGCCCGGCCGGGTAGTTGATGCATCATGTATGTGAGAGAAGGAGAACCATGACCGCCTCGCCCCCCTCGACCGCCCGTCAACCCGCCGTCTTCATCGGCCACGGCGTTCCCCTCAACGCCCTCGAGGAGAACGAGTGGACCCGCCAGTGGGCCGCCCTCGGCGCATCCCTGCCCGAGCGGCCGCGGGCCGTACTGGCCGTGTCGGCGCACTGGTACATAGGCGCCACCGCCGTCACCGCGATGTCGGCGCCGCGCACCATCCACGACTTCTACGGCTTCCCCCGCGAGCTCAACGAGTTCGAGTACCCCGCCGCGGGCGCCCCGGAACTCGTGGACGAGGTGGCCGAAGCCGTCAAGCCCACCTGGGTCGGCGCCGACCAGGACTCCTGGGGCCTCGACCACGGGACGTGGTCCGTCCTCACGCACGTGTTCCCCGACGCGGACGTGCCGGTGGCCCAGTTGTCCGTGGACGCGTCCAAGCCGGCGGGTTACCACTTCGACCTGGGCACCCGGCTGGCCGCCCTGCGGGATTCGGGCGTCCTCGTGCTGGCCAGCGGCAACGTGGTGCACAACCTCGCGGCGGTGGACCCGTCGCTCGGCGACGCGGGCACCGACTGGGCCCACAGGTTCGACGACCACGCCCGGGAGTTGCTCACCACGCGCCCCGAGGACGCCCTCGCGCTGACCGAGCACCCGGACGCCCGGCTGGCCGTGCCCACGGCGGACCACTTCCTGCCGCTGCTGTACACGGCGGGAATGGCGGCGGGCTCCGGCGAGACGCTCGACGCGTTCACCATGGGCTACGCCTGGGGTTCGGTCTCCATGACCAGCTACCGCTCGGCGGCCTGAGCCCTGAGCCCCGGGCCCGGCCTCCCTCCCGCGTCCGGCGGCCGGGCGGGCCTGAGCCACGGCCCCGGCATCCGCTCGGCCGCTTGCTCGCCCCCGACAGTCGCCTCTCTCGACGGCGTCTCGCGCGCCCCGCGGTGCAGGCCAGACGCCATCGCCGCGGGCGGCTGCGTTTCCGCGGACAGGGGCGCGAGCGGGAGTCCATGCGCGGGAGCCCCTGCGTGTGAGGGAGAACCTCGGCGAGCTGCTCAGCTCAGGAATTGCGCTCGAACACCAACCGCAGGCCCTCCAGCGCCAGTTCGGGCTCGACGTCGGTGATGGTCCGGGATTCCTCCGCCACGACGTCCGCGCGCAGCCCCGTGAGGACGACGGAGGCGTCGGCGAGCTCGGGGACGTCGGTGCGCAGCCGGTCCACGAGTGCGTCGATCTGGCCGGCGAACCCGATCACGATGCCGGCCTGGAGTGCCGCGACGGTGTTCTTGCCCAGGGCTCCCTTCGGCCGCACGACCTCGATCTTGCGCAGGGCGGCGGCGCGCTCGGCGAGGGCGTCGACGGAGATGTCGATGCCGGGCGCGATCGCCCCACCGAGCAGCTCGCCGCGGGCGGAGACGGCGTCGACGGTGGTCGCCGTGTCGACGTCGACGACGACGACGGGCCCCTCGAACAGCGTGTGGGCGGCCAACGCGTTGACCACGCGGTCCGAGCCCACCTCCCGCGGGTTGTCGACCTTGAGCGGCACCCCGGTCTTCACCCCGGGCGCGACGACGACGGCCGGAAGTCCCGGCCAGTAGTCGGCGGCCATCCGGCGCAGTTCCCCGGTGACAGAAGGGACCACGGACATCGCGGAGATACCGGTGAGCTGCTGCGCGCAGTCCCCCAGCAGGCCGCGGATGGTCAGGGCGAGTTCGTCCGAGGTTACCGCCGGTGACGTGCGCATACTCCAGGTGCGCACGAGTGGCCCGCCGCCCGGGGGGAAGATGCCGAGCCGGATGTGGGTGTTGCCGACGTCGACGGTGAGCAGCATCTTCTGTCCGCGCTGCCTAGACGGCGGCGGGCTCCGGCACGCGGGGGTTCTTCAGACCCGAGCCCTCGGGCACGTCCGCGGGGTCGGTGCCCTCGGTGAGCATGCGGTTGTCGCCGTCGACGAACACCACGCGGGGGGAGTAGGCCCGCGCCTCGGCGTCGGACATCTGGGCGTAGGCGATGATGATGACCAGGTCGCCGGGGTGCACGAGGTGGGCGGCGGCGCCGTTGATGCTGATCACGCCGGAGCCGCGCTCGCCGGTGATGGCGTAGGTGGTCAGGCGGGCGCCGTTGTCGATGTCGACGATGTCGATCTGCTGGCCCTCGAGCAGGTCGGCGGCATCCATGAGGTCGGCGTCGATCGTGCAGGAGCCGACGTAGTGCAGGTCGGCCTGGGTGACGGTGGCACGGTGGATCTTGGAGTGGAGCATGGTGCGCTGCATCTACTGGCCTTCCTCGAGGTCTCGGGCCATCTCGGCCTGTTGGGCGGCGACGGTGGCCTCGGCGGCGGCGACGAAGCCGGTGCCGATCGCCACGCCGACGTTGTCGATGAGTCTGGTGGTCCCGATGCGGGCCGCGACGAGGAGCCTGCCGGGACCCTCCTCCGGCGGTTCCCCGAGGTCCCCGGCGCGCAGCTCGAGGTAGTCGATCGTGATCTGCGGCCGCTCGTCCAGGACCGCGCGGGCGGCGTCGACGACGGCCCGGCGCCCGCCCTTCGCGGCGAACGTCCCCGCCACGAGGGCGGCGTTGAGGACGGTGGCCAGTTCCCGCTCCTCGGCGGACAGGTAGCGGTTGCGGGAGCTCATCGCCAGCCCGTCCGACTCCCGGATGGTCGGGACGCCGACCACACGCACGTCCATGTCCAGGTCCGCCACCATCTGGCGGATGAGCACCAACTGCTGGTAGTCCTTCTCCCCGAAGAACGCCTGGTGGGGGGAGACGATGTTGAACAACTTGTTCACCACGGTGAGCATCCCGGCGAAGTGGCCGGGTCGCGCGGCCCCGTCGAGGATCTCACCGGTCGGGCCGGGCTGCACCGTCGTGCGGGGGCCGTCCGGGTACATTGTGGCCGCGCTGGGCGCGAAGACGAGTTCCACGCCGGCGTCGGCGAGCCGGGCCACGTCCTCGTCGAGGGTGCGGGGGTAGGCGTCGAGGTCCTCGCCGGGCCCGAACTGCAGCGGGTTGACGAAGATCGACACCACCACGACCGACCCCGGCGTGCGGCGGGCCGCCTCGACCAGCGCGAGATGCCCCTCGTGGAGGGCGCCCATGGTGGGGACGAACGTGATCTGCTTGCCGACCTTGCGCAGCGACTCGGTGACCGCGCGCAGCGAGGACGGGTCGTGGTGGATGGTCAACTCACCCCGGTTGTATCCGGTGTTCGGGCGACCGGGGACCGCGGTCCGGACCGCGAAGGTGGTGGGGGTCATCGAAGCTGCTCCGTGAGGTCGGGGGCCAAGAGGTCGGTCACGTCGGCTCCGGCCCCGACGCGGTCGGCGGTGCGCAACGCGAGCGCCCGGTAGCCGGCGGCGATTCCCCCGTCGACGTCCTCGAGGGCATCGAGGTGGCGGGAGACCGTGACGGCGTCACCGCGCATCACCGGACCGGTCAGGGCCGAGTCCCCGGAGGCCAGGACGTTGTCGAGGGCGGCCCGCAGGAGCGGCTCCAGGGTGCGGCGCGCGAGCGCCTCCGCGTCCTGCCCGAGCATGCCGTCGGGATCGCCCTCGACTCCGCCCCCGGGCAGGACGGCGAACGACGCGGCGAGCGCCTCGGCGGCGTCGTTTACGAGGGTGACGAGGTGATTGGCGCCGTGTGCGAGGGCCGCGTGGTAGAGGGCCCGGTGGGATTCGGCGACGGTGACGGGCAGGCCACCGGTCTCCATGACCAGCATCTGGCCGACGACCAGTCCGATCTCGTCCGGGGAGGTGAGCGCCCACGAGCACCCCTCCATGCGGTCGATATCGGCCGCTCCCCCGGTGAAGGTCATGGCCGGGTGCGCGGCGACGACCACGGCACCGGCGTCGGCGGCGGGGCGCAGGACTTCCGCGCCCACTGCGCCGGCCACGTGGACGACGATGTGGCCCGGCCGGAAGGCGTTCACGTCGGCGAGCTCGGCCACGACCCCGGGTAGGGCCGAGTCCGGCACCGCGAGGATGAGGAGTTCGCCCGCCGCCGCCGCGTCGGCGGGATCGGTGATGCGGGCCTCGGGGAGGCGGCGGGCAGCGAGGTCCCGCGACTGCGACGAGCGTGCGACGAGGGCGGAGACGACGTGTCCCCGCCGCTCGAGCGCGGCGCCCACAGCGGTGCCCACGCGACCCGCGGACACGAGGCCGATGGACAGGCGGGCAGGGGGTGTTCCGGTGACGCCGTGGTCGGACATCTCAGGGTGCTCCAGTGCTCGATCCGTTCCAGGCCCACTCACTGATGGTGGGTCCCGGACATCTCGCAGGCGAGAGTAGTCGCGGCTGCGGCCACGAGCAGCATCGAGTGGCGTACTTCACACAACCGATGCGAGGGGCGGCGCCACCGTCGGCGCGGCTCAGTCCTCCGCGCGACGGCGGCGGCGGCCCGATGTGGATTCGGACCCCTCCCCCAGCCGCGCCATGAGTTCTGCCACCGACAGACCCGAGCCCTCGCCGTGGCGACTCGGCGAAGCCGACTCGGTGGCCGGGGCCTGCGTCGACTGCGACCGCGGCTGCGTGGCCGTCTCGCCGGCCGTGGCGGGCGACTCGTGTTTGCCGGCCTTCTCGGAGGGGGACGACTCGTGCTTGCCTGCCTTCTCCGAGGAGCCGGACGCGGCCGCGCCCCCGGACGCCACCGGGGATCCCGACGCGGCGGTCTTGTCCGACGTGGCGCCCTCGACGGCCGACGCCGCGGGCCGGGAGCTCGTGCTCGTGCTCGTATTCGCGGGCGTACGCGCGGGCTCGGGCGAGCTGGCGGGCTCGGGCCGTGCCTGCGGTCGCGAGGTGGCGCCGGGGCCGAAGCCGGAGCTGCTGCCGGCGCTGCTGCCGGCAGCGGAACGCGCATCGCGCGCGCCGGACGTGGGGCGCACCGCCGGGCGACGGGGGTCCCCCGCCGGCGTGTCGGACCGGGACTCCCGATCGGAGACCGGGGTCAGTCGCTCGGTGCGCTCGGTGCTCGGGGTGACGTCCGGACCGACGCCGGAGGCCGATGATGCGGGGGACCGCGTCGCGCCGGAAGCGGAACGGGGACCCGCGACCGGGCCGGAGTCCGATCCCGGGGCACGCCGACGGGGCGCCACCCGCTCGGACGGGACGGACGGCAGCGACGATCCCGCACCCAGCTGCCCGGCGGGACCGAGCCCACCGACCGCGAAGCGGTCCTCGGGGAGACTGACGCCCAGTGCGCCGAGCTGCTCGCGCAGCGCCGCGATCTCCTGCCGCAGTGCGACGATCGAGTCACTGGTCTCGGCGCGCACCGAGGCCCGCAGGTCCCGCTCCACGACGAGCTCGTGCTCCCGGCGGGCGGAGATCTCCCTCTCGAGCTGCAGTTCGTAGACGGTGTGCAGGTCGCGGACCCGGGCGGCCTCGGTGGCGGCCTGCCGCCGGTACCGGGCGACGAGGAACGCGCCGATGAACGCGGCCCACAGTGCGGAGAGTGTCCCGATGCGCATCCAGACGGGATTGTCGGAGAAGACCATCACGACCGTGGCGATGATCGCCAGGAGGAGCAGCACCCCCAGAGCGATGTTCGCCAGTCCACGATCGTCGCCTCGCGCGGGGCGAGCTGACCGGGGCTTGTCCATCGCGCCGTCGGAACTCATGCCCCGCATGATACGCGGAGAATCACGGGTCACACGGGTAACCAGCGCGTGTCTGCAGTAACGGGGGCTGGCATGAGAGGACCGGTCCGGCCCGGGCCCCTCAGGCGGGGTCGGCGAGGCCGCCGTTCTCGTCGTCGTCGGGGGGCGTCTCACACGCCGATTCGAGGAAGAGTCCCGCCGCCACCAACACCGCGCCGGACACCAGGACAGCGACTGATGCGGGCAGCTCCGCGCCCGCCACCGCGAGGTCGCCGAGCCGTGACAGGAAGTACAGCGTCAGCCCGGCCCCTGCCCCGGCGCCCGCTGCGCCGAGCACGGCGGAGGCCTGTCCGAGAGCGGCGCTGCGGGCGATGGTGAGCGGGTGCATCTGGCTGCGGTCCTGCCCGACGCCGCCGTCGGAGATCGCGGCGCGGATCCGCAGGGACAGCAGCACGTCGACCACCGCGATCCCTACGAGGGTCACCCAGCCGAAGCCGATCGGGGTCACAGCGCCGAGGAAGGACCCGGTGAGAACGTAGGCGGCCACCGCCGCGACGAGCGCCACCAGGACGAGGGTGGACTTCGCGACACGCGTCATGTCACTCCCCCCGGGCCGCGGGGCGCCAACGGATCGGGCAGCCGGCGCACCGCGGCTACGTCCCCGGGATCGAGCGCGTCGAGACACTCCCGGACCGGCACCCCGTCCAGCCGGGCGGCCGGGTCGATCTCCAGCCACGGGACCATCACGAAGGCCCGCTCGGCCGCGCGGGGGTGCGGCAGCGTGAGCCTCGGGTCGTCGGACGCCACCGGCTCACCGCCCAGCTCGGCGGTCACCACGTCCACGTCGAGGGTGCGCGGACCCCAGCGCACCTCGCGGGTCCGGCCTGCGGCCCTCTCGCGGGCGAAACCCCACTCGAGGACGTCGGTCGGGGAACCGGGATGGTCGACGACGAGGACGGCGTTGAGGAAGTCGTCCTGCTCGACGCCGCCCCACGGCGGGGTGGCGTACACCGACGAGACCGCGCGCAGGATGCCGTCCGCGGCCGCGGCGTCGACGACCCCCCGCAGCAGCGAGAGAGCGTCCCCCTGGTTGCCGCCGATCGACAGCACCGCCCGGCAGCTCACCGCGCTCCCCCCGCGGCGCTCCCGCCCGCGCGCGAGCGGTGGGCCACGACGGCGACGTCGGCGAACTCCGCCGGGATCGGCGCCTGGGGCTTGTGCAGGGTCACCTCCACCGCGTCCGCACCGGGGGCCATCTCCATGATCCCGTCGGCGATCCGCGAGGCGACGGTCTCGATGAGGTCGAGCGATGGTCCGGCCACCACATCACGAGCGAACAGGGCCAGCGCCCCGTAGTCGACGGTGTCGGCCAGGTCGTCGGACGCGGCGGCGGCCGTGAAGTCGGTCCACAGGACGAGGTCGACCAGGAAGTCCTGGCCGTCCCGCTTCTCGTGCTCTAAGACCCCGTGCGTGCCGCGCACCTTCAGGCCCCGCAGTTCGATCCGGTCGAGTTCGCTGCGATCCGCCATCAGTTCACCCCCGCCCGTCCGGCCGCCCACGCGGCGGCCACCCTCACCGCGTCCGCACTGGGGCCCACGTCATGGACCCGGACCGCCCACGCGCCGGCGGCGGCGGAGAGCGACGTGATCGCGGCCGTCGCCGGATCGCGGCCCGCCACCTCGCGCGGCCGGGCGTCCGATCCGGGCAGCAGCGACCCGAGGAACCGTTTGCGGGACGCGGCGACGAGTACCGGGAACCCCAGCTCGATCAGTCGGTCCAGCCCGTGCAGGAGCGCCCAGTTGTCGTCGGCGTCCTTGGCGAAGCCGAGGCCCGGGTCGAGCACGATGCCGGCGGCGTCGACCCCCGCGGCGATCGCGGCGTCGGCGCGGCGGGCCAGGTGGTCGCGCACCGCACCCACGACGTCCCCGCCGTAGTCGGATCGGCCTCCCGCGCCGGCGCGGTACTCGTCCGGAGACACCCAGTGCATGAGGATGACGGACGCTCGGTGCTCGGCCACGACCCTCAACATGTCGGGGTCGGCGAGCCCGCCCGAGACGTCGTTGACGATCGCCGCGCCCTCCTCGAGGGCACGCGACGCCACCCCGGCGCGCATGGTGTCCACCGAGACCGGCGCGAGGCCGGACACCGCACGGACCAGCGGGACGACCCGCTGCTCCTCGTCCGGCTCCTCGACGCGGAGGGCGCCGGGCCGAGTGGACTCCCCACCGATGTCGATGAGGTCGGCGCCGTCGGAGACCATGCGCCGAGCGTGCGCGACGGCGTCGTGATGCGCGAGGTGGCGCCCACCGTCGGAGAAGGAGTCGGCCGTGACGTTGAGGACGCCCATCACCGCGCACCGGTCCGGGCGGGGCAGCAGACCGGGCGCGCTCACGTCCCCCGCAGGAGGCCGAGCGCCTCCGCCCTGGTGGAGGCGTTGGTTCGCATGTTGCCGCGGACGGCCGAGGTCGTGGTGACCGCCCCCGCCTTCCGGATCCCCCGCATCGACATGCACAGGTGCTCGCACTCGATCACCACGAGCACGCCCGAGGGTGCGAGCCTGTCGACCAGCGCGTCGGCGACCTGACTGGTGAGCCGTTCCTGGACCTGCGGCCGCTTGGCGTAGAGATCCACCAGTCTGGCGAGCTTGCTCAGACCGGTGACCGCCCCGGACTGTCCCGGGATGTAGCCGATGTGGGCGACGCCGTGGAAGGGCACCAGGTGGTGTTCGCAGGTCGAGTAGATGGGGATGTCCCGCACCAACACGAGCTCGCGGTGGTCCTCGTCGAAGGTCCTGGATAGCACCTCCGACGGGTCGGTGTACAGCCCGGAGAAGACCTCGCGGTAGGCCCTGGCCACCCGCGCGGGTGTGTCCTGCAGCCCCTCGCGCTCCGGGTCCTCGCCCACGGCGATCAACAGCTCGCGGACCGCGGCCTCGGCGCGCTCGGCATCGAAGACCCGCCCCGTGGGGAGCGACCGGGCATCGGCGGCGGGTATGTGGTCAGGCGTCGTCATTCATTCCTCTTCTCGCACGGAGTCGACCGTGCGGTCAGTCCTCACGTTCCCACGGCGCACGCCAGTCGGCGTCCTTGTCCTCACGGCGGTGCGAACCGCGGTCCACGGGGCCCCGGGTCGACCCGCCGGACGCGTCGCCGTCACGGCCGTCACCCACCGCCGACCACGCCCGGGTCGGGGCCTCGGACGGCCCCTCGCTCCGACCGGCCCGTTCCGGACCGTCAGCGCTCCCGGATCGGTCCGTGCTCCCGGTGCCGTCGATGCTCCCGGGGGCGTCGTTCCTCTGCAGGCCCTCCGGCGCGGCCGGCAGGCGGGTGGTCTCGGCCCCGCTCGGCCCCCGGTCACCGTGGTGCGCGGGCTGACGCGGGGGCCAGCCCGGCGCCGACCAGCCCGGGGGCGGCGGCGTGCCGTAGGCCGGGATACCGGTCGGACGTTGCCCGCCGCCGGCGGTCGCGCCGCGGCCCGAACCGCCACCGGGCATCCCCACAGGGGCGCCCACGCCGTTGCGGTCACCCCCGTGGTCGCCGGGGCCGTCCGCCTCGCCCGGATCACGGGCGTCCTCGGCGTCGCGGCCGGCCGGGAGGACCGGCATGGCGAACGGATCGGTCACCGGCGGGGGCCACGGCTCGCCACGCTCCCTGGCCAGTTCCCCCGGGGTCTTGATGGGCGGACGGGCCGACGGGATGCGTCCACCGAAGTCGTCGAACTCGGTGATCCGCGGCCGCTTGACCACGTCGGCGAACAGCCTCTCGAGGTCGTCCTGCCGCAGGGTCTCCTTCTCGAGGAGCTCGCCCGCGACCGCGTCGAGGATGTCGCGGTTGGACTCGAGGACCTGCCAGGCCTCGGTGTGGGCGGAGTCGATGATGCGGCGCACCTCGTCGTCGATGATCTTGGCGACCTCGGGCGAGTACTCCCCCGCCGCGGAACCGCCGCGGCCGAGGAACGGGTCCCCGCCCTCGCCGCCGTACTTCACCGCACCGAGCTTCGCGCTCATGCCGTACTCGGCGACCATCGTCCGCGCGATCCGGGTGGCCTGCTCGATATCCGAGCTGGCGCCCGAGGTGGGCTCACCGAAGACGTACTCCTCGGCGGCGCGGCCACCCATCGCCATGACGACGCGGGCGATCATGTCCGCCCGGGTCATCAAGGACTTGTCGTCCTCGGGGACCACCAGTGCGTGACCACCGGTACGGCCACGCGCGAGGATGGTGACCTTGTGGACGGGCTCGAGGTCCTCCATCGCCCACGCCGCCAGCGCGTGGCCGGACTCGTGGTACGCGGTGACCTTCTTCTCGTGCTCGCTGATCACACGGTGCTTGCGGCGGGGTCCGCCCACCACCCGGTCGGTGGCCTCCTCGAGGATGTCGATGTCGATCTCGTCGCGACCCAGCCGGGCCGCGAGCAGGGCGCCCTCGTTGAGCACGTTGGCCAGGTCCGCGCCCGACATCCCGATCGTGCGCCTAGCCAGCGAGGTCATGTTGACGTTCTCGGCCAGCGGCTTGCCCGCGGAGTGGACGGCGAGGATCGCCTCGCGACCCTTGAGGTCGGGATTGGTCACGGGGACCTGGCGGTCGAAACGGCCCGGCCGCAGCAACGCCGGGTCGAGGACGTCCGGACGGTTGGTCGCGGCGATCATGATGACGGTCTCGCGGTCGCTGAATCCGTCCATCTCGACGAGGAGCTGGTTGAGCGTCTGCTCGCGCTCGTCGTGGCCGCCCCCGGTGCCCGAGCCACGGTGCCGACCCACCGCGTCGATCTCGTCGACGAACACGATGCAGGGCGCGTTCTGCTTGGCCTTCTCGAACAGGTCGCGCACCCGCGAGGCGCCGACACCGACGAACATCTCGACGAAATCCGAACCCGAGATCGAGTAGAACGGCACCCCGGCCTCACCCGCGACCGCGCGGGCCAGCAGGGTCTTGCCCGTTCCGGGCGGGCCGTAGAGCAGCACACCGCGCGGGATCTTGGCGCCGAGACGCTCGTAGCGCGCCGGGTTCTGGAGGAAGTCCTTGATCTCGTTGAGTTCCTCGACCGCCTCATCCTCGCCCGCGACGTCGGAGAACGTGGTCTGGGGCATGTCCTTGGTGAACTCCACGGCGCGCGACTTGCCCACGCCGAACAGTCCGCCCTTGCCGCCCTGCATGCGGGACATGAAGTAGAACAACAACCCGAACAGGATGAGCATCGGCAGCAGGAACGAGAGCATCTGCGACAGGAAACCCTGCTGGTTGACCGCGGTGTCGTACTTCTCCGGCTCCGCCGCGGCCACCCGGTCGAAGACCTGGTCCGCCGCCCGCTCCGGGTACTTGGCGAGGAGCTTGTCGGTCTCGTCCGCACCGTCCTCCGGGGCGACCGGGGTCTCGAGCGTGAGCCGGAGCTGCTGCTCCCGGTCCTCGATCAGCGCCTCTTTCACGTTCCCCGCGTCGACCTGCGCCAACGCCACCGACGTGTCGACCTCGGCGTAGTCGCGGTCATCGCCCGTGAAGAACGAGAAGCCGACGATCGCCAGGATGATCACGCCCGCGATCGCGACGTTGCGGAAGACGGTATTGCTCTTGCGTTCCATTCGGTCCTCGTGTGGAAGGACGGCCCAGCCGGTCGACGGGCCCGGTCGTGCATCCGACTTCGTCGGTATCGCCCCAGGCTACCCGCCGAGCGGGGCCTCCCACCGTGATGATCGCCATGGGCGGACACCGCCGGGGTCGTACGATCATGGCCGTGACCACCGACCCCCTCTCCGCCGCCGAGACCGCCGAGGCCGTACGCACCGGTGCCGTCGGCGCGCTGGCCACCCTCGACGCGGCTTTCGACCGGGTGGGCGACCTCGACCCCTCGCTGCACGCCTTCACCACCCTGCTGCGAGCGGACGGCCGCGCGGCCGGGGCCGCCGTCGACGCCGCGAGCCCGGCCGACCGTGCGGCACTGCCCCTGGCCGGGGTACCGCTGGCCGTCAAGAGCACCGTCACCCTGGACAACCCGGTCGTCGCCCCCCTGCTGGCCGCGGGCGCGGTGCCGGTGGGCATCACCGCGGCGCCCCAGCTGTGCGCCTGGGGGATGACCGACTCCGACGCCCACGGGATCACCCGCAACCCGCGCGACCTCGCCCTGTCCGCCGGCGGGTCCTCCGGGGGGTCCGCGGCGGCGGTGGCCTCGGGCATGGTCCCGCTCGCGGTGGGCGACGACGGGATGGGGTCCCTGCGCATCCCCGCCGCGGCGTGCGGGATCGTCACCATCAAGCCGGGGCCCGGCGTCGTCCCCACCCGCCTGGCCGGCGACAACTGGGGCGGCCTGGCCGAATCCGGTCCGCTGGCCAGGACCGTCGGCGACGTCGCGCTGGCCCTGTCGGTGATGGCCGGTCGTCCGGAACTCGCGGACGTCGGACCCGTCCCCGGCGGGACGCGTATCGGCATGTCCGTGGCCAGCCCGATCCGGCTGGGCCGCGATCTGGTACGCATCCACGCCCCCTGGACGCGCGCGGCCCGGGAGGCCGCGGAGGTGCTGCGGGGGGCCGACCTCGTCGTCGTCGACACCACCCTGCCCTCCCCCACCGACCCCGTCCTCTATCTCGCGCGCTGGACCACCGGCGTCGCACGGGCGGCGGAGGACGAGAACCTGCCCCTGTCCGCGATGGAGCGACGCACCCGGCACCACGCACTGCTCGGCCGGACGGTCTTCCGGCGCGGCGGCGCGGGAGACGGGGACACCCGCTGGAACCGTGGCGTGGAGACGCTCCGCGCGGAGGTCGAACGGGCGATGGACTCGGCGGGGATCGACGTGTGGCTCACCCCGTCGCTGGCGGACGTGCCACCCGAGGCGACCGACTGGCACCGACGCTCCTGGGGCCGGTCACTGTGGGCGTCGATGAGGTTCTCCCCGTTCACCCCGCTGGCCAACGTGCTCGGTTGGCCCGCCGTGTCCGTCCCGTGCGGCACCACCCACACCCCCCTCGGCCGGGTCCTGCCCACCTCGGTCCAGCTCGTCGGGCGGCCCGGTTCGGAGGCGACACTGCTCGCGCTGGCGGCGGTGATCGAGAGCGGCGGTCGCTGACTCTGGCCGGCAGGGGCGGGTCGGCGGGCCGCGTGGCGTCAGTCCTCCGGCAGGTCGGCGAACCTCTTCTTGACGTCCCGGTACCACCCGAGTGACTGCCGCGGCCGCCGCCACCGGCTCTTCATGTCCTCGCGCGCCGGCACGTGGGCGTCGTCGCCGGCCCCGACGCGCTCCTTGAGGTGGGCGTCCTGGGCGTTGATCACGTCGTCCGCGGTGTCACCGCGGTGCGGCAGATCGCAGGGCCCACCCAGGTCCTTGCAGGTCATGGTCTTCATGGGGTCGATCCTCCCTGTCCGGGCGACGCCGGAGCGCGTCGCCTCACCCTGATGACGAGCAGGCGGCCGGAAGTGTGACCGCCCCGCTCATCTCGGCTCGCCGTCGCTGCGGCGGCGGATCGCGGCGAGCACGACCGGGTCCGCACGGAAGTCGATGCGGCTGACCACGCCGCCGGCGATCCGGAAGTCGAACGCCACCCGGGCCACGCCGCGATCGAACCAGGCCGCGCCCGGCCGCCCGTGGACGAACACCGGCAACGCCGCGGCGGCGGCCCCGTCGAAGAACTCCGCCACCGCGTCGCGGCCCTCGATGCCGACCGGGGTACCGAGGCCGACCGCGATCGGATCACCGGCCACCACCACGTCCGGCGCGAGGAGACCGAGCAGCCGGGCGAACTCACCGTTGCGCGCGGCGTCGAGGAAGGCGTCGACGACGAGCCAGTCCGCCTTCTCGACGCCGGGACCCGCTCCCGCGAGCTTCGCACGCGCCCTCGACGCCTGTTTGCGGGCCGCGGCCGGTGAGCAGTCCAACACGTCGGCGATCGTGGCGAAGTCGACCGAGAACGAGTCGTGCAGCACGAACGCCACCCGCTCGGCAGGGGCGAGTCGGTCGAGCACGACGTGCAGTGCCGCGCCCATCGACTCCTCGAGGAGCACCTCGTCGGACGGGCCCGGATCCGGTGCCGGACCGTCGACGGGCTAATTCGGAGGTCCGGTCCATACCCCTCGCTAGACGCTCGTGTACTGCTGCACGATCCGGCGCTTGACCAGCTTGCCGGTGGGGGTGCGGGGCAGTTCGTCCACGAAGTCCAGGCCCCGCGGGATCTTGAAGTCGGAGATCCTCCCGCGCAGGGCGCCGAGGATCTCGTCGGCGAGGCCGGGGTCGCCCGCACGGTCGGCGGCCGGTACCACCACGGCGTGCACCCTCTCGCCCATCTCCTCGTCCGGGATCCCGATCACGGCGACGTCCTCGACCGCCGGGTGCAGGACCAGGGCGTTCTCGATCTCCTGCGGGTAGATGTTCACCCCGCCCGAGATGATGGTGAACGCCTTGCGGTCGGTGAGGTAGAGGAAGCGGTCCTCGTCGAGGTAGCCCACGTCGCCGAAGGTGGACCAGTTGGGGTGCTCGGGGTGGAAGACGGACGCCGTCTTCTCCGGGTCACCGTGGTACGAGAAGGTGCCCTCGTCCTGCTGCCAGTAGATGGTGCCGATCTCGCCGGTGGGCACCTCGTTGCCCTCCTCGTCGCAGATGTGCGCGATGCCCTTGAGTCCGTCGCGACCCACCGAACCGGGGCGTTCGAGCGCCTCCTGCGAGTTGATGAACGTGATGCCCATGCCCTCGGTGGCCGAGTAGTACTCGTGGATCACCGGGCCCCACCACTCGATCATCCGTCGTTTGACCTCGGGCGGGCACGGCGCGGCGGCGTGGATCGCGTGGGTCATGCTGGACACGTCGTAGCGCGCCCGCGTCTCCTCCGGCAGCTTGAGCATGCGCACGAACATCGTCGGCACCCACTGCGAGTGCGTCACCCGGTACTCCTGGATGAGCCGCAGCGCCTCCTCCGCGTCGAAGCGGTCCATGAGGATCACGGTCCCGCCGACGGAGTTGACCACGCCGCAGAACCGCAGCGGGGCCGCGTGGTACAGCGGTGCCGGGCACAGGTAGACACTGTCGGCGTCGAAGGCGTACAGGAAGCTGAACACTGGCGTGTAGCTGTCCGGCACCTCGTCGATCTGCCCTTCCGGCGGGTCGACGCGCACGCCCTTCGGCCGGCCGGTCGTGCCGGAGGAGTAGAGGAAGTCGTGGCCGCGGGGCTGGTCGGCGGGCGGCTCGGTCGACCTGCCCTCGAGCAGCGTCCGGTAGTCCTCGAACCCCTCCAGCGCGCCGCCGAACACCACGCGGTGCTCCACGCCCGGATGCGCCTTCGGGGAGACGTCGACGTGGTCGGCGACCGGGGCGGAGACGAACAGGGCCCGGGCCCCGCAGTCGCCGATGATGTACGACGACTCGTCCGCAGTGAGGTGGTGGTTGATGGCCGCGATGTACAGGCCGCAGCGCAGCGCCCCCCAGTAGATCTCCTGCATCTCCAGGGTGTTGTCCGAGACCACGGCGATCGTGTCACCGGGACGCAGCCCCCAGGCGTCGGTCAGGAGATGCGCGAGCTGCGCGGATCGCGCCTCGAGCTCGGCGTACGTGATCTGCTCCCCCGTCGCCGGGCGGATGGCCGCGGGCTTGTCGGGGGTGGTGGCGGCGAAGGTTCCTGGAAACATGCTGCCAGGCTAACCGCCGAACGTGATCTGGATCACGAATTAGGCAGACAAGTGTCCAGCAGTCCGTGCGTCAGGAGTACATGCGCGGGTGCAGCCTGCCGATGTACGGCAGATCGCGGTAGCGCTCGGCGAAGTCGAGGCCGTAGCCCACGACGAACTCGTTGGGGATGTCGAACCCGATCTCGAGGATGTCCAGGTCCGCCTTCACCGCGTCGGGCTTGCGCAGCAGGGTGACGATCTCCAGCGACCGCGGGTTGCGGGTGCGCAGGTTGCGCATGAGCCAGGACAGGGTCAGCCCGGAGTCGATGATGTCCTCGACGATGATCACGTCACGGTCGGCGATGTCGCGGTCGAGGTCCTTGAGGATCCGCACCACACCGGAGGAACTGGTGGAGGAGCCGTACGAGCTGACGGCCATGAACTCCATCTCGGACGGGATGGGCAGGGCCCGGGCGAAGTCGGAGACGAAGATCGCGGCGCCCTTGAGGACGGCGACCAGCACGACCTCCTTCTCGACGTTCGCGTAGCGCTCGCCGACGGTGGCGGCCATCTCGGCGATCCGCTCGCGGATCGTCTCCTCGTCGAGCAGGACCGATTCGATCTCGTCCGCGTACTTGTCCGTGGTCATCTACGTCCCCGCTCCGCTCGCCCGGTCGTTCTCCAGGACCACCTTTCCACGTCGGCGCCGGGCGACCAACCTGGCCGAGGGCCCCGCCCCACCCGCGTCCGCGGGTCCGGTGCCACCGACCGCCACCCCGCCCTGCCCGCGCCAGTCGGTGACGAGCGCGGCCACCGCCATCAGGTGTGCGTACGTGGGTGAGGCGACCCCCCTCGCCAACAGCCAGCGGCGCAGGACCCGGGTCAGCACGGCCGTCGGAAGGGGTTCCAGCCGGCTCACCTCCAGGGCGCCATCGGAGCCGACGGGCACGGCCGCCGCGAGACGCTCCAGCTCGTCGTCGTCGACCCCCACCAGCGACGCGGTGCGCGCCAACCCCTCCGCGACACCGCCACCCAGCACGTCCTCGAGCAGTGGCAGGACCTCGTGCCGCAGGCGCACCCGGGTGAACGCCGGGTCGGTGTTGTGCGGGTCCTCCCAGAACCCCAGGCCGAGGTCGCGGCACGCGGCGCGGGTGTCGGCGGCGCGGACCCCGAGCAGCGGGCGCCCCCACGGCGCGTCCCACGGCGCCATCCCGCGCAGCGAACGGGCGCCGGAGCCGCGCCCCAGGCCCAGCAGGACGGTCTCGGCCTGGTCGTCGAGGGTGTGGGCGAGCAGCACGGGCCGTCCGCGGCGCGCGGTGTCGAGCGCGGTGTAGCGCGCCGTGCGGGCGGCGGCCTCGGGGCCGGAACCCCTCTGATCCACGACGACGACGAGGACGTCGGCCGACGCACCGAGCCCGCGGGCCGCGGCGGCCGCGTCCCGGGCCACCTGATCCGACCCCTCCTGCAGACCGTGGTCCACCACGAGGGCCGTCACGGCGACGAACTCGACGGCGGCCGCGGCGGTCAGGGCCAGCGAGTCCGCTCCCCCGGACAGGGCCACGCACACCTCGTCGCCGAGCTCGGGGTGGGCGCGGCGGAACGCCCGCAGCGCCGCGCGCACGGTCCAGGCCGGGCCGGTCCACTCCCCACCGGGCCGGTCCCCACCGGGCCGGTCCCCACCGGGCCGGGCGGGGTCAGCGGCAGCCACAGGCGCTGATCTCGGCGGCGATCCGGTCGAGGACCGGGCGCGCGACGGCGGGGTCGGTGCCGGAGGACAGCAGGGCGAAGCTCATGGTGCGGCCGTCGGTGCTGGTCACCGAGCCCGCGAGGGTGCTCGTCCCGGCGAGGGTGCCGGTCTTGGCGCGCACCCAGCCGGCGCCGGCGGCGGCGGGGCCGGTGAACCGGTCGACCAGCGTCCCCGACCCGGCGGCCACGGGCAGGGTGTCGAGCAGGTCGCGCATCTCGCGGGTCGCGTCGGGCGCGGAGGCGGTGCGCAGGACGTCGGTGAGGACCGCCGCCGAGATGCGGTTGCCGTTGCTCATGCCGGAGCAGTCGTCCAGTCGCACCCCGGACATGTCGAGACCGCGGTCGGTGAGCGTGTCGAGCACGGCGGCGGTCCCGGCGGCGAAATCGGCCGGACCGTCCGGGTCGCGGTCCAGCGCCACCTCGCGGCAGATCGCCTCGGCCAGCACGTTGTCGGAGTGCACGAGCATGGAGCGGAGGCGATCGGTGAGCTCCGCCGACGACATCCTGCCCAGCTCCTCGGTCGTCTCCACCGGGTCGGACGCGACCCGCACGCGCTCCGGGTCCACGCCCAGTTCCCGGGCCAGGGCCCTGCCGGCCGCGAGGGCGGGTTCGGTCGTGCGGGGCGAGTACTCGTCGGCCGGGTCGAGGCGGCCGGAGTCGAGCATCCACGCCTCGATGGGCGCGATGTTGCCGGCCGGGATCTCCGACGGGGGCCAGCCGGGGCCCAGTCGCGGCCCGGTGTACGGGCCCGGGTCCACGACGATGCGCGCCGGGGTGAGCCCGGCGTCGCGGACCACGTCGGCGGCCTGTGTGAGCGTGGCCGCGCCGGGGAAGAGCGGTCCGGGCTCGGCGCCGCCGGACATGGTGGGGTCGCCGCCGGGGACCACGACGAGGGTGTCCGGCTCGGCGCCGCGGGCGAGGACCGTGTCGACGCGGGTGTCGCCGGGCAGTCTGCTCAGCGCGGCGACCGCGGTGAGCAGCTTGGTCGTGGACGCGGGGACCTTGGCGTCGCGAGGGCGGCGCTCCCACAGGACCTGTCCGGTCGCGTCGTCGACCACGCTGGCGGTGAGGTCGCCGACCGCCGGGGACGCCGCGAGGGGGCCGAGGATCTCCTCGAGGGCGGCGGGGTCCGGCAGGGGCGCCGAGTCGTCCGCCGCGTGCAGTCCGGGGTTCAGTTCCGCCGTGGTCTGCGCGGGGGCGCCGACGACCGCGCGGACGTCGTCCTCCACGTCGGTGAACAGCGCCGCCGCGACGAGCCCCGCGACCAGGAGTACGACGACGACGAACACGACCCCCGCCCGCCACACGAGCCCACGCCCGCGCCACACTCCGCGCTCGGTCACTCGTGCCCACCCTCCCGGACGCTGTCGCCTCCACTGTCACCGCCACCGGTCGCCACCGGCGGCTGCCGACGCTACCCTCGCCTGCCGTGCGTCGGACCCACGCTAGCGGCCCGCGTGACGGCGGCCACCCCCGGCGCCGGGGCCGCCTACTAGAATCGGCCCGGATTGTCCGGGAGAGCCGTCCCGGGTCCGGAGAATGACGATTTGTGAGGTAGCCCGTGACCGTCGAAGTGACCATCGAGATCCCCAAGGGTTCGCGTAACAAGTACGAGATCCACCACGAGACCGGCAAGATCTATCTCGACCGTTTCCTCTTCACCTCGATGGGCTACCCGGCCGACTACGGCTACATCGACAAGACCCTCGCCGACGACGGTGACCCCTGTGACGCCCTGGTCCTGCTCGACGAGTCCGTCTTCCCCGGCGTGATCGTCAAGTCGCGCGTCGTGGGCGTCTACACCATGTCCGACGAGGCCGGTGGCGACGACAAGCTGCTGTGCGTCCCCGCCCTGGACCCGCGCTGGGAGCACATCCAGGACGTCGACGATGTCCCGGACTTCGAACTCAAGGCGATCGAGCACTTCTTCCTGCACTACAAGGACCTCGAGCCGGGCAAGCACGTCACCCCGGGCGAGTGGCGGGACAAGGCCCATGGCGAGAAGCTCATCGCCGAGGGCCTCGAGAACTTCACCGAGCACCCCGAGGAGAAGGCCGAGCCCTTCCGCGGCTGACACCGTCTGGCCCGGCGCCAGGCCCGGCACGCGTGCGGTGCCGTGCCTGGCGCCGGCCCGCGACGCCGAGAAGACAGTTCCGCACGCATTGCCCGAGAGGCGGGTGTGCGGAACTGTCTTCTCGTCGGACGGGCGCGCGGTCAGCGGCCGGCGGCCGGCGGTCCTCGGTCAGCGGCCGGTGTACCGCGCCTCGCGCTTCTCCAGCGTCGAGCCGATGGCCTCCATCATGTCCGCCGAGGCCAGGAAGCCGGCGTTCCACGTGGCGACGAAGCGGTTGGACTCGTAGATCGGCCCCTCGATCGCCCGGTTGAGGACCTCGCGGGTGCCGCGGACCACCAGCGGCGGGTTGTCCGCGATCTCGGCGGCCGTGGCGTGGGCCGAGTCCAGAACGCCGGCGGCGTCGTCGGCGACGTGCGTGACCAGCCCGTAGCGCAGCGCGGTCTCCGCGTCGATGTCGCGCCCGGTCAGCGCCAGCTCGCGGGTCAGCCCGGAGCCGATGATGTACGGCAGTCGCCCGAGCGAGCCCATGTCGGCGACGATGCCCACCTTGACCTCGCGGACCGAGTAGCTCGAGTCCGCCGAACCGTGGCGGACGTCGCAGGCCGAGATGAGGTCCATGCCGCCGCCGATGCAGCGACCCTGGATCGCGGCGACGGTGGGCGTCCTGGCCGACGCGACCGCGTCGACGGCGCGGCGCATGTTCTCCACGAAGTCCAGGATGCGCTCGTTGCGCGAGGCGTCCGGGGTCTTGTCCTCGGGCAGGAACTCCATGAACTGCGGCATCATCGCCATCAGGTCCAGGCCGTACGTGAAGTTGCGGCCCTCGCCGGCGAGCACGACGGCGCGGACCCCGGGGTCGGCGTCGAGCTCGGCCATCACGCGGGGCATCTCGGCCCAGAAGTCCGGGCCCATCGCGTTGTTGCGCCCCGGGCCGATCAACGTCACCTGGGCGACGTGCGGGTGACGGGCACCCTTCTCGATGCGGACGGAGGCGTACTCGCCGGGAGCGGCTGAGGTGTCTGGAGTGCTCATGGCCCCAGCCTGCCACGGGCCCCTCAGGCGCGGGCTCGCGAGGCACGGGAATCGGGCATGACGAACCACAGGATCACGTAGATGAGCAGCTGCGGACCCGGCAGCAGGATCGAGGCCACGAACAGGAGGCGGACCAACGCCGGGTCGAGCCCGAAGTAGTCGGCGAGCCCACCGCACACGCCGCCGATCCAGCGGTCCCCCGACCGCATCAGTCGCTTGGGCCCGGAATCTGGGGAGTAGGTCATGACGTCACACCTCGTCGTCGTCGTCGGGACAGGAAGATCGGGGACCTCTCCCCGGTGACCTCCACTCTCCTCCCCCGCGACCCGGTCCACATCGGGGAAAGACCCGATTCTGAGACCCTGATCCGGCGTCGGGGTGCGGTCCGCCCGGTTCAGGTGTGGAACTCGCCGCAGTCCACCGTAAGGGTCTGGCCCGTGACCGCGGAGGCGGCGTCGGAGAGCAGGAACAGCACCGGGTCGACGATCTCGCGCTCGGAGGGCAGGCGTCGCAGATCCATCTTCTCGGCGGTGTGGGCGTAGACGTCGTCGACCGTGCCGCCGTACTTGGTGGCCAGGTGCTCGAAGTACGCCTTGAGCGTCTCGCCGTAGATGTACCCGGGCGCCACGGTGTTGACGCGGATGCCCCGCGGGCCGAGCTCGGTGGCCAGGGAATGGCCCAGCGCGACGAGTGCGGTCTTGGCGATCTTGTACCCCGCGTAGCGCTCGCGGGAGTGGTGGATCACCGCGGAGGCCATCATGACGACGGACGCGCTGGCGGGGGCCGGGTCTGTGGCGGAGTCGGCGGCGGCAGCGGAGCCGGCTGCGGTGCCGGTGGCGGGAGCGGCGCCGGCCTCGAGCAGCGGGGTGAACTCCTGCGTGGTGCGCAGGGCGCCGAGCACCGACAGGTCGATCCCGCGGGAGATCTGGTCGTGGTCTGTCTGCGCGAGCGGCTTCATGCTGGGCACCGCGAACGCGCTGTAGACCAGACCGTGCACCGCATCGGTGTGACCCTCCACCGTCTCCCGCAACGCTCGCACCGACTCCGGGTCGGTGGCGTCCACGGCCGCGGCGATCGCGCTTCCGCCAGCCGCACGGACCTCCTCGGCGATCTCGACGACCCGCGACTCCGTGCGGGCGGCGACGACCACCGTCGCCCCCTGTGCGGCGGCCTGCAGGGCGAGCGTGCGGCCGAATCCCGGACCCGCTCCCACGATCACGATGGTCTTGTCACTCAGGCTCTCTGTCATCCGCCTCACTTAACCAGCCCCGGGTGACCGCGGCGGGCAGTTCACCTACGCGGGATACGATCCGCGGGTGGCCACCATTCCCGCGCAGTATCTTCGCAGTTCACACGCCGCGGAACCCCGGACACTCCTCGACGTGTTCGACGCCGCGGCGACCCGCCACCCGGACGCGCCGTGCATCGACGACGGCACCCGCGTCCTGAGCTACGACGAGGTGGCGCGGACGATCCACACCTCCGCCCGGTGGATGCACGACCAGGGCGTCGTCGCCGGCGACTGGGTCGGCATCCACATGCCCTCGGGCTCCGCGGACCTCTACCTGGCAATCCTCAGCACCCTCGCCGCCGGCGCGGCGTACGTGCCCGTCGACGTGGACGACCCCGCCGAGCGCGCCGAGCTGGTGTTCGGTCAGGCGCAGGTCGCGGCCGTCTACACCGCCGGCGGCATGCTCGTCACCGATCCCGGCCGCACCACCGCACCCTCGCGACACCGCGGCCCGACGGTGGACGACGACTGCTGGATCATCTTCACCTCCGGGACCACCGGCCTGCCCAAGGGTGTGGCCGTGACGCATCGCAGCGCCGCGGCGTTCGTCGACGCTGAGTCCCGGCTCTTCCTCACCGGCGCGCCGCTGGGCCCCGGCGACCGGGTCCTGGCGGGGCTGTCTGTGGCGTTCGACGCCTCCTGCGAGGAGATGTGGCTGGCCTGGGCCCACGGGGCGTGCCTCGTGCCCGCGCCGCGCTCGGTCGTCAAGTCCGGCCTCGACCTCGGCCCGTGGTTGCGGGATCGGCGGATCACCGTCATCTCCACGGTGCCGACCCTCGCCTCGATGTGGCCCGATTCGATGCTCGCCGGTATCCGGATGGTGATCCTCGGCGGCGAGGCCTGCCCTCCGGAACTGGCCGAACGCCTGGTCGGTGACGGTCGCGAGGTGTGGAACACCTACGGCCCCACCGAGGCGACCGTCGTCGCCTGCGCGGTCCAGCTGGACGGCGTCGGTGAGGTGTCGATCGGGCTGCCGCTGGACGGCTGGGACCTCGCGGTGGTCGATGCGGCGGGCGATCCGGTGGGCTACGGGGAGTCCGGCGAGCTGGTGATCGGCGGAGTCGGCCTGGCGCGATACCTGGACCCCGAGAAGGACGCCGAGAAGTACGCGCCCATGCAGACCCTGGGCTGGGAGCGCGCCTACCGCTCCGGCGACGTGGTCCGACTCGAGGCCGACGGCCTGTACTTCAACGGCCGCGTCGACGACCAGGTCAAGATCGGCGGCCGCCGCCTCGAGCTGGGGGAGGTCGACACCGCCGTGTCCGCCCTGCCCGGGGTCAGCGCCGGCGCCGCCGCGGTGAAGAAGACCGACGCCGGCCAGCCCGTGCTCGTGGCCTACCTCGTCGCCGAGGACCCCGGCCGCTTCGACCTCGCCGACGCGGCCGGGCGCCTGCGCGAGCACCTGCCCGCCGGCGTGGTCCCGCGCCTGGCCCTGGTCGACGAGCTGCCGACCCGCACCTCCGGCAAGGTCGACCGCGCCGCCCTGCCGTGGCCGCTGGCCCAGACGTCGGCCGCCGAGTCCGAACTCGACGGTATCGAGGCGTGGGTCGCCGAACTGTGGTCGGCCGCCCTCGGAGCCGACGTCTCCGGGGTCGACGAGGACTTCTTCGCCCTCGGGGGCGGCTCGCTCGCCGCCGCGCACGTGGTGGCCCGCGTCCGGGAGCGCTTCCCCGCGGTGACCGTCGGCGACATCTACGACCGCTCACGCCTGGGCGACTTCGCCGGGTTCCTGGACGAGCTCGAGCCCGAGGCCGAGGTCGAACCGCGACACGTCCGACCCGTCGGCCGCGGCGCGCAGCTCCTGCAGGTGCTCGCCACGATCCCGCTGCTCACCATGACCGGCCTGCAGTGGCTCACCTGGGTGGGTATCGCCAACAACGTCGCCGTCGGCCTCGGGCTGCCCTGGGCGCGGCCGGTGTCGTGGTGGGTGCTCGGGATCATGGTGGCTCTGCTCCTGCTCCCCGCCGGCCGCATGCTGGTCACCGCCGGCCTGTGCCGGGTGCTCACCGCCGGCGTGGCGCCGGGGACGTACCCACGGGCGGGGTCGGTGCACCTGCGGATCTGGGCCGCCGAGCGGTTGGTCGAGGTCTCCGGGGCCGCCAACCTCGAGGGTGCCGGGTGGCTCACCCCCTTCGCCCGGTTGCTGGGGGCGCAGATCGGACACGGTGTGGACATGCACACCCTCCCGCCGGTCACCGGCCTGCTCCGGGTGGGCGACGGGGCCTCGATCGAACCCGAGGTGGACCTGGCCGGATACTGGATCGACGGCGACCTCGTGCACGTGGGCTCCGTGGAGATCGGCGAGAACGCGGTGGTGGGCGCCCGGTCCACCCTGCTGCCCGGCGCGGTGGTGGGCCGCGGGGCCCACGTGGAGATCGGGTCCGCGGTGGTCGGCACGGTCAAGGCCGGTAAGCGCTACGCCGGCTCGCCGGCGCTCAAGCGCGGCAAGCGTGGATCGAGTTGGCCGGCCGAGCCCGCGCCCCACAACCGGCTCTGGAGCCTGGTCTACCAGTTCTCCGCCGTCGCGCTCGGTGCGATGCCGCTGGCGGCCCTGCTCGCCGGCCTCGCGCTGGTGGCCTGGGGAGCCCGCGGCGCGGGCAGCCCGGGCGAGATGGTCCTGCTCGCCGCACTGTGGTCGGTCCCCGCCACCCTCCTCGCGCTCGCACTCTTCGCCGCGGCCACCCTCGGGGCGGTGAGGCTGCTGTCGATCGGCCTGGACCCCGGCTTCCACCCGGTCCACTCGCGGATCGCCTGGCAGGCCTGGTGCAGCGAGCGCCTCATGGACGCCGCCCGGAACTGGCTCTACCCGCTCTACGCGTCCATGCTCACCCCGGTCTGGCTGCGCATGCTGGGAGCCAGGATCGGCAAGGACGTCGAGGCCTCGACCGTGCTGCTCATCCCCGCCCTCACGACCGTCCGCGACGGGGCGTTCCTCGCCGACGACACCATGGTCGCACCGTACGAACTGGGCTCCGGATGGATGCGTCTGGAGCACGCGCAGGTCGGCAAGCGCGCCTTCCTCGGCAACTCCGGGATCGCCTCCGCCGGTCGGAAGGTGCCCGCGCGCGGCCTGGTCGCCGTGCTCTCGTCCGCCCCGCAGAAGGCCAAGAAGGGCACCTCGTGGCTGGGGTCGCCGCCGCAGAAACTGCCTCGCGCCGTCGCCGACACCGACGACGTCCGCACCTACCAGCCGCCGCGACGCCTCAAGGTCGCCCGGGCGGCGTGGGAGACCCTGCGACTGGTCCCCGTCTGGATGTCGTTCCTGCTCCTGGTCAGTGTCCTGGTGGTGATGCAGGAGATCCACCTGGAGTGGGGCTTCGGCGTGGCGGCACTGACCTCCGGGCTGACGCTCGCCTACGCGGGTCTGGTCGCCCTGGTGGTCGCCGCGCTGGCCAAGTGGATCCTCGTGGGCCGGATCCGCGCGGGCGAGCAGCCGCTGTGGTCGTCGTTCGTGTGGCGCAACGAAGTCGCCGACTCGTTCATCGAGTTGCTCGCCGCGCCGTGGATGGCCCGGCCCGCGTCGGGCACCCCGGTGATGAACGCGATGCTGCGCCTGCTGGGCTCACGGATCGGCCGTGGCGTGTGGTGCGAGTCGTACTGGCTGCCCGAGGCGGACCTGATCTCCCTCGGGGACGGCGCCACCATCAACCGCGGGTGTGTGGTCCAGACCCACCTGTTCCACGACCGCATCATGCAGATCGACCGGGTGACGATCGAGGCCGGCGCCACGCTGGGGTGCCATTGCGTCGCGCTGCCGGCGTCGTCGATCGGTGACGGCTCGACCGTCGGCCCGGCCTCGCTGGTGATGCGCGGCGACCGCATCCCGCCCGGCACCCGCTGGCAGGGCAACCCGATCGCGCCCTGGCGAGGGTGAACCGGTGGGCGGGTCAGCCGCCGGCGATGGCCCGCAGCGCCGCCAGGTGGGACTCGTAGGCCTTGCGTCCGTCGCGGGTGAGCGACAACCACGTCCGCGGTCGCTTGCCGACGTACCCCTTGCTGACCTTGACGTATCCGGCCTTCTCCAGCACCGATGCCTGCTTGGACAGGGTCGAGTCGGTCACCTCGACCGCGTCGCGGATGGTGGCGAAATCCGCGTAGTCGACGCCGGCCAGGGCCGCGACGATGGAGAAGCGGACGGGCGCGTGGATGACCTCGTCCAACCGGTGGCGGGCGTGCCCTCCCGATCCGCCGCCCGCCCCCGGGGCGGAGCCCCCCGATGCAGCCGGGGTGCTCGTCGTCGTCTCGTCGCCCGTCATATGACCGCCCGTCGTCTCACCGCCCATCTTTCCTCTGCTCACCGCTCGGATCCCCGCCGGTCGATGATCGCGGCGGCCACCAGGCCGGGCAGGGCGACCAACAGAACCCCGAGGAGGTACCACCAGGCGGTGAGCCCGATCGTGGTGCGGATGACGTTCAGGCCGGTGACGACGACGAGGATCATCACGCCCGATCCCGCGACGCCCCACGTGTAGGTCCGTCCCGATCCGCGGGGGCCCGCCTTGATCGCACGTCGCTGCCAGAAGATCGCCACGAAGAGCAACAGCACGTACGGCACGAGCGCCCAGTTGGAGAACATGATCGCGACTGTCCCGATCCCCATCAGAAGCGAGATGGCCGCGGCGAACGCCGCGAACACGCGGGCGTCCTGCCGGGAGCTGACCGGCGGGCGCCCCTCGGCCTCGGCGAGCATGCGGGCGGCCTCCGCTCGATCGACCTCGCCGGTGCTGGAGTTCTGCGGGTCCATGGGTCTGCCTTCCGTCGGTGCCCCGGGGGAGTTTCCGCCGCGGAGTGGTATTTAGAGTAGACAAGTACTTTCCCGCTTGGCAACTACTTTCTCGGGATCGGCCACGTCTCGCGTCGAGAAGGGCTTCGCCGGACGCGGGTCCTCTAGACTCGCGCAGGTCATGGAATTGAAGGCAGTGAAGTCAGACCTCGTCGCCAGGATCGCGTCCCCACGCACGCCGTCGGGCGCCGATCCGGTCGACCCCTACCTGCCCGGCGCGGGCAACCACGGATATCGCGTCACGCGCTACGAGCTGGACCTGAGCTACAAGGTGAGCCCCAACAACCTCCGTGGCGAGGCGGTGATCACCGCGACCGCCACCGAGCCGCTGGAGACGATCCGGCTCGACCTCTCCCCACACCTGACCGTGTCCAAGGTCCTTCTCGACGGAGACCGCGTCGCCCGCTACACCCGGCCCCGCGGCAAGCTCTCGATCACCCCCGCCGAACCGCTCGCCGTGGGATCCGCGTTCACCCTGACCATCCGCTACTCCGGCAACCCGAAGCCGATCCGTGGGCCGTGGGGCGAGGTGGGCTGGGAGGAACTGACCGACGGGGTCCTGGTCGCGGGCCAGCCCAACGGTGCCGCCAGCTGGTTCCCCTGCGACGACCACCCCTCGGCGAAGGCCCCGTTCCGCATCAGGCTCACCACCGACTCGCCGTACCGCGCCGTCGTCACCGGCACGCTGGTCGGCAAGAAGCGCAGTGGCAGCACGACCGCCTGGGACTTCGACCTCCCGCACCCCACCTCCCCCTACCTGGTCACCGTCAACCTCGGGCAGTACGACCACCTCGAGGCCACCGACGGGCCGGTGCCGTTCCACGCCTTCGTCCCCGCCGACCTCAAGCGGGGATTCCGGCAGGCCTTCGCCCGGCAACTCGAGATGATCACCGTGTTCTCCGATCTCTTCGGCCCGTACCCGTTCGACAGCTACAAGGTCGTGGTGACCGACGACGAACTCGAGATCCCGCTCGAGGCGATGGGCATGTCGACGTTCGGACGCAACACGTGTGAGGCCGCGGGCCGGCCGGACTCGGACGAGCGACTCATCGCCCACGAGCTGGCCCACCAGTGGTTCGGCAACGCCGTCACCATCGCCGAGTGGAGGCACATCTGGCTGCACGAGGGGTTCGCCTGCTACGCCGAGTGGCTGTGGACCGAGTTCTCCGGCGGCGCCGACGCCGGAAGTCACGCCCTGCGCTACTACTCCAAGCTGCAGAACTCCCCGCAGGACCTCCTCCTGTCGGACCCCGGACCCGAGGACATGTTCGACGACCGTGTCTACAAGCGCGGCGCCCTGACCCTGCACGCGCTGCGCCTGACGATCGGCGACGACCGCTTCTTCGATCTCCTCCGCGCGTGGGTCGCGACGTACTCCGGCAGGACCGTCACCACCGACGACTTCCTCCACCTGGCCGCCGACCACTCCCCCGTCGACCTGCGGCCGCTGTGGAACGCCTGGCTGTTCTCCGAGCCCCTGCCGCCGACCCTCGGTATGCCCGATGACGACACCGGCAGCCACTGAGCCGACACCCACCACCGGCCGGTCGGCCGCGGGCGGGATGCGGGCACTGACGCTGGCGACCCTGTTCGCCGCGGCCTCCGGGTACCTGGTGATGCTCGTCGCCGGCCGCGCACTCGGCCCGGCCGATTATCCACTGTTCGCCACCTACTGGGGAGCGTTCTTCGCCCTCGGCGGCGTCGCCAACGGGCTGATGCAGGAGGTCACCCGCGCCGTCCGCTCGGCCCGCGGGGGTGGGACCGGCACGGTCGGCGCGCGGCCGCCGCGGTCGGCCGTCCGGTTGCTGCCGGCCGGGCTCACGCTGGGCCTGGTCCTCGCGGCCGCGGTGGCCGTGAGCGCACCGGCCTGGCCCGCGCTGGGCCTGCCCACGTTCTCCGGCGTCGGCGTCGCCGTCATGGCGTTCGGCATCCTCGGCTTCACCCTCCAGGCCGCCACCGCGGGCGCCCTGTCGGGAACCGAACGCTGGGGCCTGTACGCGGTCCTGCTCACCGTCGACGCGGCGGTGCGCCTGGCCGTGGCGGGCGTCGCGTGGTGGCTCGGCGACACCGGTCTCGGATTCGCCGTGGCCACGGTCGCAGGCGCCGTCACGTGGGCGCTGCTCATCGCCCTGTCCCCCGCCACCCGCGACGCGCTGGCCTCCGCCGTCGACGCCGATCGCCGGCGCTTCTGGCGCAACACCGGGGCAGCCATGCTCGCCTCCGCCGGCACCTCGGCCCTGGTGACCGGGTTCCCGCTGTTCGTCACCGCCACCGTCCGCGCGGACGATCCGGCCCCACTCGTCGGCGCGGTGATCCTCGCCATCACCCTGACCCGCGCGCCGTTGCTCGTGCCGCTCACCAGTTTCCAGAGCGCGATCATCGTCTACTTCGTCCAGCGCCGCGCCCGCGGACCGCGGTCGCTGGCCGCCCCGCTCGGCCTGGTGACGGCGGTGGGTATCGTGGGAGCGGGGGCCGCGTGGCTGGTCGGCCCGTGGCTGATCCGCGTGTTGTTCGGAGGCGATTTCGAACTGCCCGGTGCGGTACTGGCCGCCCTCACCGCCGCGTCCGTGGGCACCGCCGCCCTGATGGTGACGGGCAACGCGGCGCTGGCCTTCGACCGCCACCTGCTCTACAACGCCGGGTGGTGGGTCGCGGTCGTCGCCGCGGCGGCCCTCCTCGTCGCCGTGCCCGGACCACTCGACGTGCGCGCCGCGATCGCGCTCCTCGCCGGCCCCGGCATCGGGGTCGCGGTCCACGTCACCGGCCTGGCCGTGACCGCGCGCCACCCGGAAACCGACGCATGACCGACGTCCGTCTGCTCGCCCGCCGGGGCGGCGAACTCCTCGCCGCCCTCTTGGTCGCGGCCGTGGTCGGTGCCCTCACGTTCGAGGGAGTCGACGCGCTGCCGTTCGTCGAGCCCAGCTGGCTGCCCGAGACCTTCGGCGCGACCCTCGCCGCGGGGGTCGTCATCCTCGCCGGGTGGCTGTTGCTGCGCAGGGCCACTGGCGGCCGGGCCCTGTGGCTGCTCGGAACCGCCGGGCCGGCTTTCCTGGCCTCCTCCCACCTCGGACTGCTGCTGAACGGCACGCCGCACTACCTGTTCGGCCTCGGCGGCGACCAGCTCAACCGCGTCGCCTACGTCACCCGCTTCGCCGACTCCCCCGCCCTCGCCGACCCCTTCTACGCCGACGCCGCGCCCTTCTACCCGCCACAGTGGTTCTGGGTGGGCGGGCAGCTGTCCCGGATCACGGGCATCGACGGCTGGGAGTTCTACAAGCCGTACGCCATCGTCACCATGGCCATCGCCGGCGCGATCGCGTTCGTGGCCTGGCGATGGCTCGTCCCCGCGCGGCTTGCCGTCGTGTTCGGTCTCGTCACCTCGGTCATCGGCGGGCACACCAACGCCTACGAGCCCTACTCGTGGATCCTCATCTGCCTGCTCCCGCAGGTCGTCGTGGCGACGTTCCTCCTCTGCGCACGGGTGGCCGCCGCAGCCGGATCCCGGACGGGCCGCGGACCCACGTGGCCGCTGGTCGCGACGATCGGCCTCTACCTCGGCTGGGCTGCGCTGGGCTACACCCTCATCGCGGGTGTCGCGGCGCTGCTGGTGGGCCTCGTCGTCGTCATCCATTCCTGGCGATACCGCACCGATCGTGCGGTGGTCCTCGCCCTGCTCGGCCGCCTGGCCGCCATGGCGGCGATCTCCGCGGCGATCGCACTGTTGTTCTGGCACCGATTCCTGCTGGCCGCCCTCGGCGGCGCGGACACCGAACCCTCGGTGGCCAACGACTTCGCGCCCGAGATCGCCTCGCGGTGGCCGCTGCCGATGCTCGAGGTGTCCGCCGTCGGGCTACTGTGCCTGATCGGCGTGGTGTGGCTGGTCGTCACCGTCTGGCCCGACGGAGCCGGCCGGGCTTCCGAGCGCGCGGCGGCGACGTTGCGAACGCGGATCGGCACCGAGCACGACACGGACCACGTCGCCGACACCGACGCCGACGGCCCTCTCCCCCCGGCCGATCGACGGCTCGTCCTCGCACAGGCCCTGGGCCTCACGGCGGTGACCGTCCTCGGGTGGTACGTGCTCTCGGGGCTGCGGGCGGTCACCGGCAGCACGCTGCTGCCGTTCCGGATGATCCCGATCATCACCCTCGTCCTCGCCCTGGCGGGCGTGGTCGGCGCGCTGACGCTGGCCCGGTGGGCCGTGCGGACCTCTCCCGACCGGTCCCGTGGCCGCGTCACCGCCGCGGCGGTGGTGGTCGCGGGCCTCGCTGCCGTCCAGATGGTGCAGCACGTCTCCGGGGAGGATGCGGAGTTCGCCGCCGAAGCCCGCGCGTTCCCCGCGGTCCCCCGCGACGTGCTGGACGCTGTGGACGACATGACCGGCGACCGGGCACCCTCGGACCTCGTCCTGCTGACCTCGGATCCGACCCTCTACGCCTACCGGCCGTACTTCTCGTTCCAGGCGCCGGCCCAGGCGTACGCCACGCCGGCCGGCCGGTACGAGGAGCGCCTCGACGAGATCCGGAGCTGGGCGGACACCGAGACCCCCGGAGAGCTGACCGCCGCGCTGGACTCGAGTGAGTTCCGCAGCCCCGACGTTCTGGTCCTCACCCGCGAGGGGTCCCGCCGCTGGGTTTTCCCCGCGATCGTCAACCAGATGCCCCGGGTCCAGAACAACGCGCGCGAGGAGATCGTCTTCCGGCCGCGGCAGTTCGACGATCCCGCCCGCTTCGACGTCCGCGAAGTCGGGGAACGGATGGTGATCGTGCAACGCTGAGGCCCCAGCGGGCGCGCCGGGGAGCACGGGCCCACCCGGGCCCCGGCAGCAGAGAGTCGCTATGCCCTCCGCAGCGAGGCCTGCGCCGGGAACGGCACGACGATCTCGCGGCCCACGTCCTCCACCGCGTCGGTGAGCGCGGTGGTCAGCACGATGCGGTCGTCGTAGACGTGGGCGATGCGGACCTCGGTGTCACGCCCGCCCTCATCGACCAGGTAGCGGTCCATGAGGAAGCGGAGCCCGACCCGCTCGAGCGCCGCCTCCGCCTCGTGCCAGTCGTCGACCGGGCCCATCGGGCGACCCAGCCTGTCGATCGGTACGAGTGCCGGCTCGGCGACCGTCATGTCGATCCACCCGACCACCTCGCCGTCGTCGCGACGGTGCGGGATCCACGTCTCGGGGATCACCCGTGTGTCAGAACTTGCGGAACGTGTGCCCGAGCAGCTTCTTGCCGCCCTCGGTCAGCTTGCCGGCCCTGGCCGCTGTCGGGATCAGCGACAGCGCGTTGAGCCGCGAGGTGACGTGCAGGCGCGCGGCCCGCTCGGCGCTCTTCCAGCCGCGGGCGGCGAACGCGTCGGCCTCACCGGCGAAGAAGCGGGCCTCCTCGTCGAACCGCCGACCGTCGAGGGCGCGGACCGACGAGTCCGACGCCGAGTGCCGGCGGTAGAGGAACGCCAGCGTGGGGTCGTAGATCATGTGGCCGCCCCCGGTGATGACGTCGACCAGCAGCGCGAGGTCCTGCACCACGTCCAGACCCTCACGGAACCCGATCCGCTTGACCCACTCGGAGTTCCACGCCAGGGACGGGAAGTAGGTCCAATTGCCGTGCATGAGCGAGGTCATGAGCTTCTCGCCGTGCAGCACGGTGCGGCCCTGCGCCTTGGGCTGGGTGAACGCCTTCACCGAGTCGGACAGCCCCCGGACGGGCGCGCCGTGCTCGTCGATGACGCTGACCCCCACCTCCATCACGGCGGCGTCCGGCACGGCGGCGAACCCGTCGGCCACGACCTGCAGGTAGTTGGGCAGCATGATGTCGTCGGCGCCCATCACCACGACGACCGGCGCGGTGACCATCCCGAGGCACTTGCGGTAGTTGCCGTTGGCGCCGAGGTTGGTCTCGTTCTTCTCGTAGGTCACCCGCTCGTCGCGCGCGGTGATCTCGCCCATGTAACGGGCCGGCTCCGGATCCGGGTAGCCGTCGTCCACCACGACCAACCGGAAATCGCGGTAGCTCTGCGCCAGGACACTGTCCACGGCCTTCTTGAAGTGGTCGACGTCCCCGTAGTAGGGGAGCATCACGTCGATGGCCATCAGGGGAACCGCCGTCCTTCTCGTCACCGGATTGTCCGTCCGGTCGCATAGTATCGACCTCCGATGAGCAGTGACAGCGTGCGGGATACGGGGCCGAGTGTGGCGGGCGGAGATTCGACCGTCGGTAACCACGACGTGTGGCTGATCGTCCCCTGCTTCAACGAGGGCACCGTGATCGAGGAGGTGCTGCGTTCGGCGCGTGGGACGTTCCCCAACATCGTGGCGGTGGACGACGGGTCGGCGGACAACTCGGCCGCGGCGATCCACCGCGCGGGTGCGCACCTGGTCCGCCATCCGGTGAACCTGGGCCAGGGCGCGGCCATCCAGACCGGTGTGGAGTACGCCCGCGCCCAGCCGGGGGCCCGCTACTTCGTCACCTTCGACGCCGACGGGCAGCACCAGGTCAAGGACGTGCTGGCCATGGTGGGACGGCTGCGGTCCGAGCCGGTGGACATCGTCGTGGGCACGCGCTTCGGGCGCCCCCGCCGCGACGACGACCAGGTGCCGCTGATCAAGCGGCTCGTCCTGCGCACGGTCGTGCTGCTCAGCCCCCGCACCCGCCGACTGGGCCTGACCGACGCCCACAACGGTCTGCGCGTGTTCAACCGTCGCGTCGCGGAGGACCTCAACCTGCGGATGAACGGGATGAGCCACGCCAGCGAGTTCGTGGAGCTCATGGACAGCCGCGGCTGGCGGGTGGCCGAGCAGCCGGTCGACATCCTCTACACCGAGTACTCGATGTCCAAGGGCCAGTCGCTGCTCAACGGCATCAACATCCTCTCCGACGGGTTCGTGGGAAAGAGGCTGCCCCGATGATCAAGGTCCTGCTCCTGCTGGCCGGCGCCGCGCTGGTCGTGTTCTTTCTGGCCAACCGCCGCAAGGCGCGTGCGAAGGCCGGGGTGAAGATCGGCTTCGTGCTGTTCGTCGTGTTCATGGTCTACGCCGTGATCCGGCCCGACGACCTCACCGTGGTCGCCAACGCGCTCGGGGTGCAGCGCGGCACCGACCTGGTGCTGTACGCGCTGGTCATGGGCTTCGCGTTCGTGACGGTGTCCACCTACGTTCGTTTCCGCGAGCAGGAACTGCGGTACTCGCGCCTGGCGCGGACGATCGCGTTGCAGCACGCGGTGCGGCCCGATGACAAGGTCGATGCGGTGGTCATGAAGCCGGCCCCGGACGACGACGACCCGATGCGGTCCTGACAGCAGCCGTGGACGAGGGCGCGAACGAGGACGTCCGCAGCGAGGCCGCGCGCCTGCGACGCCGCCTCAAGGTGGCGCGCGGACGACTCGACGCGGTCCTCCATGCCGGTGCCCAGCCCGGAACGAGCAGGGTGGGTGACGCCACCGGTGGGGACGCCGGGGCGCGCGGGGGTCTCGCCCGGATCGACGACGACGACGAGTTCCGCGCCCTCCTGCGCCCCGCCTCCGATCGGATCGCGCGCCTGCTCGAGTTGGCCGACGGTCTCGCGGAGGGCACGCTGTCCGAGGCGTCGGCCGGCGACGCGGCCCGGGCGGTCGCCGACACCCAGCCGTTCCGGCGGCCGCGGTGACGGGCGCACTGCCGGAGACCCCGCCGCCGGCCCGGGTGATCCGGTTACTCGACCTGGCCGCCGGCCTCGTCTCGGCGCGGGACGCCCTGGCGACCGCGCGCGACGCGCTCCTCACCTCCACGACCCGCTCCCCCGCCCTGGACGCGCTGGCCGACGCCGTCGGCGGCGAGGCCCGCGGCCTGACCGAGATCCTGGCGGGCGTGTACCGGCTGGTCGAGCTCGCCGAGGACTCCTGGGACGACCTCGACGGGCCGGACCCGCTTCCCGAGCCCGGGCGCGCGGCCCTGAGGGCGACGCTGGACCGGGCGGCGGACAACGCGTTGGCCGACCTGGCCAGGTTCGCCGGGGTCGCGGCGGTCGGGCCGGACGTGGCGGTCGGGCCGGACGTGGCGGGTGGGCCGGACGTGGCGGGTGGGCCGGACGTCGCGGGCGGGCCGGGCGGATCCCGCGGCCTCGACACCGCCGCCACGGTCGCGGCCTGGGGCCCGGGCCCGGCCGGACCCGAACCTGCCGACCCGTCCGATGTGTATGCGACGGTCGAGCACATGCCCGTCGCCGACCGGCGACTCCTCGCGCTGGCCGAGCCGGAGGCCGTGGGCGGGACGTACGGCGTGCCCTGGCCGGTGCGGGCCCGCGCCAACGCGGTGGCCGTGCGCGCCGCGCTCCACCGCGAGCACCTGGCGGGTACGCCGTGGAGTCCGCGCATCGGGCGTCTGGAGACGATGGCGCGGCGTGATGCTCGTCGTCGTCGTCGTTCCTTCCCGGCGTTCTCACCGCGCCGCGGTGGGCGGATGATCGAGGTGGTGGGCGAGCTCGGCCCGGACATCGAGGCGGTGGCGGTGTACGTGCCCGGCACCGGCACCAACCTGGACATGTCCCACGTCAACACCGACGTCGCGGTGGACCTCGTCGAGTCCGGCGGCGGGCGACTGGCCGTGGTGACGTTCCTCGACGGCGAGTTCCCGCAGGACATCATGGCCGATGCCGGCGATCCCCGGTTCGCCGACGCCATGGCGCCGCGCCTGGTCCGCTTCTGTCGTGAGGTGGACCGGGTCATGGAGATCGAATGCCCCGGTGCGGCACTGACCGTGGTGGGGCACTCGTACGGCGGGCGGATCGTGGGCACCGCCGAACGGCTCGGCCTGCGCGCCGACCGGGTGATCTACGCCGAGTCGCCCGATCTCGGGGTGGGCGTCGCGGGGCCGTCGGACTGGCGCGCCCCCGGACCGGTACGCAGGTACTCCCTCACCGCACCCGGCGACCCCGTGGAGCTGCTGCAGATCCGGTTCGGCCTGCGACAGCGCTGGTCCCACTCCGACCTGGGCGGCGGCGCCGTCCGACTCGACACCGGCTACTTCGCCGACGGCACGCCCGTCTACGGCACGCGCGGTCACGGCGGCGTGTTCGACCGGGACTGCGGGGCGTTCCGGGCGATGCTCGCCGTGATGCTCGGCGGACAGGTGCCCCTGTGGCGGGAACGGCGGATCCGGGCGCGCCACACCGGCGTGGACCGCGGTCAGGAGGGGCGCGTCCTGCCCGTCCTGCGCCGACATGCCGTGGGCCTGTTGCTCCGTCGCGATCAGGACCCCTACGGCGAGGCGACCGTGCTCTGGGAGGGACCCGAGCGACTGACGACGGTCCCGCCGGCGACGCGCGCGGCGGGGGAAGAGGTTGGCGTTCCCACGGACGCTGTCTGATACTGGGGCCCATGGATTCGCTCGACACCCGGTTCACCCCACCGTCCCTCACCACCGTGGGGATGGGCGCCCTGGGCGTCCTGTCGGTCGGGCTGATTTCCGCCGGCCTCTGGTACGACTCGCACCGCAGCGCCGAGGCCGTCGAGCGGGCCCGCGCGCAGGTCGAGTCCGCGCAGACCACCGGCCCCACCGCCGAGCCGATCGCGAGCACCACCTCGGAGACCAGCACCGAGCCGAGCGCCGAGGACCCCACCAGCGAGGAGTCGACCGAGGCCTCCGAGGAGACCGAGCCCGCCGACGATCAGGCCGGACCGGCGGTCTCCCCGGTGGCCCCCGCGACCAACGTGCCGACCGTGGCCCCGGCGCCGCGGGTCGCCGCCGTCCAGCCGGTCCGTCAGGCGCCGGTCGCCCCGGTCGCGCCTGCAGCCCCCGCGCCGGCGGCCCCTGCGGTGCCCGCTGCGCCGGCCGCTCCCGCTGAGGGCACGGATGGCGCCGGTGACGGAGCCGAGGGTGACGCCACAGGCGGCGGCGACGCCGGTCAGGGCGAGGAAGAACTCGAGGTCACCGCGCCCGACGGTGCCCGGCCCGCGCCCGGATTCCCGGACCTGCTCCGCCCGTTCCTGCCCCGGCCCAACTTCGCCCCGCAGCCGGACGCCGTCGGCGCCGCTGCCGTGGGCGCCGACGCGGTCGGGGCCGACGGCGCCGCCGAGGCGGACGGCGACGCGGGTGAGGACGGCACCGCTGACGCTGCCGGCGCGGACGGCGGCGCCGGCGCCGAGGCCGGCGAGGACTAGCGCGTCAGCCGCGGAAGGATGTCAGTCGCGGAAGTAGTCGACCGTCCGGGCGACGCCCTCGCGGATCGTCACCTGCGGCGTCCAGCCGAGCACCTCGGCGGCGCGCTCGGCATCGAGGGCCGAGCGGGCGACATCACCCAGGCGGGCGGGAGCGTACTCGGGATCGTCAGCGGCCCCCGCGGCCTCGGCGACCAGGGTGTGCAGCCCACGGTCGGTGGTCTCCACGCCGGTGCCCACATTGAAACGCAGCCCCGCCGCGGCCGGGACCTCGGCGGCGCGGACGAAGGCGTCCACCACGTCGTCGACGAACACATAGTCGCGCGTGTTGCCGCCGTCGCCGAACACGCGCGTGGGCTGACCGGCCAGCAGCCGCTGGGAGAAGATCGCCACCACCCCGGCCTCGCCGTGCGGGTCCTGCCGCGGCCCGTACACGTTCGCCGGCGCCACGCCCGCCCACTCGATCCCGTACAGGCGCGAGAACATCTCCAGGTAGATCTCACCGGCCACCTTGCCGGCGGCGTACGGGCTCAGCGGGTCCACCGGTCGGGTCTCCGCGACGGGCAGCTCGGTCACGGGCCCGTAGATGGACCCGCCTGAGGAGGTGAAGACGATCCTGCGCACCCCGACCTTGCGGGCCGCCTCGGCCAGCCGGACGGTGCCGACGACGTTGACCTCGGCGTCGTGGACCGGATCCTCCACCGACAGGCGCACGTCGATCTGCGCGGCCAGGTGGAAGATGACCTCGGGCCGGGCGGCGGCCACCACGTCCTCGATGGCGGGGTCGGTCAGGTCGAGCTCCCGGAACTCGAACCGGTCACCGGCCTCACGGGACGCCGCCAGGTTCTCGAGCCGCCCCCGGGACAGGTTGTCCACCACGGTCACGTCATGGCCCTCACCCAGCAGCCTGTCCACCAGGGTCGACCCGATGAACCCGGCCCCTCCCGTCACCAACGCGCGCATGTGATGCCCTCCCCTCGTCTGCGACGACACCGCCGCGGCTCCCTCACCTTCAGGCCCGTGCACAGGATACGACCGTGGGACCGGTGGCGAGGTCACTCCGGCCCGTATGTCCCGGTCGCCCGGGTGAGCGGGGACCGTCGCTCGGGCGGGAACGGGGAGTCCTCCACAATCTGCGCCAGTTCGGCGTCGGTGAACGCGTCCCGCACCGCGTAGATCCGCACCTGCGACTCGGCGTACACCTTGGCCAGGCCGGGCGTGCCGTCGAGGCGCAACAGGTGCTCGTTGGGCTTCTGGAACCCCCAGTAGTTGGGCGGGCTCACGTACACGTACGTCACACCGAGCTCCGCCAACGCGCGGTCGACGCGGGGGTTCACCCCGGCCTCGTCCATCCGGGAGAACAGATAGGTCGTCAGCGGGGTCGTGGAACCGGGTTGGAGGTAGTGCCGCGAGGTCGAGGGCAACCCGTCGGTGGCGTACATCCAGCCCGAGCCCTCGTCGGGATTGGTGTAGATGAGACCCGAGTAGGCCTGCGGCTGCTCGGACAGCCACCGGAAGGCGCGCAGGTCGTGCTCGTCGACCATGCGGTTCCACCGCTGGTTCACCCCGGCCGCGACCGCGTACTCGGGCGAGGCCTGCACCACCCAGGACCCCACCCCCACCAGGGCGGCCAGCGCCACGGCCACCCGGGCGAGCCGGACGCCGCCACCGTCCGGGTCGGTGAGGGGATCGACCAGCCTGCCCAACCATCCCGCCAGCGCCTGGACGGTCGCCCCGACGCCCACACCCACCGCCGCGGCCACGACCACGGCCAGCACCACCCCGATCCGGCGGGGGTCGTTGTAGTAGATGCTGCCGATCCCGCGGAGCACACCGCCGGTCCAGTTGCCGAACACGCTCATCGAGTTGACGCACACCACCAGCAGCCCGCCCCACAGCAGCAGCGGCCAGAACACCTTGCGGCGCAGCATCACCACCAGGCCCAGCGCGGCCAGGGACAGCAGCACCCACCGCACGCCCCAGTCCTCCACATGACGCACCTGCAGGGCTACCGCCTTGCCCCAGGTGGCGGCGCGGTCGGCGTCGATCTGGAACTCGAAGGCCGAGATGTCGTCGGCCTCCTCGGACACCGTGAGCACCTGCGGCAACAAGGTGAGCACCCCGGCCAGCCCGATGCCGGCCAACACCACGAAGTCGCGCACGCGGCCGCGGACCGGCCGCCACAGCCCGTCGAACAGCCACCAGAACAGCACGAACACGGCCGCGGTGACCATGGCCGACGGATGGACGCCGCCGATACCGACCAGCCCGAGCGCGGCGGCGGGGATGAACCGCCGATCGGCCAGGGCCGCCACCACGACCGCGGCCCCCAGACCGGCCATACCGTTGGCCACGGCCGACGGGGTGGCGGCCACCATCACCTCGACGAACGGCAGACCCGGGAACAGCGGGGTGGCCATCGCGGCCACGGCCGCCGAGGTGGCCACCACGGGCCGGGAGAACCGGCGGTGGGTGATCAGCCACGCCAACGCCGCCACGCCCAGCGGGAACACGAGCGCGACGCTGCCGATCTGCACGAGGTTGTACGTCTCGACGGCGCCGATCCCGCGCAGGCCCATGACCAGGGCGGCGATCGAGTGCCACGTGCTCGGGTAGTAGAGCGTCGCGCCGTTCTCCGGGTAACGCAGCTCCCCGGCGAGGTCGGGCGACGCCACGCCGAGGTCATGGATGAAGCGGATGTAGTTGGCGTGCCAGTGGGCGTCCCAGCCCTGGAAGATGTTCGCCGTGCCGCCGGGGGTCGCCGAGAGTTCGGTGAGGATCATCTGGCCGATCAGCCAGGCGCTCGTCAGGATCGCCGCGCCCGGCAGCAGCCACCACCACGAGCGCCGCCCGGGCCGGCCGTCCACCCGGCCGGGGCGCTCGACCCCGGCGGTCCCGCGAACCCTGCGGAGTCGGCCGACCCGACCGGTTCGGCGGCGCCGGCGACGGCGTCGCCCGTCCGCCGGCGTGGCGTCGCGGCCTCGTCGTCGTCGTCGCCACACCCATGTCGCCCCGGTGATCAGCAGCCCCACCACGCCGACCACCGCGGCGGTCGCGGCCGTGGCGACCACGTAGGCGCCGAGCGACCACGGCACCCCGACCCGGCCGTAGACGTAGCCGGCGATCGCGGCGATCCCGAACGAGACCGGGATCGACGTGCCCAGCGCGAGACGCAGGGGCAGTTGCGCGGCGGCGCCCACGATCGCGCCGGGCACCACCAGGAGCGCGGTGAGGGTCATCATGACCAACGCGATGTCGATGACCCGCCTCCGTTCCTGGACCTGTCCGTGTTCTGGCCCTGTCCGTGTCCGTGTCCCTCTCGGCGTCCGTGGGCCCGCCGTCCGACCCGCCCATTATGGTCCACCGGGCCGTGAAACCTCAGCGCGGCACGAGTACGCCGACCGGTCCGCTGCCCACGCACAGCTGGGAGGCGCCCCCGCCCGGGGAGACGGTCAGGCCCGTCCCCCCGCCCTCGAGGCGGACGTACACCGTCCCCGGCCCGGCCTGGACGGGGGCCGTCACCTCGTCGCCGTCGTCGAGGCGGACCGCCACGTGACCGTCCGCGTCAGCGAGGAGATGGAGCCGCGCCACCCAGTCGCGCCCGAGCAGCGGACCGTCCAGGGCTATCCGGGCGCCGTCCGGGCCGACCCGGTGGCCGCAGCCGGGCACCGGCCCCTGCGGGATGGTGCGGCCCGGGACCACGTCGGCGGGATGCAGCGCCCCGTGCGCGTCGATCGCCACCGGGTCGCGGGTCCACGCCCCCACCGCCGGGACCCCCGGCACCCCGGCGAGCAGCGCGGACAGCCGGTTGGCGGGCGTCGTCAGGGGGAGCAGCACCTCGAGCGGGACCTCCTTGTCGAGCAGGGGCTCGGTGCGCTCGCGCAGCGCCGCGAGCAGCGGCTCGGTGTAGTCGCGGGACGGCTGCTCCGACCACGCCTGGCGGTACGAGACGGTCGAGACGGCGGAGGAGGCGAGCAGCGCGACCAGGCCGAGCGCGCCCGCCGCCGGCAGCCACGTCCCCGCGCGGCCGCGAGGCGGTGCGGCGCGCTCCTCGGGCGCGGCGCGCTCCCTGGGCGCGGCGTCCTGCCGGCGCGGGGCGTCCTGCCGGCGCGGTGCGGCGATCGCCAGAGCGGCGGCCGCAGCCAGCACCACCGGCAGTTCGGAGTGGTACCGGAGGGTCTGCACGATCTCCGTCGCGGTGTCCGGCCCCGTGCGCCCCACCGCGACCAGGACCACCGTCACCAGCGGGTACAGCGCCGCGGCCGCCCAGACCGCACCGGTGCGCCGCCGGGTGAGAAGAGACCACGCCAGGACCGCCGCGACCGCCAGGGCGCCCACGACGACGGCCATCGTCGACGGGTCTGCCATCGGGGGTCCCGGGTGCCAGCGCTCCCAGCTCCACGGTCCCCCGCCCAGCGTCGGCACCACCGCCAGCCGGTAGGTGTGGTCCACCAGGTCGACGAATCCGGGCCCCGGGCTCCCGGCGCCGGTGCCGCCGGTGTCGTCCCCGCCCTCGGGCCCGGCCGGGAACCCGCCCGACGATCCTCCCCCGAGACGGCCGACGACGACGAGGAACACCGCCCCCCACACCACGACGATCGCGGCCAGTGCCGACCAGGCCCAGCGGGTCCGACGCCACAGGGCCAGCAGCTCACTGCGTGTTCCGCCGCCCGTCCACCACGACCCCAGCAGCACCGCCGCGGCCACCACCGGGATGATGAGCGCCTTCTCGACGAACAGCAACCCCAGAGCCGTGGCCACCGCGGCACCCACGGCATGGCGTCGGCGACCCGAGCGGGCGAGCAGGATTATCGACGCCACCGTCCACGCCATCGCGGCGGCGAGCGGCAGCGCGTTGAGGGCGGCCGCCCACCACGTGGCCGACGGCAGGCCGAGCGGGATCGCGAGCGTGGCCACGAGTGGGACCAGCAGGATCGCCCGGCCCGCCAGCAGGACCCACAGCATCCGGGCGAGCGCGGCGCCCGCGACCAGCTGGAGCAGCGCGATCTGTACCAGCGGCACGCGGAAGTCCAGCGGCGCGACGTGCGCCGCGACCCAGGTCAGGGCCATCGCGCCGGGCATGAGGTGACCGTCGTGGTCCGCGAACAGGAACGCGGGATCCGGGAACGCCTGCGCGGCCGCCCTGCCGTGCAGGAGGAGATCGTCCCAGTAGAACCAGCCCGCCGCGGCGACCCAGGTGCGCACCGCCGTGGCCGCCACCACCACCAGCGCGCAGGCCGCCAGGACGAGCCGACCGCGATTCGTCGGCCGGGCCCGCGCGGGAACGTCGGGCGTGCCCGGGGTGCGGTCGTCGGGCGTGCCCGGGGCGGGTCGGCGGCTGGACGTGGCGGGGGGCATCGCGGGCCACGCTAGTCGGCCCGGCGGGAGCGCACGTGCACTCCCCTGAGTGGCAGGGCGCTCGGGAACGATGGCCGCTACGCCTGCGCCCCCGCAGACCCGCATCGCCGCATCGCCGCATCGCCGCGCAGCCGCTCCCGCGCCTGGCGTCTCGCTCGCGCGGCTGTACGCCCGGGCCACAGCCGCACGTCAACATGGCGTCTCGCCTGCCCCGAAGCGGGTGCGAGACGCCACCCCGGGGAGCGGCTGCGATGCAGGTGTACGGGCGCCACGACGATCAGGGGTACGGGCGCGCCCGCGGGTGCGCTCGGGCCCGCGGTGATGCTCGGCCGCGGGCGGGGGTGTCGGAGGCCCTCGATAGGGTGCCCCGCATGAGTTCCGGAACCCCTCGTGCAATCGGTGCCGTCGTCCTCGGGGTGGCCGTGCTGGCCGGGATCGGCTGGTGCGCCGAACCCGAGGAGGGCGCCCCGGGCACGGTCGGCGCTCCGGGCACGGTCGGCACTCCCGCGACGTCGGCGGTCGACCCGGAGGGGAACACCTCGCCGTCGTCGCTGGTGGAGCCCCCGCCCGTCGACGCGCAGCCGGCGCCCCCCGCCGAGCCCGCGCCCCCGGTCGACCCCGACGCCGGCGAGCCCGTAAATCCCCTGGTCGCGGCGGCCCGCGGGGCCCTGCCGCAACTCGAGGTCAAGGGCCGGGCGCCCAAGACGGGGTACGACCGCGACCTGTTCGGGCAGTCGTGGACCGACGACGTGTCCGTGGAGTTCGGCCGCAACGGCTGCGACACCCGCAACGACATCCTCCAGCGCGACCTGCAGGACATCACCTTTCGGCCCGGCACGCGGGACTGCGTGGTCCTCACCGGCGTCCTGGAGGGGCCGTACACCGGGGAGCGGATTGACTTCGTCCGCGGGCAAGACACGTCATCGGAGGTTCAGATCGACCACGTGGTGGCGATGTCGGACGCGTGGCAGAAGGGCGCACAGCAGCTCACCGAGGAGCAGCGGCGTGACTTCGCCAACGACCCGCTCAACCTGTTGGCCGTGGCCGGGTGGGCGAATCAGCAGAAGGGCGACGGCGACACCGCCACCTGGCTCCCGCCCCGTCGCGAGTTCCGGTGTTCGTACGTCTCGCGCCAGGTGCTGGTCAAGGACCGGTACGGCCTGTGGGTGACGCAGGCCGAGCGCGACGCGATGGACCGAGTCCTGACCGGCTGCTGAGCAGCCGCGGACGGCCCACGGTCAACCGCGGCCCGGTCAGAAGTCGAAGAATCCGCCGCCGTCGCCGCCGAACAGGCCACCGTCGAAGAAACCGCCGCCGCCGTCTCCCCCGCCGTCGCCGCCGAACAGGCCACCGTCGAAGAATCCGCCGCCGTCGCCTCCGCCATCGCCGCCGTCCCCGCCCATCAGTCCGCCGTCGAGGAAACCCTCGCCGCCGTCGCCGCCGCCCATGTCACTGACGTCGGCGCCGCCCTCGCCCACCCCGGACGCGAAGTCCTCACCGGAGTACCCGATGCCCGACATCCCGGCGAACATCATGTTGAACATCATCATCGAGCCCATCATCCACACGCCCGTGGTCAGGGCCGACGCCCACCAGGGCTCCGAGTACCAGCCGGCGGGGACCGGTCGACCGGCCACGACGCCGCCCGGATAGTAGTGCGGGGTCTCGTCGCTCGGATCGGTCGCGGCCTTCATGGTCCGGCCCTCGACCTCGACCTCGCGGTCCTCCGTCACGCGGCCGGCGCGGTCCTGGCCGGGGGTCTTGGGCAGCTCGGGGCCCGGGTCCAGGCCCATCGCCGAGCGGGCGGCACGCACGTAGTACAGACCCTCCAGCGCGGTGTCCTTGGCCAGCTGCGCCTGTACCGGGGTGCGGGCATTCTCCAACTCGGAGACCGCCGCCGTGTAGCGCTCCGACGCGTCGGCCATGGCCTGTTTGGACGCCTCGTCGGTGCCATCCAGGTTGAACACCTGGCCCCCGAGCCGCTCGACCCATCGGGCCGCCTCGGCCCGGTGGTCGGCGAGGTGGTGATTGTGCTGCGCCTCCAGCTGGGTCTGGCCCTTGTTCTGGCTGCGGGAGACCACGGCGACGGCCACCGCGATCACTGCGGCGATGAGGAGGAATTCCACGACACGACCTTTCTCGGTACTGGTGTCGAGGGTACCGAGATCGCGGCCCGTGGCGCGCGGTGCGGCGGGGTCAGGAACGGTCGTCCGCGCCGCTCACCACGTCCGCCTCCCGTAGGCGGGCCACCTCGGCCGGGCCGATCCCGAACCCGGCCAGCACCGCATCGGTGTCCGCTCCGCGGGGGCGCGGTCCGAAGCGTACGGATCCGGGCGTGTCGGACAAGGTGACGGGGATCCCGACACCGCGGTATCCCTCCCGCTCGACCACCATGCCCCGATGCATGACCTGCGGCATCGCGAGCGCCTCCCCCACATCGTTGACCGCGCCGGAGGGAACCCCCGCCGAACGGAGGCGGTCCGCCAGGTCGGCGCGATCGATGCCGCCGACGAGCTCCCCGAGGAGCGACCGGAGTTCTCCGGCGTGCGCGAGACGGTCCGAGTTGGTGAGGAACCGCGGATCCTCGGCCAGTGCGCGTTCACCCAGCGCGACGGCGAGGGAGCGGAACTGCCCGTCGTTGCCCGCGCCGATGAAGAAGGGGCCGTCTGAGCAGGTGAAGGTCTCGTAGGGGCAGATCGTCGGGTGGGCGACGCCTGTCCTGGCCGGGGGCTCGCCCGTGGCGAACCACTTCCCGGCGTGTGGGTGCAGGATCGACACGGCGTTATCGAGCAGGGCGAGGTCGACGAGCTGCCCGCGCCCGGTGGTTTCTCTGACGTGCAACGCCATGAGGATGCCGGTCATCGCGTTGAGGCTGGTGACGATGTCCACCAGGGGGATACCAATGCGCATGGCCGGCCCGTCGGGCTCCCCGTTGATGCTCATGAGCCCCGACAGCGCCTGGAGGACGGCGTCATAACCGGGTGCGCCGCCCAGCGGACCGTCGACGCCGTACCCGGTGATGCGGCAGTGGACCAGGCGGGGGAACCGCACGGCGAGCTCGGCGTCGCCGAATCCCCACGCTTCCAGGGTCCCGGCTTTGAAGTTCTCGATGACGACGTCCGCCTCCGCGAGCATCCTCGCCAGGAGTGACTGCCCCTCCTCACTGCGCAGGTCGATGCTGATGTTCCGCTTGTTGCGGTTCAGACCGTCGAAGTAGGCGCTGTGGTCCTCCCGCACGAACGGCGGACCCCAGCCCCGGGTCTCGTCCCCGCCCGGTGGCTCCACCTTGACGACATCAGCACCGTGGTCGGCGAGCATCTGACCACACAGAGGTCCGGCCAGGACCCGGGACAGGTCCACGACACGGATGTCGGTGAGAGCCCCGGTCCGCGGCGTATCCGCGTACGGCGTGGCGGCCACGACTCAGGGGCCCGTCACACGGTCGAGCCAACCGGCGGCCGCACCCTCGACCCGAGCGCCCTCGACGACCATGGGCCATGCCCCGTCCATCCCGCCCGCGAGTGCGACGTCGGTGAGTCGGCTCTCCCAGAACGCCGCGGAGCCGAACTCACCGCGCCACTGCAGAGCGGGCAGGGTGAGGCGGTGCAAGGTGTGCTCGTGCGTGGTGCCGATGGCGCCGTGCACCTGATGGGTGTTGCGCACGGCGACGGCGACGGTCTGCGAGGCCACGCTGCGGGCCACGGCCACGCGGAATCCCGACAGCGGCCCCCCGAGGTCGGTGTCGAGCGCGTCGGCGACCGCTTGGTCGACCGCCGCGCGGGCGAGGACGGTCTCGGCCGCGATGTCGACGACGAGGTTCTGCACCGACTGGAACTCGGCCAGCGCCCGACCGAACTGGTTGCGCTCGGTGCTGTGGGCGATCGCCGCGTCGAGCATCCCCTCGGCGGCGCCCACGGACTGGACGGCCCGGGCGAGGGCGCCTCGGAGCACCGCCGCTTCGACGGGAGCGGCGTCGACCGGGGTCCACGCGGCGTCGTCGGGCGCGCTGAGGTCGCCCAGTGCCACCGCGGAGGTCCCGTCGACGGGTGTGACCGCCGCCCGGTCGGTCGGGATGTCCGCGACCTCGAAGCGGGGTCGCCCGTCGTCGTCGGCGGCGGACCGGCGTACGAACAGCACGGAATCGGTGGCCCCGGCCCAGGCCACGCGCCGGGCGCGGGAGTCGGACCCGAGGACGGCGAGGGTCGCCGTCCCCGGGGCGGAGTCGTCCAGGCCGACCGCGCGGCGCAGCGGCCCGACGACGAGGTCGGTCTCCGCATACGGGACCGCGACCCCGGCGGCGGCGGCCAATCTCAGCAGCGTGGCGGCCTCCGCCCAGCCCGCCCCGCTGCCCCCGGTCTCCTCCGGGCCGGTGAGCCGGCCGATCCCCACCTCGGACAGGGCCCGCCACACCGCAGTCGCGTCGGGGTCGACGGTGGGCCCGGAGAACTGCGCCAGGACACCCGCCATCATCGACTCGAGGTCCTCGTCAACGGCCAGGTCGACGGCCTCGATGGTCCGGTCGGAAGCGGTGCGCCCGTTCATCTCATCCCCATTCCCCGCGCGATCACGCCGCGCAGAATCTCGTTGGTCCCGCCGCGCAGCGTGAAGCCGGGGCGTTGATGGAGTCCGGCACGGAGCAGATCCGTGAGTTCGGACGCGGCCGCGTCCGCCTCGCCCGGCGCGAACTCGTCGCCGAGCCTGGCGGAGACCACGTCGACGATGTCGCCCTCGGTGGTGGTTCCGAGGAGCTTGACCAGTGCCGCGGCGTTGTCGGCGGGCTCGCCGCGCTGCAGCGCCCCGGCGATGTTCTGGCTCAGGGCGTGAAGCCCCGCCATCCGCGCGACCGAGCGGCCGAGGTCGGTGCGGGCGGGCAATGTCCCCTCGGCGATCGCGCCGATCTCGGCGGCGAACAGGCGGAAAGAGGAGAGGAACCGCTCGGGGCCGCTGCGCTCGAAGGCCAGCTCGGAATTGACCTGCTCCCAGCCCCGGCCCAGGGAACCGAACACGCGGGCATCGGGGACGAACACCTCGTCGAGCACGACCTCGTTGAAGTGGTGGTCGCCGGACAGGGAGACGATCGGGCGGATGGTGACGCCCTCGCTGCGCAGGTCGACGATGAACTGGCTCAGCCCCGCGTGCCGGTGGGCGGTGTCCAGCGGCTCGGTGCGGGCGAGGGCGATGAACGCCTCCGCGTGCTGGGCACCGGAGGTCCACACCTTGGTGCCGGAGACGGCCCAGCCGCCGTCGACCCTCACACCCTTCGTCCGCACACTGGCCAGATCGGAACCCGAGTCCGGTTCACTCATCCCGATGCCGAAACAGCACTCTCCCGCCGCGATGCGCGGCAGGTACTCGCGCTTTTGCTCCTCTGTGCCGTACCGCAGGAGCGAGGGGGCGATCTGCCGATCGGCGACCCACTGCGCGGCCACGGGCGCCCCGACAGCGAGGAGTTCCTCGGTGACGACGAAGCGCTCCAGGTGCGTGCGTCCTCGGCCGCCGTACTCGGTGGGGATCGCCATGCCGACCCAGCCGCGCTCGGCGAGACGACGGGTGAAGTCCTCGTCCCACCGGGTCAGCCAGGTGTCGATCCACGGCGTGAGACGGCCGGCGGCGATCTCGCCGCCGAGGAAGTCGCGGACCTCCGCCCGTAGGGCGTCCATGTCCGCCGACGCCAGGGTGGTCGGTGGTGCGAGTGCGGACCTCATCGGGCCTCCTCGAAGGGGATTGGGGTGTCGGCTGCCGGATCGGGGCCGAAGGGTGACCCGGACCACGTGTTCGAGAATCGCACGGTCGGCGCTTTTACGCAATAGGGGATTCCACTACGCTCTCTCGTATTCGCCCGGTCGTCCCGCAGGGGCGGATAGTCTTACCCCATGACGCAAGCGGACGTGGGAGGCGACGGGGCGGTGGACGTGCCCCGCATGGACAAGGTCCCCGAGCGTCCCCGGCACCGGATGGTCGACCGGGTCGCGGCGATCATGGAACTCGTCGCCCGATCGGGATCCGGCCTGACGCTCACTGCGGTGGCAAAAGCGCTCGAGGCCCCGATCAGCTCCACGCAGGGCCTGCTCAACGGGCTCGTGGCGGTGGGATACCTCGACGAGCGCAACCGCGTATACACCCTGGGTACGGCACCGTATCTACTCAACGTCATCGCTGGTCGCCCGCCCGTGACGTCCGTGTCGCGGGACCAGCTCCTGGCCCTGCACGCGGAGACAGGGCTCACCACCGCCCTGTCGACCGATGTCGGTGACGACTTGTTCTACGTGGACCACGTCTCCAACGACCCGCACTATTCGTACATCGCGGAGAACCGCCTGCGGCGTTCACTGCTGCGGACCTCGTCCGGCTGGCTCTTGCTCGCCGACCGCGAGAAGCGCGACATCTGGGCCTACCTCAACGCCCGGCCGTCCGCGGAATCCGAGTTCGTGGACAGGTTTCTCGATTCCCTGGAGGAACTCCGCGAGACCGGGGTGTGTACCGCCCCCGGCGTGGCGGTCGACGGCGGGGACGGCGTCTCAGTCGCCCTGCGCGAGAGGGGCCGCACGATCGCGACCGTGGGGGTCATCGCCGCGCGCGACCTCATCGTCGAACGCAGCGAGGAACTGGCCCGCATCTGCCTCCGCCACGCGACGGAATGGGGCCTGCGCTGAGCCTGGTCGCGTGTCGGAGCCAGACCCAGCCCCGGCCCGGCCGAGAGACGGAGATCAGCGACCTGTGTACTCGCCGGCGCGCTTGTCCCCGAACGCCGCGAGCGCCTCGCGGTGATCCTCGGCGTGGTGCGCCAGCGCCTGCATCGCCGCCGACAGCTCGAGGAGCGACTCGAGCGACTGGTGCTGTGACTCGCGGAGCAGCTTCTTGGCCATGCGCACCGAGTGCGGTGGATTCTTGGCCACCCGCGCGGCGAGAGTGTGGGCCGCCTCCAGCAGCTGATCGGGTTCCACGACCTCGTTCACCAGCCCCCACGCGGCGGCCTGCTCGGCCTTGACCCGGTCGCCGGTGAGCGCCATCTCGGCCGCCCGCGCCGGGCCGATCGCCTTGGTCAGCAGCCATGCACCGCCGTCGCCCGGGATGATCCCCAGCTGGACGAAGCTCTCCGCGAACCACGCCCTCGTCGACGCCACCCGCAGGTCGCACATCACGGCGAGGTCGCATCCCGCACCGACGGCCGGCCCGTTCACCGCGGCGACCACCGGCACCTCGCAGTGATACAGGGCGCGCGGGATCCGCTGGATACCCCGGCGGTACCCGTCACGCAGTTCATACGGGCTGCCGCCGAACATCCCCGCTCTGTCCACCATGTCCTTGACGTTCCCGCCGGCGGAGAACGCGGAACCGGCACCCGTCAGGACCACGGCCCGGACGTCATGATCCCCGTTGACCGTGGCGACCTGATCACACAGCGCGTCGACGATCGCCGGATCGGAGATGGGATTCCGGGAGTCCGGCAGGTTCATCGTCCACGTCTCGATGTGGTCCGCTCGCTCGACGAGCAGGGGCGCAGTGGTCATGGGAGTCCTTTGATCGAGGGGCGAACAGCCGACGATATGCAACTACGTAAACTGTTACCTGACAGTAGCGAGTGATCGTCGTCACCGTCAATGATCGCGAGCGCAGGACATTCGGCGGGACCCGGGAGCCAGGCATCATGTCGCCCCCGGGAAGCGGACCGGACGACAGAAAACCCCGGACCTGGGAGGGCGGGGGTTGACAGCGTTCGGCGTTCCGATGGAGCCGCGTGTCGGAATCGAACCGACGACCTTTTCATTACGAGAACAATCATCCACCCCTGGTGGGAGGCCCGAACCCCTCCCCACCAGGGGTGTTGTGTGTTGTCACCGTTGGCTAGGTGGGGGGTGTTGTGGGGAGTTTGTGTCCAAAGTGTGTCCACGTCGGCATCCTCCGCCACCGCCATGTCGGGCCATCGGCGCACAATGACGACATGCCCGGTCTCACGTTCACCTTCCACGGCCCCGACGGTCAGCACGTCGCGGCCGTCGATGGAGTGGTGTCCGTGGACGTCCGAGACCACTGGAAGGCGTACCTCCTAGAGAAGGCCGCCGCCTCCCTCCAGCCCCAGACCCCCACGGGTCCCTGGAGGTTGGGCGGGAAAGGCATGGAAGACGCCGCCAGCGTCTACTGGGCGGCGCGGATGGTGGTCCCAGGGTGGCCGCGTACCGGCCAGACTCCACGGACCCCGTACATGCCCCCGGGAGAGCCGGGCGTCGTGTACTAAGTTGACGGGGCTTGACATTCCAGGGTGAGGCATTAGTTTAGGCGCGCCCGGTCCAGGGGATTACTCCGAAGGAGTTGGAATGGCATCACGACCAGAACGGCCGTACAAGGTGGAAGGGGGAACGGGCGACTTCAGGGACGTCTACTCCCCCGCCCATTCATCGTGGGTCTCCGTGCGGAAGCAAGCCGTCAACCGCGTCGGCCTGGAGGTGACCGGGATGGCAGAGGACGGCACCACCGCGACCTTCCGGATGAAGCACGGGGAGGTGTGGCGAGTGCGATAGCCCGGCGTCGACACCTGGGCATATCCCCGGAATGGTCTCCAGGTGGTCCATAGACGGCCTATCCCCCCCTCCCTAGCCTTCCACCCCAGGGACGCGGGGATAGGTCGTCTCCGTGGACTCCTCCGCCCGCTCCGCCGCCACTAGGCCAGAAGGAATGTGTGGACCGGCCGGTAGAGGGCGGAGATCCGCTCCAGGTCCCGCCAGTCCTCCGTGGTGAACTCCAGGACCCCGCCGGCCTCGATCACCCGGGCGGCCATGTTCACCGCCACCGCCGCTATGGCCTGGTCGGGGTGGGAGGACCGTGGGACCGGCCCCGTGGTGGCCACGATGAGGCGGGCCGCCGCCGGCCCCATGGCGTAGGCCCGGGCGACCTCGGCGTCGGTGGCCGGACGGCCCAGGCGTGACTGGAGGGCGGCGCGGAAGGTGCTACTCATCGTCCGTCACCTCCCCGGCGTCCAGGGGTTGGGTCTCCACGGTCGGCTCCTCCGGCTCCGGCTTCCGCAAGGGGACCACGGTGTCGTCCACGACCTGGGGGGCCTTGCCACGCTGGAGGCGGACCCGGGCGTGGGTGAGGCGGTGAGGGTCGAAGAACTCCGCCGCCACCTCCCGGGGAAGGGCGGAGGAGTCCACAACGGCCGCATCTCCACGTCGGAGGGCGGCGGCGGCCCTGGTGGCCGGGTTCTGGGTCCCCGCCATGTCCGCGTAGAGGTGCATCTGCCGGGTGGCCGGCGACGTCAGGTAGGCGCCCACAAGGTCACCGACGGGACCGGTCGGGGCGGTGAGTCGGGCCATGACCTACGCACCCCCTGAGTGGACGCCGTGCCATCGGACGTTGGCCGCGTGCTGGGCGCGTCGGTCCTTTTCCTTGGGCTTCACCAGGGCTTCGACGCGCTCGATGATGCCCCGGCCCCACTTCTCGCCCTGGGACTCCTGAAGTCGAATCTCGGCGGCCAGGAGGGAGATCCGGTTGGCCGATGGCTCCGCCGCCGCCCTCTCCCTGGCCAGGTCCTCATCCAGGGCTTCCGCCCGGTCGTAGGCCCGGCGGATGGCCGCCAGGAGGTCTTCGTCGGCCTCATCCAGTTCCACGCCGTCAGGGATGACGGCCTTGATGGCGGTCACCGCCCGGAGTCCCCGGGATCGTTTCCTGGTCATGGTGCCCTCCTAGTTGGGCGTTTGTAGGGCCTCCACAGAGGCCAAAGTCTGTTCGTTACATTGTCGGGGCGGGGTGGATCCTCGAAGTCCTCCAGAAATGCCTGCTCACGGCCTCGGATGCAATGCCTAGCCGATCATGGAAGGCGGGGACTAGGGTCAAGCCCCCTGGGTACCTCAGCCAACTGGACGGGTGATCTAGAGGAAGTCCACAACGACCACCGCTGGCGTGGCCGGTGACCAGGCACAACGCCGCCGCCACCATCGGGGAAGTCCCGGGTGACGACGGCGCTGGCCTGGTGGTCATGGACGGTCGTCCGTTACTCCGCCGGGAGGACGATCTTCACCACGGCCGTGGGATCCGGGAAGGCGAAGCCCACCCCGATCACCGACCGGATGGCGGTCACGTCCTCACGGAAGCCCACGGACGTGTCCACGTCGAAGCGGACGTCAGTGGACCGGAGGACGAAGACCCCGGACTTGTCGGTGGCCCAGATGACACCCGGGTCCACCGCCGGGGAGACCACCAGTTCCATCCCGGCCAACCGTCGGACGTTGTCGGTGCCGGCGGTGACACCGTCGTCCACCAGCGACTTCCCACTGTCCGCCGACTCCTTGATCTGCCGGAGGCGGACCAGGGTGGTCGGATGGACGTGGAGGTGCGTGGCCTGGCGGTAGTTGACCTCCAGGGCACCCGCCGCCTCCACCAGCGCGTCCAGGCTGGTGAGGGTGGTCGGGGTGACCTCCTCGACGTCGGCCACCGACCCCAGACCAGCCGGGGCGTTCGGCGTGGTTCCGTCCCCGTAGTAGGCCGCGTCGATCTTCTGGACCGTGTCGCGGGCCATGGACCGCGTGTGGAGTTTGACCAGGTCCACCGCCTGTGACAGCCGGGCTTCGTTGCTCACCGACGTCAGCGCGGCGACCTTGTGGAGGGTGGCCGGCGTCGTCTCCAGCGTCAGCGCGGACTCCGTGATGGCCGTGGCTTCCGGGGTCCAGTTCGCCGTAGCCCCGGACCGGAGGACCGGGACCTGGGCGAGATAGGTCCCGGTGGTGATGAGTGTCCCCGCCCGGAAGGCGGCGGACTCAAGTTCCACGCGCTCGACCAGCGCGGTCCGGAACTCCTTCAGTACGCCCTCATTGTCAGCGTTGCCGGCCAGGAAGGCCAGGTCTCCTAGTGCCATGATGATTCTCCCCTTTGGGGTAGTCGGGACCGCCGCCGGGATCCGGATGGCGGAGGAGTCATCCTCGACGCCCGTCGCGGTGCGGCGGTGTTATCTGGTCCCGTGGAAGTCCATCCCCGGGGGTCGGCCGTCAGGCCGGAAGTTCTCGACGTCTTCGGTCCGGGCGTCCTGCCCTTCGTGGACCTTCGGTGGAGAGTGGCGGTGGAGAGTCATCTCCACCGCCGCCCACCGTGTACCCCCGTCGGAGTAGGTACACCTCCAGGATACGCCCGTAGAGGGGTGGACGCTAGGCGGCGTCCTCCTCCTCCGGGGCCAGGAGATCCAACTCGCCCCACCGCCGTGGGACCCTCACGACCCCCGCGATCACGCCCACCCGGCGCTGGCGGGGGGTCTCCAGCCTCCAGGCGTTGCACTCGGCCAGGACGGGGCAGGATCGGCAGACCTCCCCGGCCGCCCGGTAGCGGGCGTCACGCTCCTCCACGGACTCCCCGTGGAGGACGTCGTCGTGGAGTCCCAGCCCGGCGCACGCGGCGGATTCCGCCCACTCGCCAGGCACCGGGGCGGAGTCCCAGTAGGTGGCCACCGTCGGCGGCTTCGGCTTCGCGGTCATAGATCACCAGCCCCCTCCGCCGCGTCCCCATAGAGCCGTCGAAGGTTCTCCGCGTCCAGGATGGTGTCCTCCAGGCGCTTCGTATCATCCGCCCATACGGCTCCGATGATCCGGACCTTTCCGCCGGCCGTGAGGGCGTCCACGGGGGGATCGGCGGCGTCTGTGGCGCGTAGTTCGTCGGTCATGCCGCCGCCCTCCCCTCCCATGCGGCCACAACGGTGGCCGCCGCCTGGATGGCCTGGGCATCGGAGAGTTTCATCCCCGCCTCCTGGGCCTCCTGTTGGGTATCACGGGCCAGCCGCACGATGCGGTCCGGTACTCCGTAGAACTCACTCGTGGCCATGATGGCCTCCTATCTGTAGGTCCCCGCCGCCTCATGCGGTGGGGTGTTGTTCTTCTTCTTCTGTAGTGGGCTGGATCCAGTCCATGTCCACGCCCGCCTCCGTGGAACTCACGCCGTCGTGGACCTCGGCGGACTCCGGGTGTCGATCCCGCCAGAGCCAGAGCCGGTCCTCCTGGCCCCCGTACACGGCCAGGGCCTCCCCCGCCGCCATGGAGACCTCCGGGACCGTCACGCCGAACCTCACCGGTCCGTCGTCGGGATCCGGCGGCGGCGGGACGTACCGGCCGGCCGCCGCCGCCGTGGTGGGCAGGAGGTACCGGCGGGTGAGAGGCCGGAGGCGGATCCGCCGCCTCATCGGTCCAACTCCCGGGCATCGTCGGTGAGGTACTGGGACAGATCCACCGGCTCCCACGATGAGTCCCCGTCGTCACCTGTCAGGGCCACCTGGACCGCCTGGAGTGTGGCGGCGTAGTCCTCCACGTCCTCCCGGGCCACCACCGACTCCAGGCGGAGGTCCTGCCGCCGCCGGTCGTCCTGGCCTGGCAGGAGAGCCAGGACCGTGTCGCGGACGATCTGGTCCACACCGTGGCCGCCGGCCGGGTCCATCGTGTGAAGGCGGTCCAGGACGTACGTCTGGGCCACCTGGCGGTCCTGCCAGTTGTGCTCACCGAAGACCTCCCGGAGGGCCGGCTTGTAGTGCTGCCCCCAGAGACACCCTCCACACGCCTGGTCCACGTACCCCAGGCGGATGAGGGCTTCGGTGGCGTCCAGCGCGATAACCACGCGGTCCAGGTCGTCCCATTCCCGGCGGAGAGTGGTGATCTCCGCCGCCGCCTTCGGCCTCGCGCTCATCGTTGCCACCCCGCATCCACCGCGTCCTGGTGCTGGCGCTGGAACGCCCGCTGGAAGTGCCAGAGGGCATCTATATCGACGGCCGGGTAACGCTCCGGGTAGTCGCGGTGAAGCGGTGGCCCTGTGATGACCTCACAGTCCACGATCCGGACCACCGGGACGACCATGGACCGCCCCAGGCGCTCCCCGGTCAGCGCGGACACCAGGGCCACGCGGACGGCGGTCTCCGTCGCCGCCTCCACCACCCCGACGGGACACTGTCCGTCGGTCGTACCGATGGCGACCCAGTCACCTTCGTCAAAAAGTTGGGACATGCTGTTCCTGCCTCTCCATCTGCCTCGCCGCCTCATGCGGTGAGGTCCGTTTTGTGTGGCCTCCAGTTCGTCACCGGAGGCCGTTTTCAGTTCGGTAGTTCAGTCAGTTCGTCTATAGACGAACTGACGAACTACTGACCTGGGGTTTTTCAGTTCGTCCGACGAACTAGGACGAACTGACGAACTACCCCTCATCCACTGGTGTGGCGGCGGAATCCGGGGCACCTGGACCCACTCCGGCGGCGGGGTCCAGGGAGTGAAGGTTGGCGTTGTGCGCCCCCTTCTCCACCTTCACCAGGAACCGCCGCCGGCCCTCCTTCACGGCGTCCCTGGCGGCCTTCTGTCCGACGCCCTTGGCCTCCAGCCGCTTCTCCAGTTCCTTCGCGGTGAGGGCTTCCCCGGCGTCCTTCAGGACCTCTAGGACCGCCTCCAGGGCACCGGCCACCTTCGCCTCCTTGCGGCCCCCTACCGACACCGTCAGGTTCCGGCGGTCGTCCATCGTGAGAAGTTGCTCCGGCTCATTCACGTCACGGCCGAAGGCGGAGAAGTACCGAAGACTGGTGGGGTCGTCCGGGTCGTCGCGGATGATCTTCCACGTCACGTCCGGCCAGTCCTGGAGACGTGAGTCCCCGCGTGCCCGCTCGCCGCTGTGGCCCATGTGTTGGACCAGGACGACCTCCCCGACACCGGCCTCCTTCACCAGGGCATCCAGGGCCACCAGGAACCGACCGGTGTCCCGGTTCTCATCCAGCCCCAGCGCGTCCAGGATCGGGCGGAGACAATCCACCACCAGGACGTCGTGGCCCTGGATCCGCTCCACCCACTCCTCCCGGACGGTGTCGTCCATGAGGTCGAACGTGGAGAGGGCACCACGGAGGGTGTACATGGTGACCCGGTCGGCACCGTCCATGTCGAAGTCCCGGTACCACCGGCGGAGGGTGCGTTCATCCATCTCGTCGTCCACCACGGCGACCTTGCCCACCGTGGCCACGTCGTACTTCCCCAGGAACTTGTCACCGTCCACCAGGGACCGGACGATATTGCCCACCGTCGTGGTCTTACCCGCTTTGTAGGCGGAGACCAGGATGGCGTGGCCACCCACCGGCAGGAGACGATCCACCCGGTACTGGACCTCCTCATCGGGCTGGGCCAGCATCTCCGCCAGGGTGACGGGCCGTGGCATCTCCTGGCGGGTCAGACCGCGCTCCTCGGCATCAACGCGCCGGCGGGCCTTACGGTCGGCGCGGTGCCACACCGTCCGCTCCCGTTCGATCTCGGCTTCCGTCTGGGGCTTACGGGCGTGACCACCACGTAACCCCGTGGCGGCGGCCATGGCTTCCGCCTCCCGGAGGGCGATAGCCTTGGAATAGTCGTAGCGAAGCATCACCGACCACCGCCCACGGAGTGAGAAGTGGTTCCCAGATCCTGGACCGCCACGGTATCCTGGAGGTCAGAACTGGGCAGGTTCTCGGGGGCCGCTCCACTGAAAGTGGGGCGGCTTCTCTCGTTCTTCATGCCGACACCGCCCCCGTCTCCGGGGTGGTCACGTGGGCGTCGATCCATGCCCACACGGCGGCAGGGTCGTAGTAGACCCGCTTGCCGACCTTCGCGTACGCCGGCCCGGTCCCGATGTGCCGCCAGTAGTTCAGGGTCCCCACGGGGATCCCGGTGGCCTCCGCCGTCTCCCTGGTGGTCCAGGGCCTCTCTCGGTTCACGCTCATGGCGTTACCTCCATCCGTTGTTGGTGCCTAACACGTACGACCTTCCTTGGGTTGTGTTGGTTTGTCAACCGCTACAGTGTTAGCGTGGACCTCGAAGACCCACCAGGAGGACGACATGGACGACGTAGACACCACGGTCAGGGAGACAATCCGACGACTTCGGGAGGACCGGGGATGGAGTCAGGGAGACCTATCCGACCGGCTCCGTGAGGCCGGATGGTCCGCCGCCCGCCAGACCACCGTGTCCCGCATAGAGAAGGGGGACCAGGTGGTGAAGGCGGCGGAGTTGGTCGTCCTGGCCCGGGTCCTGGAGACCGACGTGGAGGCGTTGCTCATGGGCACCGCCGACCGCCGGGCCGCCATGGCCGCCTGGGATGCCCTGGAGTCCGCCGCCGTGGCCCTTCGCGGGGCCTCCTGGAAGGTCGGGGCGTGCCTGGACCGGCTGGCCACCGCCGCCACCCCGGAGGTCCTGGCCACCCTGGACCCCGACGGCCGCGACCAGATCCTGGCCGTCCTGGACTTCGGCCAGCCCGACGCCGAACTGATAGACCGCCGCGTGGCGCTCATGCGCGGCACCACGGAGGAGAACTGACATGGCCACGATCACGAAGTACGCCACCGCCGGCGGGGAGAAGTGGGAGGTGCGCTACCGCACGCCGGAGGGCAAGACCACGCGCAAGCGTGGGTTCACCACGAAGCGGGACGCCTCCGCCTTCGCCGCCTCCACGGAGGTGTCGAAGATGACCGGCGGGTACGTCGCACCGTCGGCCGGCCGCGCCACGGTGGGCACCGTCGCCGCCAGGTGGGAGTCGGGCCTGGCGGGCCTGGCGGAGACCACCAGGGCGTCGAACCTGTCCGTGTACCGATCCCATGTGGCCCCACGGTGGTCGGAGGTCCCCGTGGGGAAGGTGAAGGCGTCAGCGGTGAGGACGTGGGTGTCGGAGATCCACTCCGCCGGGGTGGGGCCGTCCACGATCACGCGGGCGGTCGGTGTCTTCCGGCAGATCCTCGCCGTGGCCGTGGAGGACGGCCACCTGGCCACGAACCCGGCCCTGGACGTCCCTCTCCCGCGCCGCCAGCATCGGGTGAGGGGCTACCTCACCCACGGCCAGGTGGAGGCCCTGGCGGGCCGTCTGGAGGCCCACGACGCCGCCCTGGTGCGGTTCCTCGCATATACCGGGCTACGGTTCGGTGAGGCGGCGGCGCTCACCGTGGCCGACGTGGACATGCTCCGCCGGCGGGTGACGGTCCAGCGGTCGGTGGCCGAAGCCGGTGGGAAGGTCGTGACCACCCCGGGGAAGACCTCCACGCGGCGCACGGTCCCCTTCCCGGCGTTCCTGGCCACCGATCTCGCCGCCCTCATGGTCGGCCGGTCCCGGGATGCCTTGGTGTTCACCGGCCCCGGTGGCCGGGTGCTCCGCCTGTCGAACTGGCGGCGTCGGGTGTTCTCGCCGGCCCTCATGGCGGCGCGGTTCGATGACCCGGGGTTCCCGGAGGTCACGCCCCACGACCTCCGCCATACGGCGGCGTCCCTGGCCATCTCCGCCGGGGCCAACGTCAAGGCCGTCCAGACCATGCTCGGCCACGCCAGCGCGGCCATGACGTTGGACGTGTACTCCGACCTGTTTCCGGACGACTTGGAGGCGGTGGCGGCGCGTCTCGATGAGGCCCGATCCGCGTCCATCGGGACGGTTCGTGTCCAAAGTGTGTCCACGCACGACGAAGGGGCCGCCTCCGCCTAGTGCGGAAACGGCCCCTGGCCTGGTCTTACTGTCAGAGCCGCGTGTCGGAATCGAACCGACGACCTTTTCATTACGAGTGAAATGCTCTACCGACTGAGCTAACGCGGCGAGCCCTTGTGGGGCGACGCAACTATATCCGACGGACCCCCGTCGCCGGAAAACGACCCGCCCCCGCCCCGGTTGTCAGCCCAGTGCCTCGCGGATCGCGCCCACCATGGCGGACACCGCGAACTTGGGTTTGACGTTGACCTCGATCGCCGCCCGGCACTTCTGGATCGCCTCGATCGCCCGGAGGATCGCCGCGGCCGGGTAGTGGCCACCGAGCCTCGCGGCCTCCTCCGCCTTGTCCGGATGGGCCGGGTCGACCTCGCGGGCGCCGAGCGCCGACATGAGCGCATCCCGGTAGAACCCCGCCAGGTCGACCAGCGCGAGGTCCAGTGAGTCGCGGGTGGACCGGGTCCGTCGCGACTTCTGGGCCTTCTCGAGTTCCTTGACCGCGCCCGTCGCACCCCGCCCGGCCGACGCGGTGCCCTTACCGGTGCCGCCCGCACCCAGCGCGGTGCGCAGCTCCTCGACCTCGCGCTCGTCGGATTCACTGTTGCGTGCCAACGCCTCCTGCTCCGCGGCGCTGACGAGCCGGTCCGCGAGAGGGAACGCCCGGCCGGGATTGTGCATGACCATGGGCAGCTGGAGGACGACGTCCCGGCGCTCCCGGGTCGCCTCGTCGGTCGCCAGCCACCGGGCACGGCCCACGTGGCCCGAGGAGACCGACGCCGCCCACTGGGCCAGATCGGGGTCTATCGCGTCCCCGCCGGCGAGCAACGCACGCTCGACCGCCGACGCGTCCGGCTGACGCAGCGCGACGTTCCGCGAGCGCGACCGCAGGGTCACCATGATGTCCATCGGGTCGGTGGTCGGCGAGCACAGGAGGAACACGGTCCGACTGGGCGGCTCCTCCACCACCTTGAGCAGGGCGTTTCCGGACTGCTCGGTGAGCCTGTCCGCCTCCTCGACCACCACGATCTGCCAGCGCCCGGTGCCGGGGCGGCTCGCCGCGCGGTGGATGGTCTCCTTGACGTCCTTGAGGAGGATGTTGACGCCCTGCGGGGCGAGCAGGTGCACGTCCGCGTGGGTGCCGGCCAGCACCGTGTGGCATGCCCGGCACTCCCCGCAGCCCACCACGTCCGGGTCCTCGCACTGCAGGGCGGCGGCGAACGCCATGGCCGCCACGCTGCGGCCGCTGCCCGGCGGACCGGTGAACAGCCAGGCGTGGACCATCCGGGCGTCCGAGGCATCCCACCCCTGTCCCGGCACGCGGGCACGAGCGGCCGTGGCGGCAGCGGTCAGCTCCGCCACGACGTCGGCCTGTCCGGCCAACCGATCGAACACCCCGGGCATGGTCCCCACCTTATCCCCGCCCACCGACACACCTACGTTCCCGGCATCACCGGTGCGAACTAGGCTTGGGCCGATGGAACGATGGGTCAGGTTGTTCAGGTGGCTGTGGGCCACCCCCTGGCCCGTCTATGCCCTGACGATGGTGCAGGCGAACATCATCGGCGCGGTCTTCGTGTTCTCGTTCCTGCGCTTCGTCCTGCCGATGGACCGGTTCCTCGACCTCGACCAGTTCCGCTTCCTCAACCAGTACCTGTTCATCGGCTATCTCGTGTTGGCCTTCGTCGGCGGCGTCATCGCCTCGACGCTGCTCCTCCTGCCCGTGTTGCGGGTCGACCGGTCGGGCGCGGAGTTCGACGGCGCCATCCGTCGCCGTACCCTGCGCCTGCCGTTCCACCAGGCGCTCATCTCGGGGGCCATGTGGGTGACCGGGACGCTGCTGTTCGTCGCCGTCAACGTGGGCCACTCCCCCAGGTTGGCTCTCATCGTGGCGGTGACCAGCCTGCTCGGCGGCAGCACCACCTGCCTGATTTCCTACCTCCAGGCCGAGCGGATCATGCGACCGATCACGGTCCGCGCCCTGTCCAGGGGGGTGCCGGAGAGCCGCCATGTCCCCGGTGTGCGTCGCCGGATCTTCCTCGGCTGGTCACTGACCACGGTCATCCCCATCGCGGGCATCCTGCTCATCCTCACCGGACACTGGTTCGGCCTGTTCGGCGACGACCCCGGTCTGATCCTCGTCGCCCTCGCGGTGCTGGCGAGTGTCGCCGTGATCGCCGGCGCGATCGGCATGGGGCTGGTCTCGGACTCGATCGCCGACCCGGTGCGCGAGATGCAGGCGGGCGTCAGTCGCGTCAAGCAGGGCGATCTCGAGACCCGCGTGACGATCTATGACAGCTCGGAGATCGGCCAGCTCGCCCAGGGGTTCAACGAGATGGTCACGGGCCTGCAGGAACGTGAGGCCATCCAGGACCTCTTCGGTCGCTACGTGGGCGAGGACGTCGCACGCAACGCGCTCGAGCGGGGCACCGAACTGGGCGGGCAGGAGCGCCAGGTCGCGGTGCTGTTCGTCGACCTCACCGGTTCGACGGAGTTCGCGGCGGCCCACGAGCCGGCCGAGGTGGTCTCCGTGCTCAACGACTTCTTCCGGATCGCCGTCGAGTCCGTCGACACCAACGGCGGGTACATCAACAAGTTCCAGGGCGACGCCCTGCTCGCGGTCTTCGGGGCGCCGCTGGAGGTGGACAACGAGGCCGGCCGTGCGCTGCGGGCCGCGCGTGCACTGCAGAGCAGACTCGCTGACCTGGCCCCGCTCACGGCGGGGATCGGCGTCTCCTACGGCACCGTCATCGCCGGACACATCGGCCACGCCAAGCGGTTCGAGTACACGGTCATCGGCGACCCGGTCAACGAGGCCGCCCGCCTCACCACGCTGGCCAAGATGGAGCAGGGACACGTTCTGGCGTCGGCGGCCACGATTCACCGGGCCGACGCCCCCGAGGCGGCACGCTGGGTGCTGGGCCGCAGCGTCGAACTGCGCGGCCGGGGCATCATGACCCAGCTCGCCCGACCTCTGCGCCCCACCCTCGCGGACCGGTGGCAGGCCGGCACCGTGGAGCTGCGCCCGGCCGACGACCCGGCGCGCTGACCGCGGGCCTCAGCGGCGCGACGCCGCCGTCTTCTTCGCCGGCGACTTGCGGGCCGGAGCCTTCTTCGCGGGCGCCTTCTTCGGCGGCGACTTGGCGCGCCGCTCCGAGAGCAACTCGGAGGCGCGGGCGTCGGTGAGGCTCTCCACGGTGTCGCCCTTGCGCAGGGAGGCGTTGGACTCCCCGTCGGTCACGTACGGGCCGAAGCGACCGTCCTTGACCAACATCTGCTTGCCGGAGACCTCGTCGACCCCCATCTCACGCAGCGCCTTGGGGGCGGCGGCCTGCCGGCCCCGACGCTTGGGCTCGGAGTAGATCTTCACCGCGTCCTCGAGCGTCACCGTGAACACCGCGTCCTCGGAGTCGAGCGTCCGGGAGTCTGTGCCCTTCTTGAGGTACGGCCCGTAGCGACCGAGCTGGGCGGTGATCTCCTCGCCGCTGGTGGGGTCGACGCCCACCACGCGCGGCAGCGACAGGAGCTTGAGCGCGTCCTCCAGCGTCACCGTCGCCGGCTCCATGGACTGCATCAACGACCCGGTCCGGGGCTTCGGTCCGGTGGGGCTGTCGGCCTCCTTCTTCGCCCGGCGGGTCACGGCGGCCTTGGCCTTGGTCGCGGCCTTCTTGGCCTCGGCCCTGGCGTCGTCGTCCTTGGCGGCGGCGATCGCGGCGTCGCGCTCGGCGTCGATCCGCTTCTTCTCCGCATCCGCGTCGGCGAGCACCTTCTTGGCCCAGACCGCCTTCTCGGCGTCGGTGGCCTCGGGGAGCTTCTCGGTGACGTAGGGGCCGTAGCGCCCGTCCTTGACGACGATCTCGTGTCCGGTCTCGGGGTCCACGCCCAGCGGGCGGCCGTCCTGAGGGGTCGAGAAGAGCTTCTCGGCCACCTCGAGTGTGAGCTCGTCCGGGCTCATCCCCTCGGGCAGGTTGGCCCGCTGGGACTCCTCGGCGCCGTCCTCGCCGGCGACCATGCGCTCGAGATACGGACCGTAGCGACCGACCCGGACGTGCACCGGGCGGCCCTCGGAGTCGTCGAACACCCGGATCGAGTTGATGCTGCGGGCGTCGATCGCCTCGAGGTTGACGTCGACGAGGTTCTTCAGCCCCACGGCGTAGTTGGCCTTGTCCTCGTCGCCGGAGCCCTCGGCGGCACCGAAGTAGAAGCGCCGCAGCCAGTCGTCCCGGTTCTCGCGGCCCTCGGCGATCGCGTCGAGTTCGTCCTCCATCAGCGAGGTGAAGTCGTAGTCGACGAGCCGGCCGAAGTTCTGCTCCAGCAGTCCGACCACGGCGAAGGCGACCCAGCTGGGGACCAGCGCGTTGCCGCGGACGTAGACGTATCCCCGGTCCTGGATGGTGCGGATGATGCTGGCGTAGGTCGACGGGCGGCCGATGCCCATCTCCTCCATCGCCTTGACCAGGCTCGCCTCGGTGTAGCGGGCGGGTGGGCTGGTGGTGTGCCCGTCGGGGACCAGGTCGGTGCCGGTGAGCTGCTGTCCCTCGTCGAGGCGGGGCAGGCGCCGCTCGGCGTCGTCCGCCATCTGCTTCTCCGAGCCCTCGGCCGGGTCATCGGTCGCCTCGACGTAGGCCTTGAGGAAGCCGGGGAACGTGATGGTGCGGCCCGAGGCGGCGAAGGTGGCGCGCTCGTAGCCGGAGGCGTTGTCGCCGGCGTCACCGCTGATGCGGATGCTGACGGTCGTGCCGCGCGCGTCGGCCATCTGGGAGGCGACCGTGCGCTGCCAGATGAGCTCGTAGAGCCGGTATTCCTCGGCGTCGAGGGCACTGTGGAGCTGCCCGGGGGTGGCGAAGGTCTCGCCGGCGGGCCGGATGGCCTCGTGGGCCTCCTGCGAGTTCTTGACCTTCCGGGTGTACTGCCTCGGCGTGGGTGAGACGTAGTCGCTGCCGTACAGCTCCGTGGCCTGCGCGCGGGCGGCTGCGATGCCGCCCTCGGACAGGGTCGTGGAGTCGGTACGCATGTAGGTGATGTAGCCGTTCTCGTACAGTCGCTGCGCGATCCGCATGGTGCGCTCGGACGTGTACCGCAGCTTGCGGCCGGCCTCCTGCTGGAGGGTGGAGGTCATGAACGGCGCGTAGGGGCGCCGTGTGTACGGCTTGGACTCGACGGAGTCGACGACGAAGTCAGCACCGGTCAGCGCGTCGGCCAGCGCCCGGGCCGCCGGTTCGGCGAGGACGACGGAGTCCTTGGCCGCGCCGGTGGACTTCAGACGCCCGTCCTGGCCGAAGTCGCGGCCCTGCGCGACCCGGGCGCCGTCGACGGCGGAGAGGCGGGCGGTGAAGCTGCGGGGTTCACCGGCGTCCCCGCCGGCGGATCCCTTCGTGGCCAGGGTCGCGGTGATGTCCCAGTAGTCCGCGGCGACGAACGCCATGCGCTCGCGCTCACGCTCAACGATCACGCGGGTGGCCACCGACTGCACGCGGCCGGCGGACAGTCGCGGCATGACCTTCTTCCACAGCACCGGGGAGACCTCGTAGCCGTAGAGACGGTCGAGGATCCGGCGGGTCTCCTGGGCGTCGACGAGGTCGGTGTCGAGCTCGCGCGTGTTCTCGGCGGCGGCGAGGATGGCGGGCTTGGTGATCTCGTGGAACACCATCCGCTTGACCGGGACCTTGGGTTTGAGGACCTCGAGCAGGTGCCAGGCGATCGCCTCGCCCTCACGGTCGGGGTCTGTCGCCAGCAGGAGCTGGTCCACGCCGGCGAGTTCCTTCTTGAGCTCGGCGACCTTCTTCTTCTTGTCGGCGCTGACGACGTAGATGGGTTCGAAGTCGTCGTCCGGGTTCACCCCGAGCCGCGCCCACGGCTCCTTCTTGTACTTGGCCGGGATGTCGGCCGCGCCCTTGGGCAGGTCGCGGATGTGTCCGACCGACGCCTCGACCACGTAGTCGGACCCCAGGTAGGGCTGGATCTTGCGTGCCTTGGTGGCGGACTCGACGATCACCAGGCTCCGCTTGCCGCCCGATGCTGCCTTCTTGCTCGCCACTGGAGTGCTCCCAACCTGCGCTGATTCCGTCGCCGACGCCCTTCACCGACCACCGGTCCCGGCTACGGTACGCGTGCCGGGGCCCTTCTATAGGAATTCATACCAGGCGGGATGCCCTCCACGAGAACCGTCGAGTCACCCCTCCGGCACCCACGGTGGGCTTCCCGGCGCGGGGCGCGGGGTGTCCAGATATTGCCCGGGTTCCGCCTGACCGGTCTCGAGATACCGCAGGACGATCTCGTCGACCGCCTCGTTGCCGGTGTCGAAATGGCAGTGCACGGTGCCCCGGATCCGGACGAGTGTGCCTCCCGTCGCGTCGGCGGTGGCCGGACCGAACATCCCCGGGGTGTTGGGGTCGTGGTCGGACTGGATGATCAGGGGCGGCGCGGCCATCTCGCGTGCCTCGATGCGCGGCGGGACCGCGGAGGGCGGGTAGAGGCAGGATCGGGTCTGCTCGGTCAACGCCCACACGTCCTCGCCGGTGCTACCCGCCGGGTCGCTGCTGCCGATCAGGGCCGGGGCCGCCAGGTTCGTCCGGGGCGGCGCGGTCTCGTTGCAGTTGATGATCTTCAGGTAGGTGGCCTGGTCGGACGTCACCGGGGGCCGGCCGGTGCGCTCCTCGGCCTCCTCCTCGATCCGCTCGTCCAGCTCCTCCGGTGTCTCGACGTCGGGCGCCGTGCCGTGCACCTTCGCCGAGATCGCCCAGGCGATGTCGGGCCAGGCGTCGGGGGACCGGCTGTAGAAGTCGAGGACCCGGAAGTAGCCCACGGCGTCGTCCGGCGTCGAGTCGAACCCGCCGGTGGACGCGACGGCGGCGTTCTCCGCCCGCACCGACCCGGTGTTGAGGGCGTCGAGGGAGCCCGCCGCCAGCGATCCGGTGGGAACCGACCCCGGGGCGTCATCGCCCGGCACGGCGGGGGGCGGAAGGAACCGGCCCGCGGCCGCCCCCTCCGACAGGTCGAGCTCGTGGATCCGCCGGTACACCTTCAGGGCGGTGTCCCCCAACGCGTAGACGTCGTCGTACTCGGCGATCCACGCGAGGACGTAGTCGCGCGCCCGGTGCCGATTCTCCGCCTGCCGCTGGTGGAACTCGTACCACCACGTCTCGGACGGTCCGACCGAGGAGTCCAGCACCATCCGGTCGAGGCTCTGCGGGAACAGGGTCTGGTACATCATCCCGATCGCGGTGCCGTAGGAGTACCCGAGGAAGGAGATGCGCTCCAGGCCCATGCGTTCGCGGACCACCTCGTGGTCGCGCACGACGTTCTCCGTGGTGATGGACCGCACGAACTCCGGGTCGGTGGCCATGCACCGCGCGGCCTGCTCGTTGAGGTCGTCGTCGGGGTCGGAACGGTCCGGGGCCTCCACCTCCGGCCCGGGGAGACACTCGAGCGCGCCCGATCCCGCCAGGCCCCGGGGCTGCACGATCACCAGATCGTGGGTGCGACGGATCTCGTCGACGGCGGAGTCGTCGTCCCTGTCGAGTGCGGTGTACCAGAGGGTGCGGGCGTCGCCTCCCGGCCCGCCGGGGTTGGAGAACAGTGCCCCCTGACGATCGCCCGTGGCGGTGATCCTGCGGACCTCGATCCCCACGGTGCGACCGTCGGGGTCGGCGTGGTCGACGGGGACCGTGACGGAGGCGCACAGGACGTCGGGGCGGGGCAGGCGGTGGAGGACGTCGGCCGCCGACTCCGCGGGGCACGGGGTCCAGGTCACGACGTCAACCCCGGTCAGGGTGGAGGTGGGTGTGGGCGTGGCCGGGGCGACGGGTGGTAGTACGACGACGACGAGGGCTGCGGTCGCGGACGCGACCAGGCGTCGTGAGAAGTGGGGCATGATGACGAGTTTTTCATCTCCGCTGCGTTCCGGGGGGTTTTCCTGCGGGGGGACCGCCCGACTGGCAGCAATAGACAGATCGGTCTAGGGTGAGGGAAGAAGCCACGTCGCCGAACTGGAACCTGTTACAGTCCCGGTCACACGGTCGTGGCCGCGGGCTGCGCCGGAATCGGCGTACCGTCGAGGGCTGAACGGGAGCCGCGACAAGCCTCGATTCATCACGACTTTCTGGAGGTCAGCACCGGTGGGCAACTCGTCCAAGACCAAGCTGGACAAGGTGGTCATCCGCATCGCGGGTGACTCGGGCGACGGCATGCAGCTCGCCGGTGACCAGTTCACCTCCGAAGCCGCCGCCTTCGGCAACGACCTGGCGACCCAGCCCAACTACCCCGCCGAGATCCGGGCCCCACAGGGCACGATCCACGGGGTCTCGAGCTTCCAGATCCAGATCGCGGACTACGACATCCTCACCGCCGGTGACCGTCCCGACGTGCTGGTGGCGATGAATCCGGCGGCGCTCAAGGCCAATATCGAGGACCTGCCCTCGGGCGGCATCCTCATCGTCAACTCCGACGAGTTCACCAAGCGCAACCTCACCAAGGTCGGGTACGAGTCCAACCCCCTGGGGTCGCCGGCCTTCGAGGCGTTCCAGGTGCACGAGGTCGCGATGAGCACCCTGACGATCGGTGCGGTCGAGTCGGTCGACCTCGGCAAGAAGGACGCCGAGCGCTGCAAGAACATGTTCGCCCTGGGGCTGCTCACGTGGATGTACGGGCGCACGGTCGACTCGATCGAGAACTTCCTCAAGGACAAGTTCGGCAAGAAGCCGACCATTCTCGAGGCCAACATCCTCGCCCTGCACGCGGGCTGGAACTACGGCGAGACCACCGAGGCCTTCGCCTCGGAGTACGAGATCGCCCCCGCCAAGCTGCCCGAGGGCCGCTACCGTCAGGTCACCGGCAACACGGCGATGGCCTACGGCCTGGTCACCGCGGGCCGGTCCGCCGACATGCCCGTCTTCCTGGGCACCTACCCCATCACCCCGGCCTCGGACATCCTGCACGAGCTGAGCAAGCTCAAGCAGTTCGACGTCACGACCTTCCAGGCCGAGGACGAGATCGCCGGCGTCGCCGCGGCACTGGGCGCCTCCTACGGAGGAACCCTCGGTGTCACGTCCACCTCCGGTCCCGGTCTGGCCCTCAAGTCCGAGGCCATCGGCCTGGCCGTCATGACCGAGCTGCCGCTGGTGGTCATCGACGTCCAGCGTGGCGGCCCCTCGACGGGCCTGCCGACCAAGACCGAGCAGTCCGACCTGTTGCAGGCCCTGTTCGGGCGCAACGGCGAGTCCCCCGTCGCGGTGATCGCCCCGCAGTCCCCCGCGGACTGCTTCGAGATCGCCCGCGAGGCCGCCCGGATCGCGGTCACCTACCGGACCCCGGTCATCGTGCTGTCCGACGGCGCGATCGCCAACGGCTCCGAGCCGTGGCTGCTGCCCGACGTCGCCGCCCTGCCTGCGATCGACAAGAACTTCGCCACGGCCCCCGAGGCCGAGGGCGAGGGCGACGACGGCAAGCCCGCCTCCGAGTACCTCCCCTACGCCCGTGACCCGGAGACGCTGGCGCGCGACTGGGCCATCCCGGGCGAGCCCGGACTCGAGCACCGCATCGGCGGACTGGAGAAGGCCAACGGCACCGGCAACATCTCCTACACCGCCGACAACCACGACCTCATGACCCGGACCAGGGCCCTGAAGATCGCGCTCATCGACGTGCCCGATCTCGAGGTCGACGACCCGTCCGGTGAGGCCGACGTGCTGGTGGTGGGCTGGGGTTCGTCCTACGGGCCCATCGGCGAGGCCGTACGCCGCGCCCGCGCGAACGGCCACCGCGTGGCCCGCGCCCACGTGCGTCACCTCAACCCGCTGCCGCACAACATCGGTGAGGTGCTCGAGCAGTACCGTCGGATCCTCGTCCCGGAGATGAACCTGGGACAGCTCGCCATGCTGCTCAAGGCCCGCTTCCCCGCCGACATCCAGCCCATCACCAAGGTGCACGGTATGGCGTTCTCGGCCGAGGAGCTGCAGACCGCCATCGAGTCCGAGTTCGCCGGCCGCCTCGCCCACACCGAGCACGACAAGTACCGCCTGGCGCTCGACGGGGTCATCACCACCACCGGCGAGCCCGCGGCCCGCAACCGGCGGATCGGGCACACCGCCACCGGCACCACCACCGCCAACCGAACCCGCTGACCTGCGAGCGAGGAGAGGAACCCCATGACCACAACCGAATCCGGCCTCGTCGGCAGCGCACTGCCGCTCGACGCGTTGGCGTCCGTGCCCAAGACGGATGCTCCGCAGAAGCCCAAGGACTACACCTCCGACCAGGAGGTGCGCTGGTGCCCCGGCTGCGGCGACTACGTCATCCTGGCCACCATCCGCGCCCTGTTGCCCAAGCTCGGGCTCAAGCGCGAGAACATCACCTTCATCTCCGGCATCGGCTGCTCGAGCCGTTTCCCGTACTACCTCGAGACGTACGGGATGCACTCGATCCACGGCCGTGCCCCGGCCATCGCGACCGGCCTGGCCACCGCGCGCCCCGACCAGTCGGTCTGGGTCGTCACCGGTGACGGCGACGCCATGTCCATCGGCGGCAACCACCTGATCCACACGCTGCGCCGCAACGTGAACTTGAACATCCTCATGTTCAACAACCGGATCTACGGGCTGACCAAGGGCCAGTACTCGCCCACCTCCGAGCCCGGCAAGGTCACCAAGTCCAGCCCGATGGGCTCGCTGGACCACCCGTTCAACACCCTGTCGCTGGCGATCGGCGCCCAGGGCACCTTCATCGCCCGCGCCCTGGACTCCGACCGCAAGGGCCTGACCGAGGTCCTCGACGCGGCCGCACGCCACCGCGGCACGAGCTTCGTGGAGATCCTGCAGGACTGCCCGATCTTCAACGACGGTTCCTTCGACCTGCTCCGCAAAGAGGACGCCGGCGACCACCTGATCCCGGTGCGCCACGGCGAGAAAATCATCTTCGGTGACGACGGCCAGCACTGCGTCGTGCGCCGCGGTTTCTCCCTCGCGGTGGCCGCGACCGCCGACGTGGACGAGGCCGACATCGTCGTCCACGACGCCCACGCCGACGACCCGACCTACGCCCACGCCCTGGCCAACCTGTCCAGCCAGGACCTCGAGTACACGGTCACCGGCATCATCCGGCAGGTCCGCCGCGACACCTACGACGACCTCGCCCGCGGCCAGGTCGCCGCCGCCAAGGAGACCTCACCCACGGACCTGCAGGCGCTGCTCGACGGCAGCAACACCTGGACCGTCGGCTAGGGCCGAAGGCACCACCCGCGCCGCGTCAGCGGCGTCGGAACCAGCCGCCCGCGGGGGCGGTCACCGGCTCAGATGCGCCTGGTGACCGTCCCCGTGATGCGTCCTCGGGCGTCCCACGTGCGCTCGACCACGTCGGCCACGCCGTGCTGGTCGACGCGCACGGCGGTGGTCGACCGGGTGCCGTACCGCCGGCCGATGCGGACGAACCTCGACGACAGCCGCCACTCGTGCGTCAGCGGCACGCCCGTGCGCGGCATCGTCCACGGTGTCGCCGGGCGACGATCGGCCAACACGTCCAGCAGCGCCCCGGACCAGTCCGGGCCTGTCATGACGTCGGTGCCCATGAGCGCTCTGACGTCGTGGACCGCGCCCACCACCTTCGGCCAGGGGGTGTCCAACGAGGCGTTCGACAGCCCGTGGACGCCGGTGCCGAGCGCAACCGGGCCGCGGGTGGAGCGGTTGGACGCCCACCACATCCGGTCGAGGTCGCCGGCCAGGAGGTTGACGCCCCCGTAGCGATCGAGGTCGTCGACGACGTGGTGGGCGAACTCCGCGACGGGCACCGGCCCGGTGAGCGCGTCGATGGGCAGCTCGCCGCGGGAGGCGGCTGCGGGGAGCACGGGTCCGGGCTCGCGCACGTTGGTCACCGCCGAGAACCGTCCGCCCGGGGCCACCGCGAGCCAGGTCCCGCCCGCGGTGACGTCCCGGCCGGCGACGATGCCCTCGGCGCCACCGGCGTCGGCGGTCCACTCGTGCAACGGCTCGGTGGGCCGGCTCAGGACCTCGTCCCGGTTGGCCACCACGATCAGCGGGTAGTGAGGGTGGACCCGACGGGCGACGACCAGCATGCACATACCCCCACGGTACTTCGGGCGGCGTCCGCCCAGCGCAGGGCCGACGTCCGGCGCGACGGCGCCAACTATGAGGTCCAGCTAGCCGGGCCAGTGCTGCGGCGGGACCCCGGCGGGCGCGGGCCCGATGCTCTGCGCCAGACGCGTGCGAGCTCGGGCCGTCCCGAGCCGCAGCAGCGGCCCGCCACCCTTGGAGCCGACGTAGGTGGTCCGGATCCCGACGCGCTCCAGCGCCGCGCGCAGGGCGTCCCGTCGAGGCGCATGGTGTTCCATCGCGGCGTCGATGCCCAGCTCGACCGCTCCCCCGTCGGTGACGTGGCCGGCGGTGAGCACCCAGACGCGTAGCGCACCGGCGGAGGGCGTCCACCCCTCGGGCACCGCGGTGACCGCGCCCCGCCGCCAGCGGCGCACCACCGGTACCAGGGCCGGGGTCCGCGCGGTCGACACCGTGCAGCGGCCGTCCGGGCCCGCCTCCGAGCGGATCGGATCGAGTCCCGCCTCCGCCAGGAGGGACTCCAGCACGTCCGCCCGCCAGGCCGCGTCGAGGGCCACAGAGACCTGCGCGAGCTCGCCGGCGAGGGTGGACTGACCCCGGGCGGCCAGCACCCCCTCCAGGTCCGAGGGCTCGGGGACGTGGTCGTCCGCGGCGAAGAACGACAGCTGCGTCACGGACCAGAGCCTACGGTCGACCCCCGACACATCGCGAGGCCCCCACCGCGCGTGCGGTGGGGGCCTCGCCGTGATCGAGCGGAGCGCCTCAGATGGCGCGGACCTCCTGGGCCTGCGGCCCCTTCTGGCCCTCGCCGACCTCGAACTCGACGCGCTGGTTCTCCTCGAGCGACTTGAAGCCCGAGCCCTCGATGGAGGAGTAGTGGACGAAGAGGTCGGCCGAACCGTCCTCAGGGGCGATGAAACCGTAGCCCTTCTCCGCGTTGAACCACTTGACGGTGCCCTGTGCCATTTTGATGTGTTCCTTTTCCGTACTGCCAGGTGCGACTCGCGGGATGGCCACGCGTGTCGGGCCGGCGCCCCCGACCACGGGGTTCCCGTGGACGATGGTGACGACCGGGTCCAGTACATCACGACCGCGGCGCGAGGAGAACAGATCCGGGGCAGGCCGATCCGGCGCACGGGGTGATCAGCCCTCTACGGTCGAGGGGTGACGACCTACGGACGCGAACTCCTCGGCCACCTGCTCGAGCAGCTGCCGGCCGGGGCGTCGCCTCTCACGCACGCCGTCGACCTGCCGGCGCGCGAGGCCCGGCACGCCGACTGGCCGGCCTGGGCGCACCCCGGTCTGGTGGACGAGCTGCGTGGCCGCGGGGTCGAGCGCCCGTGGGCCCACCAGGTGGCCACCGCCGAGCACGCGCACGCGGGCCGGAACGTGGTGGTCGCGACGGGGACGGCGTCCGGCAAGTCCCTCGGCTACCAGCTGCCCGCACTCAGCGCGCTCGCCGCGGACCCGGGCGCCTGCGTGCTCTACCTGGCCCCGACCAAGGCACTCGGGCAGGACCAGCTGTCGTCCGTCATCTCGCTGGTGGACGCCGTGCCCGAGCTCTCCCACGTGGCACCTGCGTCCTACGACGGCGACACCCCGACCGACGCCCGGCCGTGGATCCGGGAGAATTCCCGGTGGATCGTCACCAATCCCGACATGCTCCACCTGTCACTTCTCGGCCGGGCCCGCCAGTGGACACGGATCCTGCGGGGGCTCCGCTTCGTCGTCGTCGACGAGTGTCACTCCTACCGGGGGGTGTTCGGCTCCAACGTCGCCCTGGTCCTGCGCCGGCTCGACCGTCTCGCGCGGGCGCTCGGCGCCGCACCGACCTACGTCCTGGCCTCCGCCACCACCTCCGACGCCGGCGTCGCCGCGACCACGCTGGTCGGGCACGAGTGCGTGGAGGTCACCGAGGACGCCTCCCCGCAGGGCGGTCGGACCGTCGCACTGTGGGAGCCACCGCTGATGGAGGGCCTGTCCGGGGAGCACGGCGCGCCGGTCCGGCGGCCCGCCCCGGTCGAGGCCTCGACCCTCATGGCCTCCCTCGTCGCGGAGGGTGCGCGGACCCTGACCTTCGTCCGGTCGCGGGCCGGTGCCGAGTCGACCGCGTTGCGGGCCCGCGAGCGGCTCGCCTCCGAGCACGGGGAACGCGGCCGCGAGCTGGCCGGACGGATCGCCGCCTACCGTGCCGGCTACCTGGCCGACGACCGCCGCGAACTCGAACGCGGCCTCGCCGAGGGCGAGCTGGTGGGCGTGGCCTCGACCTCGGCGCTCGAACTGGGCGTGGACATCTCCGGGCTCGACGCCGTGGTCAGCGCCGGCTTCCCGGGCACGATCGCCTCGTTCTGGCAGCAGGCCGGCCGCGCCGGACGCCGAGGGCAGGGCGCCCTGGTGATGCTGGTCGCGCGCGACGACCCGCTCGACACCTACCTCGTCCACCATCCCGAGGCGCTACTGGGCCGCCCCGTCGAGGCCACCGTCACCGACCCGCGCAACCCCGTCCTGCTGGCCGGGCAGCTCAGGTGCGCCGTGAGCGAGCGGCCCATGCCGCACGACGAGGCCCGCGCGTGGGGTGCGACCGACGTGCTGGAACGGCTCGCCGCCGACGGGTTGGTGCGGCGCCGACCGGCCGGCTGGTACCCGGCCGCCGACGACCACACCCCGCACGCCGAGGTCGACATCCGCGGCACCGGCGGGGCAGAGGTGGTGATCGTGGACGCGGTCGACGGCCGCATGCTCGGCACGATCGACTCCGTTCGGGCCCGCTCCCAGGTCCACCCGGGGGCGCTCTACCTGCACCAGGGTGAGTCGTTCGTCGTGGACGAGCTGAACCTGGAGGACGGCCTGGCACTGTGCCACCCCGAGGTGCCGGACTGGACGACCAGCGCACGTGAGCAGGTGTCGATCGACCTGATCGAGACCCTGGAGTCGGTACCCGCCGGTCCCGTCACCCTCTCGCTGGCCGACGTCGAGGTGACCACCCGCGTGACCGGCTACCAGCGGCGGCTGCGTGGCGGCGAGATCCTCGACGTCACCCCGCTCGATCTGCCCGAGACCACTCTGGCCACGCGGGCCGTGGTGTACACGCTCACCCCGCAGTTGCTGCGGGTCGCCGGGCTGGAGGAGGCGGACTGGCCGGGGGCGCTGCACGCGGCCGAGCACGCGGCGATCGGGCTGCTGCCGCTGGTCGCGACGTGCGACCGCTGGGACATCGGCGGCGTGTCGACCGCCCTGCACCCGGACACCGGGTTGCCCACGGTGTTCGTCTACGACGGCTACTCGGGCGGCGCGGGTTTCGCCGAACGCGGGTTTCGGCGCGCGACCGCGTGGCTCGGCGCGACGCTGGCCGCGATCCGCTCCTGCGAATGCGAATCGGGCTGCCCGTCCTGCATCCAGTCCCCCAAGTGCGGCAACGGCAACGACCCACTGTCCAAGCCCGGCGCGATCGCGCTGCTCACCGAGGTGGTGGGACAGCTGGGCGGCGTGGGTGTCGGGGAGCCCGCGCCGGCCGGGCCCGCCGCCGGTCCCCGCTGACCCGTCAGGCCGGCCCCGCCCGGGCCACCGCCGAGCCCGACCGCACGCCGAACACCCCGAGATCCACGCGCACCTCGGCGCGGGCCACGACGTCGTGGCCGTCGACCCGGCAGACCGACAACTCCGCACTGTTGGAGGCCGCGATCCCGGCCGCCGCGGCACACGCGTCCTGCCCCGCGCGCAGGGCGTGCGCGCCGGCCAACGCGGCCAGGTCCGCGGCGGCCCGGGCCGCATGCGCGGCCACCGCGGCCCGTCCCACCAGGAGAACCGCCACCGTCAGTGCCAGAACCGCGGCGACGGCGAAGGCGGTCATGACGGTCATGGCGCCCTCGTCGTCGTCGACCACCCGCCGCCACCCCGGCGAACGGGGCGCGGCCGCACCGGATCGGTCAGGTGCGGGGCGCGTCATCCCACCACCCCCGGCTCGGTCCGCGCGACCGCCCGGCCACGGAGCTCCACACCGGGCAGGCCCCGCGCCGGGGCCACGACCGCAGCCGTGACGAACGACCCGCCGCCGTCCACAGACACCTCCGCCCCGGGAGCCACCGCCCGTCCGGCCGCGACCCCGTCGCCCGGGCCCGCCATCGCCGCCACCCGGGCGGCCTCCCGCGCCGCGTCGACCACCCGGATCTGCGTGAGCGCCGCGCCGGCCCCGGCGGCGGCGACGCCGAACACCAGCACCAGGGAGGCGATGCCGAGGGCCGCCTCTACGGTCACCGACCCGTCGTCGCGGGCCGACGCGGTCCGGAGCCGCCGCAGCGCCATCACACCGAGGTGTTGAGGGCTTGTTCGATGATCCCGCCGAGCGCATCGGGGATCGAGTCGCCGCTGACCACGGTGTAGAGCACCGCGCCGAACGCGGCGGCGGCGATCGTCCCCACGGCGTACTCGACCGTCGACATGCCGGCGTCCGGTCTGGTCACGGCGCTGAACCGTCGAGCCAGGGCGGCACGGGCCCGGGCTATCGGCGCGGCGGAGACCGCTGGCGTGCGGGCGGCGTTCTCGGTGGCGTTCCGGGCGGTGGAGTGGGTCGTGAGGTGGGTGTTCATCTGGGTTCTCCTTCTTCGGTGACCGGGGCGGCGTCTCCGTCCCGGAATCGGTGTGGCCGGCCGGTCCGCTCACGGCAGGACCCCCGGCAGCATCCCGTCGGCCAGGCCCACGACGACGGGGAGGACTCCCAGGCAGACGAACGCCGGGAGGAAGCACAGGCCGAGCGGGCCGGCGACCATGACGGCGGCCCGCTCGGCCCGGGCGGTGGCGTCGGCGTCCGCCTCCGAGCGCAACCGGTCGGCGGCGTGTCCGAGCGCGGCCAGTACCGACCCGCCGCCGTCGGTCGCGCGGGCCAGCACCGGCGCGATCGGGGCCAGCCGGGCGGCGTCCGGGACCTCCCGCCACGCCTCGGCCGGGGCGGCCCCCAGCCGCATCCGCGCCGCGGCCGCCCGCAACGGACGCGCCGACGCGGGATCGGAGTGATCGACGGCGTCGGCGACCGCGGACAGCGCGTCGGGCACGGGCAGACCGGACTGCAACGCAACCGCCAGCAGGTCCACCAGCTGGGCCAGGGCTCCGGTGTCGGCGCTGGTGGGGCCGCGCCGCGTGATCGTGGCCAGGGCGCGGGCGGCCACCTTCGAGGGGAGCCTGCCGCCGGGTCGATCGCTGTCGCGCGCCCGGGGTGTCGATCCCTCGGCACCCACCGGGAGGGCGTCCGCCCTGTCGGCGGCCCGCGGGCGCCACGGCGCCACGCACAGCGCGGCGGCGAGCAGGAGGACGGCCGCGGTCATCGGGCGGCACCGCCCGCGATGCGGTCGGTCCACAGCAGTCCGGCGGACAGCAGGACCGACCCGGCCAGACACAACCCGCCGCCCAGCGCGCCGCTGCCCAGGACCCCCAGCGGGTCGGCGCCGAAGCCGGACCCCAGGAGCACGCCCAGTCCGGGGAGCGCGGTGAGGATGACGGAGGTGGCGCGGGGTCCGGCGAGGGTGGCGTCCACACGCAGCGCCCGCTGCCGCCGCGAGGCCACGTCGGCCCGCAATCCGTCCACGACGTCGGCCAGCACCACCCCGTGTCTGGTGGCGAGGAGCCAGGCGCCGGCGAGCTCCCCGGCGACGCGGTCCCCGTCCGGGCCGTCGCCTCCAGCGGGTCGCAGGGCTGCCGCGACGTCGCCGCCCAGGCGGGCGTGCGACCCCGCCGCGGCGAGGATCCCGGCCACTCGCCGGTCGTGCGCGGCCGCGGCGTCGGCGGCCTGCCCGAGGGCGCCTCCCGGCCCGGCGCCGGCACGCAGGGCCGAGGAGGTGTCGTCGAGCGCACGCTCCCACGCCCCCAGTCGCGAGAGACGCTGTCGGCGTTCGGTGGCCCGCCCGCGCAGGTCGGCCGCGGCGCCACCCAGCACGGCGGCCGCGCAGGCGTGGATCGGGCCCACCGCCACGAGCGCGACCGTGCCCGCGGCGACAGGCCACAGCACGCCGATCGGCACCTGCGCGAGGGCGTACCGCAGCCGGGCCACGCCCGCGCCGCCCGCCTGCCCCGCACCGCCCGCCTGCCCCGCACCGCCCGCCTGCCGCGCACCGCCGACCCCGAGCGCGCGTACCCTGCAGGCCGCGATCCCGCCCGGCCACACCAGCAGCGCGGCGGCGAGGAGCACCGCGGCCGTCATGAGACCCTCGCCCCGAGCACCGCGTCCAGGCCCACGCGGCCGGGAACCGCCCCACCGTCGGCGCGCCAGGCCGGGTCCACGACGATCCCGTGCGCCTCGCGCCGCACCACCCCGATCGAGTCGACGCCCCGCCGCCCGTCGGGCAGCCGGCGCATCCCCACCACCACCCGCAGGGACGCCGCGACCTGTGCGGACAGGGCCGCCCTGTCGAGTCCGCCCAGCGCGCCGAGCGCCTCCAGCCGGGCGGGCAGCTCCGTGGGCGAGTTGGCGTGGACGGTGCCGGCGCTGCCGTCGTGGCCGGTGTTCAGCGCGGCCAGCAGGTCGGCGACCTCGCCGCCACGCACCTCCCCCACCGCGATCCGGTCCGGTCGCATGCGCAGTGCCTGCCGGACCAGGTCGGCCATGGTCACCTGTCCGGCGCCCTCGACGTTGCCGTGCCGCACCACCAGTCGCACGACGTGCGGGTGCGCGGGTCGCAGCTCGGGGGAATCCTCGACGCACAGCAGCCGCTCGGTCGCCGGGACCAGCCCCAACAGCGCCGCGAGCATGGTGGTCTTTCCGGAGCCGGTGCCACCCACCACGAGGTAGCCCACCCGGGCGTCGACGAGCCCCCGCAGCAGCGGCTCCGCGGAGGCATGCACCGTCCCCGCCTCCACCAACCGGTCGAAGGTCACCTGCGCCGGCCGCGACACGCGCAGCGACAGGCAGGTCCCGTCCACGGCCACCGGCGGCAGAACCGCGTGCAGTCGCCACGCCATCCCGTCGCGGGAGCGCACCACGCCGTCGGCCCAGGGTCGGGCGTCATCGAGCCGCTGACCCGCCCGTCCGGCCAGGCGTACCGCGAGCGCCCGCAGCTCGGCCTCGGTGGGTACGACGACGTCCGTCTCCTCAAGGCCGCGCCCGCGGTCCACCAGTGCCGGCCCCGGCCCGTCGACCACGACGTCGGTGACACCGGGGCTCGCGAGAAGCGCCTCGAGCGGCCCGGCCCCGGCCAGGTGCTCGCGGACCAATCGCGCTGTACGCAGCAGGTCGAGGTGGCCGTGCAGCACCCCGGACTCGGCCCGCACCGCGCGGACCACCTCGTCCGGCTCGGGCTCCACGCCCAGGCCGGCGAGCCGCGCGCGCACCCTGTCGACGAGGTCGGCCGGCGGTGCGACCACCGCCGGATCGTCACCGTTCATCGAGGTCCACCTGCTTCAGCAGTGCGTCGGCGAGCGCGGCCAGTCGTCGCACCCGGCCCGCCCGTCCGCGATGGAGCGCGGCCGCCAGCTCACCGGCGCCCGCCGCACGGCGGACCGCCCGGATCTCCGGCAGGACGTGCCAGTTCCTCGCCCCGGCCACGTCGGCGACGTCGGCGGCGTGCAGGGGGTCGCCGCGTCCGGTCCTGATGACCAGGACCACGCCCGGGTCGTCGCGCACCGCGTTCCCTGCGGCGACCGCGCCCTGGAGGTCGGCCCTGGTGACGACGACGACGAGGTCCGCACCGGCGAACACCGGCCCGCCGTCGGCGAGCCCACCGCGATCGCTCACCACGAGTCCCCCGGCCGACCGGTGGGCCTGCACCGCTCCCGGGGCGCCGTCGAGGGCGCGGACAGGGTCGGCCACGACCGGTCGACTCCTGGACCGCGCCAGGACGCCGAGTCCGGGCAGAGCCTCGGGCACCGCACCCCACAGGGCCTCCGGATCAGGTCCGCCCAGGTCGGCGCGCACGTCCTCGACCCGTAGCCCGGGCCGCTCCTCGACGCCCAGCACCAGATCGACGCCGGTGCCGTGCGGGTCCGCCTCGACCAGCAGGGTCCGGAGGGACGGCGCAGCCCGAACCGCCAGCGCCGCCGCGAGGGTGCTGGCCCCGCAGCCGCCCACCGCGCCGGCGACCACGATCAGCGGGCCCGACCGCGTACGCACCGGCGCGAGCAGCGCACCCACGAGATCGCCGGTGCCGGACGGCAGGCGGACCACCTCGTCGTCGTCGTCGCCCCGATCGCGGTCGGATCCCACCCGCACGACGCGTGAACCACCGGAACTCACGGCGGCGTCCGCGCGATCGGTGACCACCACCTCGGAGTGGTTCCCGCCCAGGGGGCCCGTGTCCAGGGCGAGGGCGGCCAGCACGGCGCGCACGTCGGCGTCCAGATCGGGGTCGGCGACGTCCACCGCGACGGACCGCGCTCTCGTAGTCGTGTTCACGAGGCTCAGCCTCGCGCATCCACCCGCCCGTCGACCGCTCCGCGAAGGCTCACGGCGGTCCGCCTGTGCAGGGGGACGGGGCTGTGGACAACGTGCCGCGGGGAAAGCTCGCGAGGGCACTGTGCGGTGGACGCGTCGGCAGCTGTCCGGTATAGCCGAGCCCGCGAAATGCGAGAGACCGCGGCAGGGGGTGCCGCGGTCTCTCAGAAGTGTCAGTTCTCGGGGGGATGAACTGAGCACCTTAGGGGGATGCCCATCACGGGCACCGTCAGTATCGCCCATCTGCATGGCCAGCACAAGAACCGTATCGTTGGGGCGTGTCCGCCCCACGCCCACCGGGCCCCAGGATGTCGCACCGGCCTCGTCGGGTCGCTGCGTTCTTCGACCTGGACAAGACGATCATCGCGACCTCCTCGGTGTTCGCGTTCAACAAGTCGTTCCTCGGCGAGGGACTGCTGTCGCGACGGTCGGTGATCGATCTGGCCTACACGCAGCTGGCGTTCAGCCTGTCCGACGCCGACGACGAGCAGATGCAGAAGGTGCGCCAGGCCATGGCGACCGCCACCAAGGGGTGGTCTCCCGAGCAGGTCGAGCGGATCGTCACCGAGGGACTCAAGGAGACCGTCTCCCCGACCGTGTACGCCGAGGCCCAGGACCTGCTCGCCGAGCACCGCGCGCTGGGCCACGACCTGGTGATCGTGTCCGCCTCGGGCGAGGAGTTGGTGGCGCCGATCGCCCGGATGCTCGGCGTGGACCACTACGCCGGCACGCGGATGAACCGGGACGCCGACGGCCGCTACGGCGGATCGATCGAGTTCTACTGCCAGGGCCCGGGCAAGGCGGAGGCGATCAGCGCGTTCGCCGAGCGCTACGGCTACGACCTCGAGGCGAGCTACGCCTACTCGGACTCCTCCACCGACCTGCCCATGCTCGACATGGTCGGCCACCCGACGGTCATCAACCCCGACCGCGCACTGCGGCGCGAGGCGCTGGAGCGGGGCTGGCCGATCCTGACGTTCGAGAACCCCACGCCGCTGCTGCCCACGCTCGAACGGGCGACCGGGCCGATCGTCGGGGTAGCGGCCATCGTCCTGGCCGTGGGGTCCGCCACCGTGTCGTTCGTCCGGGCCGCGCGACACGCTGGGCGGTAGCGCGGACCATCGGGTGCGCGTGGCGGTGGGGCGGGCCCGTGCGGTGCGTCGCCAACACCTCATCATCGGCGTCGGCGACGGACACGGGCGATAGCCGGACTCCCCTACGAGTTCTGGTGTTCCTTGTGCGATCCCACCATCGCCCCGGGCCGGTCACAGGCGGCATGCTCAGGGCACGGTGTTGAAGACGCCAGGACCGGGACGGAAGAGAAGTCACGGCCCCCCGCCCTCCTCACCGTCATCGACATTCGGAAACCCACGCGACGGATAACGCCCGAGAGGCAACACCAGCCGTGGGTCCGCGCCAGCCGTCACCGACGGTTGTCCCGGGCCGGCGACACGGCGGACCACAGGACGCTTGGTACCCGGATCTCTCGATGGACCGCAGTGAATTGGCGGGTCGACTCCGGTCGGCCCGCCATTCGCGCGCGCCCGGCCCGTTCGGCCACCGGCGCGCTCCGCTTAGCCCCCGGCTGCGTCGGCGATCGAGGTGGCCTCGCGCGCGCCGGCCTCGAGGGCTCTACAGCAATGGAGGAGCCATTCGGTCACGCCCTCCCCGGTTCCCCCCATGTATCCCTCGATCGCGGCCCGGTGCGCCTCCGGGTCCCGATAGAAGGTCACCTCGGGCACGCCCAGGCAGTGGGGGTCGAGCCCGGTCGACACCCCGACCAGGCGGAACGCCGCCCGGGCGACGATCCCGTCCGCGGACCCGAACGGTCGCAGGCCCGAGAGTTCGCCGAGGACGACCGCGGCGAGGACGGGCGCCGGCGCGCGGGTGCCTCCGGTGACCAACTCGGCGAGGCCCTGGAGACGCTCGGCGACTCCCTCCTCCGGGCGCGGCCTACCGAGACCCTGCGGGTCCACCCCGGGCCCGGACGCCGCGAGGAGGTGCAGATGGGCGAGTTCCTGGAGGGGCGAGCGGGTCCACACGGACACGGCGCGGTCGAGCGACTCGCCCGTCAGTTCCCCGGCCACGCGCAGCGCTGCCGAGAGCACCTCGTCCTGCTCGCCGTCGGTGTCCAGGCGGACGGACGCGCCCTCGACGCCGGCCGATGCGCGGGCACCGCGCAACACCGATTCGGCGGCGGTGGTGGGCCATCCGCGGCGGTTGGCGGGGTGTCGGTGCACCGAGGCGAGGGCTGCCCGGGCGCCGTCCGCGGCCTCGGCCACACCGGGCAGGGCGAGGAGCGGGGCGAGCGGGTCGGGGGCGGTGGAGGTCACGGGTCGAGGTTACCGACCCGGCGCGAATCGGCCGACACAGGTGATTTTCAGCTGCCTCAACCGGTGTCGAGCTGGTGTAATCAGCCCAATCCGTCGGGGCACGCGCCCGGCTCAGCCCCTACACCTCGATCCCGGAGGCCCTCGTGAATCTCAAGGACCAGCTCGACGCGCTGCTCGACGCGACCGCCTTCGACTCGACCGGGGCCAAGGTCGGCGCCGTGCGCCAGATCTACGTTGACGATGCCAGTGGCAAGGCCACGTTCGCGACCGTCGCAACCGGGATCTTCTCCGCCGACGCGATCGTCCCGCTCCACGGCGCGCGACTCCTCGACGACGAACTCCATGTCGACCACACCCGCGCCGTCATCCGCGATTCCCCGCGCCCCGACAACACCGAGGACGCCCTCACGCCGGAGCAGGAGGCCAGGTTGCTGGAGTACTACGGCATCGAGACCCCCACGCGGCTTCGCGGAACCGCCGCGTCCGGGCCCGGGACGGCGACCGGGGAGTCGGCGCCGAGCGGCGGAAAGGAGCCGAGCGCGGGCAAGACGGCAGGCGCCGGCAAGGCGGAGGGCGCCAGCAAGGCGGCAGGCGCCGAGAAGCCGCCGAGCGCGGGCACGGCGGCAGGCGCCGGAAAGGCGGAGGGCGCCGAGAAGCCGCCGAGCGCGGGCAAAGCGGAGGGCGCCGACAAGACGCCGAGCGCGGGCACGTCGCCGGGCACCGGCGCGACACGACCGGCTACCCCACCTGCATCAACGGGGACCACGACGCCGAAGGGCGCGGTGTCGGGGGGCGGGAACAAGCCGACGACGACGACGAACTCCGCGACCTCATCCTCGTCGACCGACACCCCGGAGCCCGCGAAGTCCTCCGGCCCGGGGCCCGCCACACCCGCCGGGCGGCCGTCCGACGGCGGCTCCACGAAGGGCGAGAACACCCCTCGCGAGTGAACGGAATCGGGCAGGCCTCCCCCGACCTCCCCCCGACGGGCCAGATCCCGAACACGGTGCGCCGCATGTGACTACGCTCACATACATCGGTCCGGTCGCTTCCGCCGTGACGATCCCGGCCGTCCGTGAAATCTGATCCCGAGAGAGAGCCGCTGATGACCGCTCCCGAGCACGACCAGTCCTTCGCTCCCGACCCCGACTTCGCCGCGCAGGCCAATGCGCAGGCCGACCTCTACGACAGCGCGTCGAGCGACCGTCTCGCCTTCTGGGAGGAGCAGGCTCGGCGACTCGACTGGGACACCGAGTGGACCGAGGTCCTGGACTGGTCTGACGCGCCGGTCGCCAAGTGGTTCGTGGGCGGCAAGCTCAACGTGGCCTACAACTGTGTCGACCGCCACGTGGAGGCCGGCAACGGCGACCGGGTGGCCATCCACTGGATCGGCGAGCCCGGCGACGACGCCCGCGACATCACCTACGCCGAACTCAAGGACGAGGTCAGCCGGGCGGCCAACTACCTCAGCTCGCTCGGCCTCGTCGCCGGTGACCGCGTGGCCATCTACATGCCCCTGCTGCCCGAGGTCTACATCGCGATGCTCGCGTGTGCCCGCCTGGGCCTGACCCACTCCGTGGTCTTCGCCGGTTTCTCGCCGAACGCGCTGCGCTCCCGCATCGACGACGCGGAGGCGAAGCTCGTCATCACCGCCGACGGGCAGTTCCGGCGCGGTAAGCCCGCACCGCTGAAGGCGGGAGTCGACGACGCGCTCTCCGGAAACGGCGTCGATGCCGACGGCGACGCCGAGTCCGTGCAGAACGTGCTCGTGGTCCGCCGGACCGGTCTCGACGTGGACTGGACCGACGGCCGTGACGTCTGGTGGGACGAGGCGATGTCCGAGCAGTCCACCGAGCACACGCCGGAGGCCTTCGACTCGGAGCACCCGTTGTTCCTGCTCTACACCTCCGGCACGACCGGCAAGCCCAAGGGCATCGTCCACACCTCGGGCGGGTACCTCACCCAGTCCGCGTACACCCACCACAACGTCTTCGACCACAAGCCCGGCGAGGACGTCTACTGGTGCACCGCGGACGTCGGCTGGGTCACCGGCCACACCTACGGCGTGTACGCCCCACTGGCCAACGGCGCCGAGTGCATCGTCTACGAGGGAACCCCCAACTCGCCCGACGAGCACCGCCACTTCCAGATCATCGAGAAGTACGGCGTCACGATCTACTACTCCGCGCCGACCCTGATCCGGACGTTCATGAAGTGGGGCAACGAGATCCCGGCCGCGCACGACCTGTCATCGATCCGCTTGCTCGGTTCGGTCGGCGAGCCGATCAACCCGGAGGCGTGGCGCTGGTACCGCGAGAACATCGGCGGCGGCAAGGCTCCCATCGTCGACACCTGGTGGCAGACCGAGACCGGCGCCATCATGATCTCCCCGCTCCCGGGCGTCACCGAGACCAAGCCCGGTTCCGCCATGCGGCCGCTGCCCGGTATCGAGATCGCCATCGTGGACGGCGACGCCAAGGAGGTCGCGCCGGACGAGCAGGGCTTCCTCGTGATCACCGAGCCGTGGCCGGCCATGCTCCGCGGCATCTGGGGCGACATGGAGCGCTACCGCGACACCTACTGGTCCCGGTTCGCCGAGGAGGGCTACTACTTCGCCGGTGACGGCGCCAAGTGGGACGCCGACGGCGCACTGTGGGTGCTCGGTCGCGTCGACGACGTCATGAACATCTCCGGTCACCGCATCTCGACCTCCGAGGTCGAATCGGCCCTCGTCGGTCACCGCGCGGTCGCCGAGGCCGCCGTCGTCGGCGCTAACGACGAGACCACCGGCCAGGCGATCGTCGCGTACGTGATCCTGCGGGGCAACGTGGACGCCGAGGAGGATCGTCAGAAGCTCATCGACGAACTGCGGGCCGAGGTGTCGCGGGAGATCTCCCCGATCGCCAAGCCCCGCGACATCACGATCGTGCCCGAGCTGCCCAAGACGCGGTCCGGGAAGATCATGCGTCGCCTGCTCAAGGACATGGCCGAGGGCCGCGACGGCGGCGACACCTCGACCCTGTCGGATCCGACGATCATGGACCAGATCCGCGAGAAGGGCACGCGCGGCTGACGGGTAGCGGGTGAACACCGCCACGTGACGTGGCACGATGGACGACGGTGCATCCGTCGCCGGACTATGGAGGAACAACCGTGAGCCACGCCCAGGGAACGCACAAGCCGACCGAGGCCTCGATCCCCCTGCATGACGCTGACTCGATCGGCCGTGGCGACGCCAGTATCGGCACCCTGGTCAAGAACGCCACGACGCAGGTGTCGACGCTGGTTCGTGCCGAGATCGAACTGGCGAAGACCGAGGTCACCGAGCAGGTGAAGAAGGCCGCGACCGGGTCCGGCTTCTTCGTCGCGGCCCTCGTCCTGCTGCTGATGTCCTTCTTCCCGTTCGTGTTCATGTGGGCCAAGCTCATCTCGATGTGGTTCGGCACCAAGACCTGGGACTGGATGGGCTTCCTCATCGTGTTCGTCGTCCTGGTCCTGCTCGCGGCGGTGTTCGGACTACTCGGCTACCGCAAGGTCAAGAAGATCCGGAAGCCGCAGCGCACCATCGACTCGGTGTCGGACCTCAAGCTGGCCATGCCCAAGGGCAACGAGCCCCGGCCCGGCACGGTGCGTGTCACCGAGACGCCCTTGCCCGCGTCGAAGTCCTGAGAACTCCCGCTCACCGGCCGCCCGACCCGTCGATCGTCAGGATCGACGGGTCGTGGCGGCATCGTGACGTCTCGGCCAACGGCATCCGCCTGCACATCGCCGAGGCGCTGCCGGCCGACACCCCGCCGGGCCGACTCCCCCCTCTGGTCCTCCTGATCCACGGTCTCAGTGGAATCTGGTGGACGATGCGGGCGCCCATGCTCGCGCTGGCCGACGCCGGGTTCCATGCCGTTGCCGTCGATCTCCGGGGCCACGGCGACTCGGACAAGCCGCCGCGCGGTTACGACGGGTGGACCCTGGCCGCGGACATGACCAACCTCATCCGGGCCCTCGGTCACTCCTCGGCGGTGGTCGTCGGCCAGGGCGAGGGCGGATTCATCGCATGGACCGCCGCCTACCGCCGGCCACGCGCGGTGCGGGGCCTCGTCGTCGTCGGCTCTCCCCACCCGGTCGCCACCCGGCGCGCCGCACTGCTCGACCGCTCCCAACGTCGTGCGCTGGTGCCTCGCCTGCTCGCGGACCAGGCGCCGCGATTGCCCGAGCGGCACCTCACCCGCGACGGCGCCGCAGTGGTCGAGGAGATGCTCCGCAGTCGATCCGGGCCCACGTGGCCCGACACGGAGGACTTCCGCGAATCCGCCGACCTGCTCAGGCGGTCCATGCTCATCCCGAAGGTCGCCCACCTGACCCTGGAGAGCCGCCGCTGGATGGTGCGGAGCCAGTTCCGTCCGGACGGCCGCGACTTTCGCCGCGCGGTCTCGGGCGTCCTGCCGCAGCCCGTGCTGGGGATCAGTGGAGCCGAGGACAGGTTCATCCTGCCGGCCACCGTCCGCGCGTCCTCGGCGTGGACGCGCGACTTCACCACCGAACTGGTCCCGGGGGCCGGGCACTATCCCGCGATGGAGGCCCCGGACGCCACGTCCCGGCTGATCGTGGACTTCGCGCGGCGCGTCACCCCGCTCTGAGCCGCCGGGACTCCGACCCGCCGGCCAGCCCCGCCGGCCGGGCCCCGCGGTGATCAGCTGGGCAGCCCCACGCACCGCCCCGTCGAGACCGACTCCTGCGCATCGACCGCGAGCTGGAGCTGCGGCAGCACCTGCTCCACGGTCAGCGCGTACCCGGTGTCCGCGGCGTCCATCGCGGCGCCGAACACCACACCGGCGACCTGCCCCTGCGGGGTGACCAGCGGTCCGCCGGAATTACCCTCGCGAACGGAGCCCCGCAGGATGTATACCTCGCGCTCGACGGTCTGCTCGCGGTAGATGTCCGGGCCGCGCAGGGTCACACGCTCGCGGATCCGTGCCGCGTCCGGACGGTAGGGCCCGTTGCCCGGGTAGCCCACGACGATCGCGTCGTCGCCGGTGCGGGCACGGTTCTCGGCGAAGGGAAGAACCGGAGCGTCCAGCCCGTCCACGCGCAGCACCGCGATATCCACGCGGGGGTCGTAGACCACCACCTCGGCGTCCAGCTCGTCATCACCGGACACCACGGTCGCGGACTCGGTGCCCGCCACTACGTGCGCGTTGGTCATCACGAGCCCCGGCGCGGCCACGAACCCCGACCCCTCCAGCGCGCGGCTGCAGGACTCGGCCCGGCCGCGGATCTTCAGCACGGACGGCTGTACGCGGGCCACCACCTCGGAGACGGCGAGGACCGGATCGGGCGGTGGGACCTCCTGCATCGGGGTGGTCCCGAAGGGGCCGAGGATGTCCGGGAAACCGGTGGTGCCCAGGACCGAGGTGAACGTCGCGGGGATCCGTTGCAGCTGTTCGGGGGCGACGTCGTCGATCTTGGCCAGCACGGACGACCCTCGCACCGCCTTGCCCAGCCCGGGTCCCTCCTGCGCGGCGATGGGCACCGCGACCAGCCAGGCCACGAGCAGCATGGCCGCGGACTGGAGGACGGCGCCCACCGTGCTGTCGAGGAGTCGCGCGCCGGATCCGGCGATGTAGCGCCTGGCGGCGCGGCCGATCGTGACGCCGGCGACCTGCCCGATGATCACCATCACCGCGATGATCGCCAGCCCCGCGGACAGCCTGCCGAACGGCGAGTCGATCTCCCGCACGAGGTGCGGGGCCACCAGCAGGCCGGAGGTCGCGCCGATGCCCACCCCGAGCAACGCGAAGCCCGACGCGGCGGCCCCGTTGATCCATCCCGAGATCGCCGCGGCCGCGGCGAGTGCGAACAGAGCCAGGTCGAGCCATTGCGAGCCCGTCACCGGTACCCCCTCCGAGGATTGTCCGCGGGCAGGTCGAGCGACTCCTCGCCGTCGGCGGGCTGCTCGCCGTCCCCGGCCAGCCCGCCGTCGGGGGCCGTGCCACCGGCGACGGCGCCGGCGGCGGTGCGCGCACTCAGCCCGGGGACGCCGGCGACGGTGCGATCGGCCAGTGGGTCCGCGGATTCGCGGCGGGCCTCCTCGGCCGACATGCGGTGCTGCTCCCCGTTCGCGGACGCGGCCAGGGTCTTCTCGAGGTCCCGGATGTCGGACGTGTCCCAGTCCAGCTCCCATCCGGCGGAGTGGAACATCGCGGCGAGGATGCCGGCGGTGAAGCCCCACACGACGAGGTCGTCGTGCTGGAACGCCGGGCCGGTCCACCCGGTGGTGTGCCGGAGCAGGAATCGGTTGGCGGGATCGAGCAGCTCGTCGACCGGCACGGTCATCACGCGCGCGGTCTCCGCCGGGTCCACGACGTCGACCTCCATCGGCTCCCGCCAGTATCCGAGCACCGGTGCGACGGAGTAGTTCGAGACCGGGATGTACAGCTCGGGGAGCACCGCGAGCACGTCCACCCCGTCGGGGTCGAGGCCGGTCTCCTCCCACGCCTCACGCAGTGCGGCCTCCACCGGGCCGCTGTCCGTGTCGTCGACGCCGCCGCCGGGGAACGAGATCTGACCCGAGTGGCTGCGCAGCGTGGGGGCCCGGTGGGTGAGCAAGACGCGGGCATCGGCGGGCGGCTGGGGGCCGGGCGCGTCCTCCGAGCCGGAGAACAGCACCAGGACGGCGGCGTCGCGGTGCGGCCGGCCGACCTCGTTGGGACCGCGGTCCTCGGGCGGGCGCCGTCTCGGCAGCAACCCGTCGAAGCTGCCGTCGGTGCACGCCGTCATGAGGGGGTCCATCCAAGCGGGGTGCGGGACGCCGGTGACGTCGCCGGGCCGGGGCACGGGCCCGTTCGCGGGGTTGCTCACGCGGTCACTCCCAGGTGTTCGGCGACGGCGTCCAGCACGTCCTGCTCGCTGTCCATGGGCTCGACCAGCACGTGCGCGATCGTCCCGTCGGCGCGGACGAAGAGCGTCAGCGGCAGGACGGGTGGCGCGCCGAGCACGGCCGGCAGCTCCTCCTCCTGGTCGGAGACCGAGATCAGTTCCTCGATGCCCAGCGCGGCGAGGGTGTCGAAACCCTTGGTCTCGGACGGGTCCGTGTGCGAGAGCACCACCCGCACCTCGTCACCGAGGGTGGCCTGGGCGTCACGGATGGCGGGCAGCTCACGGCGGCACGGTTCGCACCAGTAGGCCCACATGTTGACCACCATGGGCGTGCCGGCCTGGATCTTGCCGAGCGTGGTGGTGGAGCCGTCGTCCATGCAGCGCACCATCAGTCCGGCGACGGGGCCGGCGGTGGTGGCGGGCACGGCGCTGTCGCGGCAGGCGGGGAGCCCGGCCTCGGCGCGGACCGCGGGGTCCACGACGGTGCGCGGCTCGTCTGCGGGCGGGGCGCCCACGGGAGGTGCTGTGGGGGCGGCGGTCGGGTCGCCGGACCCGTCGTCGGTATCACCGAACGTGGAGAGAAGTGCGACGACGACGCCGATCATCGCCACGAGAGCGACCAGCGACCACCGGGCTGAGGCGCTCACGCGTGGTCCCCCAGTCCGACCAGTTCCAGCAGGTGGTCGCGCTCGGGTCCCGCCACGAGGCGGGCGGCGGCGACCGGGTCGAGCGGGCCGGCCTCGCCCGCGGACGGGCAGTCGTCGGCCAGCACACACGCCCCACAGGCCGCGGTCCGGGCGTGGCACACCCGGCGACCGTGGAAGATGATCCGGTGGCTCGCGTCGGTCCAGGAGGCCCGCGGCAGCATGCGCGACACCTCGCGCTCGATGCGGACGGCGTCCGTGGCCTCGGTCCACTTCCAGCGGTTCACCAACCGGATGAAGTGGGTGTCGACCGGCAGACCCGGGATCCCGAATGCGTTGCCCAACACCACGTTGGCCGTCTTCCGTCCGAATCCCGGGAGGGTGACCAGGTCCTCGAGCCGCTGCGGCACCTCGCCGTCGTACCTCTCCACGAGCGCCGCGCCCAGGCCCTGGATGCTCCGCGCCTTGTTGCGGTAGAAGCCCGTCGGCCGGATGAACTCCTCCAGCTCCTCCCGGTCCGCCCCCGCGTAGTCGGCGGCGGTCCGGTAGCGCGCGAACAGTGCCGGCGTGACCTCGTTGACCCGCTTGTCCGTGCACTGGGCGGACAGGATCGTCGCCACGCTCAGTTCCAGCGGGTTGGTGAAGTCGAGCTCGCAGTAGACGTGCGGGAACGCCTCCTCGAGGGCGCGGAGCATGCGTCTCGCGCGCCGGGTGCGCCCGAGGTCGGTCTCCACCCCCCTCGCGGCCACCCCTCGTCTGCGGCGCTTCACGGCTGGAGCTGGGTCGGGCATGAGTCCACATTACGGCTCGGCGCCCCGACGGCGCGGAACCGCCGCCCCGGGTGCGTGTGCGTCCCGCGGTCCGGGGGTGGATAATCGGACAGATGCAGGGAATCCTCGTCGTCCTGGTGCCGGTCCTCCTCGCCGGATTCGCACTACTCATGGACCGTTTCGAGAACGCGATCCTCGACGAACCCGAACAGATCGACGTCTGAACCATCCCGCTGATCGCGCGTCGCCACCACCACCGACGCGCTTACGACTACAGTGGTTTTCGCCACACGCACGCCATGGCACGGACACGCATGTCCGCGCCCGAACGGAGGGTCACAGACTGTGACGATTGATCGCCGCACGGACCAGTCTGCCGACGACGTCCTCACCAGAGCCGGAATCTTCCAGGGCGTGGAGCCGGCGGCGGTCTCCGCCCTGCGTTCCGACCTGACCAGCGAGGAGTACTCGAAGGGTGACGTGATCATCCGCGAGGGCGAGCAGGGCGACAGCCTGTACATCGTCACCTCCGGCAAGGTGAAGCTCTCCCGGAAGGCCCCCGACGGTCGCGAGAACCTGCTCTCCATCCTCGGGCCGTCCGACATGTTCGGCGAGCTCTCCATCTTCGACCCCGGCCCGCGCACCTCGTCGGCCGTGTGTGTCACCGACGTGTCTGTGCAGTCCATGGACCGCTCGGCCCTCAAGCGCTGGATCGCCGAGCGTCCGGAGATCTCCGACCAGCTGCTGCGCGTGCTGGCCCGCCGCCTGCGCCGCACCAACAACAACCTCGCCGACCTCATCTTCACCGACGTGCCCGGCCGCGTGGCCAAGGCCCTGCTGCAGCTCGCGCAGCGCTTCGGCACGCAGGAGGGCGGCAACATCCGCGTGACGCACGACCTCACGCAGGAGGAGATCGCCCAGCTCGTCGGCGCCTCCCGCGAGACGGTGAACAAGGCGCTGGCCGAGTTCGCGCACCGCGGCTGGCTGCGGCTCGAGGGCAAGAGCGTCATCATCTCCGACACCGAGCGGCTGGCCCGCCGCGCCCGCTGACTCCCCAGCCCCGGCCCCGGCCCCGGCTGCAGACCCAGCCCCCGCCCCAGCCCCGAAATCCGCTACCCGGAATAGGGATCCGCTAGTCCAATCCGACCAGCCGATCCCTATTCCGAGTAGCGGATTCTTGGTTGCCGGCGGGCGACGCTTTCACGCCGCGCGGCCAAGTCCGAGTTGCTCCTGCCGACGCATCGCGTCCTTCACCCGCCGGACGATCACGTCCGGACGCCGCAGGTCATCCCATACCCAGCGAATCACCACGTAGCCGGCATCTTCCAGATCGCGCTGCCTCTGGCGTTCACGGCTCTGTGCTTCCCGTATCTCCTGCGGGCTGTTCCCGTATTTGCCGAAGCCGTCCGCCTCGCCGATGAGCCTCCATTCTCGCCAGTAGAAGTCCACGCGGAACCGCTTGCCGCTCCGGCCCGACAGCCACACCTGCATCTCGGGCTGCGGGAGACCCGCGAACACCAAGATCAGCCGTATCAACGATTCCAGAACCGATTCCGCCAACCCGCATGTCAGCTCCGGCAGCGCCCGCGCGCGCCCGACACCCGTGCGCCCCTTCGCCAGACCCGCCTCGTCCTGGAGTTCTGGGCGCGACAGCATGCCTCGGCGGATGGCCTGGTCGGCAGCAGCAACGCCGCTCTCCAGGCTCACCGTCCGTGCGACGTCGATGATCGTCCTGGCGGGAGAGGTCAACTGGATGCCGTCGACGAGTCTGGTCGCCCCCTCCACGGGCAGGGTGAAGCACACGAGCGCCGAACTGCGCCGCGTTCCGCCGCCCTCGCGTGGCCGGGTGGCGGTGGGCCGGTCCAAGGAGATCCCGTGGAGCGGCAGCCCGTAGAGCGCGAGGGCGGAACCGTGCGACATCACCGTCCCGGGTTCCACCGCGAGCGCGGCCGCCCGAGTTCGTTCGAGGAACTCCCGCTCCCTGCGGACGTAATCGGGCCCGCTCCCGGCGGGCGCCTCCTCCGGCTCGTGGGCGTAGACGCCGGACCGCACCCGCCGTAGCGTTCCGGCGCCGATCCGCCTGTTGATCTCATCGTGGTCCAGGCCGCTGCGGGCGAGCTGCGCGAACGTCGAAAGAAAGGGACTGTCGTGGTCGTCTGTCTTTGATGCACCCATGTTCGGCAGTCTCGCCCACGCCGACACGCGCACTCCCGCTGTAACCCGCGATATGCAGGCCGCCTGTGGAGAAATCCTCCCTGTGGACAACCTCCCCCGCGTCCCCGCGCCCCACCCAAATCCGCTAGCCGGAATCCGGATCGGCGACTCCAATTCGACTAGCCGATCCCTATTCGGACTAGCCGATTTTCGCGAATGGTCGGGCGGGGCGGGCGGGTCAGGCGGCGCGGGCGGGTCAGGCGTTGGCCGCGCTACCCGTGCCCTCCGTGCCCCCTGTATCCAGGCGGTCGAGGTAGCGCAGCGCGACCTTGGTGGACTGCTCGGCCACCTTGAGCAGGAACGGCGTCACGTCGCGGTAGATGTGCTGCGTGATCGCCTCGGCCGAGGCGTCGCGCCCCAACTCGGCCCGGGCGGCGATGATCTGGTCGAGCCGATCGCGCCGGTGCCGACCGAGTACCTGGGCCGCGCGGCCGGTGTTCTCCACGTCGGGCCCGTGCCCCGGGATGCCGATCACCCCGTCGGCCCGCGCCGCGAGGAGATCCATGCTGCCCAGGTAGTCGCCGAGATCACCGTCGGTCGAGTCCAGCACCGTCGAATCCCGGCCGAGGATCGTGTCCCCGAGGACCACGCAGTCCGGCGGAGCAGTGAACCCGGTGCCCGCGGCCCGCACCTCGAGACTGATCGAGTCGGCAGTGTGCCCCGGGGTGCCGAGCACGATGATGTCCAGGCCGGCGGCGTGGATCACCTCGTCGTCGTCACCGCCCGTCACCAACGGCGCGGCGTCCCGGCAGAACCGTTCCTCCACGGCCCTGACGGGGGCGGAGGTGAATCCGCGCAGGTGATCGATGCCGTCGGTGTGGTCGCCGTGACGATGGGTGACGACGACGAGCTCGATCTCTCCCACGATGGCCGCGATCCGCTCGGCGTGCGCGAGGTCGTCGGGCCCGGGGTCCACCACCACGCAGGTGTGCGACCCCGGGGCCCGCAGGACGACGGTGTTGGTCCCCTCGAAGGTCATCTCGGAGGGGTTGTCGCAGAGGATGACCCCGGACAGCTCCGTGACGGGCCGGAGGGTCTCGTACGCCGGGAAAGTGATCGGGGCCAGGCCTGCGGACATCGCGGCTATCCCTCGACCTCGACCACGAGCTCGACCTCGACGGGCGCGTTCAGCGGCAGCTCGGACACGCCGACCGCCGACCGGGCGTGGACGCCGGCGTCGCCGAAGATCTCACCGAGCACGTCGGAGGCGCCGTTGAGGACACCCGGCTGCCCGCTGAAGCCGGGCGCGGAGGCGACGAACCCGACCACCTTGACGACCTTCACCACCGAATCGATCCCGACGAGCCCGTCGACGGCCGCCAGCGCGTTGAGGGCGCAGGTGCGGGCCAGCTCGGCGGCCTGCTCGGCGGTGACCTCGGCCCCCACCTTGCCCGTGGCCGCCAGGGCGCCGTCGACCATGGGCAACTGCCCGGAGGTGTAGACGAACGCGCCGGTCCGTACTGCCGGGACGTAGTTGGCGACCGGCGGGACGACCGTCGGCAGCTCCAGACCCAGCTGGTCGAGCTTGCGGGTCCAATAACCGGCGGTCTCGGTCTCCGACATCAGAGCTGTCGCTTCATGTAGGCGACATGCTGCTCACCCGTGGGTCCGGGCAGAACGGAGACCAGCTCCCAGCCGTCGCCTCCCCACTGGTCGAGGATCTGCTTGGTGGCGTGCGTCAGCAGCGGGACCGTCACGTACTCGAACCGGGCTGCTCCAGTGGATTCGCTCATGTGCCCCACTCTAGGTAAGTCACGAGCGCCCCGCGCGCGGTGGTGTGAGCGCTTAGTGTGGAACGCATGCCGTCCACGATGAGTCCAGGTACGCGGTCGACACGATCGACCATCGCCGACGAGCTGTCCACCGGGTGGTCCGACAGCTCCGAACGGGCCGAGTTGCACTACGTCTCGGGGAAGGGCGGCACCGGCAAGACGACCGTCGCCACCTCCCTCGCACTGGCGCTGGCCTCCACCGGTAAGCGGGTCCTGCTGGTGGAGGTGGAGGAACGTCAGGGCATCGCCCGGATCTTCGACCGCGCCCCCCTGCCCTACCGCGAGGAACTCGTGGCCAGGGTCGACGGCGGCGGCAAGGTGTTCGCGCTGGCGATCGACATCGAGGCCGCGATGCTCGACTACCTCGACACCTTCTACCGCCTCGGGGTGGTGGGCAAGGTGATGAAGTCGGTCGGTGCGATCGAGTTCGCGACCACGATCGCGCCCGGACTCAAGGACGTCCTGCTCACCGGCAAGATCTATGAGGTCGTCGCGCGCGAGCACGCCAAGCGTGAGGTCGTCTACGACGCCGTGGTGGTCGACGCCCCGCCCACGGGCCGGATCGGCAAGTTCCTCGACGTCACCACCGCGATGGCCGACCTCGCCGGCGGGGGCGGGCCCATCCGTCGCCAGGCGGAGGCCGTGGCCGAGCTGGTCCACTCCACCCGCACGGTCGTGCACCTGGTGACGCTGTTGGAGTCACTGCCGGTGCAGGAGACCATCGAGGCGATCGCCGAACTCAAGAGCCACGGACTGCGGGTCGGGCAGGTGATCATCAACCGCGCCGAGACCCGTCACCTCGACGACGAGGCGCTGCGGCGGATCGCCGAGGAGGACATCGACGCCGAGGCGGTCGCGGACGGCCTCGACGCGACCGGCGTGGAGGTCGACGACGAGGGACTGCAGGGTCTGCTGGTACAGGCGATCGAGCACGCCCGCGTGGCCCGCGGCCAACTCCGCGCCGGCGAGACGCTCACCTCCGCCGCCTGCCCCACCCTCGTACTACCGGCGCTGCCCAACGGGGTGGAGGTCGCGGACCTCTACGACCTCGCCTCCGCCCTCGTCGACCAGGGAGTCCACTGACATGACACGCCGCCTCGACATCACCGCCATGCTCACCGACCCCGCCACCCGGGTGGTGGTGTGCACCGGCGCCGGCGGCGTGGGCAAGACGACCACCGCCGCGGCGGTCGCCCTGCGGGCCGCCGAACTCGGCCGCGACACGGTCGTGTTGACCATCGACCCGGCCCGTCGCCTCGCGCAGGCCCTCGGCATCGACGAGTTGTCCAACGAACCCTCCCCCGTGGACCTCGGGCAGGAGAAATCCGCCGCCGGCGGGTCACTGCACGCGATGATGCTGGACATGCGCCGCACGTTCGACGAACTGGTGGTGGCCAACACCACGGAGGCCAAGGCCCGGGACATCCTGGACAACCGCTTCTACAAGACGATGGTCACCTCCTTCGCGGGGACTCAGGAGTACATGGCCATGGAGAAGTTGGGGCAACTCCTCGACGACTCCGCGTGGGACCTCGTCGTCGTCGACACTCCCCCGTCGCGCAACGCACTGGACTTCCTCGACGCACCGCGCCGCCTCGGCGCGTTCCTCGACAGTCGGCTCATGCGGTTGCTCTCCACGCCCGGCCGCGGGGTCGGACGCCTGGTGACCGGCGCGATGAGCACCGCGATGCGCGGCGTGTCCACGGTGGTGGGGTCCTCGATGCTCAAGGACGCCTCCGAGATGGTGGTGGCGCTGGACTCCACGTTCGGCGGGTTCTCCACCCGCGCGTCCCGGACCCAGGCGATCCTGCGCCGCAAGGGCACGGAGTTCCTGGTGGTCTCCTCCGCGGAGCGGCCCGCCCTGCGCGAGGCCGCGTTCTTCGCCGAGCGCCTGTCCGAGGAGAAGATGCCGCTGGCGGGGGTCGTGGTCAACCGCACCCATCCGCGACTGACCGACCTGAGCGCCGAACAGGCCTGCGCGGCCGCCGACCGCCTGGCCGGGGAGAACCCGGAGGCCGAGGCGGTGCTGCGCATCCACGCCGACCGGGCGGGCACCGCCAAGCAGGAGGTCCGACTGCTCGAGTCGTTCACCGACACCCACCCGGACGTGCGGATCGTCGGCGTGCCCTCACTGCCGTTCGAGATCTCCAACCTGGAGGCACTGCGGTCGGTGGGCGACCAACTCTGCGGCTGACGGATACGAGCGCGGCCCGCGGCGGGTGCCGCGGGCCGCGCTCGAGGTGTCCGGGCCTCGACTCGCCAGGACTCGGTGGACCTCAGGACTCAGTAGACCTCTGGACTCAGTAGACCGCGGTGTGCCGCTCGATCTGCTGCGCGAAGAAGTCTGCCCAGGAACGGACCTCGGGGTGCTGCTTGAGCAGGGCGCGGCGCTGACGCTCGGTCATACCGCCCCAGACACCGAACTCGACGCGGTTGTCGAGTGCGTCGGCCCGGCACTGCAGCAGGACCGGGCAGTGCCGGCAGATGGACGCGGCCTTACGCTGCGCCGCGCCGCGGACGAACAGCTCGTCCGGATCGATGTCCTTGCACCGGGCCTGGGCCACCCATTCCTGGCGACCCTCCCCGATGATGATCTCCTCGGAGCCGAGGGGGTTGCCGGCACCGGGGCGGACCCCGTGGTCGGAGGAGTGGGTGGTCCCGGGGAGGGTGGACGTCATCGAAATACCCCTAGCGTGAGTGGAGTCGTGGACGGGTTCACCGCGCTCGTCTCCGGCCTTCTGAGCCCGCCCGACGCGGCGGACTCACTGTGTCGGCGGGCGTTCGCACCTGGGATCCGTGTATCGCGATCCCATTCCGGTCCGATCCGTCCCGCGTTCCCCCATATTGTTACCGCAGTCACACAACAGAAGTAAAGAGTCGACACATGATCGCCGCGCGACGGGTGGTCCCGGAGGGGTGGTCACGTACCCTGTGCGTGTGTCGGCTATGAGTTCGCTGGGAAAGCTGGTCGCGACGTGTGTCGCCGCCGGGGTGGTCACGGCGGGGTCCCTGTTCCCGATCGCGGGGGCAGCGGGGCTGGCATCCAACAAGATGGCCGACACGTTGGCCGGGACGTCCGCGGACCTCATCAAGGGTGACCTGCCGTCGATCTCCACGGTGACCGACTCGGCCGGCGCCCCCATCGCGTGGCTGTACGACCAGCAGCGCGTGCCGGTGCCCAGCGAGGAGATCTCGCAGCAGATGAAGCTGGCGATCATCGCCATCGAGGACCGCCGGTTCGCGGACCACAACGGCGTCGACTGGCGAGGCACCGTCCGCGCGGCCCTGACCAACGCCACCTCCGGCGAGGTCGAGCAGGGCGCGTCGACGATCGACCAGCAGCTGGTCAAGAACTACCAGTTCCTCGTCTCCGCCGAGAACGACGCGGAGCGTCGCGCCGCGGTCGAGACCACGCCCGCGCGCAAGATCAAAGAGATCCGGATGGCGCTCACCCTCGACGGGGAGTTGAGCAAGGACGAGATCCTCACCAAGTACCTCAACCTGATCTCGTTCGGCAACGGCACGTTCGGCGTCCAGACCGCCGCGCAGACCTACTTCGGCGTCGACGCCCGCGACCTCAGCGTCCCCCAGGCGGCGATGCTCGCGGGCATGGTGCAGTCCACCAGTCGGTTCGACCCGTACACCAACCCCGAGGGCACCACGCAGCGCCGCAACACCGTCATCGACACGATGGTCCAGACCGGCGCCATCACCCCGGCCGAGGGCGAGGCCTACGCGGCCGAACCGCTGGGTGTGCTCGAGCGACCGAACCCGCTGCCCCGGGGATGCATCACCGCCGGTGACAGCGGATTCTTCTGCGACTACGTCCTCCAGTACCTCGAGGAGAACGGCCTGAGTCGGGACATGGTGGAGCAGGGCGGGTACACGATCCGCACCACCCTCGACGAGACCGTCCAGTCCAACGTCCAGCGCTCGGTCGACACGTACGGCAACCCGACCGCCCAGGGCGTGGCCGAGGTGATGAGTGTCGTCCGGCCCGGCAAGGACGCCCACAAGGTCGTCGCGATGGCCTCCAGCCGCCAGTACGGACTCGAACTGGGCGACAGCCAGACCGTGCAACCGCAGCCGTTCTCGCTGGTCGGTGACGGCGGGGGCTCGGTCTTCAAGGTCTTCACCGTCGCCGCCGCCATGGAGAAGGGCATGGGAACCAACACGAGCCTCCCGGTGCCGCGTCGCGTCCAGGTCTCCGGACTCGGCGCCGGTGGCGCCGCCGGGTGCCCGCCCGCACAGTACTGCGTGGAGAACGCCGGCTCGTACCCCTCTTCCTTGTCCGTGACCGACGCCCTCGCGCAGTCGCCCAACACGACGTTCGTGAATCTCATCAAGGACGTGGGCGTCTCGCCCACCGTCGACATGGCGGTCCGCCTCGGCATGCGTTCCTACGACCGCAAGGGCACCGCGCCCGGAGGCGACTCGATCAGCGAATTCGTCAAGAAGAACAACCTCGGCTCGTTCACCCTCGGGCCCACCGCCGTCAACGCGCTGGAACTGTCCAACGTCGGCGCCACCATCGCCTCCGGCGGCGTCTGGTGTCCCCCCAGTCCCATCGAGTCGATCACCGACCGCACCGGCGCACCCGTCGAGCTGAACGAGCCGGAGTGCGAGCAGGTCGTCGAGGAAGGGCTCGCCGACACCCTCGCCGTCGCCATGTCCAAGGACCACGTGGGCGCCGGCACGGCGGCCGGCGCCGCATCGGGCGCCGGGTGGAGCCTGCCGATGTCCGGCAAGACGGGCACATCCGAGGCCAACCGGTCCTCCGCCTTCCTGGGCTTCACCAACAACTACGCGGCGGCCGTCTACGCGTTCAACGACGGCACCACCACCACCGAGCTGTGTACCAGCCCCCTGCGCCAGTGCTCGTACGGCAACCTCTTCGGTGGCCTCGAGCCGGCACAGACCTGGTTCTCGGCCTTCTCCCCGATCGCCGACATCTACGGCCCGCTCCGACTGCCCGCACCCGATCCCGCCTACCAGGCCGGGACCAGCGGGGCCGCCGCCCCGGACGTCGCGGGCATGAGCCAATCCGCCGCGACGTCGCTACTCACCAACGCCGGGTTCGTCGTCAACACGCAGTTCGTCTCCGGCACCGGCCGTCCGTACGGCACCGTCATCGGCGTCGACGGCAGCACCGGCATCCCCGGGTCCCAGCTCACCCTCCGCGTCTCCGACGGATCGGGCGGCGGCGGGGGCGGGGGCACCGGCGCGCCGGGGCAGGGCGCCTCCGGCCCGGGGGCGCCGGTCGGGGACGAACCCATCGTGCTCAACGTGCCGGGCCTGGCCCCCATCACCATCTCGCCGCCGCGGTGACCCCGCCCGGCGTCGGTAGTCTGGACTGATGTCACGCCCTTCACGCAAGACCCGGGTTTCGACGACCTCCCCCGCCCGCGCGGCGGCCGTCCTCGCCGGGGCGGTCGTGGCGGGAACCGTGTACGCCACGGGCTGGGAGCGCAACGCCTTCACGCTGCGCCGCCACTCCCTGCCGCTGCTCGCGCCCGGCTCGCGGCCCCTGACGATCCTCCACGTCTCGGACCTGCACATGATGCCCGGCCAGAAGCGTAAGCAGCAGTTCGTCAACTCGCTGGCGGAGTTGGAGCCCGACCTGGTCGTCAACACCGGTGACAACCTCTCCGACGCCCGGGCGGTGCCCTCCGTGGTCCAGGCCCTCGGGCCACTGCTCGACCGGCCCGGGGCGTTCGTGTTCGGCTCCAACGACTACTACGCCCCGGTCCCCAAGAGCCCGCTGCCGTACATCGGGATAGGCCGCCAGAAACACTCGGCCGTCCCGTTGCCGTGGCGGGATCTCAGGGCCGCCTTCACCGAGCGGGGCTGGGTCGACGCCACCCACCAGCGCGCCGAGATCGCGGTCGACGGCCGTAGCGTGCTCGTCGCCGGTGTCGACGACCCCCACATCGGACGGGACCACTACAACGAGATCGCCGGACCCGCCGGGCCCGCCTTCGACCTGCGGATCGGGTTGCTGCACTCCCCGGAGCCACGCGTGCTGGACCGGTTCGACGCCGACGGGTACGACCTCGCGCTCGCGGGGCACACCCACGGTGGTCAACTCTGCCTCCCCACCGGCGCGATCGTCACCAACTGCGGCATCGACCGCTCGCGGGCCCAGGGTCTGTCCGCGTGGGGCCGGAACCTGGTGTTGCACGTCTCCGCCGGCCTGGGCACCTCCCCGTTCGTACCGGTGCGGACGTTCTGCCGCCCGGAGGCGACCCTGCTGGAACTGGTCGCCGCCCCCGGTGGTGGCGGCGAGGGATCCGAGGTCCCGGTGACCCCGCAACGGGTGAAGGTGCCCCTGCCGGCCTGACCCGGTTTCGCGATTCCGGCGGCGGGGCGCTAGAGTATCCCTCGTTGTCGACCGGGGTGTGGCGCAGCTTGGTAGCGCGCTTCGTTCGGGACGAAGAGGCCGTGGGTTCAAATCCCGCCACCCCGACAATGCGAGGGCCCGGATCACGTCGGTGATCCGGGCCCTCGGTCTTTTCGTGCCCTCGGCCATTTCGTGCCGTGCCCTCGGGTTCCCCCTGCCGTGGTGCCGCCGACGTGGGGCCGCTCTTCCGGTGCACAGCGGCGCGGACTCTCCGTAGAATCGTGTCATGACCTCCGAGACCGACGTCCAGAACGCCGCCGCCGCAGGGGACAGTGCACCCGGGACCGGCCCGGCCGTGCACCCGAACTACGGCCGCATCACCACCACCGGGGCGGGGGACGCGGTCCTCGCGGCCTCGCTGCAGAAGGTCCTCGACGGGACCTGGGCCGATGCCCGCGAGTTCACGCGCGAGGCCATGACCCCGGACATGCTCAACCCGATCGGGCTGGGCATGGAGGAGCATCGCGACCATGTACTGGCGCAGCTCCAGCGCCTGGCCGACTCCGGGATGCCCAAGCTGGGGTTCCGCGAGGAGGACGGTGGGACCGGCGACACCGGCGGGGCGTTGACGTCCTTCGAGATGCTCGGCCACCTCGACCTGTCCCTCATGGTCAAGGCCGGCGTCCAGTGGGGCCTGTTCGGCGGCGCGATCGCCAACCTCGGCGACTCCGAGACCCGTAAGAAGTACCTACCGGACGTCATGTCCCTGGACCTGCTCGGCTGCTTCGCCATGACCGAGGTCGGCGGCGGCTCGGACGTGCAGAACCTGGAGACGACCGCGACGTTCGATCGTGAGACCGGCGAGTTCGTCGTCAACACCCCCACGCCCAGCGCGGAGAAGGCCTACATCGGCAACGCCGCCCGCGACGGCCGGATGGCCGCCGTGTTCGCCCAGCTGGTTACCACGGCCGACGACGGTTCGGAGCTCCGCCACGGTGTCCACTGCCTGCTCGTGCCGATCCGCGACGAGGCCGGTAACGACCTGCCGGGGGTGCGCACCTCCGACCACGGCCCCAAGGGCGGCCTCGCGGGCGTGGACAACGGCAAGATCTGGTTCGACGACGTGCGGGTCCCGCGGGAGGCACTGCTCAACCGCTTCGGCGCCGTCGACGCCGACGGGGAGTACTCCTCCCCCATCGATTCGGTGGGCGCCCGATTCTTCACCATGCTCGGCACGCTCATCCGCGGTCGGGTGTCGGTGGGAGCGGCGGCGGGCGCGTCCGCGCGCACCGCGCTGACGCTGGCCGTGCGGTACTCGCTGGTCCGCCGGCAGTTCGACCACCCGGAGACCGGCAAGGGCATCCCGCTGTTGGAGTACCGGGAGCACCAGCGCCGGCTCATGCCGCGGGTCGCCCGCGCGTATGCCTACGCATGCGCCCAGAACGCGATCATTCTCGAACTGGACGAGTTCGAGAAGAACCCGGAGGCCTTCGACGAGGTCCGTCGCCGCGAGATGGAGACCCACGCCGCGGGCATCAAGGCCTCGGTCACGGCGTTCGCCAACGACACGATCATCGAGGCCCGCCTGGCCTGCGGCGGCGCCGGCTACATGGCGGAGAACCTGCTCACGGAGATGCGCAAGGACTGCGACGTCTTCTCCACCTTCGAGGGCGACAACGTGGTGCTCACCCAGTTGGTGGGCAAGGAGCTCCTGAGCTCCTACGCCGCGGACTTCGGCGACATGGACCAGCGCGAGACCGTCGCGTTCGCCCTGAGCACGGCCGTCGACGTGGTGCAGGAGAAGGCCCGCGCCTCCACCCTGTGGCAGAAGCTCGTCGACGCCGTGACCGACCGCGAGCACACCGACCTGCTCGACCGCGGCAACCAGCTCCAGCTCCTCGTCGACCGCGAGGAGCACCTGCTGGAGACGGTCGCGCGCCGGCTGCGCAAGGCGCAGGGCCAGGACGGTTCGGCGGCGTTCAAGGTCTTCAACTCGGCGCAGGATCATCTCCTGCAGGCCGGTCGCGCCCACATGGACAGCTGGGTGTTCGCCCGCTTCGCCGAGGCCGTGGAGGCCTGCGAGGACCCGGAGGCCAGGGAGGTCCTCGGGATGTTGTGCGACCTGTACGTGCTCGACATCGTGGACGGCGACAAGGGCTGGTTCCTCGAGCACAACCGTCTGACGACCGAGCGGACGAAGGCGGCCACCGCGGCCCGCAACCGTCTCTGCACCAAGTTGGCCGGCCGGGCGCGCACGCTGGTCGACGCCTTCGCGATCCCCGAGTTCGTCTTCAGCGTCCCCATGCTCACCGACGGCGGCGTGGACGCGATCACCGACGAGCCCTCCGACGAACACGAGGTCGTCGGCCTGGCCGACTGACCTCGCGCGACCCCTTCATCCCGAAGAGCGTTCCGCACACGTTTCCCGAGAGGGAGGCGTGCGGAACGCTCTTCTCGTTGCGGCGGGAGCGGGTCCGCCTCGGCGCGACGTCTACCGGCGGGCGCGGGGCCGCCCGGCGACGTTCACCGCCAGGAGCGAGAACACCGCGACCGCCAGCAGGACCGCCGCACCGGTCCACGCGACGGAGGCGGGCCCGGACAGGAGCACGGCGTCGAGCGCCGCGGTGGCCTGCCCGGTCGTGGTCGCCGAGGTGACGGTGACGATCGCCGCGGGCGCGCCGCCGGCGACCCACACCCACCACGCCGCGCCGGCCGACGCGGCGGCGAGGATCACCGCCGTGATCCGACCGGGCCACGGGCCGAGCACCGCGACGAGGGCGCGCCACAGGGCGGAGGAGGCGACGACGACGAGGGCGACGAGAGCCACGGCGGCGGTCGCCCCGCCCGCGGTGGGGCCGTCGACGGTGGCCAGCGCCCACGCGGACAGGCCCGCGGTGAGCAGGGTCAGCGCGAGAACCGACTCGGCGATCGACGAGCCGGGCCGGCGGACGAGCTGGACGAGCAGTGCTCCGAGCATCGCTGCGGCGGCGACGCCGAGGATCCCGGCGGAGGTGCGGCGCTCGGAGTCGTCGGCGGCCGCGGCGGCCTCCAGCCCGGCGTCGCCCTGCTCGACGGCCAGGGCCCGCCCGGTCTTGCCGATGGACTCCTGGGTGCGGCCGGCGGAGTCGGCGACGCTGGCCGCACCGTCGCGGAGCGTGTCGGCTCCGGTGGCGAGCTCGCCCGCGCCGCCGGCGAGTTCGCGGGCGCCACGGGTGGCGGAGTAGACGCCGTCGCGCAGCTCGGCGCCCGGGGCGGAGAGTTGGCGGGCGAGTTCCGCCGCGCCGGAGTCGAGCTGGTCGAGGTTGCTCAGCGTGTTCTGGTCGAGGCCCTGGGTGGCCAGCTGGTCGCGGAGCCCGGTCAGGGCGTTGCGCGCCTGGACGACCTCCGGGGCGTCGCCCTGCAGCCGCGACAGGGCGTCCTCGATCGCGGTGGAGACCTGCCCCTGGATCACGGCGACCCCGCGGACCGCACCCACGACCTGACGGACGCCGCCCGCGACCTCCTCGGCCCCGGATCCGGCCTGCCCCATCCCCGCCTGCAACTGCTCCATGCCCGTGGCCAGCTCCGCGGAGCCGTCGCGCAGCTGCCCGGCGCCGTCGGCGAGTTCGATCGTCCCGGAGCGCAACTGCTCCGCTCCGGCGACCGTGAACGACGAGTTGGCCGACGCCTCCGCCAGCGCCGAACGCAGGGGCCCGCCGGCGCCGGGAGCGGCCTCCTCCTGCTGGGGGGTCGGCCCGACCACCGCCCACAGCGCGGCCAGGACGAGGGGCAGGACGATCAGCGCCAGACCCAGTAGTCGCCGCGCGGGTCCCCCGCGGGCGGCGCCGACCTCATGGCCCGGGGCGTCCGGCGCGTCCGGGGGGCCTGATCGAGGGGAGGTGACGGGGTCGGTGACGGGCAGGATGTCGGTGTCCGGCGAGGTCTCAGAGGGGGCGTCCGAGGAGGTCATGGCCGGATCGTAGCCCCGTGGAACCGGTGTTCCCGCAGGTCACTCGGCATGCCCCCGCATCGGTGTCCGAGGCTGTTGATAAACTTCCGTGGAAACCTTCGCACCCCTCGCCACCCGCTGCCGCGCAGGAAGGAGCCATGAGCCCCGTCCTCGCGATCGCTGCTGCAGGTCTGGCCACCCTGCTCGCGTGGCCGCTCACACGGTGGTTGGGCCGGGGCGCGGGATGGCCGCTCGCGGCGCTCTACCTACTGGGGGCGTTCGCGCTGCTGGGGCCGCTCTCGCTGGCCCTGTCGGGGAGGCCCACCGAGGTCGTACGCATCCCCTGGGTGCCCGCCCGAGACTGGACCCTGGATCTGTTCGCGGACCCCACGGGCCTGCTCTTCGCGATGCTCGCGTTGGTGATCGGCGCGATCGTGTTGATCTATTCGTCGTCGTATCTCTCCGGCGGCGGTGACCACGGGCACGGGCGCCGACACGGTCGCGGGCGGCGCCCACAGCACTACGGCTTCTACCAGCTCATGACCCTGTTCACGGTCTCCATGCTGGGGCTCGTCCTCACGGACTCGATGGTGCTGCTGTACGTGTGCTGGGAGCTCACGTCTTTGGCGTCGTTCGCGTTGATCGCCAACTCGGGCCGCCCCGCCTACGCCGCCGCGCTGCGCACCCTCACGGTGACCGTCGTCGGTGGCCTCGTGCTGCTGGGCGCGCTCGTGGCCATGTGGTTGCGCACCGACACCACCTCCATCTCGGAGGCCCTCGCGCACGACGTGTGGTCCACCGACCCCGGCTTCACCGCAGCGATCGCGGTCGCCGTGGCGGTGGCCGCGTTCACCAAGTCCGCCCAGTTCCCGTTCCACTTCTGGCTGCCGGACGCGATGGCGGCGGCGACCCCGGTGAGCGCGTACCTGCACGCCGCGGCCGTGGTCAAGGCCGGGATCTTCCTGTTCATGCGGTTCTCCCCGGCCTTCCACGACGTGCCGGTGTGGAACGCACTGCTCGTATCCGTGGGGATGGGCACCGCCGTGATGGCGGCCGTGTTCGCCCTGCAGAAGACCGACCTCAAGCAGCTCATGGCCTACTCCACCGTGAGCCAGCTGGGGTGGATCACCGCGGCGATCGGCGTGGGGACGCAGGAGGCGCTTGCCGCCGCCGCACTGCACACCGTCGCCCACGCCCTGTTCAAGTCCGGGCTGTTCATGCTGGTCGGCGTGGTCGACCACGAGGCGGGGGCCCGCGACATCCGCGACCTCGGCCCGCTGTGGCGCCGTATGCCGTGGACGTTCGGCGCCACCGTGCTCGGCGCGGGCGCCATGGCCGCCGTGCCGCCCACCCTGGGCTTCGTGTCCAAGGAGTCCATGCTCATCGCGTTCGGCGACGTCGCCGGCGGGAACACGGTGGCGGTGACCGCCCTGCTGACCGCCGCCGTGATCGGGGCGATCCTCACCTTCCTCTACTGCGCCCGGATCGTGCTGGGCGGCTTCCTCGGCGTCTACCGCGACCCGGCCCGGCCGGCGGCCGACCCCGGCCGGGTCCACGAGGCGCCGGTCCGGCTCTGGCTGCCCGCGGCCCTGCCCGCCGCGATCGGGTTGCCGCTGGCGCTCGTGGTCTGGGTCTTCGACGTGCCGATGTCCGCGGTCGCCGAGGCCGCGGCCGGGCCGTTCGGCTGGCCCCCGAACGAGCCGGGCACCGCCGTCGTCTATGGCACCGCTCCCGCCGGGACGATCGACGACCTGACCTACGAGGCCCACTTCGTCCTGTGGCACGGGCTGACCCTGGAGGTCGGGCTCACCGCCCTGATCCTCGTCGTCGGTGCCCTGCTGGCCTGGAAGCGCACGCCGATCGACCGCGCACTCGACCGGGAGCTGCTCCCCTTCACGGGCGCCTCCGTCCTCGAGGGCCTGACGTCGGCGGCGACGCGCGCCGGCCGCGCGCTGGTCCGTCCCACCGCGTCGGACTCCCCCGCCCGGCACGCCGGCGCCCTGCTGGCGGTACTGAGCGTCTACGCGGTCGGGATCGGCGGATGGGCCCTGGCGACGGGCAGTTCGATCCCCCCGCGCGTCGGCGGGCTCGAGAGCGCGATCGACGTCGTGTTGCTCCTCGTGGTCGCAGTGGGCGTGCTGGGACTGTGCGTCACGCGCTCGCGACTGTCCGCAGCGGTTCTACTGGGTGCGGTCGGGATCGCCGTGACCATCCAGATCTTCGGCCTCGGCGCGCCCGACGTCGGCCTGACCCAGCTGCTGGTCGAGGCGCTCACGGTCATCATGTTCGTGCTGGTCCTGAGGCGCCTGCCCCGCGACTTCATCGCCGCCTCGCGCCCGAGGAACATCGCCGCCATCGTGCTGGCCGTCCTCACCGGCATCACGACCACCATCGGGGTCCTGGTCTTCACCGGGCGCCGGGAACGCTCCCCGATCGGCGTGTACCTGCTCGAGAACGGCCCCGAGATCACCGGCGGGAGCAACATCGTCAACACGATCCTCGTGGAGTTCCGCGCTCTCGACACCTTCGGCGAGGTGGCCGTGCTCGGAGTGGCCGGCATCGCGATCCTCGGCGTCCTCGGCTCGGTCCGGGCCACCGCCCAGACCATGGATCCCGAGTCCGTCCGCGAGACCCTGCCCGGTTCCGCGAAGAGCACCGGCACGGCCGCGGAGGCGTTGGAGGACGCCGCCCGCAACACCGTGCCGTTGAAGCTGCTCGCACGGGGCGTGACACCGGTCCTCGCCGTGGTCTCCGTGATGCTGCTGTGGCGTGGCCACAACGAGCCCGGCGGCGGTTTCATCGCCGCCCTGGTCGCGGCGTGCGCATTCGCGCTGGTCTACCTGGCCCGCGAGTCGGACCGCCCCGTGAGCCGACCCTCCACCCCGGTCGCGCTCATCGGCGGGGGGCTGGTTGTCGCCGGACTCACCGGGATCGGCGGCTACGCGCTCGGGCAGTTCCTCCAGCCCGCCCACGGGTACTTCCTGGGCCAGCATTTCTCCAGCGCCCTCATCTTCGACCTCGGGGTCTACGCCGGCGTCCTCGGACTGGTCATGACCGCGTTCAACACGCTCGGCGCGGGCCGCGCCCCCGCAGAGGTCGTCTCCGGCCCCGACGCGCCGGACACCGGCCGCCGCAGGTCGGGCCCGCGGAAGACCGGTGGTGGGGCCGGTACCGGCGTAACCGGGGGCACCCCGGGGACTCGTCGCGGAACCGACGAGGAGGTCGCCCGGTGACCATCGCGATCATGATCGGCGTCCTCACCGCGGGCGGCGTCTACCTGATGATGCAGCGCGGCATGGTCCGTGTCGTGTTCGGTCTCGCGCTCATCAGCCACGCGGTCAACCTCACGTTGCTCAGCGCCGGCGTGGCGGCCTGGCGGGCCGAGCCACTCGCCGACGTCAACGCAGTCGACGTGTCCGCCGACCCGCTCCCCCAGGCGTTCGTCCTCACCGCGATCGTCATCACGCTCGCGGTGACCGTGTTCATGCTCTCGCTCGCCGTGGTGAGCCGCGACGACGACACCCACAACGTCCCGCCCACCGGTGAGGAGTACGCGTCGTGACCGCCCTGCTCCTGCCCCTGCTGGCAGCCATTCCCGTGATGGCGGCCGCCGTCACGGCGATCCTGCCGTCCCGGCAGGCCGGCCGTCTCGTGGCGCTGGCGGTCCCGGCGGCCACCGCGGTCGCCGGGGTCGTGCTCCTCGTACTGCACCGGTCCGAACCGGTGATCGCCGCGTCGGTGGGCGGCTTCGTGCCGGGCGTCGCGATCCCCTTCGTCTCCGACTCGTTCGCCGCGCTCATGCTGGTCACCACCGGTGTGGTGGCGTTGATGTCCCTGGTGTTCTGTGACCAGACCGGGGAGTTCGGCCGGAGCCGCTACTTCGCCCCGCTGGCCCTGCTGCTGCTCGCCGGCGCCAACGGCGCCCTGCTCACCGGCGACCTGTTCAACCTCTTCGTCTTTGTCGAGGTCATGCTGCTGCCCTCGTACGCGCTCATCGCCATGACGGGCACGTGGCGCCGCCTCGGCGTGGGCCGGTTGTTCGTCGTGATCAACCTCCTCACCTCCACGCTGCTGCTCGCGGGCGTCGGCTTCGTGTACGGCACCGCCGGGAGCGTCAACCTCGCCGTGCTCGCGGGAGCGGCACAGGAGGACGGCCGGGTCGCCGCCGCCCTGGGCGTGGTGCTCATGGCCCTGTGCATCAAGGCCGGCGCCGTACCCGTCCACGGGTGGCTGCCCCGCGCCTACCCCGGCACCTCCGCCGGGGTCATGGCGCTGTTCTCCGCGCTGCACACCAAGGTGGCTCTCTACGCGGTCATCCGGATCTGGGCCACCGCCTTCGACCTCGATCCGGCATGGGGCCGCGTCCTGTTGGTCGTGGCGCTGGTGACCGCGCTGTGGGGCACCATCGCCTCGGCGTCCCCCGTCGGTGCCCGCGAGATCCTCGCCTGGCAGATGGTGTCCGGGGTCGGCGTCATCCTCGCCGCGCTGGCGGTCGCGCAGGCCCCCGGCGGCGCGATCGTCTACATGATCCACCACATGGTCACCATCGGGGCGCTCGTGATGCTGATCGGTGCCGCCGAGCACGTCTACCGCAGCGGACAGCTGGGTGGGCTGTCGGGCCTCTGGTACCGCGAACGTCCGCTGGGGGTGCTGCTGGTGCTTGCCATCGCCGCCCTCGTCGGACTACCGCCCACCTCGGGGCTGATCGGCAAACTCGAGGTCGTGACCGCCGCACTGGGGGCGGGCGGCGCGTGGGGAGTCGTCACCGTCGTCGTCGTCCTGGTCTCCTCCCTCATCGGGCTCGTGGCCATGCTCCGGCTGTGGCGCGGCATCATGTGGGGCGGACCCGCGCCGCGTCCCGGCGATGACGACGGTGACAGCGACGAGCGCCAGCGGGAGGTCGACGAGCACGGCGACGATGACGATGACGATGACGACGACAACGTTCGCTCGTCTCCGCGCGTGCCGGCGCGCCTGCTCGTGCCCGGGGGCGCACTAGCAGCCCTGTCGGTGGCCATCTTCCTGGGGTACGGGGCGATCGCCCCGGAGGTGGACCGGGCGGTGGCCGGCCTCGTCGACACCGACGCGTACGTCTCGGCCGTGCTCGACGGCCCCGATGCGATGACGGACTCGACGATCGGGGGACGCTCGTGATCCGCCGGGTACTCCGCGCCCCGGTCGTCCTGGGATGGTTGCTGTGGAACGTCGTGCTGTCGTCGGTGGCCCTGGCCAAGGAGGCCGTCACCCCCGGACCGATCGGCACCCCGGTGCTGGTGCGCTACCCCATGCGCTGCCGCACCGACGTGGAGATCACGGCCCTGGCCTGGGCGATCACCGTCACGCCGGGGACACTGGTGACGGTCATCGGTGACGACGAGATGTGGGTCCACGTCGTGCTCGGCGGGCCCCGTCAGGAGATGATCGAGTTGCTCGGTCGGACCGAGGACCGGGTGCTGTCCGTTCTGCGAGGTGAAGACGAATGAGCCCGCTGTTGACGGTGCTGCTGGCCGTGTCGACCGTGATCGTCGTCGCGAGCATGGTGGTGGCGGCGGTCCGCGCGGTACGTGGACCGGGCGATGCCAACCGTGCCGTCATGGCCGATCTCAGCTATTTCTGCGCGGTGGCGCTGTTCGTGCTGTTCGTGATCCGGCAGGGGTCCGCGGTGGCGTTGGACGTGGTGATGCTCGGATCGCTCATCGGTGTGCTCTCGACCGTCGCCCTCGCACGGTTGCTCTCCCGAGGACAGCGGTGACGGGGATGGGGGGCTCGATGATCGCGGACCTGGTGATCGGTGTACTGGCCCTGCTGGGGTCGCTGTGCTTCCTGGTGGCCGCGGTGACCATGTCCCGCGCCGGCGACGCGCTGACCCGGATCAACATCCTGTCCGTGGCGACCGGCCTGGGGATGATGCTGTTCATCTTCTCGGCCTACGGGCACGAGCTGAGATCCGGGTTCTCCTGGGCGCAGCTGCTCATGGCGTTGGTGGCCCTGGGAGCGACGGCGGTGGTGACGACGGTCGCCTCCATGACGCTCGCCCGCGCCGCCTACCGGGCAGACGGCAGACTCGACCCGCTGACCGCGTATGACGACATCGCCGAGGAGACCGGGACATGACCGGGCCGGGTGACGCGCGCGACGGCCGGGACCAGACCCTGCGTGATCCGGCCGACGCCGCCCGACGGATCGATTCCCTGATCGACAGCGGTGACCTGCGCACGGCCTCCGACATGGTCGAGGAGATGCCGCCCTGGCTGATCGTCGACGTCCTCGAGCGCAGCGGCGCCAAGGACCGGGCCGTGCTGTTCCGGTTGCTGTCCAAGGGCACCGCGCTGGTGGTCTTCGAGGCCCTCGACCCGCCGCTGCAGTCCGAGCTGATCCGCGCGCTGCACACGGACCGCGTCAGCCAGATCTTCACCGACCTCGACCCCGACGACCGGGCCGGGCTGATCGACGAACTCCCGGCGCGCGTGGCCACCCGGCTCATGCGGGAACTCGACCACGACGAGCAGGCCCTCACCGCAGCGGTGCTCGACTACCCGGTCGGCTCGGTCGGTCGGCGGATGAGCCCGGAGTTCATCTCCACCCACCCCGACGTCACCGCCGGTGAGACCCTCGACCGTGTGCGCCAGCGGATCGACGAGGCCGAGACGATCTACGGCATCCCGGTGACCGACGACCAGCGTCGCCTGGTGGGGATCGTGGGCCTGCGCGCGATCATGCGCGCCGAGCCGGGGACACCGGTCCGCGACCTGATGAACGACGCGATCACCGCGCGGGCACGCGAGTCCGCCGAGACCGCCGCGCGAAGGTCAGCGGAGGAGCGCCTCATCGTGATGCCGGTCGTCGACGACGAGGGCCGGCTGGTCGGGATCCTCACCTTCGACGACGCCCTGCGGGTCCTCGAGGACGCCGAGACCGAGGACACCGCGCGCGCCGGTGGTGCGGAACCGCTGCGCGCGCCCTACCTCGCGACCCCGGTGCGATCGCTGGTGCGGTCGCGTGTGGTGTGGCTGCTGGTCCTCGCCCTCGGCGCCGCGCTCACCGTCCAGGTGCTCGAGGTGTTCGAGGGGACGATCGAGCAGGTGGTGGCACTGTCACTGTTCGTGCCGCTCATCATCGGCACCGGCGGCAACACCGGAAACCAGGCGGCCACCACGGTGACCCGCGCGCTGGCGCTGGGGGACGTGCGTCCCCGGGATGGGCTGCGCGTACTGGCCCAGGAGGTGCGGACGGGGTTCACGCTGGGTCTGGTCCTCGGCGGGGTCGGGGCGCTGGCCGCGGGACTGATCTACGGCACCGATCTGGGACTCGTGATCGGGTTGACGCTGCTGGTGTTGTGCACGGTCGCGGCGACCGTGGGCGGTCTGATGCCGCTCCTCGCGCAGGCCGTCCGCGCCGACCCGGCCGTCTTCTCCAACCCGTTCATCACGACGTTCGTCGACGCCACCGGGTTGATCGTCTACTTCCTCATCGCGCGGGCGGTCCTGGGCCTGTAGGCCGGGCCGCCGCGACCCCTTCCACTCTGGGTACGCGCTCTCCCTGCCAGATGCTGCCGGCCTGCGCGCGCCCTCTGGTCCATTCCGGGCGCTCAACCCGGAGCGCCGCCGGAGCGCCGCCGAGGGCAGTCCCTAGCCGCGACGCCGGGGCCGGCCGTCATAACGCGGAACCGCCCGGCCCAAGCCCCCGGCGACGCTAGGGTGACACGTGTCACATCCGGCTCGTCCGGAGTCCCTCGCCCCGAAGGTGCCCATGGCCGACGACGCCGCCCGACCGCCTGCCGCTCCCCCCGCCCTCATGCCCGAGCTCGCCTGCTACGGGCTGGCCGGACACAGCGCCTCCCCGGCGGATCTCATCGCCGAAGCCGCGCGGGCCGAGGAGCTGGGCCTGGGGTCCATCCTGCTGTCCGAGAGGTTCGCGCTCAAGGACGCCGCGGTGATGGCGGGCGCGGCGGTAGCGGCGACCTCCCGGATCGGAGTGGGCACCGCCGCGACCAACCACAACACCCGCCACCCGCTGGTGACCGCGACCATGGCGACGACCCTGCACCGGATGTCCGGCGGGCGCTACGCCTTCGGACTGGGCCGGGGCATCTCCCTGCTCTTCGACATCATGGGCCTGCCGCACGTGACGTCGGCGCAGCTCGAGGACGCGATCGGTATCTACCGCACGCTGTGGGGCGGCGGGGCGGTGGTCGGTCACGACGGCCCGGCCGGCAGCTACCCGTACCTGATGCAGGACGCGTCGTTCGACGAGGACATCCCGGTGCTGATGATGGCGATGGGCGACAACCAGCTGCGGTTGGCCGGGCGGATCGCCGACGGCGTCGTGCTCCACACCTTCATGTCGGATGCGGCGGTGCAGCGCTGCGTCCGCCTGGTCCGGGAGTCCGCGGAGCAGGCCGGCCGCGACCCCGCGGGCGTGCGGATCTGGTCGGTGATGGCGACCATCGAGGACTCGCTCGACGAGACGGCCCGGTTGCGCAAGCTCGTCGGGCGATTGGCCACCTACCTCACCGGCTACGGCGATGTCCTGGTGCGGGTGAACGGGTGGGACCGGGCGGAGCTCGAGGCGTTCCGCGCGGACGAGCGACTGTCCTCCCATTCCGGCGCGCTCGACGCCACCGACGATCTCGACCTCCTGCGCCACGCCCGCGAGGTCCTGCCCGACGCGTGGCTCGCCACGGCCGCCGTCGGCAGCGCCGCGCAGTGCGCCGACCGGATCGAGGGCCAGCTCGCGCTCGGCGCCGACTCGGTGGTCCTGCACGGTGCCACTCCCGACGAGCTCGCCCCGGTGCTCACCGAGTGGCGCGGGCGCCGGGACCCCGACCGCTTCGCCCACCTCGAGCCCAATCCCGGAAGGATCTCCCGTCATGACTAGTGTCGCGTCGAACCCGCAGGTGGTCTGTACGCCGGAGGAGGTCACCGCGCCGTGGCTGTCGCAGGCCCTGGGCACCGAGGTCCGGTCGGTGCGGACGGAGCTGGTCGGCACCGGTCAGATCGGATGCTGCCTGCTCGCCCACGTCGACGGCGACGGCGACGGGCTCCCGCCGACGCTGTTCGTGAAACTGCCGAACCCCGACGAGGGCATGCGGCCGCTGTTGCACGGCGTGTACCGGACCGAGGTGCTGTTCTATCGTGACCTCGCGCCGACCGTGGCCGTGCGGGTCCCGCGGGTCCGGTTCGCCGCACTCGGCGAGCGGGAGGGCGAGTTCACGCTCATCCTCGACGACGTCACCCCGCTCGTCCAGGGCGACCAGCTCGCCGGGCTGACGATCGACCAGGCCCGCGACTGCGCCGTCAACCTCGCGGGACTCCACGGACCACGCTGGTGCGACCCCACGCTCCGGAGCATCGAGGGCCTCGCGGCGCCGACGGTCGAGGACAACGTCACTCTCCAGGAGCTCGGCGGGCCGGCGCTGGAGGCGTTCCTCTCCGAACTCGGGGGAAGACTCGACGACGACGAGCGCCGCATCATGGCGGAGATCGCCCCGCTGATCGCCCGGTGGGCCAACGGGCGGGCCGAGCGGTTCGCGCTCCTGCACGCCGACTACCGGGCCGACAACATGCTGGTGGACCCGGCCGGGAACCGTCCCTCGCTGGCCTGCGACTGGCAGACGCTCGCGGTGGGCCTGCCCGGGCGTGACCTGGGCGGATTCCTCGGTTCGAGCCTCACCGTGGACGACCGGCGGGCCGCCGAGCGCGACATCGTGGCGGACTACCACCGGGCCCTGCTGGGTCACGGTGTCACCGACTATTCCGCCGACGCCTGTTGGGACGACTACGTCTACGGCCTGCTGCAGACGCCGGTGCTGGGGATCTTCGGCTGGATGTACGGCACCCGGACGGATCGGGGTGACGAGATGTTCGCCCTGCTGATGCGGCGGGCGTGCCGCGCCATCGCGGATCACGACGCGCTGGCGGTGGCCAGGGCCGGTTGACCGACGACGACACCACGAAATCCGCTACCCCGCCCCCGGATTCGCTAGTCCAATCGGAGTAGCGAATCCGTAGGGGGAGTAGCGGATGTCGGCCTGCTACTGGCCGGCTACCGGGGTGTCACTCCTGCAGCGTGTGGTTGCCGCGGGGGCTCGCCTCGACGCCGGCCTTGACGGCCTCGCAGAGGCCCTGGTCGACGGCGGCCCAGTAGGCGTAGACGCGGTCGAGCAGCTCGGTCTCCGACGGGTCGATGGCCGAGACGTGGCCGGCGATGTTGGCCGCCAGCCGCTCGCGGGCGGCGTCGTCGAGGACCTCGCGGTACAGGATGGAGGCCTGGACCGAGTCGGTGTCCTCGGCGTGCGGGCTCACGTCGCCGCGGTGGATGTCCGAGCCCTTGGTGTCCCAGGCGCCGATGTCGAACGCCTTGGACGCGTCGGCGGTCGGACCACCCAGCGAGTTGGGGTGGTACTCGGCCTGCGCGGGGTGCGGGAACTCGTACTGCATGGCGCCCTCCTTGGAGTAGGAGTTCACCGGAGACAGCGGACGGTTGACCGGCACCTGCTGGTAGTTGGCGCCGATGCGGTAGCGCTGGATGTCCGGGTAGGCGAAGACGCGGCCGAGCAGCATCTTGTCGGGCGAGAAGCCGATGCCCTTGACGATGTTGGTCGGCGCGAACGCGGCCTGCTCGATCTGCGCATGGTGGTTCTGCGGGTTGCGGTTCAGCGTCATGGTGCCGACCTTGCGCAGCGGGTAGTCCTTCTGCGACCACGTCTTGGTGAGGTCGAAGGGGTTGTACTTGTACCCGTCCGCCTCGTCGACCGGCATGACCTGGACGTGAAGGTCCCAGGACGGGAAGTCACCGTTCTTGATGGACTCGAACAGGTCCTGACGGTGGTAGTCAGCGTTCTCGCCGGCCAACTTGTCGGCCTCGGCCTGCGTGAGGAAGTCGATGCCCTGGTTGGTCTTGAAGTGGAACTTGACCCAGTGGCGGACGCCGGCGGCGTTGATGAACTGGTAGGTGTGCGAGCCGAACCCGTCCATGTGGCGCCAGGTCTTGGGGATGCCGCGGTCGCCCATGAGCCAGGTGACCTGGTGGGTGGACTCGGGGCTCAGGGTCCAGAAGTCCCACTGCATGGCGTGGTTGCGCAGGCCGGAGGCGTTCTTGCGGCGCTGCGAGTGGATGAAGTCCGGGAACTTCATCGCATCGCGGATGAAGAAGATCGGCGTGTTGTTGCCGACCATGTCGTAGTTGCCCTCTTCGGTGTAGAACTTCAGGGCGAAGCCACGCGGGTCGCGCCAGGTGTCCGGGCTGCCCTTCTCACCGGCGACGGTGGAGAAGCGGGCGAGCATCGGGGTCTTGACGCCCTTCTGGAACAGGCCGGCGCAGGTGATGTCCGAGATGTCCTCGGTGGTCTCGAACTCGCCGAACGCGCCCGAGCCCTTGGCGTGGGGCAGGCGCTCCGGGACGTTCTCCCGGTTGAAGTGGGCGAGCTTCTCGATGAGGTGGAAGTCGTGGATCGGCTGCGGACCCTGCGGGCCGACCTGGGCGCTGAACTCGTCGTGCGGGACGGGCTGGCCACTGTCGGTGGTGGTGTGGGAGTTCGGCTGGAAGTCGCGCACGCCGCGGTCTGCGGGATGAATGGTCACGTCAGTTGCTCCTCGAGATGGGGTGTGGAGTAGAAGGTGCGGAGTAGTGGTGTGGTCCAGGTCTCAGTATCAGACAAGCGAGGCCTGCCCTGCCTGGCATTCGGGGCAAGTTCCCCAGTAGTTGACCTCTGCTTCATCGATCTCGAAGCCGTGGTCCCGGTCGGCGGTGAGGCAGGGGGCGTGTCCGACCGCGCATTCGACGTCCTCGATGCGCCCACACTTCCGGCACACGAGGTGGTGGTGGTTGTCCCCCGTCCGACGCTCGTACAGCGCCGGGGAGCCGGCGGGTTCGATGCGACGCATGAGGCCGACGTCGGTGCACACGCGCAGCGCGTCGTAGACGGTCTGCGTGGACACCGCGCCCAGCCGTTCCCTGACGAGAGTCGCGACGTCCTCCGCCGCGATGTGGGGACGACCGGCGACGACGGCGAGGACCGCCAGCCGCGGCGAAGTGACCCTCAGCCCGGCATCGCGGAGCACTGCCCCCTGGTCCTCGGTTGCTGTCGTCATGGGCATCACCCTAGCCCACTTTCTGGAACAGGTCCAGAAAACGAGGGGCTCTGTTCTAGGAATCCCATCGGCCGACCCGGCACGCGTCCGGGGTCCGCGGAGCACGGGCGACCGTCAACGGGCTGCGACTAGGCTGGACCCGGACCCCGGATGCCGTCACCGCACCGCGGCGGCCCTGACCGCGTGCCCCCGAACCTGCAGGAGGAACCCATGTCGGAGACCACCACCGGACCGGTCGTGTGCGGGTACGACGGTTCGCGTGACGCCCGCAGAGCCGTGGCCTGGGCGGCCGCCTGGGCCCGCGACCACGGCACGTCACTCGAGGTGATCTCCGCCGACCGGGCGGTGGGCCGCGTCGTGGCGTTCGACGAGACCGCCCGCGCGAACGTCGAGGGCGCGATGCGCGACCAGCTCGCCGACCTCACCGCCGACGTGCCGACCACCCACCGGGTGATCGCGGACAGTCCCGTCAGCGCGCTGGTCGGGGTCGGCCGCGACGCCTCGGCGATCGTCGTGGGCAGCCGCGGCCTCACCGCGCGCGAGGACTTCGCGATGGGGTCGACCTCCGCCGGCGTCGTCGAGCACGCGACCTGCCCGGTCCTCGTCATCACCCCGCGGACGCCCGAGAGCCCCACCGGGGGCCCGGTCGTCCTGGCCGCCGACGGTTCGGCGGCGAGTGACCCCGCCGTGGCGTTCGCGTTCGCCGAGGCCGAGCGCCGGGGTGTCACCCTGCGCGCCGTGCACTCGGTGGAGGTGCCCAGATTGCCGGGCACGTCACTGTTCGACCTCGATCAGCTGGCCGAGAGCGTGCTCGCCGAGGACGAGAAGGACATCCTCGACTCCCTCGCCCCGCACGAGGCCCGCCACCCGGAGGTCAGCGTCGAGCTCATCCTCGTCGTCGGCGAGCCCGCCGTCACGGTCGCTGACGAGGCCACGGGGGCGTCACTGCTGGTCACCGGCTCGCGTGGCCACGGCGGATTCGCCGGATTGCTGCTCGGGTCGGTCAGCCGCCGCCTGCTCCAGACAGCGCCGTGCGCGGTCGCGGTCGTCCGCCCCGCCGACTGACCCCCGCCGCCTGACCCACCCACCGCCTGATTCGCGCGCCTGACCCACGCACCGGCTGACCCCACCCGCCGACAAGAGGATTTCGCGTGTATCGCCCGAGAGCGGCCGCGCGTTTTCCTCTTGTCGGCGGCAGGGTCGGCTTGTCGGCGGGTGCGCGGGTGCGCGGGTGGGCGGGCGTGCGCCGCAGCGGTCGCGCGATCGGCGTCAGGCGGGGCCGATGCGGAGCATGCGCGTGAGGGTGGGTTGCCACATCACGCCGGGCGCGTCGCCGCGGGAGGCGATGGTGCCGGTGAGCTCCATCGGCTCGTCCAGCGGGGCGTGGCCGAGGAAGCTGCGGGCCACCTCGCGGCCGGTCTCCACATCGGTCGAGGTCACGTCGACGGGCCCGAACTTCTGCGCGAGCCCCTGATCGAGCGCCGAGGCGAGCCCCGGGTCGGTCGCCGAGCCGGGCGCGGACAACACGCGGGGCGGGCCGTAAGCCAGCGCGTGGATCTGCCCGTCGCCGGTGGTGAGCTTGGGCAGGGACGCCGTCCGGGCCCGCGAGGTCCACGCACGCGAGCACGCGTCGTCTCCGGCGCCGACGCCGACGCTGACGCCGTCCGGTCCCCCGGCCCCGTCGGCCCGCACGTCGATTCGGGTCATCCCACCCGTGTACGGAGCCGACGAGGGCACCGCGGGACCGTCGACGGCGAACGGCGGGTATTCGAACCCGTACGTGTTGACCAGCACCAGCGCGTTTCCGGTCGCGATGATCGAGTTCTCGGTGCCCGCGGGCCCGTCGATGAGGACCCCGTCGGCGGCGGCCGAGTCGGGCCGCAGGGTCGTGGCGAACGCGGGCATCCGGCACACCTGCGACCCGTCGTCGCGACGCAGGACGATCAGCTCGGGGTGCTCGGCGTCGTCGGTGATCGCCACGAGCGAGTCACCGGGCCCGAAGTAGGTGGGCGTGGTCCCCGACCCGTGCGCGAGCAGGCCCGGTTTCCGCGCCTGCCCCACCGCGTAGCCGCGCCGCCAGCGCACGCTGGGGGTCCCGTCCTCGGAGCTGTCGATCTCGTAGAGGGCGCGGGTGGTGATCACCGACGCGCCGCCGGGCCGGACCGTCAGCCCGTTGGTGATCTTCTCCCCTGCCGGCAGGGCGAGACTGCGGAGCTCGTCGTCGTCGCCCCCGGGCCGCACGGTCCCCACCACCCCGCCGGAGGTGGCGAACCACACCCGCCCGTCGAAGGCGGGCATGAGGCCGGTGACCGCGTCGCCGGCCGGGACGGCCCGGGAGAGATCGGCCAGGACGTCGACCGTCATCCGCCACGGGCCGGCGTCCGTGCGTTCGTGCCCGACGGCCAACAGCCTGCGGTTGCCGTCCGCGACGACCACCCGGTCGCGCTCGTCGAGGTATCCGTAGACCCCGCCGAGCAGCGCCCCCTTGGCCAACTGCACCTCCGCCAGTACTGCCGCGGTGTCGGGGTGGAACAACTTGACCGTCGGCGCGAGCGGGGTGGGCGGGGTGAGTCCGACGTAGGAGGTGCACAGGGCGACCGGGAGGCCGTCGGTGCCGACGAAGACGGTCGAGCAGGTGGCTCCGGTGAGCGCTGACGTGACCGCCGGGGTCGTGCCGGGACCGCGGCCGGGCAGGGTGTCGGTCGAGGCCGCGTCGCCGTGGACGGTGGCCGTGCCCGCGGGGCCGAGCCCGGGCGGGGAGGCCGCCTGCGGCGCGGTGACGGCGGGCGCCGACGGTGCTTGCGCGGTGGCAGGGGCGGGCAGCAGGGCCGCGCCGGTGCCGAGGCCGACGACCAACGCAGCAGCCGTGACCGCCCGGGCGGCCGAGACTTTCCGGGCAACCCGGACCGTGGCCGCCGGGTGCTTCCGTCTCATCGAGCGCATGGGGTTGATTCCATCACCGCCGGGGCCACGGTGTCCCCTGATCTGGTCGTGAGACGATTTCGGCGTGGCGCCGAGGCAGAGGCATGCACCGGGGTGGTCGAGCAGATGAGCCGACCCCCCGCCCCGTCGCGCACACCGGCCCGCAGCGCAGTCGGCGACTCCCGCCGCGCGCCCAGCGAGCCCCGCAGCGCCTCCGGCGAGCCCCGCCGCGCACCGGGCGTCGGCCGGATCCTCGGCGAACTGCTGCTCACCGTGGGTGCGGTCCTCCTGCTGTACGTGTTCTACGAGGCGTTCTGGACGAACCTCGCCTCCGGGCGACTGCAAGCTGAGGCCTCCGCCGGCCTCGAGGAGCAGTGGGGCGACGGTCCCGGCCCCGGCGCGAGCGGCCCCGGCGCAGCCGGTCGGCCCGCCCGCGAACCGGTCCCGCCGCCCGTGCCGACGCTCGGCGACCCCTTCGCCCGGATCCACCTGCCGACGCTCGGCCCGGACGCAGTCTACGCGGTGGTGGAGGGGACGCGCGCCGAGGACCTGCGCACCGGGCCGGGCCACTATCCCGGAACCCAGCTGCCCGGCGAGCGGGGCAACTCCGCGCTCGCGGGTCACCGCAACGGCTCCGGTGCCGTCTTCGAGCACCTCGACCGGCTGGACTCGTGCGATGCGATCGTCATCGAGACCGAGACGCAGTGGCAGACCTACCGGCTCCTGCCGGTGGAGCCCGGCGGCGCGGATCGGCTCGCGGCCGCGCGCGAGTGCCTCACCCCGCTGCAGGCCGACCGCGTCGCCGTCGGCGACTACGCCCACGTCGCGGGCCTGCACATCACGACCCCCGACGCGGTCGAGGTGATCGCCCCGGTCCCCGGCGTGGCAGGCGCACCGGCGGGCGACGCGACCGAGGCCCCCGAGCGCCTGCTCACCCTGACCACCTGCCACCCGATGTACTCCAACGCCGAGCGCCTCATCGTGCACGCCGCCCTCGTGGAGACCACCGCGAAGACCGACGGCCGCCCGGCCGCCCTGGAGGAGTGAGCCGATGTACGCCTACCTGTGGCGATCCCTGCCCGGCCCGCGGCCGGTCAAGGTCGCGCTCGTCCTCATCCTGCTGACGGCCGTGTTCCTGCTGCTCATGGAGGTCGTGTTCCCGTGGGTGGCGCAGCAGCTGCCGCACACCGACGTCACCGTATAGACAGAACCGCCGCGCAGGCGCCATGACGGTGGCGGCGACGTCACCGCGGCGGGCCCCCTAGATGTGGACGGTCACGTCCGCATCCGCGCGGAGCTTCTGCGACAGCTCCTCCATCGCGCCGGCCTCCTGCTCGGCCCGCACCTGCTCCTCGACCTGGCCGCGGACCTGCTCCAGCGGCGGCAGCCCGCCACCGCCGGCCGCACCGCCGCCGGACATCGCCTGCTGCTGCGCGACCTGCTCGTAGGCGGCCTGCACCTCGGCCTCGGTCACCTCGAACTCCCCGTACTCGTCGGTGATCAGCTTCTGGACGCGCAACTGCTTGTCGATCTGGTCCAGCACGGCCGCGCGGTCCAGGCCCTGCTCGCCCATCGCCTCGACGAACTCGTCGGTGCTGACCTGGTTGAGCTCGGCGAACACGGCCAACTCGGCCTGGATCTCCTCATCGGAAACCTCGATCCCCCGAGTGCCGGCCTCCTGCGTGAGCAGTTCGGTGCCGATCAACCCGTCGGTGGTCAGCTCCTTGAGCTGGGCCTCGTCGACGGGCTGGCCGGACATCTGGGCCTGCATGCTCATCTGCTGGTACTGGTTCTCGAACACCGACAGGAACTCGTCGCGTGAGATCTCGGTGCCGTTCACCTCGGCCACCGGGTCGGGGATGTCGGAGGTGTCGGGCCCGTCCGCGGACTGCTCGCTCTCCTGCCCGGGCTCAGCTGCCTGTTCGGACTGCTCGGCTGCTGCCTGCGTCTGGGCGGCGCCGCCCTCGTCGTCGCCCCCGGCGCCGCACCCCGCGACCACCAGTACGAGTCCTGCGGCGGCGACCGCCGACCTCCATGTTCGTGAGCGCACTCGATCTCCTGACGTTGACGTGTGCGTGAAGCCGCGACGCTACACATCCGAGTTGAGCGGGAGCTGTGCACGAGACGCCAGCGGGTGCGGGCAGCGCGCCGTCACGCGCCGCCCGCACCCACGTCGGCGTCGGGGGCCGGCGTCGGGGGTCAGAATCGGAGGATCGCGCCCTCCGCCACGTCCTTCGGCAGGGAGTCCACCACGACCACCGATCCGGACGTGGCCAGGACCTGACCGACCGCGGTGTCCAGATCGTCGGGGCCGTGCTCGGCGGTGCAGCGGCGACGGGTGAGCAGCAGCGTCTCGACGCGTCCCTCGCGGGCGGCGTGCAGGATGTCCGACCCGCCACCGGCCAGTGCGCGACCGGCGCCGATCGCGTCACCGAAGCGTTCCGCGACCGCGTCGGACTGCCGTTGCATCGCCGGCCGGACCACCGCCCACGCGCGCTCGTGCAATTCGGCGGGCGACAGGGCGTCCGGGTTGCCGGCGGCCACCTCGTCCACCAGGTGTTCGTAGTTCAGGTACCCGCGGAACTGCGGGAGGTGCTCGGTCACCGCTGCCAGGACGACGGGCCGCCGATCGTTGGGGCGCAGCGCCTCCTGCAGTCCCTTCGCGATCTGCCGCAGGAACTTCTCCCGCTGCACGTCCCCGACCTCGGCGCCCGTGCCGTGACTGTGCACCATCCCCCCGCCGGCCCTGTTCGCCCCGGGGCCGGCGCCGGCTGCCCCGCTGAAGCGCTGCTGCTGGTGCGAGGGCGGCTGGATATCGCCGGCCATGTCGTCGATCGAGGACGGGATCGAGCCCAGGTCGAGCTCGCGGATCGTCGAGGCGGTGCCCTCGAGGAGGCGGACCTTGTTCTGGCTGCCCGCGAGGACCAGGAACTGGCCGTCACCGACCGCGGCCGGCACGATCGGCCGGACGGCGAACCGGTCGCTCACGTGGACCGCCTCGGCGACGTCCGTGGACAGGCGGTACGCGCGCCAGAACCCCTTCGACGCGAACAGCGCGAGACCGTCGGACAGGCGCTGCCAGTACGCGTCGTCCTCCAACAGGGCGACCAGCGGGCCGAGGATCTCGTCGGACTCCTCCTGGGCCACGCCGTGCGCCTTGAGTCGGGTCTCGGCGTCCTTGATGAGCGACTTGGCGCGGATGGGGTTCTCGCGGACCTCTGCCCCGGCCCGGGCCGTGGGCAGGAAGATCGACACGGCCCGGCCGCTGGTGGTGCCCAGCTCGGCGAGGTCGGTCAAGGGGATCGGATCGACTTCTGCGGTGCGGGTGACATCAGCCATGACCCGACGCTACTGACCGCGGCGGCGCACGGGTAGGTCGTGACAGGGTTGTTGCGCGCCCGTGACCTTCGGGCCCGGGACGTCCGCCGTGGATACCATCGCGGAAGTGACCGATGCGCCCGTGACCCCCGCGACGACCCGGCCGGTCAGCACCGCCCGGGTCCTCACCACCCTGATGGTCCCGATGTTCATGGCGCTGCTCGCGCTGTCGGTGATCAACGTGGCGCTGCCGGTGATCGGCACCGCCCTGGACTCGGACTCGCGGGGACTGCAGTGGGTGGTGTCCGGGTACGCGCTGGCGTTCGGGCTGCTGCTCGTGCCGTCGGGGCGGCTGGGCGATGCGACCGGACGCAAGCGCCTGTTCCTGGCGGGCGTGGCGGTGTTCGTGGGCGGTGCGGTGGTCGCCGGGTTCGCCCAGTCGATCGAGATGCTCAACCTGGCGCGCCTCATCCAGGGCGTGGGGTCGGGGATGCTCAACCCGCAGACGTTCGGCCTCATCCAGAAGTACTTCCGGGGTGGGGCGCGGGCGCGCGCGTTCGCCACACTGGCCACGACGGTCTCCATCGCCACCGCGTCGGGGCCGCTGGTCGGCGGGTTGCTCATCGAGGTCCTCGGCGATGACCTCGGGTGGCGCGCGATGTTCCTGGTCAACGTGCCGCTCGGCGCGTTGGCGCTGGTGCTGGGCTGGCGCTGGTTGCCCGACGACCGCCGCCTCCCGCCGGGCGAGGCGGGGCCCGACGTGGGTGGGTCCGCCGCGCGTGCCGGCGACATGGCGCGCCTGTCCGCGGAGCGCGGCGGCGACGCCGAGCAGCGTGACGGCGATGTGCACGGTGACGGCGGCGTGCACGGTGACGGCGCCGAACGTGGTGACGGGCCGGGGTACGACGACGACGAGGCCGGCCGCGCCTCCAGGATCGCCGCCGCCGTGAACGCAGGGCTGCCGAGGCCCCAGCACCGGGGCCGGCGGACGCGCCTGGACCTCGACCCGGTCGGCATCGTCCTGCTCGGCGTCGCGGTGCTGTCCCTGATGCTGCCCTTCCTGACCCGTGGCGGCAGCCCCGCCCTGTGGGCGCTGGTGCCGGTCGGGCTGGGCCTCATGGCCGCCTTTGCGTGGTGGGAGCGGCGCTACGAGCGGATCGGGCGGCCGCCGCTGGTCAACCCCGAGATCTTCCGCGACGCGGCGTTCCGCAACGGCATGATCATCGTGTCGATCTACTTCGTGGGCGGCACGAGCCTGTGGATCGTCATGCCGATGTACCTGCAGTTCCACCTGGGCTACGCGCCCATCGACTCGGCGTTCATCAGCCTGCCCGCCTCGGTCCTCGCCGCCATCTCGGCGCAGGTCGCGGGACGGTTCGTGCTCCGACTCGGGCGGCGGATGGTCATCGGCGGTTTCTGCCTCACCATCACCGCGCTGCTGACGTTCATCCTGCTCGCGGGCGTCGTGGAGTCCGGGGCGGTGAGCTACCTGATCTTCATGGTCCCCGCCGCGATGATGGGCACCGCGCAGGGCATGACCATCTCCCCCAACCAGACGCTCACCCTGCGCGCGGTGGACCCCGAGTACGGCGGGGTCGCCGGCAGCATCATCTCGCTGGGCCAGCGCATGGGCACCGCGGTGGGCACGGCGATGGTGCCGGGCGTGTTGTTCTGGATCGTCGAGACCCAGGCCGACTGGCTGCTCGCGTTCCGGGTGGCGCTCGGGCTGATCGCCGCGCTGGCCGCGGGCGCGTTGGCGTTCAGCATCGTCGACCGCCGCCGCGAGGTGCGCTGCGGGCCCTAGAGGGCTGCCGCGAGTTCCACTCCCTGCTTGATCGCGCGCTTGGCGTCGAGCTCGGCGGCCACGTCCGCGCCGCCGATCACGTGGACCCGTCCGTTCACCCCGCCGCCCAGCTGATCGGCCACCCCCACCAGGTCGCGCACCGATTCCTGGCCCGCGCACACCACGACCGAGTCCACACGCACGAGCTGCGGACGGCCGTCGGCGTCGAGGATGTGCAGCCCGTCGTCGTCGACCTTCACGTAGGTCACCCCGGTGTGCTTCCGCACGCCGCCGGCCTCGAGCTCGGCGCGGTGCACCCAGCCGGTGGTCTTGCCCAGGCCCCGGCCGATGCGGGAGGTCTTGCGCTGGAGCAGATGCACCTCGTGGGCCGGCTCGGCGTGCACGGCAGTGCCCAGTCCCGCGCGCTCGAGCGCCGGATCGGTCACGCCCCAGTGGCGCCGCCACGCCTCCACATCCGTGGAGTGGCCGCTCGGTTCGCGGCCGTCGACGGCGATCCCGGGCCCGCCGGCCAGCAGGAACTGCGAGACGTCCACGCCGATGCCACCGGCGCCGATCACCGCGACCCGGCGGCCGGGGGTCCGCGCGCCGGTGAGCAGCTCGGGATAGGTCATGACCATGGGGTGATCGGCGCCGGGGATCGTGATCTCGCGCGGCCGCACCCCGGTGGCGATCACCACGTGGTCGAAGCCCGCGAGATCGTCCGGGTGGGCGCGGCGGCCGAGGTGCACCGGCACGCCGAGGACGTCCAGGCGCCGGCTGAAGTAGGCGATGGAGGCCGCGAATTCCTCCTTGCCCGGCACGCGCATCGCGTAGCGGAACTGCCCACCGAGCTCGTCCTCCGCCTCGAAGACCTCCACCGCGAGCCCGCGGGACGCGGCGGCCTCGGCGCACGCCAGCCCCGCGGGTCCCGCGCCGACCACCGCCACCCGACGCCGGGTGGGGGCCACGGTGAGCAGGAGCTCGGTTTCGCGGCCGGCGCGCGGATTGACCAGGCAGGAGGCGCGCTTGTTGGCGAAGGTGTGATCGAGGCAGGCCTGGTTGCAGGCGATGCAGATGTTGATCTCGTCGGCCCGCCCCTCGGCGACCTTCGCTGCGAACGCCGGGTCCGCCAGCAGCGGCCGCGCCATGGACACCAGGTCGGCCTGACCGCCGGCGATGATCTGCTCCGCGATGTCCGGGGTGTTGATGCGGTTGGACGCGATCACCGGAACACCGACGGTCTGCTTGAGCCGGGCCGTGAGGTCGACGAACGCGGCCCGCGGCACGGAGGTGACGATGGTGGGGATGCGGGACTCGTGCCAGCCGATGCCGGTGTTGAACACGTCGACACCCGCGGCCTCGAGGCGCTGCGCGAGCTCGGCGGTCTCCTCCCACGACTGGCCGCCGTCGACCAGGTCGAGCAGGCTGATCCGGTACTGCAGCAGGAAGTCGCGGCCCACCTCGGCGCGGATGCGGCGCACGATCTCCTCTGGCAACCGCATCCGCCTGCTCGCGGTGCCGCCCCAGGAGTCGGTGCGGTCGTTGGTCCGGGCGGCGAGGAACTGGTTGATGAGGTAGCCCTCCGAGCCCATGATCTCGATGCCGTCATACCCCGCGCGCCGGGCCAGGCGGGCGGCCCGGACCCAGTCGTCGATCGTCCGCTCGACACCCCGGGCGCTCAGGGCGCGCGCTCTGAACATGCTGATCGGCGACTTGGTCGACGCGGCCGAGCGGACGAACGGCTGGTATCCGTAGCGGCCGGCGTGGAGGACCTGCAGGAGGATGTGGGCGCCCTCGGCATGGACGGCGTCGGTGAGGCCGCGGTGCTTGTCGGCCATCCGGCGCGAGGCCATCATCGACCCGGCCGGCAGCAGCCACCCCTCCACGTTGGGCGAGTACCCGCCGGTGACCATGAGGGCGGCCCCGCCGCGCGCCCTCTCGGCGAAGTAGGCGGTGAGCTCGGGCAGGTGCTTCGAGCGGTCCTCCAACCCGGTGTGCATGGACCCCATGACCACGCGGTTGCGCAGGGTGAGATGCCCGACGGCGAGGGGACTGAGGAGGTGAGAGTGACTGTGGCCCATGGGGGCTGATTCTGCCCGGTATCCGGTCGCCCTACCCCGCGGTAGAGGAATTTTCGCTCACCGGGGCGTCCGGACCGCCCGTGGCGATGCGGGCCGATCAGGGGCACGCACGGGCACCGTTCCGGAGTCGTCCCTCTCTCTACTGGACGAACGTCTCTGTGATGAGTCAGCAATTCGGGCCGTTGACCTGCACTTTTCGGGATACAGCAAATATGTCATCCGGGGTCGATAATGCGGCGATCTCGGAGAATTGACCTTATCCTCAGCTTCGTGACTTCCCTCGGTCACATGTCCTCCCGACGTTCCCCCAACACCTCAGGAATCCCCTCAATGCGAACCATCGTCAGGCGGCGCATCGGCGCCGTCGCCGCCGCTGCCGCCACCTTCCTCGCCCTGGCCACCCCGGTCACCGCCGCCCAGTCGCTCCAGTTCACCGTGGGCGCGCCCGCCCCCTGTGAGCAGGCGACCCCGGCGGAGACCGAGCAGGTGATCGCGGACATCCACGAGTACACCAACCGCGAGCGCGTCTCCCGCGGCCTCAACCCCGTCACGCGCCTCGCCAGCCTGGACCGGATCGCCCAGGACTGGAGCGAGCAGATGGCCAGCGTGGACAAGATGACCCACAACCCGCAGATCGAGACGCTGATGGAGATCACCTACGACGGATCTCCGCTGAGTGACGGGGACTGGAAGAGTTACGGCGAGAACGTGCTGCAGAACTGGTGCGGCGCCTCGGGCGAGGCGCTCGTCCAGCAGTGGATGAACTCGCTTCCGCACCGCCTCAACCTGCTCAACCCGTTGCACACCCACCTCGGTGTGGGCGTGGAGGTCGCCGACAGCCGGAAGCTGTACTCCACCCAGAACTTCGCCCGACTGACCTGACCCCCGCGGCCCCCTCGGTCGTCGCCCCCTCCTACGGCGCCCCCACCCCCGGTCCACACCGGCGGCGGGGGCGCCGTCGTGTCGGCGCCGTCTCGCGCGCCGGCATACGAATGGGAATCGCATCGGTGTAACGCATGTGACTAGAGTGACGACAGAGGCAGGAGTGAACCGGCTCGGGTGGCACCGTCCGATCCGGCACACGCTCCACACGCAGGCCACGGCGCGAGCCGCGGCCCGAGGAAAGGACCATCGCGTGCGTCATCCCCTTCGTTCCGCCGTCGCCACCGGCGCGGCCGCCCTCCTGCTCGCCTCCGGCACGGGCACGGCGGCCGCGCAGGGCTCACTGGAGCTCGCGCTGCCGTTCTTCGCCACCATCCCCGGCCTGGCCTCCCTCGCCCCGGACGCCCCCGGGGCACGCACCGCCCCGGCGGCCGACCCGGCCGCCGCGGCCGCGGACGATCTGCTGCCGGAGGAGATCAGGCTGATGGCGTTCGAGGGCAGCGTGGTGGCCGCCGTCAATGAGGCCCGCCTCGTGGTGGGCGCCGACCGGCTCATCACCGACCCCCGACTCGAGGCGTCAGCCCGCGAGCGGGCCGCCCAGCTCGCCGCGGGCGACCCCACGACCGGCGAGGTGACCGTCCCCGCGGATGCACGGGTCGACACCGATACTCCCGGCGCGGACGCTCCCGGCGAGGCCGCGGACGTCGACCAGTCCGGCGACCGCACCGTTCTCGCGCTGCCCGCCGGCGCGACCCCGCAGAAGGCGCTCTCGGCCCTGCTCTCCGACACCGGCATGCGCGATCGGATGCTGGACGGCCGGTTCGTCCGTGTGGGCGTGGGCGTGGCCACCGCCGAGGACGGCACCGTGCACGTGGTGCAGGACTTCGCCCGCGACTGACTGCCGGACGATCGTCCAGCGGGGGCGGGGTGGGTAGCGCCCCTCTCCTGCTCACGATGGTTACGGGGTGATGACGGCTGGCTTAGGGCTGGAGCCGGTTCCTACCGTTGCGCTCGGTGACCCGACAGTCGGGTCCCAGCACGCGAAAGGTACCGACACTCGTGACCCGAGCTCTCCAGCACCTGCGTCGTGGCCTGATCCTGGCCGCCGCCGCTTCCGCCACGCTCGCCCTGAACGCGGGCCCGCAGGCCTCGGCCCAGGCGCCGCAGATCCAGCTGCCCCAGATCCACCTCCCGGGCCTGACGATCGGTTTCGCCAACCCCGCCCCCGCCGGCACCGCGCCGACGATCGACCCCGCCTCCGCCGAGTACCGGGCCCAGCTCGAGGGCGCCACCAACGCCGCCCGTGCCGCACACGGCCTCGCCCCCCTCGCCGTCAACGGCGGCCTCACCGCGGTGGCCACCAACTGGAGCGGCACGCAGGCCGCGCAGAACCGCATGTTCCACAACCCGGACGTGGGCGCGCAGATCCCCGCCGGGTGGGGCCACTACGGCGAGAACGTGCTGCAGAACCACGCGCACGCCACCCCGCAGCAGCTGGTGGACCAGTGGATGGCCTCCCCCGGCCACCGCGTGAACCTGCTCAACCCGGGCCACACCTCGATGGGCGTCGGCGCCGCGGTGGCCGCGGACGGCAAGCTCTACGCCACCCAGGTCTTCGCCCGGTACTGACGACCCGCCGGCCCGCCCCGGGCGGTCAGCGTCATCGACAAGAGCGTTCGGCCCACGTCTACTCGCCAGACGTGGGCCGGACGCTCTTCTCGATGGGAGTCGTCAGGCCTGGACACCCGCGAGCATCACGTCGAGCCCCTGCCGGAAGCGCGGATCGAACTCGACCGTCGGCGTCGCGGGGTCGGCGACCGTGAGATTGTGGTGGGTCTGTTCCTCCAGGCTCAGGCCCACCACGTAGCCCGTCAGGGCCGTGGTCAATCCCGGCGCGCGGCCCTCGAGCCCGTGCCGGATGCACGCCGCCTCGACCACCTCGGCGACCGGGTTCACCGCACCCGCCGCCAGACCCAGCGCCACGATCTCGGCGCCGTCCGGAACGCCCGTGACGGCCGCGCGCAGCGCCTGCCCCACCGCCCGTAGTTCGTCGGCGGCCGAGCTCCCCGCCCCGACGGGACCCATCGTCGCCAGGATGCGTTCCGCGACGACCGTGAGCAGCGCCTGCTTGGACGGGACGTGCCAGTACAGCGCGCTCGGTTGGACCCCCAGCCGGGTCGCCAACGTCCGCATCGACATGCCGGGTAGCCCCGACTCGCGGAGCAGTTCCAGGGCGGTGTCGACGACCGCCGTCTTTGTCAGGGCCACGGGCGCCGATCCTACCGGCCGCCACCACCCTCTCCTGAGCGCTGTACAGGTCGACGACCGTGCGCTAGCTTGAACGGCGTTCAATGAACGGCGTTCAGGAGGAACCATGGCCACCACTGCCCCCCGCTGGCACGAGCTCGCGGATCACGTACTCGACGGCGGAGTCGTCACCGCGGCGGACGCACTCGCCGTGCTCCGGTCCCCGGACTCCGAGCTCATGGAGGTGGTCGCGGCCGCGTCCCGGCTGCGGTACGAGCACTTCGGCAACAAGGTCAAGGTCAACTACCTGGTCAACCTCAAGAGCGGCCTGTGCCCGGAGGACTGCTTCTACTGCTCGCAGCGGCTCAACTCCACCGCCGGCATCCTGCGCTACACCTGGCTCAACACCGAGGAGGCCGTCACCGCGGCCAAGGCGGGCATCGCGGCCGGCGCCTCCCGAGTGTGCCTGGTCGCCAGCGGCACCGGCCCCAGCAACCGCGAGGTCGGCAAGGTCTCCGACATCATCGAGGCCATCAAGTCCGACACCCCGGGCGTCGAGGTGTGCGCCTGCCTGGGCGCACTGAAGGATGGCCAGGCGGAGAAGCTGTGCTCCAGCGGCGCCGACGCCTACAACCACAACCTCAACACGGCCGAGAGCCATTACGAGGACATCTGCACCACCCACACCTACGCCGACCGGGAGCACACGGTCGCCCAGGCCCACGGCGCCGGACTCTCGGCGTGCTCGGGCTTCATCGCGGGCATGGGTGAGACGCACGACCAGCTCGTCGAGCTCGCCTTCGACCTGCGCGCCAAGGGAGTCGACTCGATCCCGGTCAACTTCCTGCTGCCCTTCGACGGCACCCCGCTCGAGGGCGTGGACACCCTCAACCCGCGCGACTGCCTGCGCATCCTCGCGATGGTCCGCTTCGTCGCCCCCGACACCGAGATCCGGATGGCCGCCGGCCGCGAACGACACCTCGGCTACCTCCAGGGCATGGGCCTCTACCTGGCCAACTCACTCTTCCTGGGCGACTACCTCACCAGCGAGGGCCAGCCCGGCGGCGAGGACCTGCAGATGATCGCCGACGCCGGCCTCGAGGTCCTCCAGATGGACCACCCGGCCGGGGACACCGGGGACGGGACGGTGGAGGCCGCCACCGCGAACGCGCCCGCGAATGCCGCCGGGCCGGCCACGCCCGCCGTCGCCACCGGGCGGGACCAGAAGGTGGCCATCCGCACCCGCGGGGCCGGCACCAACGAGCCCGCGAACGCCTGACATGTCCGCCTCGGTCCACTCTCCCGGTGCCCGAGACCTCGTCGTCGTCGACACTCCCTCCTCCCCCTCCACCCCGGACGACGCGGCGGCGATGCTGGCCGCCGACGCCGGGCAGGCCGCCACCACCGCGCTGCTCGCCGCCGACGCCGAGCACGTCTGGCACCCCTACGGTGGGTTCCCGGCGAGCACGCCGCCGCTGCCGGTCGTCTCCGCCTCGGGGGTCCGGCTGCGGCTGGCGGACGGGCGCGAGCTCATCGACGGCATGAGCTCGTGGTGGGCGGCCATCCACGGCTACCGGCACCCGCACCTCGACGCGGCCGCGCACCGGCAGGTCGACACGATGAGCCACGTGATGTTCGGCGGGCTCACGCACGCACCGGCCGTCGAACTGGCGACCCGACTCGCCCGCATGGCGCCGGGCGAGCTGAACAAGGTGTTCCTCGCGGACTCGGGCTCTGTATCCGTAGAGGTGGCCGCGAAGATGGCGATCCAATACCAGCGCTCGCTCGGCCGGACCGAACGCACCCGGTTGGCGACGTGGCGCGGCGGCTACCACGGCGACACCCTGTCGCCCATGAGCGTGTGCGACCCCGACGGCGGCATGCACTCGATGTGGCGCGGGGTGGTGGCCGAGCAGGTCTTCGCGCCCGCCCCGCCCGCCGACTACTGCGATGACTACGTCGCCGAGCTCGAGCGGGTGATCCGTGGGAGCGCCGACGAGCTGGCGGGGATCATCGTCGAGCCGGTGGTCCAGGGCGCGGGCGGGATGCGCTTCCACCACCCCGGTTACCTGCGCGACCTGCGCCGGTTGGCCGACGAGACGGGCATGCTGCTCATCTTCGACGAGATCGCCACCGGCTTCGGCCGCACCGGCGAGCTGTGGGCCGCCGACCACGCGGGCGTCGCACCGGACGTGATGTGCGTGGGCAAGGCCCTGACCGGCGGGTATCTCACCCTCGCCGCGACACTCACCACCGACCGGGTGGCCGAGGTCATCAGCGCCGGCGAGGCGGGGGGCCTGGCGCACGGGCCGACGTTCATGGGCAATCCGCTGGCGTCCGCGGTGGCGTGCGCGTCGCTGGACCTGGTGGAGGCCGGCGGGTGGCGGCGCGACGTGCCACGCATCGAGGCGCGGCTGCGCCACGGGCTGGCGCCCGCACTCGACGTGCCCGGTGTGGTGGACGTGCGGGTGTTGGGGGCAATCGGCGTGATCCAGCTGGCCGAGCCGGTGGAGATGACGACGACGACAACAGCGATCACCTCGCACGGCGTGTGGCTACGCCCCTTCCGGGATCTCATCTACACGATGCCCCCGTACACCTCTACGGACGACGAGATCGATCGGATCTGTGCGGCGGTGGTTGCAGGGGCTGCAGCGGCAGGGGCGGGCCGATGACCATGCAGACATCCCCCGCCCTGGACTGGCTCGACGACGCCGCCGCCGACCGGGCCTCCCGGCATGTGCGGCGGGTGCTGTCCCCACGCGCGGCCGAGGACGGCGTGATCGACCTCGCCTCCAACGACTACCTCGGACTGGGTCGGCACCCCGCGGTCGTGGACGCCGCCGTGGCAGCGACGCGCCGCTGGGGTGCGGGCGCGACGGGATCACGCCTGGTCACGGGCACGACGGAGGAGCATCTGGCGCTCGAGGCCGAACTCGCCGGGTTCTGCGGTAAGCCTGCGGCGCTGGTCTTCTCCTCCGGGTACACCGCCAACCTCGGAGCCGTGGTGGCGCTGTCCGGGCGGGGATCGCTCATCGTCTCCGACGGTGGCTCGCACGCGTCGTTGGTGGACGCGTGCCGGCTCGCGAGGGCCCGTGTCGTCGTCGTCGACCGGGGTGACGTCGGCGCGGTGGCCCGGGCCCTGGCCGAGCGCACCGAGGAGCGCGCACTGGTCGTCACCGACTCGGTGTACAGCGCCGACGGCGAGCTGGCTCCCCTGCTCGCGCTGCACGGGGCGAGCCGCGCGCACGGCGCGGTCCTGCTGGTCGACGAGGCCCACGGCCTCGGCGTGCGCGGCAGCGGCGAGGACGGCAGCGACGGGCGCGGTCTCGTGCACGAACTGGGCTTGAGCAGGCATGAGGACGTGGTGGTCACGGCGACGCTATCCAAGGCGCTCGGGTCGCAGGGCGGGGTGGTCCTGGCGTCCGAGCGGGTGCGCGAGCACCTCATCAGCAGCGCGCGCACCTTCATCTTCGACACCGGCCTCGCCCCGGCCGCGGTGGGCGCGGCCCGCGCAGCCCTCGGCGTCCTGCGCCGCGACCCCGCGCTCGCCTCGCGCGTGGTGGAGGTGGCCGAGCACCTGGCCGCGGTCACCGGCGCCGAGCAGCCGCGGTCAGCGGTGGTGTCGGTGATCCTCGGCGACCCCGCCCGCGCGGTCTCCGCCGCCGGCAGGTGCCTCGAGCTGGGCGTCCGGGTGGGGTGCTTCCGCCCGCCGTCGGTTCCCGAGGGCACCGCGCGGCTGCGCCTCACCGCCCGGGCGGACCTCTCCGGCGCCGACCTCGCGCGGGCGAGCGACGTGCTGGCGCAGGTGTTGGGCGAGCACGGTCACCCGGTTGGCGCGGCCGCGCGGCTCGAGGGGGCCCGCGCATGACGACCTCGTCCGGCCCCGTCCCTTCGCCCGCCTCGCGCGGCTCCGCGTCCCCGCCCGCCCCGGCGCCGATCGTCATCACCGGCACCGGCACGGACGTGGGCAAGACCGTCGCCACCGCCGCGCTGGCCGCCCACGGCCTGTCGGAGGGCCTGGACGTGGGGATCTGCAAGCCGATCCAGACGGGGCTGGGCCCGGGCGAGCCGGGCGACGCCCACGAGGCCGCGCGCCTGTCCGGTGTGCGGCGGGTGCTGGAGGTCCGTCGGCTGCCCGATCCGCTGGCACCCGAGACCGCCGCCCGCGTCGCCGGCCTGCCGCAGTCCACGCTGCCCGGATTGCTCGACCCGATCCGCGAGTGGCTCGGCGAGCCCCCCGGTGTGGCGTCCGCCGGGTCGCGACTCGACCTCGTCGAGGGCGCCGGCGGTGTGCTCGTGCGACTCGGCCCGGACCTCACCGTCCTCGACCTCGCCCGGTCGCTCGACGCCCCGGTGGTCGTGGTCGCCCGCGCGGGACTGGGCACGCTGTCGGACACCGAGCTCACCATCCGCGCCATCGGGGCCGCGGGTCTACGCTGCGCGGGGATCGTCATCGGCTCCTGGCCGTCCGTCCCGAGTCTCGCCGAGCGCTGCAACCTCGAGGATCTGCCCCGCCTGACCGGAGTCCCGGTGCTCGGTCGGGTCCCCGCGGGTGCCGGTCAGCTCGCCCCGGTCGAGTTCACCAGTCGCGCGCCGGGGTGGTTTCAAGCGTCAAGACTTCTTCAAAGGTGTGGCCTGCTGCGGTGAGCTCGGACAGGGGGCCCTTCCAGAGTGAGGGGCCCACCGAGATGACACCCAGCAGTGAGTGCATCTCGCAGACCGTTCAGCCAGGAATTCCACGACGAGCTGTGGGTTGAACAAGTACCGCGAGACCCACGGTGGCGGTGGCACCGAGACCGAGGTGACGCTCGATGAGCGGGCACGGCTCAAGGAGCTGGAGTACGAGTACCTCGACACCTGCAGAATCGACGCCGCCGAGACCAACCCGGTGGACACGATGAGCGCTCGGCTGGCCGTGTCGACCTCTGGGTTCTACCACTGGCTTTCGCGCCCGACCCCGGCGACAGCGGCCCGCGGACAGACGCCGACGGCCCGGCTGCGGCACTTCTTCGCCGCCACCGACGCCAGGGTGCCGGGAATGAACCGGGGCCAGGGATTGCGTCTGAGCCCAGGCACGCCTCTGATGGACGGTCCAAGCCGTTCCCCGGCACGCGACACACGCCCCGGCGCCCGTCACCACCACGGAATTTGGCGAGGTCAATGTGGCCAGCGGGCCGTCGCTACTGTCCCATGACAGGTGCCGGGAGTGACCGGGCGATGATCTCCTTCATGATCTCGGTGGTGCCGGCGTAGATCTGACTGATCCGCAGGTCGGTCCATGCGCGCGCGATCGGATACTCCTCCATGTAGCCGTAGCCGCCGTGGAGTTGCAGGCAGGTGTCGGCGACTTGCTGAGCGCGTTCGGAGCTCCAGTACTTCGCCATCGCGGCGGTGGGGATGTCCAGTTCGCTCTTGACATGCAGGTCGAGACACTCGTCGATGAAGGCGCGGGTGACGCGGGCTTCGGTGGCGACCTCGGCGAGCTTGAACTTGGTGTTCTGGAATCCGAAGATCGGTTTGCCGAACGCCTCGCGCGTGAGTGTGTACTCGTGTGTCAGGTCCAGCATCAAGTCCATCGACGCGGCGCAACTGACGGCGACGATGAGCCGCTCCTGCGGGAGCTGCATCATGAGCTGGACGAAGCCCTGCCCCTCCTCGGTGCCGAGCAGATTGCTGGAAGGCACACGTACGTCATCGAAGAAGAGCTCGCAGGTGTCTTGCCCCTTGAGGCCGATCTTGCCGAGGAGACGGCCGCGTCGAAATCCTTCGGAGCTGGTCGGCACGATGACCAGTGAGACGCCTGCAGCAGCCTGATCGGGGCTGGTCTTGCAGGCGACGAGCACCATGTCTGCGTGGTAGCCGTTGGTGATGAAGGTCTTGGCTCCGTTGATGACGTAGTCGTCGCCTTCTCTGACTGCCTTCGTCTTGATTCCCTGGAGGTCGGAACCGGTCCCCGGCTCGGTCATCGCAATGGCGGTCACGACCTCGCCGGAGGCCATTTTGGGCAGCCACTCGCGCTTCTGCTCCTCGGTGCCGTAGTGCAGCAGGTAGTGCGCCACGATGCCGCTGTGGAGTGCGGCCCCCCAGCTGCTGTCACCGATGCGGGCCTGCTCCTCGATAAGGATTGCCTCGTGGAAGAAGTTGCCGCCGCCCCCGCCGTACTCCTCGGGAATGGAGGCGCACAACAGGCCGAGCTCGCCGGCGCGGGTCCAGAGTTCGCGGTCGACGCGCTTCTGTTCGATGAACCGCTCGATGTTGGGCTTGATCTCCCTCTCGCAGAACGTCCGGGCGAGTTGACGGAAGTCGTCGAGGTCCTGGTTCATCCAGGGTGAACGGCGGCTGGGCATGGGTCCTCCAGGGAGTATTCGCCGGGTACAGGGTGTGCCCGAAGGCTACGGGTACACCCTGTACCGCGCCAGTCCCTTTCGGGTTAGAATGTGGTCGTGGATCTTGCGAGGTGGGTGGACACGGCCGTGGTGCGCCGATCGACGGCGCACGAATCGCACCGGTCGGCACGGCGAGAGCAGATCGTGGTGGCCGCGGCTCGTGCGATCGAGGAGTACGGTCCCGGCGTCGGTACTGCCCAGATCGCGGAACGGGCGGGGGTTGCGAGGCCTCACGTCTACCGGCACTTCCACAGCAAGGAAGACCTCGAACGAGAAGTGCTCCGATTCGCGGCTGATCAGCTCATCGACACCGTTCGTCCCGCCATGCGCGTGAGCGGTACAGCTCCCACCATCATCGAAGGCGTGATAGGCGCTGCCATCGGATGGGCTGCCGGTCATCCCAACCTGTATCGCTTCATGGCGGCGCGCCAGCAGAACAAGGAAACACACCGGGCCAGGTTGGGGCGCACACGGTTCCTCGGCGAGGTGGTGGCCGCAGCCTCGGCATACATGCGCACATCCGAAGTACAAGTCGATCCCCCGGACGGCGTGATGGCGGGGTTGATGGGCATGGTCGACGCGGGGATCATCTGGTGGCTGGACCACCACGATGAGTCGAAGGAAGAGGTGACCACCCGGATCGCCCATCAAGTTTGGCTGATCATGCGTGATCTCGCCCAGAGCGTAGGGGTTGCTGTGGACAACGACCTTCTGTTGAGCGCGCGATGAGGGACCTCTCGCCCGGAATGGGCGCACCCCGAGCCCGTCGAAGCGGTCCCGCGTTGGAACGGCGACGCCCCGTGTGCGACCGGTGGCTGGAAGAGGTCGGTGACCTAGTGCGGCGGATGCCCGACGTCTGCACCTCGGCAGTGCCCGGCAAGCAGCCGGCCGGCTGGCCGCGCACGGCCGTAGCGCTCAAGACTGACGGTCCGGTCAACACCGCGGTGCGGCGATGACGCCGGCGCCGGGATCGCACCTTGAGGCGACCTTCTTCCTCGATCACGACCACGCTTCGGTACGCGACTTCACCCAGCACGTGATCGCCGGCGCGTCGAGCCCCCGAGAGAGAGCGTCCCTGCTCTTTGCTGCAGTGCGTGACCAAATCTGGTACGACCCCTACTCGGTCTCCGAGGATCCTGAGCATTACCGGGCGAGCCACGTCCTCCAGGCCGGCCGCGCCTACTGCGTGCCCAAGGCGGTGCTACTGGCCGCGGTTCTGCGGGCCGCGGGCATCCCTACCCGACTCGGCTTCGCCGATGTACGGAACCATCTGCAGACCGACACCTTACGAGCCGTCATGGGTGGCACGGACCTGTTCGTCTATCACGGCTATTGCAGCGCCTACATCGACCGACGATGGCTGAAGGCCACACCTGCCTTCAACGTCGAGTTATGCGAACGATTCGGCGTGCCACCGGTCGAATTCGACGGACAGAGCGACGCGCTCATGCACGCCTTCACCTCCGACGGGACTCGGCACATGGAGTACGTACGAGACCACGGCAACTTCGACGACCTCCCCCTGGGCCGCATTCTGTCCGCTCTCCACCAGGCCTACGGACCTATGGTCACCGCCGCTGCGGGGCCTGACCCTGCCTTCACTCCTCCAGCTACCACCGGTAAGACCACTCCGGAAGGATCCGTGGACTCATAAGGGAGCACCTGGTGAGCCACTCCCGCCGGGCGCGGTCCTTCTAAGGAACTGCGGAAGTGGTACTCAAGGGTGCTGGTGGGCGCGTCGGAAGTGGCTCGGTGAGCTGCCGGTCCACCCTTTGAAGGCGTGCGAGAAGTTCGTGAGGTCGCTGTAGCCCAGTTCGGCGGCGACCTCACTGACAGACGTGGAGCGGTCGAGCAGCCGTATCCGGGCGCGGTCGAGCAGTGACTCCTGGAGGAGTTCGCGGAAGCTGGTTCCCTCCGCGGCGAGCCGGCGTTTCAGGGTACTCGAGGAGATCGAGAACTCATTCGCGACCGACTGGAGGGTCCTCACCCCGGACCCGTCCTCGAGCAACGCCCGCACTCTGCGGGTGAACTCCGGGCTGCCGCCCTGACGTTCGAGCGCCTGCTGGAGGCTGGTGACGGCGACGTCGTAGGCGACTGGGTCGGGGAAGCGGCAGGCCGCGTGTAGCGTCCGTTCAGGGATGTGCACATAGGACAGGGGGGCGTTGAAGATGAGCCGCGCCCCCGGCCAGGCTTCTCGAGCCCCGCTGCTTGGCTCCGGCCAGCGACTATGCATGGTCACCTCCGACGCGTCGTCGACCAGTCGGTCGACCAACCGCATGAGGGCGAGTCCGCAGTAGGTGACCGCGAGACAGTCCAGGTCGGGGTCTGCCGCGTTCCCGGTGAGCCGGATCGTCAGGTCGTCGCGCTGGGGATCGGACTGGGTGGTGACGGCCTCGGTGATCACGGGAAGATAGGTCAACAGCTGAACGACCTGGGCGACGGTTCCTGCGCTGACCAGCGGCACGCTCAACGGCCCGAAGGACGTGAGCTGGGCCTGTTCCGCGCAGGCGATCCCCAGCTTCGTTGCCTGCTCGGCATCGAGGTCCGGGTAGACCTCGCGAAACCACCGCAGCGGTGCCTGCTCCTGGGTCCGGATCAGAGACAGTTCCCCGGTTCCCTCGCGCGACATGATGGCACGGAACTGCTCGGCACTGTCCGGATCGATCGCCGGACTGGCCAGCAGCTGCGCGAAGGCAAGCGCTGGGACGCCCGGCTCGCTTCTCTGCACAGCGCTCCTCACGTGACCCGATCTCACAGCAGGATGACACGATTCAACATGGTCATCGCCGATATCAACGACAATACTGGAGAAAATGTCGATGACGTAGTCAATAGTGAGGGAGTTGTAGATGACAGTCGTTACCTTCGTGTCATACGACGGGGAGAAGCACGAGGCGCCCATCGAGGAGGGCTGCTCGCTGATGCAGGTCGCCACGAACAACGCCATTCCGGGCATCGATGGTGACTGCGGCGGAGAGGCCGCATGCGGCACCTGCCACGTGATCGTCGATTCCGCCTGGGCCGCCAAGGTCGGCCCCTCCGGCCCGGAGGAGGAGGAGATGCTGTCGATGAACCCCGAGCGAGAGCCGACGTCGCGGCTGTCGTGCCAAGTCCAGGTCTCCCGGTCATGGGACGGCTTGACCGTGCAGTTGCCTGAATTCCAGATGTAACAGGAGGTGTTGACGAGATGAAGATCCCTGACGCAGTGAAGACGAAGGTCGACGCCGCCATACCCCTGGATCGCCAGGTCCAGGCCGCGCACCTCTACGACAAGAGCCGACGTTGGTTGACGGGCACGAACGGGCAGAAGATGTTCGTCGAACGCCCGATCCCGCCGGTCGAAGAACTCGCGCTCGAAGACATCGACCTCAGCAACCCCTTCCTGTACCGACAGGGGCAGTGGGCCCCCTACTTCGAGCGCCTGCGTAACGAGGCCCCGGTGCACTACCAGCCCAACAGTCCGTTCGGGCCGTTCTGGTCGGTGACGCGGCACGCCGACATCATCGCTGTGGACAAGAACCACGAGGCCTTCTCCGCCGAGCCCCTGATCGTCATCGGGGCGCCGCCGCGGTTCATGGACATCGCCATGTTCATCGCCATGGATCCGCCCAGGCACGACGTTCAACGGCGCGCCGTCCAAGGCGTGGTGGCTCCCAAGAACCTGCGCGAGATGGAGGGCCTCATCCGGGAGCGCGTCAGGGACGTCCTGGACAACCTGCCCGTCAACGAGCCTTTCGACTGGGTGAGGACGGTGTCGATCGAGCTCACCGCGCGCATGCTGGCGACCTTGCTGGACTTCCCCTACGAGCAGCGCCACAAGCTTGTCGAGTGGTCGGACCTGGCCACCTCCATGGAGCAGGCCAATGGAGGGCCCTCCGACAACGACGAGCTGTTCAAGGGCATGGTCGACATGGCGCGTGGACTCAGCGCACTGTGGCATGACAAGGCCGCCCGCCTGGCGGAGGGAGAAGAGCCGGGTTTCGACCTGATCACGATGCTGCAGAGCGACGAGGCCACCAAGGACCTGATCAAGCGACCAATGGAGTTCGCCGGCAACCTGATCCTGCTCATCGTCGGGGGCAACGACACCACCCGCAACTCGATGAGTGGGGGGGTTCTCGCGCTCAACCAGTTCCCCGACCAGTTCGAGAAGCTGAAGGCCAATCCGGATCTGATCCCCAACATGGTCTCGGAGATCATCCGCTGGCAGACCCCTCTTGCCTACATGCGGCGGATCGCCAAGACCGACACCGTGGTGAACGGCCAGTTCATCCGCAAGGGTGACAAGGTGGTCATGTGGTACGCGTCAGGTAACCGGGACGAGTCCGTGTTCGAGCGGCCGGACGAGTTGATCATCGACCGGCCCAACGCCCGCAACCACATCGCTTTCGGGTTCGGCGTCCATCGGTGCATGGGCAACCGATTGGCCGAGCTGCAGTTGCGGATCCTCTGGGAGGAGCTGCTCCCACGCTTCGAGAGGATCGATGTCGTCGGTGAGCCGGAGTACGTGCAGTCCAACTTCGTTCGCGGCATCAGCAAGCTGATGGTCGAGCTCACCCCCAAGGGAACCGGATGAGTTCGGGGCGCGCGGTGGTGGTCGGCGCCAGCCATGCCGGCGCGCAGTCGGCCACCCGCCTCCGCCGGGAGGGTTGGTCCGGTGACATCGTGGGCCGGTGACGAGCCGATGTTGCCCTACCAGCGACCTCCTTCTCGAAGACCTGTGGAAGGAACAAGGACGATCTGTGGAAGGGACAAGAAGGTGTCGGCGCTCCCATGGTCCCGGTCGGACCAGTACGACCACAAGCTGCGGATCGCGGGACTCAACAACGGTTATGACGACATCGTCCTGAGCGGTGACCCCACCTCTGACCGAAACCGCACCTGCTACTACCAAAGGCAGGGCGAGCCGGTCGCCGCTGACAGCGTCAACCGCCCCGGGGACTCCATGACCACCAACGGCATTCTCGGCCAAGTCGCCGTCGACACGACTGCCCTGACACCGGAGGTGGCGGTGTGAGCAAGCAGACCGACCACTGGTCGTGGTCACCACCGAACGTCTGACCCCCGAGGTGAACAAGGATGGTTTGGAGGTCGACGGCAGGGCCCGCGATGAGACTTCTGCCTTTCGTTCCGGGCGCCCGTGACTCGCATCAGTCCGCAGGCGTGCGACGCGCACCCGCGGACGCCCGCGGCCCTGCATGGTGGCTCGCGTTGGTCGTCTGCAAACCCCTTCTGCTGCTCGTCAGGAGAGCGGACTGGCGCGGTACAGAGCGCCTTCCCGGGTCGGGGGGCGCAGTACTGGCGGCCAACCATGTCTCCCAAGCCGACCCGCTCTTCCTCGCGGAGATGGTCCTCGCCCAGGGCCGGACCCCCCGGTTCATGGCAAAATCGAGCCTGTTTCAGAGCAGAGCAGTGGGCTGGTGGTTTCGGTCGGCCGGCCACGTCCAGGTCGACCGCTCCGACGGGCGAGCCGGGATCCGCGCCGCGATCGAAGCAGTGGATCGCGGCGCCCTCGTCGTCGTCTACCCGGAGGGATCGATCACGAACCGACCGGATGCACGTCTGATGTCGCTCAGGTCGGGTGCTGTTCGCATCGCGCTCGAGACGTCAGTCCCATTGATCCCCGTCGCCCAATGGGGTGTGCAGGCCATCGCGCCAGCCTACGAAGGAAGGGTGGTGCTGGGCCGCCGTCGTCGGGTCACCCTGCTGGTCGGGGACCCGGTCCCGCTCGAGGACCTCCGAGAATTGCCGACGGCGACGGGAGCCGCTGCGGGTGTGCAAAGACTTCAGGACACCCTCGCAGCGATGGTCGACCAACTGGCCGACGAGCACGCTAGGTAGCGTGTGGCCGTGTCCAAGTCAGTGACGCGAGTCGATCGCGAGACAGGAATCGCTAACCTTTCTGTCATGCGGGCACCGTCAATGCGCGAACGATTCAAGGAGCACATGCGCCTGGCTGTCCTCGAGGCTGCCCACGACCTGACTGTCGACCGCGGCTGGGACCGGGTGCGCATGGGGCAGGTGGCTGATCGTGCCGGGGTGTCGCGGGCGGCTCTGTACAAGGAGTTCGGTGACAAGGCCGGCCTCGGAGAAGCCGTCGTACTCCGGGAGGCCTCGCACTTCCTCGAGGGCATCCGGGGCGCGCTGGAGGCGCACATCGGCGATGCGAAGCGAGGCATCGCAGCCGCCGTCGACTACACCTTGAACGAGGCCGGGCGCAGCCCCCTGCTCAAGGCGGTGCTCATCTCCAACCGTGACCTTGATGCGGGAGGTCAGGCGTCCACGGGGATGCTCCCGCTGCTCACGACATCCGCGCCGCTTCTCGACCTCGCCTCCGACACCCTGGCCGGATGGGTCGCGGAGAGTTATCCGGGTCTCCCCCCGGGCGATGTCATCGACGCGGCCGACACCCTGGTGCGCCTGACGGTCAGTCATCTTGCGCTCCCCAAGTGGGACCGAACCGCGACAGCGCGGAAGATCTCCGAGGTCGCCGTCCGGTTCCTCTCACTCGAATAGTGACCTACGCCGGGCGTCGGGAGCCTGCCGTCCGGCCACCACTCCGGGCAACCGCTCGCTTCTCGACTCCACCGCGCACTTCCGCGCCATGCGAAAGCACACCACAGGGCAGGGGTCGTCACCCGGTCACGACAGGTCCAGAAAGCTGCGCAGGTCGTTGAAGGACTCGCGCACCACGGTGTAGTGCGCCCACTTACCGCGCTGCTCGCGGACCAGCAGCCCGGCCTCGACGAGCTTCTTGAGATGGTGGCTGATCGTCGGCTGGCTGATGTCGACCACCTCGAGCAGATCGCAGGCGCACACCGAGTCACACCCCTGCGCCGCGATATGCGACAGGAGGCGCAACCGCATAGGGTCCGCGAGCGCCTTGAGTCGCGCCGACACCCGCTCGGCGGTGGGAGCGTCCACCGGCCCCGCCGACATCGAACAACACGCGTCCTTCTCCGGCGCCGACAGTCCGGGTTCCACTGTTGTCATCGTCCACCTCACCTGCTCCCGAAGATACATTGACACTCACCGATATGTCAGCCTAGCCTCCCCCATAGACAATCATCGATCTAAGGACGTTCTCCCGGATGAGCACCATGATGATCGGTCCCGGCGTGGCACCGGTCGCCAAGAAGATGTCGTTCCTCGACCGCTGGCTGGCCCTCTGGATCCTCACGGCGATGGCCGTCGGGCTGCTGCTCGGACGGTTCATCCCCGGCCTAGACCGAGCGCTGGATTCGGTGAAGATCGGCGGGATCTCCGTCCCGATCGCCATCGGCCTGTTGGTGATGATGTACCCGGTCCTCGCGAAGGTCCGTTACGACGAGACCCACCGGGTCACCGGTGACCGGAAACTGCTCACGCTGTCGCTGTTCCTCAACTGGATCGCCGGTCCGGCGTTCATGTTCACCCTCGCGTGGGTCTTCCTACCCGACCTGCCGGAGTTCCGTACTGGGCTGATCATCGTGGGCCTGGCCCGCTGCATCGCCATGGTGTTCATCTGGAACGACCTGGCCTGCGGGGACCGGGAGGCCGCCGCGGTGCTGGTGGCGATCAACTCTGTGTTCCAGGTCGCGGCGTTCGGCGCCCTGGGCTGGTTCTACCTCCAGCTCCTGCCCTCCTGGCTGGGGTTGGAGACCACGACGGCCGAGTTCTCGGTGTGGGCGATCGTGCTCTCGGTGCTGGTGTTCCTCGGCATCCCGCTGTTGGCCGGCTTCCTCACCCGAGTGTTCGGTGAGCGGGCCAAGGGCCGGGAGTGGTACGAGGAGACGTTCCTCCCCCGGATCGGCCCGTGGGCCCTGTACGGGCTGCTGTTCACGATCGTGTTGCTGTTCGCCATGCAGGGCGATGCCATCACGTCCCAGCCGCTCGACGTGGCGCGGATGGCCGTGCCCCTCCTGCTGTACTTCGTCCTCATGTTCCTCGTCAGCCTGTTCGCCTCGCGGGCGGTGGGACTGAATTACGCCAAGTCGACCAGCGTGGCCTTCACCGCGTCGGGCAACAACTTCGAACTGGCGATCGCGGTGTCGATCGGCACCTTCGGCATCGCCTCCGGCCAGGCCCTCGCGGGCGTGGTCGGTCCGCTCATCGAGGTCCCGGTCCTCATCGGGCTCGTCTACGTCGCCCTGTGGGCCGGACCGAAACTCTTCCCGGGCGACCCGACCCTGCCCGATCGTTCGGTGACCGGGACCCGCTCATGACCGGGGAGCAGCAGGCGCATCACGTCCCCAGCGTTCTGTTCGTGTGCGTGAAGAACGGCGGCAAATCCCAGATGGCCGCGGCGCTCATGCGCCTGCACGCTGGCGACGCCGTCGCCGTCCATTCGGCGGGCACCGCGCCCGGCTCGGCGGTCAACGGGCTCGCCGCGGAGGCGGTCGCCGAGGTCGGCGCCGACATGTCCGGCGAGACACCCAAGGCCGTCGACCCCGACCTGCTGCGACAGGTGGACCGGGTGATCGTCCTGGGCGACGAGGCCGCCGGGGAGATCAACGACGACGAGGTCAGCGCGCTCGAAAACTGGCGCACCGACGAGCCGTCGCACCGGGGCATCGAGGGCATGGAGCGGATGCGTCTGGTCCGCGACGACATCGATCGCCGCGTCCGCACCCTGCTCGCCGAGCTGACCGAGTCCAGGCCCCGGGTGTTGTTCGTCTGCGTCCACAACGCCGGGCGCTCCCAGATGGCCGCCGGTTACCTGTCCCACCTGGCCGGAGGACGCATCGACGTCCTGTCCGCCGGGTCGGCACCCAAGGATCAGATCAACCCGGTCGCCGTCGAGGCGATGGCCGAGGACGGCGTCGACATCACCTCGGCCACGCCGAAGATCCTCACCACCGACGCCGTCCGCGCGTCCGACGCGGTCATCACCATGGGCTGCGGCGACGCGTGCCCGGTCTTCCCCGGCAAGCGGTACGAGGACTGGGAACTGGCGGACCCCGCGGGCCAGGGACTCGAGGCCGTCCGGCCGATCCGCGACGAGATCAAGCGGCGGGTCAGCGCGCTGATCTCCGAACTGCTCGAGACCGAGTCGTAGCGGACGGGCAGGGGGCAGGCCCGCTCCCCCGGGCCACCTCGCCGACCGGGCGGGCTCAGCCGACGTGCCAGTGACGGCGGATGAGCTCCTCCCGGTCGGCGTCGCCGCTTCCGGAGTCGCCCACCTCGTCGTCGTCGTTGTCGTCGTCATCGTCGCCGTCATCACCGCGTAGCCCCGCGAGCACCGAGTCGATGAGCGCGGCGGGGAACACACCGTCGGCCTCGAACATCTCTCGCTCGGCCTCGAGCACGTCGGCCGACTCCGCGCACGAGGTGGGCAGGGTCTCGAAGTCCTCGCCGTCGGCGGCGTTGAGGAGCTCAGCCTGGTCCAGGCTGCCCGGGTCGTCGAGCCCGCGCCTGGCCGCCGCGGCCATGCCCGCCAGCAGCAGGTGGACGTCGGCTGAGCCGTCGCCGAGCCGGAACTCGACGGTCTGGGGGTGCGTCGCGGGCTCGGGGATCGGCTCGGAGCTGCCGGGGTTGGCGTGGGCGACCATGTCGGCCAGCACGTCGCCACCCCAGGCCAACGGGACCCGGACCAGGCCGGTACGGTCCTGCATCCCCCAGCAGATGTCCTCGGGCGACTCGTCGCCCTCGGCGAACCGCAGGTAGGAGGTGGGGACGGTGTTGCCGAACGCGGACAGTGCCCGGGCGGACGAGAGGTAGCCGGCGATCAGTCTGCGCGCGGTGTCGGTGATGCCGTCGTCGTCGACGATCACGTTGGCGCCGTCGCGCACCAGGCGGCTGTGGATGTGCAGGCCGTTGCCCGCGCCGTCGCCGCTCACCAGCGGGGCGAAGGTCGCCTCGAGGCCGTGGGCGTAGGCGACCTGACGCACCACCCACTTGGTCAGGACGATGGCGTCGGCGGCCTGCTCCAGGGGGACGGGCTGGAGTTCGATCTCGTGCTGGACCAGCTGTCGGTCGTCCTCCAGGATGTTGCCGACCTCGCCGTGCACGTACTTCATCGCGACCCCCATCTCGCGGAGGTGTCCCAGCACCTGCTCGCGGACGCGCTCGTGCTTGGAGAAGGGCGCCGACTCCTGGTAGCCGCGCTCGGACTCGACGGGGTAGATCGGCTCGGGCTCGGCGGCGAGGTAGTACTCCAGCTCACCGAAGGCCTCGAGCGTCATGCCGGTCTGGAGCGTCAACACCTCGGCGGCGCGGCGCACGACCTGCTCGCGCGCGTAGGGCAGCGGCGCTCCGTCGGGCGCGTAGAACGAGCAGAGCACGTCGAGTGAAGTGCGTTCCCCGAAAGGGTTGAGGAAGGCGGTGCGGTGGCGCGGGACGATGTAGACGTCGCTGGCCTCGGTGTCGGTGCCGGGGAAGACGCTCGAGCCGTCCACCCGCTCGCCGCGAGTGAGCACCTCGTGGAGGTGCTCGCGCGAGTTGATGGGGAAGGCGAGAGTCTTGAGCCGGCCGTCGCCGCCGACATAGCGCAGGTTGACCTGGCTCAGCTCCAGTTGATCGACGGCCCGGACGAGGTCGGCGACGGTGAAGGCGGCGGGCGGCTTGCCCAGCAGTCGGACGAGCGGGTGGGGTTCCAGTGCGTCGATGGCCATGCCCCGTTCTACCAGCGGCGGGGCCCGGGCGCCTCCGGACGGCGGGGGTCTGCGCGCTGCCGGGGACGCGCCGTCCTTGACGAGCCCGATGCGTCAGTCCAGGTCTCTAGACGAGACCCGGCTCCAGCGGTGCCGACGACGTCTGGGGCGACGATGCTCGATCTCCTGGTAGTCGAACACCGGTAGTGAGAGTCTGAAGCGGATCGCGGCCACTCGCAGGCCGAACCCCACGACCAGAGTGATCGCCGCGCCCCAGTTCTCCGGGACGCCCGCAGCCGCGAGACCCACGTAGACGAGCGCGGCCAGGATGGCGACACTGGCGTACAACTCGTGCCGGAACACGAGCGGCACCCGGTCGCACAGCAGGTCACGCATGACTCCCCCGAACACGCCCGTGATGACCGCGGCAGCGACGGCGATGACGACGCCGTGGCCCATCTCGAGGGCGATCCGGGCACCGAAGATCGCGAAGACGGTCAGCCCGAGTGCGTCGAGCCCGAGGAAGAGCACCCTGAAGTGCCGCATGAGCGGGGCGACGAACACGGTCACGACCGCGGCCAGCGCGACCAACGCGAGGTAGGACGGATTCTCCACCCAGATGAGCGGATAGTGGCCCAGCAGGACGTCCCGGATCGAGCCACCGCCGATGGCGGTGACGCACGCGACGATCACCACTCCGAACAGGTCCATGCGCTCGCGACCGGCGGCCAGCGCGCCGGTCATCGCCTCGGCGGTGATACCGATGAGGAACAGTATGGTGAGGAATTCCATGGGTTCGACGCGCTACTGGAACCAGAGGTCGGCGAGCAGCTCGATCGACCGGTTCCGCACGACCGGGTCGTAGGCGTAGGTGACGGTGATGAGTTCGTCGGCGTCGGTGCGCTCGACGAACTCGTCCAGCTGCGCCTTGACCGTGGCGGGCGAGCCGACGGCGCTGATCTCGAGCATCGCGGGCGTGCTGCCGGCGAACTCGGACGGGTCGCCGGGCGGCTGGATCTTGCGGCTGCGCCCGGCCCGCAGGTCGAGGAACATCTGCTGCAGGGTGGTGAACTGCCGCTGCGCCTCCTCGTCCGTGTCGGCGACGACGACGTTGATGCCGGCCATCACCTGGGGCTTGTCGATGCGCGCGGTGGGCGCCTCGGTGCTGAACGAGTCGCGGTAGACGCGGATGGCGTCATCGATCTGGTCGGGCGCGAAGTGCGAGGCCAGCGAGAACGGCAGTCCCAGCTGGCCGGCGATGGAGGCGCCGTTGACGGTGGAGCCGAGCACCCAGATCGGCACCTCCGTGTTCTGCGAGACCGACGACAGGATCGGGGTGCTCCGCGCCGTGCCCTCCTCGCCGAACCAGCCCTGCAGGTCGTAGATGTGCCGGGCGAAGGCCTGCGGCTCGGCGGACGAGCGGCTCAGCGCCTGGGCGGTCATGCCGTCGGTGCCGGGCGCGCGGCCCAGCCCCAGGTCGATCCGGTCGCCGTGGATGTTGGCCAGCGTGCCGTACTGCTCGGCCACCATGAGCGGGGCGTGGTTGGGCAGCATGACCCCGCCCGAGCCCACGCGGATCCGCTCGGTCACCGACGCGGCCTGGGAGATAAGCAGCGCCGTGGCGCTGGAGGCGAGGTTGGGGGTGTTGTGATGCTCGGCGAACCACAGGCGCGAGTAGCCGAGCCGGTCGGCGAGCTGCGCGGACTCCATCGACGCAGCGATACCCTCACGGGCGCTGGAGCCCTCCGAGATGGAGACCAGGTCGAGGATGCTCAGGGGGACCGACACAACACACCTTTTTCTACGTTCACCGTTGCACTAAGGGCCGTGGTGGCCCACGCCCAGAGGCTACCGATCCGCCCATGTCGGTGACGGATCACCGATCTCCCCACCCCCTGTCGGTCCGGGGAACGACCACGAAGCAGGACGACGAGGCACGACGACGCCAACAAGGTCCGCCGCCCCAGACCGCGTGGGCGACTGCAGGGATGCCCATATCGGGCCGCTCGAATTGTGCCGTGGGTCACACTGTGTTCATCGCGGGTCCCGCCCGCGCATCAGGCCGTACGAAGGGTCCGAACCACATGACGACGATCGCATGACCACCGCACGCTCCGACGAACCACTGCACCAACGGGTGACCTCGGGCGAGGCCGACCTCGACGAGTTCCGCGAGAGCCTCACCGCATGGATCGCGGGCCGCGACGAGGTCGACGCCTCCGCAGGTGTCGAGGTCTCGGCGGTGAGCAGGCCGGAGAGTTCGGGGATGTCCAACATCTCGGTCCTCTTCGACGCCACCTGGACCCCGGCCGCCCCTGCCTCGACAGGGGGCGCAGCCGAGCCGCAGTCCGCGCAGCTGGTGGCCCGGATGTGCCCGCAGGACGATGCGTTCCCGGTGTTTCCCGTCTACGACCTGGCCAAGCAGTTCGACGTGATGCGGGTGGTCGGCGAGAACACCGACCTGCCGGTCCCCCGTGTTCGCTGGCTCGAGCAGGATCCGGCCATCCTCGGCACGCCCTTCCTGGTGATGGACCGGGCCACCGGCCGCGCGCCGGTCGACAATCCCCCGTACGTCTTCGACGGCTGGCTGCTGGAGATGCACCCCGAGCAGCGCCGAGAGTTTCAGCGCGAGTCCGTCGCGGTGCTGGCGGCGATCCACCAGATCCCGCAGCCGGCCGAGCTGGTGTCGTCGCTCGCGCCCGCGCCCGGCATGAGTTCCCTGCGCGCCCACGTCGACGAGCAGCGGGCCTACTACGAGTGGACTACCCGCGAGGACGGGCTCACGATCCCGGTGATCGAGCGGGCCTTCGACTGGATCGAGGCCCGCTGGCCCGAGGAGGCCGGGTCCGATGTACTGAGCTGGGGCGACGCCCGCATCGGCAACATCCTCTACGAGGGCACCACTCCGACGGCGGTGCTGGACTGGGAGATGGCGGCGATCGCGCCGGCCGAGGTCGACCTCGGGTGGTTCCTGTACTTCCACGACCTGTTCCAGGAGCTCGCGGTCGCCTTCGACTTCCCCGGCATCCCGGACCTCTTCGACCACGGCGAGGTCGTCGAGCAGTACGAGCAACTCACCGGCTCCACCGTCCGCGATCTGCCGTTCTACTACGTGTACGCCGGGCTACGGCAGGCCATCATCCTGTCGCGGATCACTCGTCGTCGTATCCACTTCGGTGAGCAGGACGCTCCCGCGCACCCGGACGAGTACGTGCTCCACCACGCCATGCTCGCCCGGCTCATCGCAGACTGACCGCGCCCACCGGCCCCTCCCCCGCCGCGCCCCCGGCCGACCACTTCCGAGGATCCACGTGAAACCCACCCCGCTCGACGAGTTCCCCGTCCACCAGACGCCGCTGCCGATGGCGCAGGCGGTGACGAGCGACCGGAACTTCTACGACCGCTACTACCTCAACGCGCACGACCGCACCGGCGAGGTGTTCCTGGTGACCGGGTTCGGGGTCTATCCCAACCTCGGCGTCGTGGACGCGTTCGCGACGGTGCGCCACGGTGACACGCAGCGGTCGGTGCGGTTCTCCGACGCGCTCGAGTTGCGGTCGCTGGAGCCGGCGGTGGGCGGGTACCGGATCGAGGTGGTCGAGCCACTGCGGAAGCTCCGACTGGTGTGCGAGCACCCGGATCTGTCCGCGGATATGACGTGGGAGGGCTCGTTCGAGGCGGTTCTGGAGGAGCGGCACGTCCTGCTGGAGGGCACCCGGGCGATGCTGGACGCGAGCCGGTTTGCGCAAGTAGGCAGTTGGTCGGGGACGCTCTCGGTTGACCGCCGCGACTTCCGCGTCGACCCGGAGGTGTGGCTCGGGACCCGCGACCGCTCGTGGGGGATCCGCCCGAGTGGCGAATCGGATCCGCCGGGGCGGTGGGCCGCGGAGCCGCGGGAGGGGTTCTGGTGGACGTACATACCGCTACGCTTCGACGACTACGCGATGGTCATCATCCTCCAGGAGAGCCCCGACGGGCACCGCACGCTCAACCACGCGAGCCGAGTATTCGCGGACGGCCGGATCGAGCAGCTGGGGTGGCCGCGGCTCGAGGTCGACTACCGCAGCGGCACCCGCCACCCGGAGTGCGCCCGGCTGCACCTGACGACCCCGCGCGGCGAGCCGCTGCTGCTGGAGGTCGAGACCCTGCTCGGTGTCCCGCTGAGTATGGGCGCCGGCTACGTGGGCGACCCGGCGTGGTCGCACGGCCGCTGGATGGGCCGCGACTGGAGCGAGTCGGTCACCTACGACATGACCTCGCCCGATGTCGTCTCCATGCTGCCGTTCAACACCATCGACTACGTGGCCCGCGCGACCTGCAACGGCGACGTGGGTTGGGGCCTGTTCGAGCACGCCACCCTGGGCCGGCACGACCCGTCGGGATTCGCCGACTGGGGAGATATGGCTGAGTGACTGGCGCCGCTGACGATAAGGTCTACTCCCGAATGTTAAGCGCGCTGACAAGGGAGCTCAATTGCCGCGGATCGAAGTGGTAGCGGCAGTGTTCTATCGGGATGGCAAAGTGCTCGCCTGCAAACGAGCACCCGGCAAGTCCGCGGCCGGCAAGTGGGAGTTTCCAGGCGGTAAGATCGACGACGGCGAGACCCCCGAACGCGCACTGATACGCGAGATCCAGGAAGAGCTAGGGATCTCGATCTCGGTTGGCAGTCTCGTCGATAGGACGGCAACTACGGTCGGCGATCTCGACATTGACCTGGCCTGCTACCTCGTCACGTCTGCATTGGCACCTACCCGTAGCTCCGATCACGATGAATTGCGCTGGCTACCTCTCCCCGCCCTATCATCGCTCGACTGGGCGACACCGGATCTCCCTGCCGTCGCAGCGCTTGAACTGAGTGCATCGCGACCACGCTGCATGGCAGTCAAGCAACGGCGACCCGACGCGAATTAAGCGTATCGAGGGTTCACGAAACCAGGTTAGAACGGATCCCACCTGGCATGCTTCGTTACATGCCAGACCTGTCACTTGAGCTAACTAAGCGCAAGTCCCTGATGCACACTCTCGCAGCGGAGTTTGCATCGAACCCAACCCTCTCTCGCGAATGGCTTAATCAGGTTGATTTTGGCTGGGGCCCCGAACGAATTCTGAACTCTTACAAGGGAATTTGGAACCCGCGATCATACGCGGCGACGCTTACTATCGTAAGTGACCCCGATAGCGAATACGATGATGGCGATCATGGGAATTCGCTATATCGCTACTCTTACGAAAAACAGCGCGCGGATCAAGACCCCCGAGGCGGTTCAAATAAGAAGCTGCGCGAAGCAATGAAGCTCGGCCTACCGATTGTGATGCTTCGGAAGGTAGCGACCGGCCAATTCGTACCTATCATGCCTGTTTACGTTGTGAAAGACGAACCTGAACATCAGCGCTTCCTCTTGGCCCTCGATGAGAGCCTTCGTTTCCTCCCTGACCCCTCACACCTAACCGAAGACCAAAGACGATACGCAGAAAGAGTCGTACGTCAGCGCTTGCATCAGCCGGAATTTCGTGCGCGCGTACTGACCGCCTATGGCGAACGGTGTGCTGTTTGCGTACTCAAAAAGGTTCCCCTCTTGGACGCAGCACATATTACTGCCGATTCGGAAGACGAAGGTCAACCTCACGTGACAAACGGACTTTCCCTCTGCAAAATTCACCACGCAGCCTATGACGAGAACATTCTAGGAATCTCGCCTGACTACACCGTTCACATAAACGAAGAGGTGCTCGCGGAGGTAGACGGCCCGATGCTAAGCCACGGCCTACAGGAGATGAACCAGCGCAATCTCTGGTTGCCGAGACGTGGCCCCGATAAGCCCGACAGGGAACGGTTGGCAGCCCGATACGATGAGTTCAAGAACGCCGGCTGAAAGCTAGCCAGAAAGCCGGGCGCTGGCTAGCGACACTCCTTCGACGTGGGCTGATATGCGCCGGGCGCATGATCTCACTTTAGCTTCTTTCTGATCCGTCTATGATGTCGACCAGCTCCCACTGCCTCACCGGACCGGGGGCGTGGGCCCGGCACATCGTGAAGATCGGCTCCGAGTAGGTCTCCCGCAGCCACACCTCGACCGGACCGTGCGGGCCCTCGAGCGTCACCTCGACGTGCCGCCCCGTTCGACCACGCGCACCGGGGCGAAGGCGTCGATGCGGTCGTCAGGCACCACCGCACGGGCATGATGCTGCGCGCTCTGCACGGCCGCCGAGCGGCTACTGCGTCCACGCAGGTACCGCTCGTCGACCCGCTCCTCGGTGTAGGCGGTGACGATGTCGGCCGGGTCCTCCGCCTGGTCGACGCGGCCGCAGAAGAGGCCGTGCGGCAGGACGAGCATCGTCGCGGCAAAGCGGTCGCCGCCCGGCTACTGAGCCGGATGCGTGGTCCTCGGCCGGTGCTCACGGACTGGGAGTCCGAGGTCCTGCGCGCCGTGGCCGAGGGGGCTCGAGCGACCGGCAGCCCGCCGAGTCGCTGCACCTGTCCGAAGGCACGGTCAAGACCCATCTCGTGCATGTCTTGAGAGAGGGCGCTGTGAGACCGGCGCCGTCATCGTCCGGCGCAGGAACTCGGCCGTGATCCTGCCGGCGTGGCGGCTGTGCGGGGTCAGGCCGGCGAGCACCGGGAACGCGTGGACTGCCGAGTACCACCGGTGGGTCTCGACGGGCCGCCCGGCCGCGCGTAGGCGTTCGGTCAGCTGGAGCGCGGCCGGTTCCACGAGTTCGCCCGCAGCCAGGGTGATCAGAGTCGGCGGGAACACCTCTGGATCGCAGGCGAGCATCGAGCGGCTGCTCTGCAGCCCGTCGGCGTGGCGCTGCCACAGCCTCTGGAACCGCTGCACCGTGACGGCCGGTTGGTACGAGTCGCGCGTGGCCCACGGCCCCTCACGCACCTCGCCATCGACGTCGAGCAGGGGCGAGTAACCCACCATCGCGGCGGGCTGACGGACGCGGTCGCGGGCGGCCAACTCACAGATCGCGGCGGCCAGGTACCCGCCCGCCGAGTCCCCGGCCACCACGATCCGGTGATCCGCGGGCAGTTGCTCGGACAGAGCGCGATACCCGGCGTAAGCATCCGCGACTACGGTCGCCAGGTCGACCTCCGGCAGCATCCGGTAGTCCAGCGAGTGCACGGTCACGCCGAGGTCCATCGCCAGCCGGCCGCAGAGCCCACGGTGGGTGCCGGGGCCGCAGAAGACGAACGCGCCGCCGTGGAGGTAGAGCACGGTCACGTCGGCCAGTGCGTCCGGGCCGACGGAATCGGGGGTCGACGTCTCGGCCGCGGTGCCGCCGAGCACGGTCCGTTCCACACGCACCCCGGCGGGGCCCGCCAGTCGCGAGAACCCGCGCTCGACTGCGGCCAGCCCCCGGATCCCGGCGCCGGTCATGGGCCAGAAGCGGTACACCTGACGGAGCGTCGCCCGCCCGGCCCAGTAGAGCAACCGGGACTGCAGGTCGACCTCACGATGGATGATCACGGAGGGGTCTGTCCGAGTGGTCACGAGCGGGACGATCCTTGCGTTCGTAGGAGAGTGCGCTGCTTCCGGCGACCCTTGGCGGCCATCAGCGGCAGGAGGGCGGACGCCAGGCGGGGGAACGCGGCACCCAGCCTGGCCAGCGCCCCGCGCCTAGCCGGGACGGCCGTAACCGGGCGCCGCGACTCCAGCACCCTGCCCACCGCGCGCACCACGTCCTCCGACTGCAGGAGGACACCCGAGAACGACAGCGCCGCCTGCGGGTCCTCGAGTTTGTCGAAGAGCATCGGGGTCCAGATGCCGTCCGGGCAGATGCACGAGATGTCGATATCGTCCACCCCGGCCAGCCGCAGGTCGGCGGCCGTGCTGGAACTGAAGCCCATCACCGCGTGTTTGGACGCCGCGTAGACGGCCTCGCCCGGGACCGCGGAGATCCCCGCCAGCGAGACGATGTTGACGATGTGCCCGCCACTGCCGGTCGCGCCGGTGCCCGGGATACCAGCGCTGCGGGCGCGCATGGCCTCGATCGCGGCGACCGTGCCGTTGATCGTCCCCAGCGCGTTGACGTCCAGCATGAGCCGCCGCTGGTCGTCGGTCTGCTCCCACGCCGGGCCGGTGAGCAGGACACCGGCGTTGTTGACCCACACGTCCACGCCCCCGGTCTCCGCGACCAGCCGGTCCCGGGCCTCGTCGACCTGCCCGCGATCGCGGATGTCGACAGCGGCCCAGAGCGCACCCCGCCCGATCTCCGCGGCCGCCGTCCGGGACGACTGCTCGTCCAGATCGGTGATCATGACGCGATACCCGCGGTCGGCCAGCAGGCCCGCGATATCTCGGCCCAGGCCGCGACCGGCCCCGGTTACGAGCGCGCTGCGGGTCCTCGTCGTCGTCACTTCCCGTCCCTCAGTCCGGCACGGATCTCGCCGTAGGAGATTCCACCGTGGCAGTACGTCGGCACGACCGGCCAGAAACGCTTCCACGGCGCCAGTTCGGTGGAGGGCAGGATCTGGAGCCAGCGCGGGTCGGCCGGGCACGGGTCGGCGAGGGTCTTCTCCTTGATCATGGAGTCGTACTGGTCCAGCGCGTCCTCGAGGGTGTTGGCGTTGGGGCAGATCTCGCGGCCGTACTCGCGGTGGTAGCGGCGCACGCCCGGGATCTTCGACAGCTCCGGCTGCCAGTTGTCCAGGGAGATGCCGTTCTCGGACGACACCCACACGCCGTCCGGGGTGTTGATGACCAGCGAGTGGTTGCCGTCCGTGTGGCCGGGCGTCCACAGCAGGGCGATGCCGGGGCCGAGCTCGATGTCGCCGTCGAACACGGCGAACCTGTCCCGGGGGACGCCGTCGAGGCCGTCCTCGACGTACCAGGCCCACTGCATGGGGTGCAGGTCCTCCAGGGTGGCCAGTTCGCGGCGGTGCACGAGCAGCTGCGCGTCGCGGAACAGGGCGGTGCGCGGCGCCGACTCGTCCGCGATCACCTCACTCGAGCCGAGAATCATCCGGGGATCCTGCACGTGCAGGTGGTCGAACGTGAGGAAGTCCACGTCCCGCGGCCGCAGTCCCACCTTGGCCAGCGCCTCGCCGGGCTCGTTGAAGTACTTGAGGATCGCCTTGCTGGCCAGGCGGCCGCCGGGGACGGCCTCGACCAGCCTCTCCAGATTGGCGTAGAACGGCGCCTTGGCGGAACCGGCGGGGACGGTCGGCTCGAACACCAGGGTGCGGGGCCGACCGTTCCAGTCGTCGTACTGGACCACCACCATGCGGTTGATCATGGTGACCAGCGGCAGGCTGGGCACCGACACCGCGTTGTCGAAGGCGTACTTGACCGGGTACGGCGCCCCGGCCACGTCGACTGACCGCACCGCCCGCACCCGCCCCTGCTGCACGAACCGCTTCTTGTACTCGGCGGCCGCCGAGCGCACCGCCCTCAGCCGCTCGCCCCGCGGCCACACGTCGTGGACGCCGTCGAATTCGGGGATCGGCCGCGCGCCGATCTGCTCGAGCATGGGTCCGGACACCTGGTCCGAACGCGGTGGATCTTCGCGCAGCATCGTTCGCTCCTCCTCGCCGATGGGGTGGCCGCCCGGGGGGCGCCGGTCGTTCCCGCGGTCGACACCAGCATCCGGTGTCCGGCGGCGGGAAACTTGTGTCAGGGCGACAGGTTGGTGGTCCGCCTCAGCTCCCCGGGGGACATACCGAACCACCGGCGCGCCGCGTGGCTGAGCGTGGCCTGCTCGGCGAAACCGACCAGGTCGGCGATCTGGGTGAAGGACAGGTCGCTGGTCGTGATAAACCGGTGCGCGCGATCCCGACGCAGGTCGTCGACGACCCGGCCGTAGGTGGTGTCGACGGCGGCGAGGCGACGTTGCAGCGTCCGCGGGTGGAGCAGGAGCGCCCCGGCCACCTCGGCGAGGGTGGGGACGCGGCCGGGAAGGCGCTCCCCCACGAGGCGGCGCACCTGGTGAGCCACCGAGTCCGACGGGTCGGAGTACGAGCCCGTCAGGTGATCGAGGGCCGCGCGACGGAGATCCTCATCCGCGGAGGCGAACGTGGCATCCAACATCCGACGGTCGACGCACAGCGCGGCCGCGGGCCGGTCGAACTTCACGTCGACGCCGAAGAAGCCCAGATACCGGCCGACCGGCGAGAGTGGTCCGTGCGGCACCTCCACCGACCGCAACCCGGTGGACTGCCCGACCAGATGCACGGCCACCCGGTAGAACACCCCCAGCCCCAGCTCGGCGGCCTGCGGCGAGTACGGCGACTCGGTCAGCTCCTTGCGGTAGGTCAGGGCGATCACGCCGCGCCGGCCCCACGGGTCGTCGGCGACCTCGATCCTCAGCGCGGGGCTGTGCACGAACATGAACCGAGCCGCGCACTCCAGTGCCTCCGCGGGGGTCTGCGACGATCCGATCGCGCGCGCGATGGGGCCGAGAATCGTCACGTCCTGCCGTTCGGCCAGCCGCAGACCGAGGTCCGGGCAGCGCAGGTGGTCCGCCGCCACATCGAGCATCCGGTCGTGGTCGGTGATCGACAGCAGCCCGTCCTCGTCCGCCAACGTCTCTGGCTCGATGCCGAACCGCGCGAGCAGCCGATCCGGATCCCCGCCGAGTTCGGTGACGAGCTCAGCGAACCCGCGCAGGCTGGCGGCGCGGATCAACGGCTGCATCGACGTCGCCTGTCCTTTCCTGTGCGGAGGTCCGTGCTCCACCTTGCCCCGACGTCCGGCCCTACCCGCCGCCCCTGACCTCGATCAGCTCCCACTGCCGGACCGGGCCAGGGGCGTGGGCGCGGCACATCGTGAAGATCGGCTCCGAGTAGGTCTCCCGCAGCCACACCTCGACCGGACCGTGCGGGCCCTCGAGCGTCACCTCGACGTGCTCGTCGCGCTCGACCACGCCCACGGGGGCAAAGGCGTCGATCCTGTCGTCGGGCACCACCGCGCGGGCATGGTGCTGGGCACTCTGCACGGCCGCCGAATGACTACTGCGTCCACGCAGGTACCTCACGTCGACGCGGCCCTCTGTGTAGCGGGTGACGATGTCGGCCGGATCCTCCGCCTGGTCGACACGGCCGTAGAAGAGACCGTGCGGCAGGACGAGCATCGTCGCGGCGAAGCGGTCGCCGCCCAGGTGGGAGCACTCCCAGGTCGCCTCCGGGTAGCGCTCGGCGATCCGCGCCGCGGCGCTGCGCCCCCGCACCGCGCAGCACTGATCGTGCTTGCCGTGCGCGCACACGGCGACCAGCGGCTCCGCTGACGGGGTGCCGGCGGAACCGTCGAGGGGGATCTCGGCGTACCCGACCGGGCCGTCGACCTCGCCCCACCGCAGCGACTCGTGCCCGGGCCGGGCGTCGGCGAGCGCCCACCGCCAGCGTTGATCCTCTGTATGACGACGACGACCCGGCCTGCGGATCGCGGCAACCCGGACATCAGCCTCCTGGGCACGCCCGGCGATCTCGCGGCCCAGCTCCGGCGGAAGGAGACCCGGCGAGTCGAGTAACGCCGAATAGCCCCACGGGCCGGACAACTCGACCATCAGCCATCGCAACCCCCGCGAGCCCGACCCGTCCAGGGGATCGCCGCGGCGCAACGACGAGTCGCTGCACGGCTCCCAGTCCGCAGGCCTGCTCACAGCGCCATCACCCTCACTGCGCCACCACCACGCCCTCCCGCAGCAGCCGGCGCAGGACCACCAGGCCGTCGTCGGCATCGAGGCCGGGCAGCGAACCAGCGCTCACGGGTGCGCCCTCGAGGACAGCGCGCAGGGCGGACGCGCACACCGCCGGGAACGTCACCGACTTAGTGGGCAGCCTCAGCACCACCGTGCCGGGACTGCCGGCGTCGACGTCAGAGTCGGTGCAGTCCACCCGTGCGTGGAGTCCCTCTCGCAACTGCAGCCGGGTGTCGGGCTCGAGGGCCGCGACGGCATCGAGGGTGGCCAGCGGGCGGATCGCTGCGGGTCGAGTGAGGTCCAGGTACTTCTCGGCGAGCGCCTCGCCGGCGAGAGCGCTGAGCTGCCCCTGCTTCTCGGCGATCAACCGGGCCAGTACGTCGAGGACCTCGCGGGCGTGGGGCTCGGCGCGCGCGGCATCGACCGGGGCGAGCCCGAACGGCAACGACGCCCGCAGCTCCTCCTCCGAGGCCAACGCCTCGATCATCGCCGTGGCGACGTCATGCCCGGTCAAGGGGGCCACGCCCACCGTGAGGTGGATCGAGGTATCGCCCTGCGCCTCGGCGGAGTGGATCCAGCCGCGCGGCAGATAGAGGCAGTCCCCCGGCTCGAGCACGGTGTCGATGACCGGAGCGTCCTTTGCCCGTTCGGCGATCGCCTCGCGGTGATCGGTCCACGGCTGATCGGGCAGCGGGTGAAGGTGGACGGGCTCGTGCACCCGCCACCGCTTGGTGCCGGACACCTGGAGGACAAACACGTCGTGGACGTCGTAGTGCGGATCGAACCCGCGATTCGCGGGCGGGGTGATGTAGGCGTTGGTCTGCACCGGATGCCCGATGTCCGAGGTCATGCCTCGGACGAAGTCGATGATGGGCGGCCAGAACCGGTGCAGTCCCTGCAGGACGAGCGTCGCCCCGGCGGCGTACTGCGTGAGCACGCCGTCGGGGTCGAGCTGATCGGCGATCTGCGCCCCGAACCCCGCGGAGCGGGTGAAGCACGCCCGGTCGACGAGCGTGCCCTCCCGCGCCATCCGGACGAAGGGCGTGCGCACGCCCCGCTCGGCGACGATCTCGTCGACCATCCCCGGTGTGAGCAGGTCGGAGTAGTCGCGTGGCAGCTCGGCCGCCCGGGTCAGCAGGGGCCGCTGCCCCCACACCCGAGCCGCGAACTCATCCGAACTGCACGCGACGCACCGATGAAGCGCCCGCAATTACTGCGTGCCGTCAGCGCCGCCGTCGGCACCATCCGGGTTCGAACCGCCATCGGCCAACCCTTCGCCGGTGTTCGCGGAGCCATCGGCGGAACCGTCCGCGCCACCGTCGTGGCCGTCCGGGTTCGAACCGCCGTCAGCCAGGCCCTCGCCCTCGCCCTTCATGTGGTGGGCGGATCCGTCGGCGCCGCCGTCGTGGCCGCCCGGGTTGGAACCGCCGTCGGCGATGCCCTCGCCCTGAGCGCCGGACGTGGTGATGTCGTCGTCGTTGATAGCCATCTGCGTTCCTCTCGTCGGTGCAGGCGTGAACCTGCAGGGAGTCGTGCGATCTGGCCACGTGTTCCGGCAGCAGGCCGGGACACGAGGGGCGTGCAGTTCCACTATGGCACTGGACCGGCCTCTATACGACCGAAGCCGCCGCCGGTTCGGCGTGACCGGGCGGCCGCATCGTTCCCGGGCGGCGGTGGTCCTCGTCGTCGTCGTTGTGTCGTTGCCGGTGTCGAACTATCCCCGCGCTACCCCGAACCCGCGGTCGACCCGGGACGGGTGGGCATCAGAGGCTGACGCCGCCGGGACCCCGGCCCAGCGCCTCGGTGACGGAGGCGAACATCGTGGACTTGATGGCGCCGAGAGTGGTGCGGTCCTTGCCGAGGATCGGCTGGAGACGCCCGAGCGCCGCGGCAACGATCTCGGCCTCCGCAGCGGTCGCGTCGACGAGGCCCGCCTCCTTCGCCTCGGCCCCGGGGTAGCGGTGGCCCGTGCTCATCGCGGTGATGGCGGTCTGCGGGGTCGTCTTGGCCTGGATCAGCGCCGCCATGCCGGGAGTGAACGGGATGTTGATGTCCACCTCGGGGAAGCAGAAGTAGCCGCGGTCGTCGCGCATCACCCGGTAGTCGTGAGCCATCGCGAGCATCGCGCCGCCGCCGAAGGCGTGCCCGTTGACCGCGGCGGCCGTCGGCAGGGAGAACGTCAGGACGCGCGAGAACAGCTCGTGGATCCGGCCGACGTACCAGTCCAGGCGGTCCGAGTTGGCCATGAGCCAGTCGAGGTCTAGGCCGTTGGAATAGAACTTGCCCGACCCCACGGTGACGAGCCCCTTCGCGGACTGCTCGACCTCATCGAGGTGGGCGTTGATCGCGTCGAGCCGGTCCGGGGAGAAGCGGTTCTCGTCGTCGCCGAGCGTGAGGACGGCGATGTCCTCGTGGTGGGTCAGGGTCGGGGTCATGGGTGGTCCTTTCGGGTGGCGGGGTTGTGGGGTGCGGGTGGGCCGGGGTCGGGGTTCGGCGGTCGACCGCTACTCGTCGAGGAAATCCTGGATCCACCGGCGAATGTCTGCCAGGGTCCCCGCATCCACCTGGCCGGCATGGCCGACAACACGCTGGCGCGAAAGGGTGCGCACCTGCTCGGTCATCGCCCAGGAGTCGCGGTCGAACACGTCTCCGCGGAGCAGGACGTGGTTCGACCATCCGCGATCCACCGACGTCACCGGCAACACCATCACGAGAGTATCGGCGAGGGAGATGTGCGCGCGCGACGAGACCACCACCGCGGGCCGGCGACCGCTCTGCTCACGACCCACCACGGGATCGAGGACAACCCATACGACCTCCCCGGGAGTCGGGTCAGACATCCTGCGCCCGCTCCCACCACTCGGACTCCTCGCGGTAGGACGCCAGATCCTCAGGCGATGTCGCGTCAATCTCCGCACGCAGGCGCTCGAGCCTCCGTTACTTCTCGGCGAGTGAGGCGAGATACGCCAGATGATCGCCCAGCGTGCGGTGCTCCTCGGCGGCCTGCCTCTTCAGAAGATCCCGGAGGTCGCGACTCACCTTGATCGTCGTGTGGGACATACCGAAAGTATGCCTTTGGTCATACCGCGGAGAGAGCGAACTCCTCGCGAGCCCTGTGCAGAAGAGCCGCCGCCCGGTCTGCGTGACCGGGCGGCGGCTCCCGTCTGGGTGCGACTGCGGGGCCTCGTCGTCGTACTCTCGACCGGCTGCACTCCCGACCGGCTCAGCCCGCGACTGGCCACTCGACCAGCAGTTGCGCTACTTGACCAGCAGTTCCGCGATCTGGATGGTGTTGAGCGCCGCACCCTTGCGGAGGTTGTCGCCCGCCACCATGAGGTTGAGGCCCTTGTTGCCCTCGATCGACTGGTCCTGGCGGATGCGGCCCACCAGCGACTCGTCGATACCCGCCGCGTCCAGCGGGGTCGGCACGTCCACGACCTTGACGCCCGGCGCCTTCGACAGCAGCTCGCGCGCCTGCTCCGGCGTGATGTCCTTGTCGAACTCCGCGTTGATGCTCAGCGTGTGACCGGTGAACACCGGCACGCGCACGCAGGTGCCGGCCACCCGCAGCTCCGGCAGGTCGAGGATCTTGCGCGACTCATTGCGCAGCTTCTGCTCCTCGTCCGTCTCCTCGGACCCGTCGTCGACGAGCCCACCCGCGAGCGGCAGCACGTTGAACGCGATCGGCGCGACGTACGGCCCGTGGTCGTCGGTCTTCAGCGCCGAGCCGTCGTGCACCAGCTCGTGGCCCGCGCCGACGTTGCCAGTGATCTGATCGTTCAGCGTGTCCACGCCGGCGAGCCCGGAACCGGAGACCGCCTGGTACGTCGACACGACCAGACGCTTGAGGCCCGCCGCGTCGTGCAGCGCCTTGAGCACCGGCATCGCGGCCATCGTGGTGCAGTTGGGGTTGGCGATGATGCCCTTGGGTGGGTTCTTCGCCGCGTCCGGGTTCACCTCGGAGACGACGAGCGGGACGTCGGGGTCCTTGCGCCACGCGCTGGAATTGTCGACGACGACGGCGCCGGCCGCGGCGAACCGAGGGGCCTGCTCCTTCGACATCGTGCCTCCGGCGGAGAACAGGGCGATATCGATCCCCTCCAGCTCCTCGTCGGGCGTGCCCGCGGTGTCCTCGACGACGATGTCCTCACCGCGGAACGGCAGCGTGGTGCCGGCGGACCGGGCGGACGCGAAGAAACGGACCTTGTCAGCCGGGAAGTCCCGCTCCTCCAGCAGGGCACGCATGACGCGCCCCACCTGGCCCGTGGCTCCGACTACGGCGACAGTGGTCATCGAAAAGGTCAACTCCTGACAGGTTGGTCCCGGCCCGCCGCGGACGGGTTCTCCGCCCTGCGCTCGACCGACCGGCAGTACCCCATCCTACCGGGGTCGCCCAGCTCGGACAGCGGCGTGCGTCACACCCGGCCGCGCTTCGGGCACAGACACCACGCAAGGCGAGGCCGGGAGCGGAGCGCGGGCGGCGGGGCACGCCCCGCCATCCGGTCGCTCGCCCCCCGGCCTCGCCGTCCGGAGGAATTCGCCTGTATCGGCCGAGTGGCGTTGCGCGAATTCCTCTTCTCGGCGAGGACCGCGGTGCTCGCCGAGGGGGTCGACGTCCTGGGCCATAGGCCGTGGCATCGCTATCCACACCCCTCGGCCCCATCCACAGGTCGACGCGGATCCCTGCTCTGCGCCCCTGCCAGTCGACGTCCGCTTGGCAGAGTCACGGTCCGTGAGCGCAGAATCCCGCACCGCCCCCATCCGCACAGCCCCCATCCGCACCCGCGACCTGCGGCACCTGACCGGAAGCCGCGTCACGAACCGCGGTTACACCCGCCTGCACCACGGACTGTGGGTCCGGGACCACGTGCACGTCGACGCCTGGGCGCGGGCCGAAGCGCTCATGACGCTCTACCCGGACGCAACGTTGACCGGGTGGATCGCAGCCACGCTCTATGGGCACGACTTCCCGCCGCGCGAGTTCGCGGACGATGTGGTGGCGCCGGGCCGGCGGATCGAACGGCCCGGGCTGGCGGGCTGGCAGTACCGGATCCCGCCCGAGCACATCCACGTGCTGACGTCGGGACGTTCCCCCGACATCCGCATCGCCAGCCCCGAGTGGGTCTTGTTCGACATCGCTCGTCGCGAACCGCGCGTCGAGGCCATCTGCGCGCTCGACGCCTCCACCACCATGGGTGTCCTACCGATCAGCCGCCTACCGGCCCTGGTGGAGGACATGCACGGCGTCCGCGGTCGCCGGACTGTTCTCGAGAGGCTCGAGGAGGTCGACACAGATGCCGAGTCGCCCTGGGAAACCCGGACGCGGCTGTTCCTACTCGAGAACGGTCTGACCGGATTCGTCCTGCAGCACCGGGTCTCCGAGTTCAGGTATCGCCTGGACATCGCCTGGCCGGAGTTGAAGGTGGCGGTGGAATACGACGGAGGGGACCATCGCACGAAAGAGCAGCAGGCGAAGGACGAGATCCGACGGAACCGGCTTCGGGCGGCCGGCTGGTACATCGAGGTGGTCACCGCGACCTCGCTAGTCCGCACCCCCGGCGAGATCCTGGCCCACGTGCGCGCAGCCCTCCACCGCCGCGGCTACGGGAGCTTTCGCGGCTGAACCGACCGATTCGGACGACGAGCCGCGGCGGGTGATCGCCGAGCAGAGGATTTCGCACTGAGCCACTCGGGCGATACAGGCGAATTCCTCTGCTCGGCGGGGCGCCGGGTGCGCGGGGCGCCGGGTGCGCGGGGCGCCGGGCGCCGGGCGCCGGGCGCCGGGCGCCGGGCGCCGGGCCGGCCTGGCTTGGGGCGGGCCGGGCGAGGGTCAGGTCAGCGGCCGGTGCCGGCGTAGACCTGCGCCTCCTCGTCGCCGCCCAGCTCGAACGCGTTGTGCAGCGCGCGGACGCTGTCGGGCAGCTCGTCCTCCCGGACCAGGGCCGAGATGCGGATCTCGGAGGTCGAGATGAGCTCGATGTTGATGCCGGCCTCGGACAGCGACTCGCAGAACGTCGCGGTGACGCCCGGGTGCGACTTCATGCCCGCGCCGACGAGGGAGACCTTGCCGACGTTGTCGTCGTAGAGGACCTGGTCGATGCCCAGCTCGTCCTTGGCCTTGGACAGGACCTCGGTCGCCTTGGCGCCCACCTCACGCGGGCAGGTGAAGGTGATGTCGGTCTTGCCCTCCGCCTTGGAGACGTTCTGCAGGACCATGTCGATGTTGATCTCGGCGTCGGCCACCACGCGGAAGATCTTGGCCGCGTACCCCGGCTGGTCGGGGATGCCGACGACCGTGATCTTGGCCTCCGAGGCGTCGTGAGCGACTCCGGTCAGGACTGCGTCTTCCACGGGGATGTCCTCCACTTTTCCGGCCACGAGCGTGCCCGGGTTGGTCGAATACGAAGAGCGGACGCGCAGCGGCACGTGGTAGCGGCGGGCGAACTCCACACTGCGCAGGTTGAGGATCTTGGACCCGACGGCCGCCATCTCCAGCATCTCCTCGTACGAGATGGTGTCGAGCTTCCGGGCATCGGACACGATCCGCGGGTCGGCGGTGTAGATGCCGTCCACGTCCGAGTAGATCTCGCACACGTCCGCACTCAGGGCCGAGGCCATGGCGACCGCGGTGGTGTCGGACCCGCCGCGACCCAGGGTCGTGACGTCGCGGGTCTCGCGGGACACGCCCTGGAAGCCCGCGACGAGGGCGATCTTGCCCTCGTCCAGCGCCTCACGGACGCGCCCCGGGGTGATGTCGATGATGCGACTGTTGCCATGCCTGGTCGTGGTGATGATCCCGGCCTGGGATCCGGTGAAGGAATAAGCCTCCATCCCGAACGAACTGATGGCCATCGCGAGCAGCGCGTTGGAGATGCGCTCCCCCGAGGTCAACAGCATGTCCATCTCGCGTTGCGGAGGCGAGGGACAGACCTGATCGGCCAGATCGAGTAGCTCGTCGGTCGTGTCGCCCATAGCCGAGGCCACGACCACGACGTCGTTACCCGCCTTCTTGGTCTCCACGATCCGTTCCGCCACCCGGCGGATTCGTTCTGCGGACTCCACGGAGGAGCCGCCGTACTTCTGCACTACGAGTGCCACGCGGTCACACCCTTCCGGTGTTGATCGGCTTACCGCAGACCTACTTTACGGGAGGTGTTTACTCATCAGGGATGAGTGAAATCTGGGCGGCAGTGATTCTCGCCCTCGCGTCCGCCCTCAGCCAGGCCTTCGGAACCGTCATGCGGCACCGATCGCCCCAGCGCGCGAAGGGTCGACACGAGGGTCACTTCAACGTGCTCGCTAGCCGGTACTGGTGGACCGGCATGGTCATCAGCCTCGCCGGATTCGCGTTCCAGGGCCTCGCGCTCGCGTTCGGTTCACTCATCCTGGTCCAGACCATCACCGTCCTCTCACTGACGTTCGCCCTCCCCCTCGGCGCCTGGGTCACCGGTCGGCGGGTCACCAAGACCGAACTCTTCTGGGGGTACGTCCTCACGGGATGCGTGATGGTGCTCGTCATCTACGGACGGCCCACCGGAGGAGACGCCCACCCGCCCTGGTGGCAGTGGGCACTCGCGTGCGCGGGCGGACTCCTCGTCGTCGTCGCCCTCCTCGGTGTCTCCCGCAACCGCCGCTCCAACGGCAACCGTGCCCTCCTGCTGGGCGTGGCCGGCGGCACCGCGTTCGCCTACGTCGCGCTGCTGACGAAGGGCGTCGCCGAGCGGTTCCACGACGGCGGACTGTTCACCGTGGCCACGACCGGCGAGGTGTACGGCCTGGGCGTGGCCGCCGTCGCCGCACTGACGCTCCAACAGATGTCGTTCTCCGCGGGCGCGGTGCACCAGGCCGTGCCCGCCTCCACGGTCACCACCCCGGTCGTCTCACTCGGCCTGGGCGTGGTGGTGCTGGGCGAGTGGTTCTCCGTCGACGGCGCCGCCCTGATGCTGCTGGGCGCCACCCTGACCGTGATGGTGCTCGCGACGGTGCGGCTCGCGCACAAGGACGTCGACTCGGCGCAGTCGATCCCCGACCACCGCGCGCCGAACCGCCGCGCCACCGAGTAACGCCCCCGGTGCACGCCGCGACGTCCTCACCATGAGGACCCATGTCGAGCGGCCCGAGAACTCCCCACCATCGCCTAAGCTGGGCCTCATGCGCCTCACACGTCACAGTGGCCCCACCCGCCCCGGCCGGTTGGCCGCCACGGTCGCCGCCATCATCGGGACGGTGGCCACGTCGCTCGCGTTCGCGGCACCCACGGCCGGCGCGGTAGTGAATGGCGCCCCCTCCGGCCCCGCCCCGTGGGCCGTGCAGATCACCGTCTTCGACGGCGTCCTCGGCGCCCCGTGTACCGGCGTCGTCATCCACCCGCGCTGGGTGGCCACCGCCGCCCACTGCGGGCCGACGAACCCCGACGCGTACACCCTCGGATTCGGGAACCTCGCCACCGTTCCCGGCGGCTTCACCGCGACCGCCTCCCTGGCCAGCCCGCCCATCGTCGGCGCATTCGGATCTCTCGACACCGGCAGCCTCGGTCGCCACACCCCCGAGAGGGTCTACAAGGCCCCCGCCGGGGACTTCATGCTCCTCAAACTGCGCCACCCCGCGCCGTCGCCCGCCGTGCGGCGCGCCGGGGTCGACCCCGCCCCGGGCGCCGTCCTGCGCTTCCACGGATTCGGCGAGACCACCCCCCGCGGCCTGCGCTCCCCCGAACTCCGCACGGGCCTCACCCGCCTCGACCGGATGGAACCCCGAGCCGGTTCACGCATCGGCCGCTCCCACACCATCCAGGGCGGATACGGGTACGGCGACTCCGGCGGACCCGTCTTCCAGGGCGACCGACTGGTGGGCGTCCACTCCGGCTCCGACCACGACCGCCGGCAGCCCGACGGCACCAACCCGGCCCGGTACGAATCGATCCCCGCCCAGAACGGCTGGATCGACTGGATGATCGCCAACCGATGACCCAGGGCAGTCGGCGATGCCGAACCCCCTCGATTTTTGCCACACTGGACAGATGACCCCGCCGGAGCTCGTCATCCGCCGCGCCGCGCGCGCGGATGTTGACCTCGTGCTGTCCGCGGGTGACCTGCTCAGCACCCCGCCCACCGCGGAATGGACCACGGACTTCCTCGACCGAGGTTCCAACCTGCTCGTGCTGGCGCTGCAGGACGAGGTGCCGGTCGCGATGCTCGTCGCGGTGGAGACCGGGCACCTCGGCGCCAGCCCCGACCTGTTCGTCTACGGCATCCGGGTCCGTGAGGACCTGCGCGGCCGGGGCATCGCCCACCGACTGGTCGAGAAGGCGGTGGAGGTGGCCGAGGAGGCCGGCTGCAGCAAGGTCTGGGGATCCATGCAGGTGCCCGACGACCTCACCCAGGACCCGCCGTCGGTACCGCCCGAAAGGACCACAGCCGAGTCCTCGACGTTCGTCATTCCGATCCCGTGACGTCCCGCGCAGATGTGTATGATGGCCCGCATGCAGCGCGTGCTCCTTCTTGGGTGCCGCGGCGGGGCCCGCTGAGGCGGACCGGCTCCCCGTCGCGGGATTTCGTCGCGCCGGTCCGATCCCTGCCGATCGCCCCCCCTAGGAAGTTGAGCCACTGCAATGAATCCCGCTGATGCCTTCGTCTCGTCGTCGTCGACCCTGACTCCCCCCTCCAAGCCCGGCCGCCCCGACCAGCCGTCGTGGAACAAACAGCGCGGCTCCTCTATGCCGGCGCACCGCTACCGGCCGTTCGCCGAGGAGGTCGAGGACGTCTCCCTGCCCGACCGCACCTGGCCGGACAAGATCATCACCCACGCCCCCCAGTGGTGCGCCGTGGACCTGCGCGACGGCAACCAGGCCCTGATCGATCCCATGAGCCCCGCGCGCAAGCGCCGCATGTTCGACCTGCTCGTCCGTATGGGCTACAAGGAGATCGAGGTCGGATTCCCGTCCGCCTCGCAGACGGATTACGACTTCGTCCGCGAGATCATCGAGGACGACGCGATCCCCGAAGACGTCACCATCCAGGTGCTGGTCCAGTGCCGCGAGGATCTCATCCGCCGCACGTTCGAGGCGTGCGAGGGCGCGTCCGACGTGATCGTGCACTTCTACAACTCAACGTCGATCCTGCAGCGCAAGGTGGTCTTCCGCAAGGACCGCGACGCCATCAAGAAGATCGCCATCGACGCCGCCGAGCTGGTCACCACGATCGCCAAGGACTACCCCGACACCAACTGGCGCTGGGAGTACTCGCCCGAGTCCTTCACCGGCACCGAACTGGCGTTCTCCAAGGAGGTCTGCGACGCCGTCACCGAGGTCGTGGGCGCCACCCCGCAGAACCCGATCATCATCAACCTGCCGGCGACCGTCGAGATGGCCACGCCCAACGTCTACGCCGACCAGATCGAATGGATGCACCGCAACCTGGCGCACCGCGACTCCACGATCCTGTCGCTGCACCCGCACAACGACCGCGGCACCGGTGTGGCCGCCGCTGAGCTGGCGTTCCAGGCCGGCGCCGACCGCATCGAGGGCTGCCTGTTCGGCAACGGCGAGCGCACCGGCAACGTCTGCCTGGTGACGCTGGGCATGAACATGCTCACCCGCGGCGTGGACCCGCAGATCAACTTCTCCGACATGGACGAGATCCGCCGCACGGTCGAGTACGCCAACCAGCTGCCCGTGCCCGAGCGTCACCCCTACGGCGGCGACCTAGTCTTCACCGCCTTCTCCGGCTCCCACCAGGACGCCATCAACAAGGGCTTCGACGCCCTGCAGGCCGAGGCCGACGCCCGCGGCGAGGACATCACCGACATCACGTGGGAGGTGCCCTACCTGCCCGTCGACCCCAAGGACGAGGGCCGCACGTACGAGGCCGTCATCCGCGTGAACTCGCAGTCCGGCAAGGGCGGCGTCGCCTACATCATGAAGAGCGACTACGGCCTGCAGCTGCCGCGGCGCCTGCAGATGGAGTTCTCCGCCCTGGTCCAGTCGGTCACCGACTCCGAGGGCGGCGAGGTCACCCCCAAGGCGATGTGGGACATCTTCTCGACGGAGTACCTGGACCGCGTCTCGCCCATGGAGCGCATGTCGCAGCACCTCGTGCCCGCCGAGACCGATGACGGCGAGGACGCCATCGAGGCCGTCATCAAGTGGAAGGGCGAGACCCGTGAGCTGGCGGGGTCCGGGAACGGACCCCTCGCCGCGTTCGTCGCCGCGCTGAACGAGATGTTCGACGACGAGGTACGCATCCTCGACTACTCGGAACACGCGATGACGTCCGGGGATGACGCCACCGCGGCCGCGTACGTCGAGGTGCAGTTCGGTAACCGGGTCTTCTGGGGAGTCGGACGGGCCGGTTCCATCACCACCGCCTCCCTGCGCGCCGTGGTCTCCGCCGTGAACCGCGCCTACGCCGATGAGGCCGAGGGCGCCGAGGCCGTCGGTTCGGTCGAGGGCGCCCGCACCTGGGCCCCCTGACCGGCTGATGGTCGGCCGGGCCGGCGGACGGGGTGGTGCCCGCCGTCTGGCCGGGCCTGCCCTCCGGGTGAGCCCGCCGCCCGGGTGGGCCCGCCGGCCGGACGGGCGCGCCGCCCGGCCATCGACAAGACCGTTCCGCACACATCGCCCGAGAGGCTGCGTGCGGAACGGTCTTCTCGTCGCGCGTCGGGGCGCGCGCGAATCGTGGGGCAGCACAAGGCGTTTGGCCTCATCGCCCGGGCGGACGCCGCCACATCAGTCACATCACCCTCAGATATCCCTCCGGTAACGAGGGTCTCGATTCGGTCACGTCAAGCGCGTAATGTAGCGGCGGGCCGTGCCGATAGGTATGGGTCGGCCCTTCGCAAACCTCAGTCTGGAGCCCGTATGTCCGTTACACGCCGTGGATTTCTCACAGCCGCATCCGTCGGCGTGGGCGCCGCCGTCGCCTCCACCGTCCGTGGCCCCGTCGCCGGGGCCAATCCCTTCACCACCGGCTCGCTCGGCGTGGCCCAGGACCTCATGCAGTCGATCTCGACCGGCAGCGGGATGATCCAGCCCAACGGCCCGCTCGGTTACGTCGGCGTGACGTTCCCCAGTGCCGAGGAGATCGTCGGCCGGATCCGGTTCGCCTTCCCCGACGGCTCGGTCGGCGACTGGCTCCCACTCGAGGGAATGGACTCCGCCCCGGACGCCGGTAGCACGCCCGCCTCCGAGCTCGTCTCCGCGCCTGATGGTGCCGTGGGATACGAGGTCGATGCGCCCGCGGGCGCGGAGGCGACCGTGTTCGACGACGGCCGCGGCACCCCGCGCAACTACAGCCTCGGCAGCGTCGGCCTGGCGGGCCTACCGGTCATCCCGCGCGCGGCGTGGGGTGCGGGCGATGTCGCGGGCTTCCGCTGGGCGCCCTCCTACTTCCCCGCGCAGTCCATCACGATCCACCACACGGCCTCGGCGGTCGGCCCGGACCGTGCGGCCAGCGTGCGGGCGATCTACAACTACCACGCCAACACCCTGGGCTGGGGCGACGTCGGGTACCACCTGCTCATCGACCCCGAGGGCCGGATCTACCAGGGCCGCGGCGGTACGCCCGTCGGCAATCCGGTCTTCCAGGTCCCGCCGGTCGCCGGGATCGCTCCCCCGGTCGTCACCGGTGGCCACGTGGGTGGCTTCAACAACGGCAACATCGGCATCAGCCTGCTCGGTGACTTCACCGGTGCACCGCCGACCTCGCGCGCGGTGGGCGCGGCCATCGACTGCGTCCGGGCCCTGTGCAACGCCACCGGCATCAACCCGCGTGCGGGCATCACTTATCGCAACCCGCAGGGCGGGGCCACGCGACCGATGATGGCCGTGTCGGGCCACCGCGACTGGGGCGGGACCGCCTGCCCGGGCAACTCGTTCTACCCGCAGATGCAGTTCATCCGCGACCAGGCAGCGCGGGGCTGGGCCCCGACCGCCGTCTCCTCGGCGGCATTCGGCTCCTGACCTGAACCGGGCGGCGCCGCCCGCCCCTCGCGGCGCCATCGCCGTCGCCGTCGCCGCCGCCGAGCAGAGGATCTCTACTGCATCGCCCGAGTAGCGGGTGCGCGAATTCCTCTGCTCGGCGGGCGGGTGCCCGCCCGGGCGCCGCTCAGCCGCCGCCGCCGCTCGGTCGCGGGCGGGTGCCCGCCCGGGCGCCGCTCAGCCGCCGCCGCTCAGCCGCCGCCGCTCAGCCGCCGCCGCCGCTCAGTCGCGGGCGCGACCGGGGACCAGCATCCCAAGCACCCAGTTGACCAGGCCGATCACGATCGCGCCGAACAACGCCGCCCAGAACCCGCTCACCACGTACTCGGCCCCGAAGGGCTGGAACGTCGTGGTGATCCAGCCGGTGAGCATGAGCATCAGCGCGTTGACCACCAGCAGGAACAGGCCCAGGGTGAGGATCGTCAGCGGCAGCGACAGCAACTGAACGATCGGTTTGATCACCGCGTTGACCAGGGTGAACACCACCGCGACGACGAGCAGCGCCGTGATGGTGGGGACGTTCACCTCGTTCTCGATGTCGCCGGCGCCAGAGGCTGCGGCCCCGGAGATCTCGTGCAGGGTGATGCCCGGCACGATCAGCGTCGCCACCCACAGGGCGACGGCGTTGACGATCAGCCGCAATATCAGCGCCATCGAATGGTCAGCTCCTCACGTACTCATCGGCCACGTCGAGTGCGCGGTCGAAGATGTCGAGGCCCTCGTTGGCCTCGTCCGGGGTGATGATGCACGGCGGCACCACGTGGAATCGGTTGTAGTTCATGAACAGCAGCAGGCCGTCGGACTTTGCCTTACCGAACGTGCGGGCCATGGCCTCCGATGATCCACCGTAGGGCGCGAGGGGCTCGCGTGTCTCGCGGTCGGCCACCATCTCCACGGCCCAGAACACGCCGAGGCCGCGGACCTCGCCGATCGACGGGTGCTTTTCGGCGAGCTCGCGCAGGCGCGGGCCGATGACGTCCTCGCCGATCATCTTCGCGTTCTCGACGATCTTCTCGTCGCGCATGAGATTGATCGTCGCGACCACGGAGGCGCAGGCCAGCGGGTGCCCGGCGTAGGTCAACCCGCCGGTGTAGGGCGTGGTCTCGAAGGAGGCGGCGATGCGGTCGTGCAGGATGACGCCGCCGAGCGGGACGTAACCCGAGTTGGAGCCCTTGGCGAAGGTGATGAGGTCGGGCGCCCAGTCGTCGTCGCCGGAGCGGAAGTGGTCCAGGGCGAGCCACTCGCCGGTGCGGCCGAAGCCGGACATCACCTCGTCGCAGATCATGACGATCCCGTACTTGTCGCAGATCTCGCGCACACCGCGCAGGTAGTCGGCCGGCGGCACCATGATGCCGACCGTGCCGGGCACCGACTCGATGATGAGGGCGGCGAAGTGGTCGGGGCCCTCGAGGCCGATGAGCGAGTCGAGGTGTTCGAGCGCCCGGTCGCATTCCTGCTTGTCGTTCTCGGCGTAGAACTGCGAGCGGTACAGGAACGGGGCGTGGAAGTGCACGGCGCCGGTGTTGCCCATGTCGTTGGCCCAGCGGCGGGTGTCACCGGTGAGGTTCATCGAGGTGGTGGTGGCGCCGTGGTAGCTGCGGAACGCCGACAGGGTCTTGTGGCGGCCGGTGTGGCGGCGGGCCATGCGGACGGCGTGCTCGACGGCCTCGGTGCCGGCGTTGGTGAAGAACACGCGGTTCATCCCGGCGGGCGCGACCTCGGCGACGAGGCGGGCCGCCTCGGCGCGGGCGGCGTTGGCGTGTGCCGGATTGATGGTGCACAGCTCGGCGGCCTGGTCCTGGATGGCCTTGACGACCACCGGGTGCTGATGGCCGATGTTGGTGTTGACCAGCTGCGAGGTGAAGTCGAGCAGCCGGTTGCCGTCCCCGTCGGTGAGGTGGCAGCCCTCGGCCGCGGTGACGACCATCGGGTCGCTCGAACCCCAGGCCGACCACGGGGTCAGGACGTGGGCGCGTTCCTTCTCGTAGACCTCACGGGCGGCGGCGTTCTGGGGTGCGGGCACTTGCGGTACTCCTGTGGTCGACGACGGTGGCCGTCGCCCATCATGTCAGTTCCGCCGCGCCGCCTCGGGCCAGCGCCCCACGATGCGGAACGCGGGGGTCTGGAGGCGCGGAACGCGGGCGCCGAGCAGCGCGGAGCGCGGGGTCAGAAGAGCGCCCCCTGCGCACTGTCCACGGCCTGGGCCCCGGCGACGGGCCGTCCGGGGGCGACGGCGGCGAGCATCTCCTCGAACCGCGCGTACGGCACCAGCTCGAGCCCCTTCTTGCGGGCGAACGCGGTCCGACCCCGCACGGCGCCCGGTGCGTCGCACACTGCGAGGGACGTGCGGGACGAGATGCGGTCGGCGACGTAGAGACCGGAGTCGACGACGAGGCCGGCGATCTCCTCCGGATCGCGGTCCACGTCCTGGGTGAAGACCACCTCCATGCCCTGCACCAGCCCGCCGCCGCGCTTGAGCCGCCCGGCCGGCCGCCACAGCCTGGGGGCGGCGAGGGCCTCCGCCCACACCGTGGACACGAGGTAACCGGTCTCGGGATGCGCCACCATCGCGTCGAGCTCGCGCAGCTTCGGCTGCACGTCCTTGCCCCCGGCCACCTCGAGCAGTCCGGCGAACACCCCGGCCAACACGAGGGCGTCATCGTGGGCGTCGTGCGCGGCCCGCTGCTCCACCCCGAAGTGGGCGGCGAGCGTCGACAGTTTGAGGTCGGCGGTGGACAGGTGCAGCCGACCGGCGAAGTCCAGGGTGCACAGGAACCGCTCGAGCGGCGCCGGGAGTCCTGCCCGGCGGGCCTCGGCCGCGAGGAACGACGCGTCGAAGGCGGCGTTGTGGGCGACGACCGTCCTCCCGTCGAGCACCCGGTCCAACTCCGCGGCCACGTCCGGGAAGCGTGGTTTGCCCGCGAGGAGTGCCGGTGTGAGGCCGTGCACGTGGACCGGCCCCGGGTCGACGCCCGGATTGAGCAGGGTCGTGAACTCCTCGACCACCTCGCCGTCGTCGTCGATCACCACCGCGGCCACCGACAACACACGGTCGACCGCCGGCGTCATCCCCGACGTCTCGACGTCCACCACCACCCAACCTGCCATGCCCACCATCGTCCCAGACCCCTCCGACATCCCGGCCGTCACCGTCGCAGGTCACGGCGTTCACACCGTGGTGAACACCGCGAGCGGCCGCTACGCGCTGGGCGGTGCGGTGCGGTTCTGAGGCGGCCGTGCTGCCCGGACGCCGCGCTGCCTAGACTCGGCGGCATGAGTTCCCCCGCGATCACCGCACTCACCCCCCGCGGCCGGGTGGCCGTGGCCGTCTCCCGGCTGGCGACCTGGGCGTCCCGGGTGTCGGGGCGCGGGTCGGGCGGGATGATCGGCGGCCTGGTGGCGCTCAAGCTCGATCCTGGCCTCATGCGCCAGCTCGCGGCGGGCCGGAAGACCGTGCTGGTCACGGGGACCAACGGCAAGTCGACGACGACGAGGATGGTCGCCTCCGCCCTGTCGACGGTGGGCCGGGTCGCCTCGAACGCGAACGGCGACAACATGGACGCCGGGATCGTGTCCGCTCTCGGGGCCGACCGGGTGGCCGGGTTGGCCGCCATCGAGGTCGACGAGCTCCACACGCCCGCGGTCGCGGAGAACACGGCGCCCGAGGCGATCGTGCTGCTCAACCTCAGCCGCGATCAGCTGGACAGGGTCGGGGAGATCAACGCCATCGAGCGCCGGCTGCGGGCCGGGGTGGCCGCGCAGCCGCAGGCGACGGTGGTGGCGAACTGCGACGACGTGATGATCACCTCCGTGGCGTACGACAACCCGTCCGTGGTCTGGGTGGCCGCAGGGTCCGCGTGGGCGGGCGACTCGGTGAGCTGCCCGCGCACCGGCGAACCCATCTCGCGGACAGTGGACTCCACCGGGGCCGTGCGGTGGCGGTCCGCGGGCACGCTGCCCGACGGCCGGACGTTCGAGCGGCCCGAACCGGACTGGTGGGTCGACGACGAGGCCATCCACGGGCCCGACGGGTTCAGCGCCCCCATGAGTCTGGCCATCCCGGGGCGGGCCAACCGGGGCAACGCCGCGCAGGCCGTCGCCGCCGCCGTGGCGATGGGCGCCGACCCCGCCGCCGCCGTCCGGGCGGTGGAGCAGGTCGACGACGTGGCCGGACGCTACTCGACCGTCGACGTGGACGGGCGGGCCGCCCACCTGCTGCTGGCCAAGAACCCGGCCGGCTGGCAGGAGGCGCTCGGCATGATCGACACCTCCGCCGACGGCCTGGTGATCGCTGTCAACGGGCAGGTCGCCGACGGCGTGGACCTGTCGTGGTTGTGGGACGTGCGCTTCGAGAGCTTCGAGGGCGTGACCGTGTACGCCTCGGGCGAGCGCGCCGCCGACCTGTCGGTGCGGCTGAGTTACGCCGGGGTCGAGCACCAGCTGGAGCCGGACCCGCTGACCGCGATCCGCCGCTGCCCACCCGGGCGCGTGGAGGTGCTGGCCAACTACACCGCGTTCCGCGATCTGGGGCGGGCGATCGCCGCTGTCGGGCCCCGCACCGGGGCCGGGGCCGACCGGAAGGAGCAGCAGCGATGAGCGAGCAGAACACTGGCGCGGAGATCCCCGGCGCGGGCGGTTCCGGGACGAATCCCGACCCGCGCAACGCCGGGGGCCGCGACGCCGGCGCCTCGGCCTCACCGCTGGACACCGTCGCCGCGGATTCGGCCCGGCCCTCCGAGTCGACCGTGCGGATCGGCCTGGTCCTGCCGGACGTCATGGGGACGTACGGCGACGACGGCAACTCGCTGGTCCTGCGCCAGCGCCTGAGGTGGCGCGGATACGACGCCGAGATCGTGCGGATCACCCTGGAGGACGAGGTCCCGGACTCGTGCGACCTCTACACCGTGGGCGGTGGCGAGGACGCGGCGCAGAAGCTGGCGTCCCGGCACCTGACCGCGTCGCCGGGGTTGCAGCGAGCGGTGGAGCGCGGCGCGCCGGTCCTGGCGATCTGTGCCGGGATGCAGGTGTTCGGCGAGTGGTTCGTGGTCTCTGACGGATCCCGTGCGCCCGGCCTCGGCCTGCTGGACGTCACCACGACGCCTCAGGCCTCCCGCTCGATCGGCGAGTTGGTGGTCGCGCCGCAGGTCGCGGGCCTGACGCAGCCGCTGACGGGCTTCGAGAACCACATGGGCGCCACCGTCCTGGGCCCGGACGCCGCCCCCCTGGGCCGCGTGACCTCCGGGGTCGGCAACGGCGTCCCGGCCGGGCAGCAGGTCCCGGCCGGCGGGCTGGTCGAGGGCGTGGTGCAGGGGTCGATCATCGCCACCTACATGCACGGGCCGGCGCTGGCCCGCAATCCCGAGCTGGCCGACCTGCTGCTGTGCCGCGCGCTGGGTGTGGACTCGCTACCGCCGGTCGAGGTCCCCGCGGTGGCGCAGCTGCGCCGCGAACGGATCGCGGCCGCTCGCCGCTGAGCCGTCCGGCGGTCCGCTCGCCGGATCGCGATCTGCTCCCCGGGTCGCGATCCGCCCTCCGATCTGCCCCGAGCCGCCTCGATCTGCCCTCCGAATTTTGATTCGCGCTGCGGCGCCCGCGGGCGGATCGCATACCGAGGGGCGGATTCGTGTCGTGACCGTGAGGTCGTCTGCGTCCGGGGGTAGCGATGGCCGTGGACGCCCGATCGCCCTGCGGGTCGGCGCCTCTGACATACCCTCGGTGACATGTGTGAACACCACGGCGTCGCCACCCTCACCGGGACCGTGTCCCCGCCCGATCCCGCCGTCGAGGCAGCGCAGGTCCGCGCGTTGTGGGAGCCGCTGGGGCTGCCCGGGGTCATCGACGTGCACACCCATTTCATGCCGACGCGGGTCATGGACAAGGTGTGGAACTACTTCGACGCCGCCGGCCCCAAGATCGGGCGTCCCTGGCCCATCACGTACCGGGAGGCCGAGGACGAGCGGGTCGAGCGGCTGCGCTCGTACGGGGTGCTGGCGTTCTCGTCCATGCTGTACCCGCACAAGCCCGAGATGGGGGCCTGGCTCAACGCGTGGGCCGCGGAGTTCGCCTCCCGGCACCCGGATTGTCTGCACACGGCGACCTTCTATCCCGAGCCGGCGGCGGCCGACTACGTCCGGGATGCCGTCGACGCCGGGGCACGGGTGTTCAAGTCGCACATCCAGGTGGGCGAGTACGACCCCCGTGACCCGCTGTTGGAACCGGTGTGGGGTGTGCTGTCCGAGGCGCAGGTGCCCACGGTCATCCACTGCGGGTCCGGGCCCGTGGCGGGCGAGTTCACCGGACCTGAGCCGGTGGCTGCGGTGCTCGAGCAGTTCCCTGAGCTGCCGCTGATCGTCGCCCACATGGGCATGGGCGAGTACTCGGAGTTCCTCGATCTGGCCGAGCGGTACCAGAACGTCTACCTCGACACCACGATGGCGTTCACGGACTTCGTCGAGGAGACCATGCCGTTTCCAGAGGACGAGCGCGGTCGCCTGGCCGATCTGGGCCACAAGGTTCTGTTGGGGACGGACTTCCCGAACATCCCGTACCCGTACGCGCACCAGCTCGAGGCCCTCGCCGGGCTCGGGATGGGCGACGACTGGCTACGGGCGGTGTGGCACGGAAACGCCGCGAGGCTGTTCGGACTCTGACTCCGCGCCCGGGTAGCCGATCTCCGGGCTCGGTGCGGGGTCGGCCGGGGCCGGGGCCCACGCGTCCGGGGCAGGCGGGGTGTCCTGGGCGGGCGCCGAGTTCGGCGCGGGTACGGCGGGCTGCGCGGGGTCGATCTGCTCGGGGCGCAGCACGCCGCCCGACCGGGGGGCCTGGGCGGGCCCGCCCGAGAGGATGCGGCGCCCCGACAGTGCGCTGCCGAGGGTGAGCTCGTCGGCGAACTCCAGGTCGGCGCCCATCGGCAGGCCGGACGCCAGGCGGCTCACCACGAGGCCGGGGAACGGCCGCAGCAGACGGGCCAGGTAAGTGCTGGTGGCCTCGCCCGTGGTGTTGGGATCGGTCGCGATGATGATCTCGGCGATCTCCTCGCCCTCGGCCTCCCCGCCGACCCGCCGCATCAGGCCGGCGATGCGCAGCTCGTTGGGTCCGATGCCGTTGATGGGGTCGAGCGCCCCGCCGAGCACGTGGTAGAGCCCGCGGAACTCCCGGGTGCGCTCGATGGCCTCGATGTCCTTGGGCTCCTCGACCACGCAGATGAGCGTGGGGTCGCGGCGCGGGTCCGAACAGATACGGCAACGCTCGGCCGCCGCGACGGTCCCGCAGACCTCGCAGTAGGTGACGCCCTCGACCACGGCCTGCAGCGCGGAGCGGAGGCGTTCGACGGAGTCGGGCTCGGCCTGCAGCAGGTGGAAGGCCAGGCGTTGCGCAGACTTCGGACCGATGCCCGGCAGCTTGCCGAACTCGTCGATCAGGTTCTGGACCGGTCCCTCGTACATCGCGCTTTCCTGTGCTCTTGCTGTCCCGACGACGGCTGCGTCGCCGGGTGGCGGGTCCGATTACGGGTCGGAACCCGGTGGCGGGGCCCGGCACATGCCGGGCCCCGCGGGCTCACATTCCCAGTCCGCCCATCATGTCGCCGAGGCCGCCACCGGAGGCCAGCGGGCCGAGGCGGGACTCGGCGAGCTCCTGCACCTTGGTGTGGGCGTCGCCGAACGCGCCGACGAGGAGGTCCTGGAGCGTCTCGATGTCCTCGGGGTCGACGACCTTCGGGTCGATCGTGACGCCGGTGACCTCACCGGTGCCGCGCATGGAGACGGTGACGAGTCCGCCGCCCGCCTGACCGTCGACGGTGCTCGCGGCGATCTCCTGCTGCGCCTCGGCGAGCTGGGCCTGCATCTGCTGTGCCTGCTGGAGCAGGGCGTTCATGTCGGGTCCGGGCTGCATGGCGGGGTCCTTTCGGCGGTGTGCGGGGCAGTGCTGAGTTCATGGCTGGTGTTCAGGCCTGACCCTGCCGGGGCGGCCCCGGTCGGTCGGTTCCCAGCGTAACCGTCCGGTAGGACACCATGCCCCGGCGCGCGGCGGTCCGGGTGGGTCAGCGCTCGAGCGGGCGGGCTCCGAGGTGCTCCTTGAGCAGGGCCAACGCGATGTCCTCACCGGTCCGGTGGTCGAGGTTCTGGGGGCCACTGCGGGCCTCGTCCACCATCTCCTCCTCGCTGACCGGCTGCGGGGGTGGGCTGTTGGGCTCGCCCGGCTCCGGCTCCGGCTCCTCGGGCGGCGGCGGGATGTCGTCGTACCCGCCGCCCGAGCGACCGCCGCCCTGGCCCTGCCCCGCGTCCGCACCGCGCAGGCGACGCTCCCAGCCCCGCGGCTCGCCCTGCTGGGGCGCGCCGGGGGCGTCAGTAGGGCCCGCGGCGGATCCCCGTCCGGGTGCTGGAGAAGACGCATCGGCGGAAGCCGCGGCGTCCCCGGCTGCCGCGGACGCGGAGCCCGACGTGCAGCGAATGGTCCAGTCGCCGCCCACGACCTCGGTGATCGAGTCGGTGATGGCGGTGGCGTTGTGCGGCTGCGAGAGGCGCTTGGCCAGCGGCGCGTAGTCGTGCACCAGGTGGATCACCCGGCCGTCCACCCCGGCGACCGTCGCGCCGGCGAGCATGACCTCCACGGTGCGGGTGCGGGTGCGGACGGCGTCGCGGATGGCGGGCCAGGCCCGGCGGATGTCCTCGGCCTCGATCCCGGGGGCGGCAGCCGCGGGCGCGGACGCCGCCACGGGCTGTGTCTCCGGGTCCTGCCCGGACGACGCCTGCTCCGGATCCGATGTTGGCGGCACCGGTGCGGACGGCTCGGTCGCGGACTGCTCGGTCGCGGTTGCGGGCTGTTCGCGCCACGGGTCGTCGGTCTGCGCCGGCGCGGGTGCGGGTGGGTCCGACGCGGCGGTAGGAGTCGAGTCGGCGCCGGCCGAGGCTGCCTGCGCAGGATCCGGAGCGACCGCTCGGGCGTTTGGCGCCTCGGTACCCACGTCGGGACCTGCGGCGGGTGCTGTTGGTGCAGCATTCGCGGCGTCGGGACGAGCGGCGGGCTCAGATGCCGGCCCGGGCAGGACGTCACCCACGGGCTGCTGCTCGGAGGTCGGCGGTTGGGCCGACTGCGGGGGCTGTGCCGACTGCCGCGACTGAGTGTGCTGCGAGGACTCCGACTCGGCAGTCCGGTTCGCCGCGATCTGCTCCGCGACGGACCCGGCGGGCACGGCCGGGGCGGCGGGGTCGTCTGCCACGGCGGGCTCGTTCGGCGCTGTGTTCCCAGTCGGCGCGGCGGGTCGGCTCGGCGCGGGTTCGGCGGCGGCGTGCGGCGGCTCTGGCGCGGACGCCTGAGGCGGAGTCGGAGTCGGCGTCGGAGTTGAAGGCGCAGCTGCAGCCGGAGCCGCAGCCGGGGGCGCACCCTGGCCCGCCGGCGCGGGGGTCTGCGGCGCCGGCTGCTCTGCGGCGGGCGCGGCCTGCTGCTGCGACCGGCGCACGAACTTGGGCCGCCCCTCAGCCTGGCCGGCAGCCTGCGGCCCCGGCCCGCCGGCGGTGCCGGGGCGGGGCTCGTCGTCGTCTCCCCGAGGCGACCCTCCCGGTGCGGATCCACCGCCACCGACGGCACCCGCCGCGGCGGCCGGCCGCACGGCGCCCGACTCGAGCGACTCGACACGCTGCAGCAGCGCGATCATGGAGTCGTCCGCGGAGGGCAGGAGCAGCTTGGCGCAGAGGATCTCCAGCAACAGCCGCGGCGAGGTGGCCCCGCGCATCGACCCCATCCCCTCGTGCACCATGTCGGCACAGCGGGCGAGAGTGGCGGGCCCGATGTTCTCGGCCTGACGCCGCATGGTCTCGGCCTGCTCCACCGGCGCGTCGACGAGCCCACGCTCGATCGCCTGCGGCACGGACTGCACCATGATGAGGTCGCGCAGCCGCTGCAGCAGATCGGCGGCGAACCGACGCGGATCGTGCCCGGCCTCGACCACCTTGTCGACGGTCCGGAACAGCGTGGCACCGTCGCCGGCGGCCAGCGAATCCACCGTGTCGTCGATGAGCGCGACCTCGGTCGCCCCGAGCAGGCTCACCGCGCGCGGATAGGTGATGCCCTCGTCACCGGCGCCGGCCATGAGCTGGTCCAGCACACTGAGCGTGTCGCGCGGCGATCCCCCGCCGGACCGGATGACCAGCGGGAACACGGTCGGCTCGACCTGCACACCCTCCTGCTCGCAGATCCGCTCGAGCAGCCCGCGCATCGACGTGGGCGTGAGCAGCCGGAAGGGGTAGTGGTGCGTGCGCGAGCGGATGGTGGGCAACACCTTCTCCGGCTCGGTGGTGGCGAAGATGAAGATGAGGTGCTCCGGCGGCTCCTCCACGATCTTCAGCAGCGCGTTGAAGCCCGCGTTGGTAACCATGTGGGCCTCGTCGATGATGAGCACCCGGTACCGCGAGGACGCCGGCGCGAAGAACGCCCGCTCGCGCAGATCACGCGTGTCATCGACACCGCCGTGGCTGGCCGCGTCGAGCTCGGTGACGTCGAGGGTCCCGTGGCCGCCGGGCGCGAGCGCCACGCACGAGTCGCATTCGCCGCACGGGTCGGCGGTGGGCCCCTGCACGCAGTTGAGCGAGCGCGCGAGGATGCGGGCGGACGAGGTCTTGCCGCAGCCGCGCGGGCCGGAGAAGAGGTAGGCGTGGTTGATACGACCGGAGGACAACGCCACCGAGAGCGGTTCGGTGACGTGCTCCTGGCCCACGACCTCGGCGAAGGAGGCGGGGCGGTACTTCCGATAGAGAGCCACGCCTAGAGGGTACCCAGGGGGTACGACGACGAGGACTTCCGCTTCCGACGACGATCACGCGTGATCCGGGATGGACCGAAATGACCGGAGGGGCCGCGTCATACGCAGCCCCTCCCGACGTCCCTCGCGCGCGGATCGGGCCCCCTCAGACCCCCGCAGCACGGTTCCCGAACCGATATCGGACACCGGCCCCTCACAGCCCCTCAGCTGTCTCCGGTGTCCGCATCCCTCTAGCTCGGACAACTCCGATACAACCAGACGGGCCCGGCTCGGACAAGACCGCACTTCTGTTGACACCCGCTCAACAGGACGGGTGAATTACATTCATGCAGGTGACAGGCTTACCTAAGCTACGGACATCTACATTCACACTATGGGAATGTGTCCGAGATCACCGAGCGGCAGACCTGCTGGTCACCTGTCGATTCCCCGCTCGCTGAAGAAGAGATCGGAGTGCAGTCCGTTAAGGTCTCGACTTAACGCGGATGGCGCAGTTGTTACACGCCGCGCGGGCCGAGCGATCGCTCAGTCGGCGAGGGCCGCGCGACAGGCCGCGAGAAGAGCGCAGAGACCCACGACATCCATGGCGGTCTCGACCTCGGCCAGCGGCGGGAGCGTGGGCGCCAGACGGATGTGACGGTCGTCGGGATCCTTGCCGTAGGGGTACGCGGACCCGGCCGGCGTGAGGGCCACCCCGGCCTCCTTGGCCAGGCGGACGGTCTCGGTGGCGGTGCCGTCGACCACCTCGAGGTCGATGAAGTACCCGCCCTCGGGACGGGTCCAGCCGGCCACGTCGTACTCGCCGAGCCGGTGGGCCAGGGCCGCGGCGGCAGCCTCGAACTTCGGCGCGATGACCTCGCGGTGGCGGAGCATGTGGGCGCGTACCCCGTCGGCGTCGCCGAAGAATCGGGCGTGCGCGAGCTGGTTGACCTTGTTCGGCCCGATGGAGCGCACGGAGGTGTGGCCGAGGTACCAGTCGAGATTGGCTCGCGAGGCGGAGAAGAACGACACACCCGCGCCGGCGAAGGTGATCTTGGAGGTCGAGCACACCTGCCAGAAGCGGTTGGGGTGACCCGCCTCGGCGGCCAGCGTGTCGACGTCCGGGACCTTGGGGAAATCCTCGGTGAGCGTGTGGACCACGTAGGCGTTGTCCCAGACGATCCGGAAGTCCGGGGCGGCGGTCGCCATGCGCGCGAGGCGGGACACGGTGTGGTCGTCGTACACCGCGCCGGTCGGGTTGGCGAAGATCGGGACGCACCACATGCCCTTGATGGACGGGTCGTTCGACACGAGACGCTCGACCTCGTCCATGTCCGGACCGGTCGGCCCCAGCGGCACCGGGATCATCTCGATGCCCAGCGCCTCGGTGATGTTGAAGTGGCGGTCGTAACCGGGCACGGGGCACAGCCAGCGCAGGACCGGCTCGTCCTTCCACGCACGCTGGGAGTCGGGCGTGCCGAAGAGCATGGAGAACGTCAGCAGGTCGTACATGATCGACAGGCTCGCGTTGTCCTGGGCGATCACGCGGTCGGTCTCCACCCCGAGCAGCTCGGCGATGATCGACCGCAGTTCCGGCAGTCCCGCCCCGCCGCCGTAATTGCGGACGTCGGTCTTACCCGCCGCGTGGTCGCCCTCCCCCGGCAGCGACAGCAGCCGCTCGGACAGGTCCAGCTGTTCGGGCGAGGGCTTTCCGCGGGTCAGGTCCAGGGCCAGGCCCTTGTCGGCCAGCGCGTCGTACTCGGCGGCCAGTTGCGACTCGAGTCGGGCGAGTTCGTCGGCGGGGAGATCGGACAGTGCCACTGTGGCCTCCGGCGGGATCGACAACTTCGGTGTTGGTGCCCTAAGACATGTCCCAAGACATAAGGGGACCCCGCGCACCCGCCAGAGCCCGCTGACCCTTGCTGCCTTCCGGCCCTGGGGGAGTTCACAGGATGGACGCCGCGCGGGGTCCACGGACGAGTCTAACCGCCCCGCCTCCCGCGCCGCACCCCACCCGCCTCCCGGGCCGCGATCCGAGGCCGCTCGGCCCCGCGGTTTGCCTCTGCTTGCGCGTCCTGGGTATTGTCCTCCCCGGAGGATTCGCCTAGTGGCCTATGGCGCTCGCCTGGAACGCGGGTTGGGGTTTATAGCCCCTCAGGGGTTCAAATCCCCTATCCTCCGCCGCAGACGCGGCCCGGAGCTCTCGAGCCCGGGCCGCGTCGCTCATTTCAGCCCCGGTTGGCCCTGCCGCCCCGCCCCTCTCCGGCTTGCGCGCCCCCTTTGCACGCCGAACGCCCACGTGCGCGCCCTCTAGGGTCCAATCCGGCAGCGCAAGCCGACTCCGCAGCGCAAGCCGACTCGGCAGCGCAACCCGCCACCCGCGGCCACGCGCGCTCGGTAGGCTCGCGATCGTGACCGAGACCACGGGCGGCCGGACCGTTGACGACGACGTCGCCCTGCGGGTGCTCGTCTACAGCCACGACGCCGCCACCCGCAGCCGCGTGATGTCCGCCCTCGGCACCCGCCCGCACCCGGACCTGCCCCGGCTGACGTACCTCGAGGTCGCCACGGCCCCGGTCGCCCTCGAACACCTCGACGCGGGCGGGGTCGACCTGGCGATCCTCGACGGCGAGGCGACGCCCACCGGCGGACTCGGCCTGGCCAAGCAGCTGCGGGACGAGCTCGACCGCTGCCCGCCGGTGCTCGTCCTCATCGGCCGGGCGGACGACCGCTGGCTCGCCGACTGGTCCCGCGCGGACGCGTCGGTCCCCCACCCGATCGACCCGCTGCGCCTGCGCGACGCGGTGAACGGGCTCCTCGCCCCCGCCTGACACCGGCCCCCCGGCCGCGCGCACTCTTCCCCCCGCCCGCGGAGCACGACCGAGACGCCATCTGTCCGAACCCCCGACGCACGTCAACACAGTGTGAGTAGAGTCACAGTTGCGGGCCGCACAGTGAACGGCCCGCCGGGGAGACGGACGACCGGACCCCATCAGCGCCGGTCACTCGAACCCCCTGCGGTTGCAGTAGAGGCCCGCCCACAGGCGGCTTCTCATCACAAGCGCGAGGAGTGACGCCGACGTGAACGAATACGTGCCCATCCTGGTACTCGGGGCCCTGGCCGTCGCCTTCGCCGTCTTCTCCTCGGGCGTGTCCTCCTTCGCGGGGCCCAGCCGGTTCAACCGCGCCAAGCTCGAGGCCTACGAGTGCGGCATCCAGCCCACGCCGCAGCCGGCGGGCGGCGGCCGCTTCCCGGTGAAGTACTACCTCACCGCGATGCTGTTCATCATCTTCGGCATCGAGATCCTCTTCCTCTACCCGTGGGCCGTCCACTTCGACCAACTCGGCGTGTTCGGGCTGGCCGCGATGGCCCTGTTCGTGTTCAACGTCTCCGTCGCCTACGCCTACGAGTGGCGCCGCGGCGGACTGAGCTGGGACTGACCCGGAACGTCGGAGAGGAGCGCCGAGATGGGACTCGAGGAGAAGGTGCCGGCCGGCTTCCTGCTGACCACGGTCGAGCAGCTGGCGGGCTACATGCGCAAGGGCTCGCTGTGGCCGGCGACGTTCGGTCTGGCGTGCTGCGCGATCGAGATGATGTCCACGAGCGGCGGTCGCTACGACCTGGCCCGCTTCGGCACGGAGGTCTTCCGCGCGTCCCCCCGGCAGGCCGATCTCATGATCGTCGCGGGGCGGGTCTCGCAGAAGATGGCCCCGGTCCTGCGCCAGGTGTACGACCAGATGGCCGAGCCCAAGTGGGTCCTGTCGATGGGCGTGTGCGCGTCATCGGGCGGGATGTTCAACAACTACGCGATCGTGCAGGGCGTCGACCACATCGTGCCCGTCGACATCTACCTGCCCGGATGTCCGCCGCGGCCGGAGATGCTCATGCACGCGATCATCACGCTGCACGACAAGATCCAGAACATGCCGCTGGGCGCGAACCGGGCCGAGGCGATCCGTGCCGCGGAGCAGGCCGCGCTCGACCAGCGTCCGCTCATCCCCGTCGAGGGGATGTTCCGATGACCGACCGTCGCCCGGACTCCGGCGCCGCGGACCGCGACCGGGCCCCCGACGCACCGAACCCACCCGACCGCACGGACAGCCCTGACGCGGACACCGTCGGCGTGCGCCACGGCATGTTCGGCGTCCGTGGCTCCGGGGACACCACCGGGTTCGGGGGCCTTGTGCGCCCGACCGAGATGCCCGGCAGTACCCCACCGCCCTACGAGGACGACGACGACGAGGTCATCCGCGCGCTCACCGCGGCCCTGCACCAGCGGGGCGGGCCGAGTTTTCAGGAGGCCGTCGAGAAGGTCGTGGTCCACTGCGGACAACTCACCCTGCACGTGGAGCGGGAGCACCTACCGGCGGTGGCCCTGACCCTCAGGGACGCCCCGGACCTGCGGTTCGAGATGTCGTTGGGCGCGAGCGGGGTGCACTACCCCGACGCCACGGACCGGGAGCTGCACGTGGTGTACCCGCTGCAGTCGATCACCCACAACCGCCGCGTGATGCTCGAGACGTCGGCCCCGGACGCAGACCCGCACATCCCCACGCTCACCCGCGTGTATCCCACGGCGGACTGGCACGAGCGGGAGACGTACGACTTCTTCGGCGTCGTCTTCGACGGCCACCCGTCGCTGACGCGGATCGAGATGCCGGACGACTGGGAGGGCCATCCGCAGCGCAAGGACTACCCGCTGGGCGGGATCCCGGTCCAGTACAAGGGCGCGACCATCCCGCCGCCGGATCAGCGGAGGGCGTACTCATGACCGCCGATCGCACCCGCGCGAGGCGCTCGGCCCGTGCCGACCGCGCCGCGGACTCCGACACGATCCTCACCGCCTCCGGGCAGGACTGGGACGCGATCAGTGAGGCGGCGCGCAACGCCGACGACGACCGCATCGTGGTGAACATGGGCCCGCAGCACCCGTCCACGCACGGGGTGCTGCGGCTGATCCTGGAGATCGAGGGCGAGACCGTCACCCGGGCGAGCTGCGGCATCGGCTACCTGCACACGGGCATCGAGAAGAACCTGGAATACCGCTACTGGACCCAGGGCGTGACGTTCGTGACCCGGATGGACTACCTGTCGCCGTTCTTCAACGAGGTCGCCTTCTGCCTGGGCGTGGAGAAGCTGCTCGGGATCACCGAGCAGGTCCCGCCGCGGGCGTCGGTCATCCGGGTCATGCTCATGGAGCTCAACCGGATCTCCTCCCACATGGTCGCCCTGGCCACCGGCGCCCTGGAGCTGGGCGCGAGCACGCCGATGCTGTTCGGGTTCCGCGAGCGCGAGCTGGTCCTGGACGTCTTCGAGGTCATCACGGGTCTGCGGATGAACCACGCCTACGTCCGGCCCGGCGGGGTGGTCCAGGACCTGCCCGACGAGGCGGTCCCCCAGGTGCGCGAACTGCTCGAGGTGATGCCCGGGCGGATCCGCGAGATGGAACTGCTGCTGCGGGAGAACCCCATCTGGAAGATGCGGCTGCAGGACGTCGGCTACCTCGACCTCACCGGATGCATGGCCCTCGGCGTGACCGGCCCTGTCCTACGGGCGACGGGCCTGCCGCACGACGTGCGCCGGTCCGACCCGTACTGCGGGTACGAGGACTACGAGTTCGACGTCATCACCGGGTCGGCGAGTGACTGCTACGACCGGTTCGTCATCCGGGTAGACGAGATGAAGGAGTCGCTGAAGATCGTCGAGCAGTGCCTGGACCGGCTCGAACCGGGACCCGTGATGGTCGACGACCCCAAGATCGCCTGGCCCGCCCAGCTCAAGGTGGGCCCCGACGGGCTCGGCAACTCCGCCGAGCACATCCGCAAGATCATGGACAGCTCCATGGAGGCACTGATCCACCACTTCAAGCTGGTCACCGAGGGCTTTCCGGTCCCGCCGGGCCAGGTGTACGTGCCGGTGGAGTCCCCCCGCGGCGAACTGGGGGTGCACATGGTCTCCGACGGCGGGACCCGCCCGTACCGGGTGCACTACCGCGACCCCTCGTTCACCAACCTGCAGGCCGTGGCCGCGATGTGCGAGGGCGGGATGGTCGCCGACGTCATCGCCTCGGTCGCCAGCATCGACCCCGTGATGGGAGGGGTGGACCGATGAGCAGCACGGAGTCGACGAGTCGCGAACCGGTTTTCCTGCAGTTCGGGCAGCAGCCCGACGAGCCGGGGGCGATCGTCCGGCCCGACGCCCGCCGGCGCTACCCCGACGACGTCCTGGCGAGACTGCGGGCCGACGCCGAGGTGATCATCGCCCGCTATCCGCAGGCCCGGTCGGCGTTGCTGCCACTCCTCCACCTCGTCCAGGCCGAGGACGGGCACCTCACGCCCGCCGGCATCGAGTTCTGTGCCCTCGCCGTCGGACTCACCTCCGCCGAGGTCATGGCCGTCGCCACGTTCTACTCGATGTACCGGCGCACGCCCACGGGCGACTTCCTGGTCGGGGTGTGCACCAACACCCTGTGCGCGGTGATGGGCGGCGACGAGATTTACGCCGACCTGCGTGACCACCTGGGGCTCGACGGGCCCGGCACCACCGACGACGGCCGGGTGACGCTCGAGCGCATCGAGTGCAACGCGGCCTGCGACTACGCCCCGGTGATGATGGTCAACTGGGAGTTCTTCGACGACCAGACCCCCGCCTCCGCCCGGCAGGTCGTCGACGACCTGAGGGCCGGCCGGACGGTGACCCCGACCCGCGGCGCGCCGTTGTGCACGTTCCGCGAGACCTCCCGCCTCCTCGCCGGTTTCCCCGACACCCGCCCCGGCGCGAACGACGGCGCCCCCGGCGACGCGACCCTGGTCGGGCTGCGGATCGCCCGCGAACACGACATGCGCGCCCCCGGGGGGCCGGACGAGTCCACTGAGCTGCCCTCCACCGAGCCGGCCATCACCGAATCGACGTCCACCGCGCCGGACGAGGAGGCCTGACATGCCGCTCGCTCCATACCTCAGCCGCTACTGGGACGCCCCCGAGAGCTGGACCCTCGAGACCTACCTGGACCACGACGGCTACACGGGTCTGCGCAATGCCCTGGCCACCGGACCGGACGAGGTCATCTCCACCGTCCTCGACGCCGGCCTGCGGGGCCGCGGCGGCGCCGGGTTCCCCACCGGCCGGAAGTGGGGCTTCATCCCGCAGGAGACCGGCGACGCGGGTACTGATGGTTCCGGTACCGAGTCCTCGGCCGCCGCCAAGCCCCACTACCTGGTGGTCAACGCGGACGAGTCCGAACCCGGCACGTGTAAGGACATGCCGCTCATGATGGCCACTCCGCACGCGCTCATCGAGGGCATCATCATCGCCGCGTACGCCATCCGCGCCTCGCACGCGTTCATCTACCTGCGCGGTGAGGTGGTGCCCGTCCTGCGCCGCCTGCAGGTGGCGGTCGCCGAGGCCTACGAGGCCGGGTACCTCGGCCGCGACATCCTCGGAAGCGGAGTCGACCTCGAGTTGATCGTCCACGCCGGCGCCGGCGCCTACATCTGCGGCGAGGAGACCGCCCTGCTCGACTCGCTCGAGGGGCGCCGCGGCCAGCCCAGACTGCGGCCGCCGTTCCCCGCCGTCGCCGGTCTCTACGCCTGTCCGACGGTGGTGAACAACGTCGAGTCCATCGCCAGCGTCCCGTCGATCCTCCAGCACGGGCCGGAGTGGTTCCGATCGATGGGCTCGGAGAAGTCCCCCGGCTTCACCTTGTACTCGCTGTCCGGGCACGTCACCCGGCCCGGCCAATACGAGGCCCCGCTGGGCATCACCCTGCGCGAGCTACTCGACCTGGCCGGCGGGATCCGCCAGGGCCACACCCTCAAGTTCTGGACCCCCGGTGGTTCCTCGACCCCGCTGCTCACCGACGCCCAGCTCGACATGCCGCTCGACTACGAGGGCTGCGCCGCCGAGGGCACCATGCTCGGCACCAAGGCGCTGCAGATCTTCGACGACACCACCTGCGTCGTACGGGCGGTGCTGCGGTGGACGGAGTTCTACGCCCACGAGTCGTGCGGCAAGTGCACCCCCTGCCGCGAGGGCACGTTCTGGCTGGAGCAGATCATGCACCGACTCGAGGACGGCACCGCCACCGCCGACGATCTGGACCGACTGCTCGACATCTCCGACAACGTCGCCGGCAAGTCGTTCTGCGCTCTCGGCGACGCCGCCGCGACCCCCATCATCTCGTCGATCGCGCTCTTCCGCGACGAGTACCTCGCGCACATCCCGGGTGGCTGCCCGTTCGACCACAGCCGTTCCACCCTCTTCGACCGGACCGACCGTGCGGGTGCCGGCTCCCGGCGTCCGCCCGTGCGGCCGGCCACACGACCGGATCCCACACGACCCGAGGAGGTGGCCCGATGACCTCGGCCCAGTCAGGCGTGCCCCGCGACGCCCGCGGTCCCGCCCAGGAACCGGACCACGACCGCGCCAAGTCAGAGCGCGCCGACGACCTCGTCACGCTCACCGTCGACGGCCGCGAGGTCTCGGTGCCGCCGGGCACGCTCATTATTCGCGCCGCCGAGCGGTTGGGCGTGCAGATCCCCCGCTTCTGCGACCACCCGCTGCTCGAGCCGGCGGGGGCGTGCCGCCAGTGCATCGTCGAGGTCGAGGGCGCGCCCAAGCCCGTCACCTCGTGCACCACCCCGGTCACCCAGGACATGCAGGTGCGCACGCAGTTCACCTCCGAGATGGCCGACAAGGCCCAGCGCGGGGTGATGGAACTGCTGCTCATCAACCACCCGCTCGACTGCCCGGTCTGCGACAAGGGCGGCGAGTGCCCGCTGCAGAACCAGGCCCTGTCCAGCGGCCACGGGCGGTCGCGCTTCACCGAGGTCAAGCGCACGTTCCCCAAGCCGATCGCCATCTCGTCGCAGGTGCTGCTCGACCGCGAACGCTGCGTCATGTGCGCCCGGTGCACCCGATTCTCCGAGCAGATCGCCGGGGACCCGTTCATCGACCTCTTCGAGCGCGGCGCCCGGCAGCAGGTCGGGGTGTACGGCGACGAGCCGTTCGAGTCCTACTTCTCCGGCAACACCGTGCAGATCTGCCCGGTGGGCGCCCTGACCGGCGCGCAGTACCGCTTCCGCGCCCGCCCCTTCGACCTGGTCTCCAGCCCGGCGGTCTGCGAGCACTGCGCGAGCGGCTGCGGCCAGCGCACCGACCACCGTCGCGGGAAGGTCCTGCGCCGCCTCGCCGGCGACGACCCCGAGGTAAACGAGGAGTGGAACTGCGACAAGGGCCGGTGGGCGTTCACCTACGCCACCCAGCGCGACCGCATCACCACCCCGATGGTCCGCGGCGAGGGCGGCGGGCTGGTCCCGGTCCCGTGGTCCACCGCCCTGGCGACCGCTGCCCAGGGGTTGGCCGCCGCCCGCGGACGGGCCGGGGTCCTCACCGGGGGGCGGCTCACCGCCGAGGACGCCTATGCCTACGCCAAGTTCGCCCGCACGGTGCTCGGCACGAACGACGTCGACTTCCGCGCCCGCCCCCATTCGGCCGAGGAGGCGGACTTCCTGGCCGACCGGGTTGCCAGGCGCGGCCCGGGCGGCGGTACGGGTCAGGACAGCGGGCCGGGCCAGGACGGCGGGGCCGTGACCTACGCCGACCTCGAGACCGCACCCGCCGTGCTTATCGTGGGCTTCGACCCGGAGGAGGAGTCGCCGATCGTGTTCCTCCGCCTGCGGCGGGCCGCGCGCGACCACGGGCTGAAGGTCTTCTCGATCGCGCCCTTCGCCACCCCGGCCATCCGCAAGACCCGCGGCGCTCTGCTGCCGACCGTCCCCGGGGCGGAGCCCGAGGTGCTCAGCGCCCTCGCCGTCGTCCCCTCCGAGCCCAGCGGAACCGGGCCCTCCGCGACCACCGACCCCACCCGCGGCGCCCTGCCCACTCTCCTGCGCGAGCCCGGCGCGGTCATCCTCGTGGGCGAGCGGCTCGGCGCGATCCCGGGCGGCCTGGCCGCCGCCTCTACGCTCGCGGATGCCACCGGCGCACGGCTGGCGTGGATTCCCCGGCGCGCGGGTGAGCGCGGGGCGCTCGAGACCGGGTGCCTGCCGGGACTGCTGCCCGGCGGCGCTCCCGTCTCAGATGACGACGCCCGGAGGACCCTCGCCGAGCTGTGGCGCTGCGACGATCTGCCCGCGACGCCCGGCCGGAGCACCGCCGAGCAGCTGGCCGCGGCCGGCTCCGGCGAGCTCGGGGCCCTGCTCATCGGCGGCGTCGAGGCCGCCGACCTGCCCGACCCGCGCGCCGCGCTGGCCGCGATCGACGCCGCCGGCTTCGTCGTGAGTCTCGAACTGCGCCGCAGTGAGATCACCGACCGCGCCGACGTCGTCCTGCCGGTCGCAGCAGTCGCCGAGAAGGCGGGCATGTTCGTGAACTGGGAGGGCCGGACCCGCCCCTTCGCTGCCGCCCTGACCGGCACCGACGCTCTGCCGGACCACAGGGTCCTCAATGCCCTGGCGGAGGAGACCGGTGCATGGTTCGGCTTGGCGGACGTGGAATCGGTGCGCCGCGAGATGCAGGCCGTCAGCCACGCGCTCCGCCCCGCATCCGCCTATGCGGATCCGCAGCCGCGCCCCGGCAGGGCGTCTCGCACCGACCGGAGCGCTGGCGAGACGCCATCCCCAGGAGCGGCTGCGGGGTCGGCGGCGTCGGCGGGAGCGGCTGCGGGGTCGGGGGCATCTGCGCGGGCGGCTGCGGGTCCGGAGCCCGGCGCCGGGCAGGCGGTCCTGGCCACGTGGCGGATGCTGCTCGACGACGGTCGCATGCAGGACGGGGAACCGCACCTCGCCGGCACCGCCCGCCGCCCCGTGGCCCGCCTGTCGCCGACGACCGCCCGCGAACTCGGAGCCGCCGACGGCGACCCGGTGACCGTCTCCACCGACCGCGGGGCGATCACCCTGCCGCTGGCCGTCACCGAGATGCCCGACCGCGTGGTCTGGGTGCCGCAGAACTCGCCGGGCTCGGCGGTGGGCCCCACGCTCGGCGCGGCCGCCGGCGACCTCGTCGGCATCGCGGCAGCTCACGCCGCTGCCGACCCGTCTGCGGACGCGGGGGAGGTGACGGCGTGAACGACCTGTCCGCCTTCGGCACGGACCCGTGGTGGCTGGTGTTGGCCAAGGTCCTCGCGGTCTTCGTGTTCCTGGTGGTGACCGTGCTCGCGGCCATCTACCTGGAGCGCAAGATCCTGGCGTGGATGCAGATGCGCATCGGCCCCAACCGGGTCGGCCCCGGCGGGATCCTGCAGAGCCTGGCCGACGGCGTGAAGATCGCCCTCAAGGAGGGATTCATCCCGGCCGGGGTCGACAAGCCGATCTTCCTGCTGGCACCGGTCATCGCGGTGATCCCGGCGTTCATGGCGTTCGCGGTGATCCCCTTTGGGCCCGTGGTCTCCGTCTTCGGCCACTCCACGCCGCTGCAGCTCACGGACCTGCACGTGGGAGTGCTCTACGTCCTCGCCGTCACCTCGATCGGCGTGTACGGGATCGTGCTGGCGGGCTGGTCCTCCGGCTCGACCTACCCACTGCTCGGCGGCCTGCGCTCCACCGCTCAGGTGATCAGCTACGAGATCGCGATGGCGCTGTCGTTCGTCGGGGTGTTCCTCTTCGCCGGCACCATGTCGACGTCGGGGATCGTCGCCGCCCAGTCGCAGGTGTGGTTCGTGTTCCTGCTGCTGCCCTCGTTCGTCATCTACGTCATCTCGATGGTCGGCGAGACCAACCGCGCCCCCTTCGACCTGCCCGAGGCCGAGGGCGAACTCGTGGGCGGGTTCCACACCGAGTACTCCTCGCTGCGCTTCGCGATGTTCATGCTGGCCGAGTACGTCAACATGACCACAGTCTCCGCGCTGGCGGCCACCCTGTTCCTCGGCGGCTGGCAGGCCCCCCTGCCGTTCTCGCTGATCGACGGCGCGGACTCCGGGTGGTGGGCGCTGCTGTGGTTCGTGGCCAAGGTGTGGGCGTTCATGTTCCTGTTCATGTGGCTGCGAGCCACCCTCCCGCGACTGCGCTACGACCAGTTCATGGCCTTCGGCTGGAAGGTGCTCATCCCCGTCTCGCTGGCCTGGGTCATGTCGGTGGCGACCATCCGGGTGATCGTGGGCCCCGGGTCCGCTCTCCTCACGCCCGCCATGGTGATCGCGGGCCTGGTGGCGGTGGCGGTCATCGTCGTCGTCCATCGGTCCCGATCCCGGCGCGGCGGCCGGGCCACGCCCACCCGCGGCGACTCCCCACCCGCGTCCGTCACGCGGGGCGCGCGCTTCGACCCCACGGCCGGAGGGTTCCCCGTCCCGCCGCTCCCCCACCAGCGCGTCGCGCTCGACCGCGCCACACCTGCGGACACGCCCCCGAGTCAGGAGTCCCGCCATGCCTAGGCAGTCACGGTCCCGGCTTCCCGGGTTCCTCGAACCGCTCGCCGGGTTCGGGGTGACGTTCTCCACGATGTTCCGCAAGGCGCACACCGAGCAGTACCCGGAGGAGAAGGTCCCCACCGCGCCCCGCTACCACGGGCGACACCAACTCAACCGCTACGCCGACGGGCTGGAGAAGTGCATCGGCTGCGAGCTGTGCGCATGGGCGTGCCCGGCGGACGCGATCTACGTCGAGGGCGCCGACAACACCGCCGAGGAACGCTTCTCCCCCGGCGAACGCTACGGGCGGATCTACCAGATCAACTACCTGCGCTGCATCGGCTGCGGCCTGTGCGTGGAGGCGTGCCCCACCCGGGCGCTGACCATGACGAACGACTACGAGATGGTCGACGACAACCGCGCGGACCTCATCTACGAGAAGCACGACCTGCTCGGACCGATGCTCGCCGGGATGGTCCCCGCCCCGCACGACATGTACCCGGGCGCCGACCACTTCGACTACTACCGCGGAGAGATCACCGGCTCCGCACCCGAACAGGGTGAGCCGTACGAGCCAGTTGAAGCCGAGGCGCGCGGTGCGACCGCAGCCGGCTCGCGCGCGCGCCGCGGAAGGGGGGCCTCGTGACCACCGGGGAGTCCGTCCTGTTCTGGGTGCTGGCCACCATCGCCGTGGCGGGCGCACTCGGCGTGGTCTCGGCGACCAAGGCGGTCTACTCGGCGCTGTGTCTGGCGGCGACCATGGTCTCGCTCGCGGTGCTGTACATCGCGCAGGGGGCGGTGTTCCTGGGCGTGGGCCAGATCGTCGTCTACACCGGCGCCGTGATGATGCTGTTCCTGTTCGTGGTGATGCTCATCGGGGTGGAGTCCTCTGACTCGCTGGTCGAGCGGATCCGGGGGCACCGGGTGGCGGCGATCATCGCGGGCCTGGGGTTCGGCATCCTGCTGGCCACCGGGCTGGCGCGGGCGCAGCTGCCGCCGTTCGCCGGGTTCGCCCCCGGATACTCCGACGTCCCCGCGCTGGCGGAGCTGCTGTTCTCCCGGCACGTGTGGGCGTTCGAGCTCACCGGGGTGCTGCTCATCATCGCCACCCTCGGCGCGATGGTCCTGGCGCACCGCGAGCGGTTCACCGGGCGCCTCACCCAGCGGGAGATGTCGCAGCAGCGTTTCCTCGACTGGCAGGCCGACGACTCCGCCCGCGTGACCCCGCTGCCCAGCTCCGGCGTGTACGCGCGCCGCAACTCCGCCGACATGCCCGCCCGACTGCCCGACGGGTCCGACGCCCCCGACTCGGTGAGCGAGGTGCTGCGGCGCCATGCGACCGATCGCGCGGACGGTCCCGACGAACTCGGCAGCTGCGGACCCGGCGAAGGGGGCCGACGGTGACCCCCGAGTACTACCTCTACCTCTCGGCCGTGCTGTTCACCATCGGCGCGGCCGGGTTCCTGCTGCGGCGCAACGCCATCGTCCTGTTCATGTGCATCGAGCTCATGCTCAACGCCACCAACCTCGCCCTGGTGGCGTTCGCTCGGATGCACGGCGACGTCACCGGCCAACTCTTCGCGTTCTTCATCATGGTCGTGGCCGCCGCCGAGGTCGTGATCGGCCTCGCGATCATCATGGCCATCTACCGGTCCCGCCGATCGGCGTCCGTCGACGACGCCAGCCTGCTCAGGTACTAGGGGGACGACGATGACGACGACCGTGACGACGACGACAACGACCGCAGCCGCCCTCGCCCCCGCCGTCGCCGGGTCCGCGCTCTGGCTCATCCCCGCACTGCCGCTGTTCGGCGCGGCGGTCCTGCTGCTGCTCGGTCGCCGCGCGGACGGGTGGGGCCACCTGCTCGGGTGCGCGACCGCGCTGGCCTCATTCGCGGTGGCGGTGTGGCAACTCGTCGCCATGACCGGCCGCGACGCCGGCGACCGCGCGGCGGGTCAGACCCTGTTCGAGTGGGTCTCGGTCGGGGAGTTCCAGCTGGACTTCGGCCTGCGCCTGGACGAGCTGTCCATGGTGTTCGTCCTGCTCGTCACGGGTGTCGGCCTGCTCATCCACGTGTACTCCATCGGCTACATGGCGGCCGACCCGGCGCGGCGCAAGTTCTTCGCCTACCTCAACCTGTTTCTCGCGGCGATGCTGCTGCTCGTGTCGGCGGACAACTTCCTCGGCCTCTACCTGGGCTGGGAGGGTGTCGGCCTGGTCTCCTACCTGCTCATCGGGTTCTGGCAGCACAAGCCGTCCGCCGCCACCGCGGCGAAGAAGGCGTTCGTCGTCAACCGCGTCGGCGACATCGGTCTGGGTGTGGCGTTGATGGTCATGGTCACCCAGCTGGGCACGCTGTCCTACGAGGGCGTGTTCTCGGCGATCGGCGGCGGGGCGGCCGGCGGCGGGGCGGCGGGGGCCGACGGCGGGGCGGTGAGCTCGGGGCTGGTCACCGCGCTCGGGCTGCTGTTGCTGCTGGGCGCGTGCGCCAAGTCCGCCCAGGTGCCGCTGCAGTCCTGGCTCGGCGACGCGATGGAGGGTCCCACCCCGGTGTCCGCCCTCATCCACGCCGCGACCATGGTCACCGCGGGCGTCTACCTCATCACCCGGTCCAACCCGATCTATGACGCGACCCCGACCGCGCGCGCCGCGGTGATCACGGTCGGCGCCGTGACGCTGCTGTTCGGTGCGGTCATCGGTTGCGCCAAGGACGACATCAAGAAAGTTCTCGCCGCCTCCACCATGAGCCAGGTCGGCTACATGGTCATGGCCGCCGGCTTCGGACCCGCCGGATACGCACTGGCGATCATGCACCTGCTCACCCACGGTTTCTTCAAGGCCGGACTGTTCCTCGGCGCCGGCTCGGTGATGCACGGGATGAACGACGAGGTCGACATGCGACGCTACGGCGCCCTACGCGCGGTCATGCCGGTCACCTTTGTCACCTTCGGACTCGGCTACCTGGCCATCATCGGCGTCCCACCGTTCGCCGGCTTCTACTCCAAAGAGGGCATCATCTCCGCGGCGTTCGACGTGGGCAGCGGGTCGGCTGCGGGTGCGGGCGCGTTCGGCTCAGGATCGGCGGTCGGCTACCTCCTCGGGGCGGTGGCCCTGCTCGGCGCGGGCCTGACCGCCTTCTACATGACCCGCGTGATGATCCTGATGTTCTTCGGTCCGCAGCGCTGGGCCGACGACGCCCACCCCCACGAGTCGCCGGCGATCATGACGGGGCCGATGATCGCGATCGCCGTGGGATCGGTGCTCTCCGGTCTGCTGCTGTCGCTCGGCGGGCGGCTTCAGGACTGGCTCGCCCCGGTCGTCGGAGAGCACCACCCGGAGCACGTCCTACCGGTGTGGCTGGTCACCGCCGCCTCCCTGGTCGTGGTGGCCGTCGGCATCGCCCTCGCCGTGCACCGCTACACCCGTAGTGAGGTCTCGGCCACCGCCCCCGCCGGCTCCGCGCTCACGCGGGCCGCCCGGCGCGACCTGTATGCCGACGACCTCAACGAGGCGGTGTTCATGCGACCCGGCCAGGCCCTGGTCGCGGGCACGGAGGTGATCGACCGGCGGGTCGTGGCCGGGGCGGCGACAGGCGTCGGCACCACCCTCGGCGCACTGTCCGCCCGGACGAGACTCCTGCAATCCGGACTCACCCGCTCCTACGCGCTGTACATGCTGATCGGCGCGGTTCTCGTTATCGCCGCGATGTTGGGTGGTGGCGTCCTGTGACCGGCCCCGGACTCCTCACCGCGCTGTGGCTCACGCCCCTGGTCGGCGCCCTCGTCGTCGTCGTCCTCCCTGCGAGCGCGCGCCGCGCGGCGAGGCCCCTCGCCCTGGTCACGTCCCTGGTCGTCCTGGGGGTGGCCGTCGCGCTGGCGGTCGGATTCGAGCCGGGCGGCGACACCCACCAGTTCGTCGAGTCGCGGCCGTGGATCCCCGCGTTCGGGGCGACGTACACACTCGGGATCGACGGCGTGGCGCTCGTGCTGGTCTTGCTCACCGCCGCGCTCATGCCGCTGCTGCTGCTGGCCGGGTGGCACGACACCGACGCGCCCGGTGTCGACGGCCCCGGCCCGGACGGCCGGCGCGCACAGTCCTACCCCGCGCTCATGCTGGCCACGCAGGGGCTCGCGCTGGTGGCGTTCACGAGCCTGGACGTGTTGCTGTTCTACGTCGCGTTCGAGGCCATGCTCATCCCGCTGTACTTTCTCATCGGGGGATTCGGAACAGGCGCGTTCGGGGACAGCGGCGCGGACCGGGCGCAGGCGGCCGTCCGGTTCCTCCTCTACAACCTGCTCGGCGGACTCGTCATGCTGGCCGCGGTGCTCGGGCTCTACATGTACACAGCCCGGGCCGGACTCGGGCCCGACGGCCGCGGCACCTTCGACTACCGCCTCATCACCGACGCCGTCGCCGACGGGCGACTGCAGATCCCGCCGGGCGCGATGCTGCTGCTGTTCGCCGGGTTCACGTTGGCCTTCGCGATCAAGGCCCCGCTGTGGCCGTTCCACACCTGGCTTCCCGGGGCCGCCGTCGCCGCGACGCCCGCCTCCGCGGTGCTCATGATGGCCGTGGTGGACAAGGTCGGCACCTTCGCGATGCTGCGGTACTCGCTGCCGCTGTTCCCCGAGGCAGCGGCGACCGCGGCGCCGGTGATGGTGACGCTCGCGGTGATCAGCATCGTCTACGGCGGCATCATGGCCATCGCCCAGACCGACCTCCTGCGCCTCATCGCGTACGCGTCGATCTCCCACTTCGGGTTCATCGTGCTGGGTGTGTTCGCCGCGACCGAGCAGTCGGCGACCGGCTCGACGCTGTACATGGTCAACCACGGCATCGCCACGGCCGCGCTGTTCCTCGTGGCCGGGTTCCTCGTCCGGCGGCACCGGATCCGCGAGATCGGCTACTTCGGCGGGGTGCAGCAGGCCGCGCCCGTGCTCGCCGGGGTGTTCCTCATCGCCGGGCTCGCGACGCTGTCACTGCCCGGGCTGGCCCCGTTCATCAGCGAGTTCCTGGTGTTCGTCGGCACGTTCGAGGTCTACCCCGTCGCCGCCGTACTCGCCACGTCCACCTTCGTCCTGGCGGCCGTCTACATCCTGTGGACCTACCAGCGGGTGATGGGCGGGCCCCTCGCGCCGGGATTGCGGTCCACGCCCGACCTGACGACCCGCGAGCGCGTCGTGCTGGCCCCGCTGGTCGTGGTGCTGATCGTGCTGGGCTTCTACCCGCAGCCGGCGCTCGACGTGATCGACCCGGCGGTCGCCGAGACCGTCGCCCACGTGGAAGGTGCCACCCGATGACCCCGGACATCGCCTACTCCTCGCTCCTGCCGCTGCTCGTGGTGCTCGGGACGGCGATCGTCTCGGTGCTCGTCGAGGCGTTCGCCCCCGCCCGACACCGCTATGCCGCGCAGCTGGTGCTGTACCTCGGCGGGCTCGTCGCGGCGCTGGTGACGGTGGTTCTGCTCGCCGGGACGCGGCTGGTGACGGCTGGCGGCGCCGTGGCCGTGGACGGGCCCGCGCTGTTCCTGCAGGGGGCGACGGTCCTCGTGGCGATCGGGGCGGGGGTGCTCATCGGGGAACGCTCCCGGGTGGGCGCGGCGGCCGGGGCCTCGTCGGGTTCGGTGGGCGCGTCGGCCACGGCCCGTCGCCCGGTGCTCGCGGGCTTCGCCCCGCAGGCCGCCCTGGCCCCGGGCGGCGACGCCGAACGCGAGGCCGAGCGCACGGGCGTCTCCCAGACCGAGGTCTTCCCGCTCGCACTGTTCGCCACGGGCGGGCTCATGTTGTTCCCCGCGGCCAACGACCTCATCACCGTGTTCATCGCGCTAGAGGTGCTGTCCCTGCCGCTGTATGTGATGTGTGGCATGGCCCGCCGGCGGCGGCTCCTCTCCCAGGAGGCCGCGGTGAAGTACTTCCTGCTGGGGTCCTTCTCCTCGGCGATCTTCGCCTACGGCGCCGCGCTGATCTACGGGTACGCCGGAACCGTCGAATTCGGCGGCATCGCAGCAGTGGTCGCCGCCGAGGGCGGCAGCTCGCTGGCGCTGATCGGCGTGGCGATGATGTCGGTGGGCCTGCTGTTCAAGGTCGGGGCCGTGCCGTTCCACACCTGGACCCCCGACGTCTACCAGGGCGCGCCCACCTCGATCACGGCGTTCATGGCCGCCGGGACCAAACTCGCCGCGTTCGGTGCGATCCTGCGGTTCTTCCACACCGCCGTCCCCCGCCTCGAGGACGACTGGGCGCCCGTGCTCTGGGTGATCGCGGCGTTGACGATGATTGTCGGCACGGTCGTCGGAGTCACGCAGAACGACGTCAAACGCCTGCTGGCCTACTCCTCCGTCGCGCACGCCGGATTCCTGCTCACCGGGGTGCTCGGCCCTCCGGCGGCCGGTACCTCCGCCGTGCTGTTCTACCTCGCGGCGTACGCGGTGAGCACCGTCGGCGTGTTCGCGGTGGCCGGGCTGGTCCGCGCGCCCGACGGCGCCGAGATCACCGACCTGCAGGCCTGGGCCGGGCTCGGCCGACGTCAGCCACTGGTGTCGGGCGCGTTCGCACTGCTTCTGCTCGCACTCGCGGGCATCCCGCTGACCAGCGGGTTCATCGCCAAGTTCGCGGTGTTCTCCGCAGCCGTTGCCGGCGGCGCGGTGAGCCTCGTGGTGATCGGCGTGCTCACGAGCGCGATCGCTGCCTCGTTCTACGTCCGCGTGATCGTGGTGATGTTCTTCCGCGATGCGGGCGACGGCTCAGCAGGCGCCGGATCCGGGCGGTTCAGCTCCGCTGGGTCGGGCTCCGCTGGCGCCGGCGAGGTGGCGTTCGCGCGCAGGCCCGTCACGTACGCGGTCGTCGGCGTCGCGGTCGTGGTGACGATCCTGCTGGGGATCGTGCCGCAGCCACTGCTCGACCTGGCCACCGCGGCGGCCGCGTTCGCGGGGTAGGAGTTCGCGGAGAGGAGGCCGAGTTGGCGGAGTTCGCGGGGTAAACAGCCATCCGGCCGTCAGTAGCCGCGTCGACAAGAGTCTTTCACCCGTATCGGTCGAGTAGCAGTGCACGAAACGCTCTTCTCGACGACTGCCGCCCGCTGCCTGCCGCCCGCCGCGCCCTCGGAGCCCGCCGCGCCCCCTACTCCCCCACGCCCAGCGGGGTGGCGTCGAACTCCCCGGACAGCGCGGACACCGACCGAGCAAGCCGGAGGTCGCGCTGGGTGACGCCGTCGACGTCGTGGCTGCGGAGGTCGAGGGTGACCTCGTCGTAGCTCCACAGCAGGTCGGGGTGGTGGTCCTGCGAGTTCGCGGCCTGCCCGATCGCGGCGACGAGGTTGATCGCGGCCTGCGGGGTCTCGCACACGGCCGTGTAGGTCAACGACCCTTCCGAGAAGGCCCAGCCGGGCAGGTCGGCGAGACCTTCGGCGATCTGCTCCTCGGTCAGGCGGCTGTTGTCGTCGGCGGCGGGGCGGGCGTTGTCGGCGTCTGCGCTCATGCCGTCCAGTCTGGCACCTCGCGGCGCACCCGGCACGCCCGCCGGGGCGCGGGAACTCATCGCCGCGCCCGCTGCTTCCCGCCGGCGCGCGGGCGCTCACCGCCGCACCCGGCGCTTCCCGCCACGTCGGCCACCGGTCGCGCCGCCTACCCTGTTGGAGTGGAATCCCCCGCCAGCCCTCTGACCCCCGGCGCCGGCCGGTACGCACCCAGCCCGTCGGGCGACCTGCACCTGGGCAATCTGCGCACGGCGGTGGCGGCGTGGGTGCTGGCCCGCGATTCGGGCCGGGCGTTCCGGATGCGCGTCGACGATCTCGACGCCGCCCGAGCGCGCCCCGGCGTGGCCGAGCGTCAGCTGGCGGACCTGGCGGCGATCGGCCTCGACTGGGACGGCGAGATCATGTGGGAGTCCGAGCGGACGCACGCCTACGCTGCGGCGGCGAACCAGCTGTCCGACCAGGGCCTGGTCTACGAGTGCTACTGCTCGCGCCGCGAGATCGCCGAGGCCCCGCGCGCACCGCACTCCCCGCCCGGGTCGTACCCCGGCACGTGCCGTGTCCTGCCGGAGGCGGAGCGGGAGCGTCGCCGGGAGGCGCTCGGCCCGGGGCGGGTGCCTGCGCTGCGACTGCGCGCGACGGTCGACGAGCTGACGATCACCGACGGCGTCCACGGGCCGTACACGGGCGTCGTCGACGACGTCGTCCTGCGCCGCGGTGACGGCGTGTGGGCGTACAACCTCGCGGTCGTCGTCGATGATGCCGAGCAGGGCGTCGACCAGGTCGTGCGCGGCGAGGACCTGCTCTCCTCCACTCCCCGCCAGGCCCATCTGGCCGACCTGCTGGGGCTGCCGCACCCGGAGTACGTGCACGTGCCGCTCGCGGTCAACGCCGCCGGTGAGCGTCTGGCCAAGCGGGACGGCGCGGTGACCCTGGCCGATCTGGCGCAGGAGGGGACGACGACGAGGGCCGCGGTCGCCAGTATCGTGGCCTCCCTCGGTGGGCCGGAGGGCGCGGACTCGATCGAGGCGCTGCATGGAGTGGTGACCACCGAGTCCTTGCGGGCCGGCCCCTGGGTGGTGGCCTGATCGGCCGACGCGCGCCCAGCCCGGCCCTCCCGCCTCATCGACAAGAGCGTTCCGCGCAGACCCACTCGCACAACGCGTGCGGAAGCGACTTGTCGATCAACGGTGACGCGGCGCGACGCGACCTATTCGACAGGCAGGGATTCGGCATCGCGGCGGGCGGCGCGGATAATCGTCGTTCGTGACCACTTCCTCGCAGAATCCCGACCAGCTGGGGACTGGGCGGCCGGACGGGAACACTCCCGAGCCGGCGCCCAGTACCCCTTCTACCGCGTCCGCCGCCTCCGCCGGTCTCCCCGGCCGCGCCGTGTTCGCCACCGTCGCCAGCCCGTACTACGGCTATCTCATCGCCTTGTTCGTCGGCGTGATGCTCATCAGCAACGTCACCGGAACCAAGGGCGTCCTCCTCTTCCCCGACCTGAGCTTCGAACTCGGGTTCCTCTCGATGGACGGGCTCGTCACCGACGGCGCCTTCCTGCTCTTCCCGCTGGCCTACGTGCTCGGCGACGTGATCAGTGAGGTGTACGGCTTCAAGGCGATGCGCCGCGTCGTGCTCTCCGGTTTCGCCGTGCTGGCGCTGGCCGCGTTGAGCTTCAGCCTGACCGTGCAGTTGCCGCCGGCCGACTTCTACGAGAACCAGGATGCGTTCGAGGCCGTCGCCGGGGTCATCCCGCAGTTCTTCCTCGCCGGCCTGGCCGGGTACGTCGTCGGCGAGCTGCTCAACTCCTACGTCCTGGTGTGGATGAAGCGCCGCACCGGTGAGCGGAGCCTGTGGGCGCGGCTCCTGGGGTCGACCGTGGTGGGCCAGCTCGCCGACACGCTGGTGTTCTGCACGATCGCGGCCCCGGCGCTGGGCATGGTGCTCGGCTCGGGCGACTACTGGAACTACGTCGTCATCGGTTTCGTCTGGAAGACCCTCGTCGAGGCGGTCCTGCTGCCGGTGACCTACGTGGTGATCGCGTGGATCAAGAAGCGCGAGCCCAGCTATCAGGCCGCCCTGTCGGGTTCCGCCCTGTCACACTCGGCGGTATGACTTCCGCTGACCGGGACGCAGACGAAGGGCGCGATGCCGCTCGACCTGCCGCGGTGGCGGTGCTGGGGGCGACGGTCGACGACCAGACCAGGTGCGTCCACTACCACGGCCCGTTGGACGTCATCGCGATCCGCTTCCACTGTTGCGGCGAGTTCTATCCCTGTTTCCGCTGCCACGCCGACGCCACCGACCATGCGCTGTCGGTGTGGCCGCGGGACGAGTTCGACACCGATGCCCTGCTCTGTGGCGCGTGCCGGACCACGCTGACGATCAGCGAGTACCAGGCCGTCGACGCCTGCCCGGCCTGCGGCACGGCGTTCAACCCGGGCTGCTCGCTGCACTACCCGCTCTACTTCGAGTCCTAGGTCGAGTTCAACGGCGCGCGAAACTCCTCGACCATGCGTGCTGCCAGGACCAGGTGAGCCCGGATCACGCCCGCGAGTTCGTTCTCGATGCGTTCTCGGGGCAGGTCCCGAGCTCTGGCCCCCTCCGGCAACCTGTCAGCCACCCGTTGTAACCCGTCGTTGTGGACCCCGCCGCATCGCTGTCTCCACGGGTCGGAGAGCACGTCGAGGATCGATGCCCGGAGCGTCGCGAATGCCACTGGGTCCGCCCCGTACGCGGCTCTGTAGATCCCAGTCGCCACCGAGACCCGGGGCTCCTCCTCCTCTAGTTCGGCGATCAGTTCGTCGTCTTCGTCGAAGTACGCCGCCTCGCACAGATCCTTCTCCTCCTCGAACTCTTCTACACCTTGCTCGAGCACCCCGGAGAGAATCTGGTCGGCGGCCACCAGCTGTGGCCACCTAACCATGAGCTCGACGAACTCCAGATCCGCCATTCTGCTGATCAGTCGCCGAACCGCGGCGTCATCCCCGGCCAGCGCCTTTCGAAGCGCCTTCTCCGCGAGGTTGAACGCGGCGGTCTGCCACGTCTCACTCTTTTCTGAGCTATCGCGTACCGGACTGTGCAGGAGGACGCCCAACGGCGAGCGCCTCTCGAGGTCGTCGTGGGGGTGATCGTTTCTGGTCTGGTTCGTCATGCGCGCAGCGTCGCACGCAGCACCGACACCTACGAGTCGCCTCGGTCGTGCGGAGCTCATCCGCTGGTCGACCAAGACCGACGCGTAGGCCCGCCTATGTCGGTTCCTGCGTCATAGTGACGTATGGCCTCACCCCGCGTACCCGCCGCACTCGCACTCCTCACCGCCGCACTGCTCCTGGCGGGTTGCTCGGGTCAGAGTGAGGATCCGCGGGTCATCAGCACGCAGGGAACCGGCATCGTCACCGGTTCTCCCGATACCGTCACCATCGTGCTCGGCGTCGAGACCCGGGCAACTGACGCCAGCACAGCGCTGACCGACAACGCGGAACGCGCCCGATCCCTTATCGAGACCATCAAGGCCCAGGGCGTCGAAGAGGAGGACATCGCCACCAAGAACCTGTCGGTGCAGCCCAATTTCCTGCCCAGCGGCAGCATCGACGGATACATCGTCACGAACCAGGTGACGGCGACCTTGCGCGACGTCGACAGGAGTGGCGATCTCATCGATGCAGCGGCGGGCGCCGCCGGCGACGCGATCCGGGTTCAGCAGTTGACGTTCTCCATTGACGACGACAGCGACCTCAGGGCCCAGGCCCGGGCGCAGGCGGTCACGCGAGCTGAAGAACAGGCCCAACAGATCGCCGAGGCGGCCGGGGCGGAGTTGGGGGCGGTGCAGTCGATCACCGAGGTACCGGAGACCGAAGCGACTCCGTTTCCGGTCTCGAGGTCGTTGGCAGACGGCGCAGCTTCGACGCCGATCGAGGCCGGTAGCCAGGACCTCACTGTGTCCGTCTCCGTGACCTACGAGATCAACTAGCTGATCCCGCCGCCGGATACGGGCGGCCGGGCGCCCTGGCCGCGCGGCCAGGGCGGCCAGGGATCAGCGTCCCGAGTAGTACCGCCCCAGGAACTGTTCCTTGTAGTCGACGTACTCGTCGGGCCCGGCCGCCATCGCCGCGCGCACCTCGTCGACCAGCCGCACCACAAAGGCGAGGTTGTGCAGGGTGAGCAGGGTGGAGCCGAGGAACTCCTTGGCCTTGAACAGATGATGCAGGTAGGCACGGCTGTACTCGCGCGACACCTCGGACGGGCCCTCGGGGTCGAGCGGGGTGTGGTCGTGGCGGAACTGGGCGCGGGTGATGTTGACCCGCCCGTCCAGGGTGTAGATCCCGCCGTGGCGGGCGAGTCGGGTCGGCGCGACGCAGTCGAAGGTGTCGGCGCCGTTCTCTACGGCGGTGAAGATGTCGTCGGGCTCGCTGATCCCCAGCAGGTGCCTCGGCCGGTCCTCGGGCAGTTCCTCGGTGCACCAGCCGACGATCGTTCCGAGGTTCTCCTTCTCCAGCGCGCCGCCGATCCCGTAGCCCCCGAAGCCTCGTCGCCCCTCGGCCTCGGCGCGCTCGCTCATCTCCACGAGCCCGCGCACGGCCTGCCGCCGCAAATCCTCGAACTGCGCACCCTGGATCACGCCCCACAGTGACTGCCCCGGCCGGTGCCCCCGCTCCTGCGACAGCCGCTCGTGCTCGTCGAGGCAGCGCTGCGCCCACCGCCGGGTCCGCTCCACCGAACTCTCCTGGTACTTCCGCGTGTTCATCAGCGTGGTGAGCTCGTCGAACGCGAACAGGATATCGGCGCCCAGCGAGTGCTGGATCCGCATGGACACCTCGGGCGAGAAGCGGTGCCGCGAGCCGTCGAGGTGCGAGGTGAAGGTGACACCGTCCTCGTCGACCTTCGCCAGCCGCCCCTGCCCCTTGTTGGTGGCCTTGTCGTCGGGCTTGGCACCGGCCGACATCTCGATGACCTTCTTGAACCCCACCCCCAGGCTCATCACCTGGAAGCCGCCCGAGTCGGTGTAGGTGGGCCCGGGCCAGCGCATGAACTCCCCCAGCCCGCCGGCGGCGTCGATGACCTCGTGGCCGGGCTGCAGGTACAGGTGGTACGCGTTGGCCAGGACCGCCTGGGCGCCGGTGGAGCGGACCTGCTCGGGGGTCAGCGTCTTGACGGTGGCCTTGGTGCCGACGGGGATGAACGCCGGGGTGGCGATGTCGCCGTGCGGGGTGTGGATGACGCCCGTCCGCCCGCCGGCCGTCCCGTCGAGGACCATCCGCTCGCCCACGTCGAAGGTGGTCGCGCGGGTGGTGGGCGTGTCGTTGTCCGGCATCACTCCATCGTGGCATGGCGGTCGCGGATTGCGGACGTGACCCTAAGATGGAGAGGTACGTCGGCACGGGGGGCGTAGTCGTCGGCGTCGGGGGGCGCGACGTGCGCGCCCGAGAGTACGACGACGAGGTGGGGCGATGACCACATCAGGTGGCCGTAGGCTCTCCAAGCACGAGCGCCGTTCACAGCTGATCGTGTTGGGGATCCGTCTGCTGGAGACCGTGCCTTTCCACGCCCTGTCGCTGGACGACGTGGCCGAGCGGGCCGGGGTGTCCCGCAGCCTGCTCTTCCATTACTTCCCCACCAAGCTGGACTACCTCACGGCGGTCGTGCGGGCGGCGGCCGACCACGTGCTGTCGCTGACCGAGATCCCGGTGGGCGCGCACGCCGAGGACAGCACACGCGCGATCATCACGGCACTGGTGCGCTACATCCAGCGGCGTCGCGACAACTACGTGGCGGTCCTGCGTTCGGGCCGCGCGGTGGATCCGGTGCTGGAGAAGGTCGTCGACGGCATGCACCGCACGATCAGTCTGCGGATCCTCGACAGCCTCGGGGTGCACGACCCGGACCCCCTGGCACTCGCTCTCACGCGGGCGTGGCTGGCCGGCACCGAGGAGTTGGCCCTGCTGGGCGAGGAGTCGGGTCTGCCGCAGGACACCGTGATCGATGCGGCGCTGTCGACCCTAAACTCGGTCGTGACACTGCCGGACTTCGTCGAGGACTCCTCCGGCCACCCCTGAGAGCGGGGCTCGCCTGCGCCCGCTCCTGCCCCACACACAGCCGCCCGTCGCCATGGCGTCTCGCACCCACCGCGGGGCAGGCGAGACGCCATCGTCAGGGGCGGCTGGCGCGGGGGCGGCTGCCGAGGGGGCGGCCAGGCGCGGGAACGGCTGCCACGGGCGAGGGGGTGGAATGGCGAGAGCCCCGGACCTCTCTCGAGATCCGGGGCTCTCCCCGTGGCGGTGGCGGTGGGATTTGAACCCACGGTTGGGGGTTACCCAACACAGCATTTCGAGTGCTGCACCTTCGGCCGCTCGGACACGCCACCGCCGATTAGGCTACTTCACCAGTGGCCCCGGACGAAAATCGCCAGGCCAGAGGCGAGAAGTCAGCTGCGGCAACTCACTTGTCGTTGCCGGTGAGCTTGCTCGCGGCCTCGTTGGCCTTGTCCTTGAGCTTCTCGGCACCCTGCTTGATGCCGGCCTCGCCCTGGTCGGCCTGGCCCTCGGCCTGCAGGTCACGGTTTCCCGTCGCGGCGCCGGCCGACTCCTTGGCGCGGCCGCCCAGCTCCTCGGCCTTATTCGAGAACTTGTCTCCCACTCCCATGTGGTGCTCCTCTCGATCGCGGCGCCGGGGTCCGGCACCTCTCACGACCCACGGTACGGAGATGCCGGGCCGGCCTCCACCGCGAGCGGGTCACGATCGGGTCACCGACGGGCTCCCCCGCCGTGGACCCCGGCACAGCCGTCGTCATCGACGAGCGCGGAAGAAACCCTCCAGGACGGCCGCACACTCGTCCTCGAGCACACCACCTCGCACCTCTGGACGGTGCACCAGACGTCGGTCGCGGACGACGTCCCACAGCGACCCGCACGCCCCGGTGCGAGGCTCCCAGGCACCGAAGACGATGCGGCCGACCCGCGCCGCGACCGCCGCCCCCGCGCACATCGTGCAGGGCTCCAGGGTCACCACGAGAGTGCAGTCCTCCAGCCGCCAACCGTCGCCCAGGACCCGCGCGGCCTCGCGGAGCGCGATCACCTCGGCGTGCGCGAACGGGTCACCGTCGGCCTCCCGCCGATTGGTGGCGGCGGCCAACTCACGACCGTCGGGGCCCAGCACCAGCGCGCCGACGGGCACGTCCTCGGCCGGGGTACCGACCGCCACGGCCAGAGCGCGCCTCACCAGCATCTCGTCGGCCACCCGCGCGGAGCCCCGGTGTTCGGGGTGCGCCGATCCGGGATGCGCCGGACCTGCCGGGCTCACGAGTCGGGCTGGTGCCGCTCGAACTCGTCGCCGAAGCCCATCCGCTCGGCCACCGACTGCAGCTGCTCGTCGGCGTAGAGGTCGGTCTCGGAGACGATGATCTCCAACACCCCGGCGGGCAGGCCCATGTCGTCGAGGATCGCCATGTCGCCCTCGCCCCACGGGTCGGTCTGCTCGAGCTCCTCGTCGGTCATGTCGGGCACGTCCACGTTGAGCTCGTCGAGCACATCCGCGGCGAGGTCGTAGTCCAGCGACGCGGTCGCGTCCGAGAGCATGAGCCGCATCCCGGACGGGCCCGGGCGCAGGATCACGAAGAACTCGTGGTCCACGTCGACCAACCCGAACGACGGCCCCTCCGCGCGCAGCGACCGGACCTGCCGGGCGGCGTCGTCGAGACTGGTGAGGGCGGCGTCGTCCAGACGGGTGACCTGCCAGGAACCGCCGTCCTGGACCACCCCGAGTGCGATGCCGGTGACCGAGTCGTCGTCGGAGTCGCGGGAGAGTCGGTCGGAGCTGCTGGGCATGGGCTCAACCGTAGTCTGCTGTGAGAACCTTGTCAGGTGACGGTGACGGCGGACGTGTGCGTGCTCGGGGTCGGCCTGATCGGCGGCTCGCTCCTGCGGGCCCTCGGCCCCGATCGGGCCTTCGGCTGGAACCGCTCCCCCGCCGGCGCCGAGGCCGCCACCGCCGCCGGTTTCGACGTCACCACGGATCTGCCCACCACACTCCGCCGGGCCGCGGAGGCGGATGCCCTCGTCGTCGTCGGCGTCCCCCTCCCCGCCCTTGAGTCGGTTCTGGGCGCGGTGGCCGAGCACGCACCCACCGTCGCCCTCACCGACGTGATCAGCGTCAAGGGCCCCGTGCTGGAGGCGGTACGACGTCACGGACTGGGGGCGCGGTTCGTCGGCGGGCACCCCATGGCCGGCACCGCCCACTCCGGCTGGGACGCAGGCGACCCCGACCTGTTCCGCGGCGCCACGTGGCTCGTCGCGGCCGACGACGACGCCGACCCCGACACCTGGGGACGGGTGGCGCGACTCGCGCTGGACACCGGCGCACGGGTGGTCTCGGCGACCTCCGCCGACCACGACGCGGCCGTCGCCCGGATCTCCCACCTGGGGCACGTGCTGGCCGAGGCGCTCGCGCTGGCGGGCGGCCGGGGCGGGGACCTCGCGCTCTCGTTGGCGGCAGGGTCGTTCCGCGACGGCACCCGCGTCGCCGGGACCGCGCCCGATCTGGTGCGCGCCATCTGCGAACCCAACCGGGACGCGCTGCTGGACGTGCTGGACGAATGCCTCGCCGACCTCGCGGCCGCGCGGGCGTCGCTGACAGAGCGGGGAACGCTGGGGCCGCTCGTCGACGACGGCCACCGCGCGCGGCGCGCCTACGAGGACGCGCAGGCCGATCGCACCGGCGGCGATCTCCGACCGGCGGAGGTCACGCCGGGGGCGGCCGGGTGGCTCGAGGCGCTCCGCGAGGCGGGCGCCGCGGGCAGGGCGGTCAGGCTCGCCGACAGGCTCTGAAAGGCCCGGCGGCAGGCCGTTCAGGCCCGGCGGCTGAGCCCCGGCACGTCGATGATCACGCCGTCGGCGTCGACCGTCGCGCTGGTCGACGCCGTGGCGGTGATGCCGTGGACCTGCTCGTCGTCGCTGGAGAGGGTGACCGTGTCCTCGGTGACGTCGAGCGTCATGGAATCCACCGACAACACCCGCACGTCCTCGGAACCCGGCTGCGCGTGCAGACCCAGGCGACGGATCATGACGCTGGCGAAGAACACGCTGTAGGTGATGTCCACGTCCACCACGCCGTCGCCGCCCACGCGGGAGCGGGTCCCGGAGGAGTCCTCGAGCAGCCAGGCCCCCTCGTCGTCGCAGACCAGGTCGATCGTGCGCTCGTGCTCCTCCGTGGTGAGGGTCAGCCACACCCGGCGCAGGGTCGTGTCGGCGCCGAGTTGAGCCTCGTACTCCACGGTGAAGGCGGGGTTGTCCGGGCCGGCGGCGGCGACGATCCGACCGCGGGCGCGGGTGGAATCACCCTTGGGGACGACCCTGACCTGCTCGATCAGTCTGCCGTTCTCGGATATCCACGTGTACATACGGGTGACCGAGGCGCGGTGCGCTTCGGGCTGCCGCGGGGACGTCTCTGAAGCGTTCACAGCCTCCACGGTAGGAAAATCTCCACCGAAACGCACATCTGAGTCCCGTCAACCTCCTGCCCACCACCCGTCACACAGGCGGATCCGGCCCCCGGGCGGTCCTGAAGCGGACCGGACGGCCCTGAGGAGGAACTGAGGGCCCACGGAGCGCTGCGGGCCCGCAGGCCCGCAGGCCGGGCTCAGCGCCGCCGCAGGTCCACCCGCGCACGGCGCCACGGGTACAGGGTGACGTTGCGGGACCGCGGCCACTCGCGACCGCTGCCCACCGGCTCCAGGCGATACCGCTCCAGCACCTGCCGCAGGATGACCTGGCCCTCCATCATCGCGAACGACGCCCCGATGCAGCGGCGCGCGCCACCGCCGAACGGCAGCCACTCGGTCGGCGTGGGCACCTCGCCGAGGAACCTCCCCGGGTCGAACTCACGGGGCCCGGCGTAGGTGGCCGCGGCGCGGTGGGCAAGGACGATCGACGGCGAGATCGTCACCCCCCGGGGATAGGTCCGCCCGCCGACGGTGGCCGGCTCCTGCAGCTCCCTCATCACCATCGGCACCACCGGATGCAACCGAAGGACCTCCTTGAGCACGGCGTCGAGATACTCCGACCCGCGCTCGGTGATCTCGGCCACACACCTGTCCTGGACCCGCGGGTGGCGGGCCAGTTCCAGCATCGACCACGCCATCGCGGTGGCCGTGGTCTCGTGCCCGGCCGCCACGAGAGTCATGAGCTGGTCACGCAGCTCCTGGTCCGACAGTCCCTGCGCGTCGGCCGCCGAGGCGCGGACCAGCAACGCCAGGAGGTCCCGCCGCTCGGAGAGGGCCGGGTCCAGGCGGGCCGCGGAGATCTCCTCACCGAGGAACTCGTGGATGGTCTCGAGGTCCCGCACCTCCCGGCTCCACGGCCACCGCCGGCGCAGCGCGGGGATCCCCAGGCCGATCATCACCACCGGGCCGGCATCGACCGCCCGGGCGACGATCGGCCGCATCCGGTCCAGGCGCGCCGAGTCCGTCACCCCGAAGACCACCCGCAGGATCACCTCGAGCGTCAGCTGGTTGAGCAGCACGTGGGCGCGGACGCGGCCCGACCGCGGCCAGTGGTCCAGCTGTTCGCGGGTGACCTCCTCGACGAGCGTGCGGTAGCCGTCGATCTCGCGCCGCCCGAACGCCGGCGCCAGCAGCCGCCGGGCGCGCGCGTGCTCGTCACCGTCCTGGAGGAGCAGGGAGTGCTCGCCCAGGAGGGGACGGAGCAGGTCGTTGCCCTTGCCGGCGTGGAAGACCGACGGCGAGCCGGCGAACACGTCCTTGATCTGCGCGGGCTCGGACACCGCGACGACCTTGCGTCCGGCGGGCATGAGATCAAGCGTGAACGGCACCCCGTAGCGCCGGGCCGCCGCCGGGAAGACGACGGCGGGAGCCGACAGGGCGAGCACCGCCTGCAGGATCCTCGGAAGCCGGGGGCCGGGCGGGAGCCCGTCCCGCCCGATCCCGGCCTGCGTGGTCGGGCCGGGGCCCGCGTGACCGTGTGCCGGGCCGGGGCCCGCGTGACCGTGTGTCGCCTCGCTGCGCATGCGCTCACCGTACGAGTCGGCACGCCCCCGCCGCAGCGGGATCGGTGATGCCCGGCGCCCGCCGGCGCACCCCTGCGTCACCCGCGGGTGGCCGGACGTTCACCGGTATCGCCACCTCGTCGTCGTCGATCAGGTCTAGCGTGGTCCACATGGCCGTGCTCCCCGTGGACCTGGACTCGACGCCCGACGACATCGCCTCCCTCCTCGCCGTGGACGCCGCCGTCCGCGCGGCGGTGGGCCTCGACCACCACGTGCCCGCCGCCGGCGCCCTGCACTGGTCGGGGGACGAGGGGATGTGGATGGCGTTGCTACGGCCGGGGCCGGGGCGCGCACTCCTCGCCGGCTGGCACCACGAGTTCTCGCTCACCGAGGGCAGCGGCAACGCCGGGGAGGCCGGCACCGACCTGGTGGGTGACGCCCCGGGCTGGTGGCGCCGCGGCGTCGAACACGCCCGCACCCACGACGCGTGCCTGGGCTTCCTGTACGGGTGGGACGGGTCACGGTGGTGGCGACTGGACCAGCCCACCGACGACGGCTTCGACCCCGAACTGTTCCCGGTGACGCGGGCCGCCCTGCGCGACATCGTCGACGAGCTGGCCGACGACACCCTGCTCGACGCCCCCGACCCCGATGCCGTGGAGGCACTGCTCACCGCCGGGTCCGCCCTCACCGCCGTCGAGCTCGGCGCGGTGCTCCACGCCCCCGACGGCTGGCCCGAGGTCGACCTCGACGCCGGCGCCCGGGCCGCCCGGGAGTTCCGCTCCGCGGTCCCCGCCTGATCCCCCTCCGGCACCGCACCCCGCCCCATTTCTGTAACCATGGTCCGGTGAAGAGACTCGGCTACGTGGCGGTGAGACGCCTCGCGCTCGAGATCATCGGGTGGACGCTCATCGTTCTCGGCATCGCCGCACTGTTCCTCCCGGGTCCCGGGCTCCTCATGCTGTTCGCCGGGACGGTGGTGCTCTCGCGGCAGTACGAGTGGTTCGACCGGCGACTGCTGTCGATCAAGCGCGTCGCCATGGAGGGCGCCTCCCGCGGGGTCCAGTCGTGGCCCAAGATCGCCGGGTCACTGCTCGGCGTGGCCTGGCTGATCGGCCTGGGGATCTTCTGGGGGATCGGCTCGACGGTGCCGACCTGGTGGCCGCTGTCGGCCGACCTCTGGCTGATCGGCGGCTGGGGCACCGGCGGCACCCTCGTCTTCTCGGGCCTCGTCGGGCTGGCGCTGCTCGTCTACGCACTGCGTCGGTTCCGCGGCAGCCCGTACGACCACGAGGCGGAGGTGGTGCACGACCACCAGCGCCGCGAGGAGCGGCGCCGGGCGCGGGCCGCGCGGCGGCACGCCCACGCGGCGGCGCGCCGCGCCGATCCGGGCGTCACTCCAGGCTGAACCTCTCCTCGCCGCCCACCTCGACCATCCGCTGCTCGCCCCGCACGCACACGCACACCGGGGTCGCGTCGATCACGCCGTCGCGGTGACGGATCACCACCTCGTCCCGCATCACCGTCACCGTGAGCGGCGAGCGCAGGTAGGTCATGTTGAACGAGACCCCGTCGATTCCTCCGGGCAGATTCGGGTCGAACTGCAGCATCCCGCCCTCGACCCGCATCCCGGCGTAGAAGCGCTGCACGAGGTCGACCGTGCCGGACATGACCCCCATGTGGATGCCCTCGCGGGTCGTCCCGCCCTGGATGTCGTGCACGTCGCTGCCCAGCGCGACCTTGAACCGTTCCCAGGAACTGTCCGGGTCGAAGCGTGCGAGGACGCCCGCGTGGGTGATGTACGACAGGGTCGACCCGTGGGAGGTGCGGCGGTCGTAGTACTCGATGGTGCGCCGCGCGGCGTCGTCGGGGAACTCGTACCCGAGACGCCCGAACACCCGTCGCAGCTCCTCGTCACTGAACAGGAAGAACAGCATCACCGCGTCGGCCTGTTTGGCCAGTTTGTACCGGTCCGGGGTGTCGCCCTCGGCCTTGAGGATCCGGTCGAGCCGCTGGATGTTGCCGTACCTGGCGCGGTATCCCTCCCAGTCCAGCTCCTCCAGCTCCTCGTAGCCCTCGAACTGGCTGATGATCCCGTCGTGGAACGGGACGAACATCTTTCGGCTCATGTCCTTCCACCGGGCGATCTCCTCGTCGCGCAGTTCGAGCCGGGCACGGACGGCACCGGCCTGGGGTGCCGGCAGCAGGTCGAGCAGGTGGGCGGCGATGTCGCAGATCCACGCCACGAAGACGTTGGTGTAGGCGTTGTTGCGCACTCCGCCCTCGGACGCGCCCGGGTACTTCTCGTGGTACTCGTCCGGCCCCATCACGCCGTGGATCTCGTACCGCTGCCGCTCGGGCGAGTAGTGCGCGATGGATGACCAGAACCGCGCGATGCCGAGCATCATCTCCGCGCCCCGGAACTCGAGGAACATCGTGTCCTCGGTGAGGGTGACGTACTGCCAGACGTTGTAGAAGATCGCGGCGCTGACGTGGCGTTGGTTGTGCGACAGATCGATGTCCCACCGCCCGGACATCGGGTTGAGGTGGAGTTCCTGGGTCTGCTCCGTGCCGAGCGATCCGCTCTGCCACGGGAACATGAACCCCTCGTACCCGGCGGACGCCGCCGCCACCCGCGCCTCGGACTGCCTCCGGTAGCGGTACATGAGCAGGCTGCGGGTCACGGCCGGGAGCCGGAAGGTCAGGAACGGGAAGACGAACAGTTCGTCCCAGAACACGTGGCCCCGATAGGCCTCGCCGTTGATCCCGCGGGCGGGCACGCCGGCGTCGAGGTCGGAAGTGTTGTGCGAGCACGTCTGCAGGATGTGGCTGACGTGGACCCGCAGCAGGTGCTGGGCCTCGTCGTCGCCGAACACGTGGAGGTCGCACGCCTGCCACAGCCGTTCCCACGACTCGCGGTGGTGCGCGTACGCCGCCTCGAACGGGCGAGAGCGCGACGCCGACCGGGACGCGCGCAGGAGCGTGTCCCCCGTGGCCGGGTCACGGGAGGTGAACAGGGCGACCGATTTCTCGATCGTCGTGGGGACGTCGCGCTCCAGTTCCACGTGGAGGGTCTGCTGGATGTAGTCCGCCGTCCGGAAGTCGGAGCGGGGCACCTCGCGTTCCCGGCCGCCGGTCGAGACGAGGGTCCGCGCCGCGACGCCGACGTTCACCTCGGACTGCCGGGTGCGCACCTTGAGCGCCATCATCTCGGGCTGCGGGAACACCGTGCTGCCCGGCCGGAGGTGGTCGCTCTCGAGTTGCCGGTAGCGGGGCACTCCGTCGTTGGTGACGCGCCCGTCGAGCGCGCTCACCACCTCCGCCTGACCGGACCAGTTCAGCGGCGTGATCGTCCACTCGAGGTAGGCGTGGTGCATGCTGGCCATCGACGCGAACCGTCGGCTCACCAGCTCGGTCTCCCGCCCCTCCCTGTCACGGAACCGAATCTGGCGGGTCATCAGCGCCGAGCGCAGGTCCACCCGGTGGCGGTACTCGAGGATCTGCACCTCCGAGAGCCGTAGTACCTCGGCGCCGCCGATGCGCAGCTTGAGCGGCAGCCAGTTGGGGAGGTTGACCAGGTCCTCGTTGTGCACCGGCACGCCGCCGAGCATGGTGGTCGCGCGGTTGTAGAGGCCGTGCACGTAGGTGCCCGGGTAGTGGACCCCGTCGTTCTCCTCCCACTCGGCGGCGCCGCGGGTGGACATGTACCCGTTGCCGGTCGAGGTGAGCGTCTCGCGCAGGCCCTCCTCACCGGGGTCGAACCCGTCATAGGACAGCGAGAAGGCGTCGTCCCGTCCGCCCGGGGAGCCTGCACGTCCGGTCTGTGAGGTGGTCACACGCCCGACACTAACCAGTCCGTCCGCCTCTCGGCGGCGGTCCGGCCGGACGGCTCGGCGAGATCGTCATCCCGACGAGACCCGCCCCGCACGGGTCTGCGATATGATCTACGTCACAGTCGGGACGGTTCGGGGCCGCGCCGCGATCCCCTCTTGTCGACCGTCTCCGTCGAACAGGGGTTCATCATGACCGTTCAACTCATCGAGATCACCGAGGACGTCGCCGACCGGCTCCAGATCCTCACCACACCGACGGCCTGCCAGGTCGGCGATGCGCGCATGATCATCATCGATCTGCTCGGTTCCGGGCCGTCGTGGCCGTTGTCCGTTCTGATCAACCACGTCTGCACCGCCTACGAGGCGCCGGACGGCGAGCGCCTCATGGTCGACCTTCGTAACCGCGAGGACCTCGCGGATGACGTGTTGCGTGACGAGCCGGCGTTGAAACACGTGCGCTGGGTCCGCGCCACGCGGATGGCACTGCGCGAGCTGACCGACGCCGACGAGGTGGTCTGGAGCATGCCCTCCGACGACCCGGATGAGGTCGACCACCCGGAGGTCGAGGTACTGATGTCCGGTGCGCAGCCGCGCGCCTTCCGCGTCTACGTCGGCGATCCGCTGCCCGACGGCTCGGTCTCCTTGCGGTAGCGGACGGCCACCGCGAGCATCACCGCGCCGACGGCGATGAACGACAACACGCGGAACAGTCCCGGCAGGGTGGCCAGGTCGAGCAGGAGCAACTTCGCCAGCGCGAGGGAGCCCAGGACGAACCCGAGTCGACGCGCATCGGCGACGCGCGGGTTCGCGGTGAGGACGAGCCAGGCTGCGCAGCAGATCCACAGCACCGTCACCACCAGGTGTGCGGCGAGGAACCCGTTCCGCGCCACCCCGGTGAGGTCGCCGATCACGACGCCCGCCGCGACCACCATCACCGAGAATGCCGCCAGGGCAACGACGGCTCCCACCATCATCACGCGCGTCGCCTCACGGGGCAGGCGGCGGCGCGCCCACCACGTCACGGCGACCGCCAGCACCGTGATGGCGAACGCGGAGACCACGTCCCAGTAGGTGAACTCGCGGACCGCGAGCCGGTCGCTCAGCGCGAGGTGCGGCCGGTTGACGGCCGCGTAGACGAGCACGGCGATCACGGAGGCGGCCACGGCCACCAGGTCCACCCAGCGTCGTCCCCACAGGCCGGCGGCCACGACGTAGGCCAGGGCGCTCAGGGTCAGCGCGAAGCCGGTGAGCTCGCGCCCTCCCAGTTCCACCCATGTCAATAGCAGCAGCGCGCTCCCGACGAATCCCGTCACCGCCGCGAGCAGCACGTGCGCCCTGTCGCGGCCGGTGCGGCCGGCGAGAACCGCGACGGCGAGGTAGGCGGCGGCGAGGATCAGTCCGACGGGCCAGCCGGGCCGGAGGGGGTGGGTGGCCGGCAGGAGGGCGAGGGGCAGGGCGGCGGGGACGACGACGAGGGCGGCATTCTCGAGTGCCGGGCGACGGTGGGCGGTGTCATACCAGGCCACCCCTGCGCCCACGGCGGCGAAGACGAGCGCGGTCGCGATGAGTGCGATCTGTTCGCCGCGGCTGTGGAGCGCGGCCTGCGAGAGGTAGCCGGCCAGCAGGAACCCGGGTAGGACGGACCACACCACGCGGACGGCCGCCCCGAGTTCGGCGGCGAGTACCGCGGTGGCGATGCCGACGATCGCGACGAAGATCGGCAGTTCGACGCCGGTGGAGATGAGCGGTGCCAGGAGCATCGTGCCGGCCGAGACCAGGCAGGCCAGCAGTCCGGAGGACCAGCGCCCCGCGAGTGCCATCCCCCCGAGGGCGAGCCCGCCCACGAACATGTACGCGGCCGGGACGGGGATCCACAGGTAGAGCGTGGTGCTGGCGATGACGTCGAGCATCGCCGCGGCCAGGCCCGTGCCGACCAGGGCCAGTGCGCCGGGGTTGACCGGGGTGCTGGTCGGGTCGGCGGCGGCCCGGGGGTCGGTGTGGGCCGCGGGGTCGGTGGTGGCGGATTCGTGGCGGGACTGCAGCCGCAGGCCGAGTCCGACGAGCACCACCGCCAGGACCGCGGCGGCGATGACGCGCGCGATCGGCGGGAAGAGCCCGGCCTGGATGGCAACGACCAGTAGGAACGCGATGCCGGCGAGCATGACCGATCCGCCGATCGCGGCGATGACGGTGGCGGCGGTGACGCGGGGCCTCCGTCGCGGCACCTCTCGCGACGCCGGCTCCGCGGGCTGCTGCCACGGCCGGTCGGACTGCTGCGCCGGCCGGTCGGGGTGCGCCCGGCCCCCGGGCGGCGCGGGTGCCACGTACTGCCCGGGGGGTTCGTACTGTCCGGGTGGCCGCCAGGGCCCGCCGCGGTGTGCCGGGGCGGGCGCCGACTGCGAGGGGGCGCCAGCCGGGGCCGGCGTTACCAGATGCGGCGCCCCCTGAGTCGGCGCGCCCGCACGCCACGGCGACTCCCCCTGCGACTCCGCCGGCGACTGTCCGGCCACCGCCGGACCGGACTGCCGGGCGAGTGCCGACAACCCGGCCCGGACCTCCGCGACCTCTGCGGTGACGCGTCCGAGCCGGGCGTCGAGGTCGGCGAGGGCGCGCTGCAGGTCGGACTGCTGGGGATTCACCCCTGCATCATCTACCGCACGGGCTCCGCCGTCCACGGGCTCATCGGCGCGTGTCCCGCCCCGCGACGGTGCCGACGTCACCGACAGCGGCGGCGGCGTGCGCGAGCTCGACCAGGTCCTCCCCCGTCAACCCCGGGTAGCCGTGGCAGATGTCCCGCCACTGCGCCGGCACGGCCGACGCACCCCAGCGCGCGCCCAGCAGGCCCCCGGCGATGGCGGCGACCGTATCGGTGTCGCCTCCGATCCCGATCGCCGTGACCAGTGTGTCGGCGAGGTGCCGCCCGGGATCTGCGGCGGGGATCGGCGTGTGGTGGATCGCCGACCACGCCGACTGCAGGGCGGTCACCACCCAGCCGTTGCGGCGGAACCGTTCGGGCGGCCCCTGCTCGGCCTCGTCGATGCAGGCCTCCCAGTAGTCCCGGTCCGGCCCGTCGAGGTGCGCCAGTCCGCCGCGGAGGTCCAGAACCTGCTCCCGCACGGCGCGGTCGATGGCCGACGACCACAGGACGCACGCCTGGGCGGTGCGCGGATCGGAGTGGGTCAGGTCGCTCACGCCCGTGGCGGCCCGGACAATCGCCCCGGTGTCGCCGAGGTGGGCCAGGGCGACGGGCGCGGTGCGCATGAGGGAACCGTTGCCGGCGGAGTGGTGGCTCCGTCTGAAGTGCTCCTCGGCCGCCTCCCGCGCGGCGGCGGCCGTCGGCGCCGGACCCGCGGCCCGCAGGACCGCGGCGGTCTGGTTGCCGATGTCCGGCGGGCCGGAGTCGTACCACCACCTGAAGTTGCGGGTGACCTCCGAGAGCGCCTCGTCCGTGAGCAGGCCCCCACCCCGGGCGGCCACGTCGAGCACGCACCACGCCATGGACGTGTCGTCGGTCCACTGTCCGGGCGCGAACCCGCCCAGTCCGCCGCCGATCATCCGCGGCCCCTCGGGACCGAGCGGCGCGGAGCCGTACTCGTATCCGGCGCCGAGAGCGTCCCCCACGGCGGTACCGAGCATCACCCCGGCGACCCGGTCGTCCCACCCCCGGTCTCCACTGCCCGTCATCACGCCACCTTCCCTCCGAGCCGGTACGCCAGCTCATCCCGGTTCTGTTCGAGGTCCTTCGCGAACGCGCGGAGCATGCCCTCGATGTTGTCCGCCGAGAGCGGGCGCGCGGGGAGGGTGATCCGCTGGAACACGTCGCGCCCGCTGAGGTACCAGGTGCTCCACATCCCCTTGCTGTTGAGCAGATCCACCTCGACCGCGGTGTTGCGACGGCTGTACACGCCGCGGACCACGAGGGCCCAGGCCTGGACCAGCCCGCCGTCGGGGCTGAAGATGACGAACACCGTGGTGCCGGCGACGGTGAAATACACGTCGCCGTCGTCGTCGACGCCCGGCTCCTGCCCGAACATCCTCCCCACCGCCTCCACGACCACCGGACGCAGGGCGTCCGGACCACCGCGGACCCCGCTGTCGGTGCGGCCGTCCGGCCCACCCGGCGCGTCCGCGTCCGCGAGCCCCAGGGACTCCGCCAACTCGGCTGCTCCTCGTCCGCTCGCGCGGGCCGTGAACAGCTGGGGGTGCGGCAACCGCAGGTCCTCGCGCGCCACGCGGACGATCGCGTCCGCCAGTGCGAACGCCCCGTCGGCGCCGGCGCTGGCCACGACCTCCTCGGCCGCCGTGCTGCCGGCGATCCCGCGGGTGACCCACATGAATCCCCGACCACGGTCCGACCGGACGACGAGCTGCTGGCTCCACCCCTCCGGCCCGGGCGGGGCCACCAGCGCCAGCGCGCCGCCGTCCCCGACAGCACCGATCCGCAGGATCAGCGTGTCCAGGAACACGCCCCATGCGCACTCGGTGGCCTCGCCGCCGACCCCGTCCATGCCGTCGTCTCGTCGACTTCCCATGACCCCTCCACTCCATTAGCACTCCAGGCGCGCTAAACATTAGCACGCCAATCGCGCTAAAGTGAAGGCCGTGTCCGATCTCGATAAGTTCCCCCGGCCCGCCGTGGCCGTGGACCTGGCGATTCTCACCGTGACAGGGGCCGGCGGCACCGACCCCGAGCTGCGGGTATTCACGCAATCACGCCGGAATCCGGACGGTCGCGCGCTCCCGGGCGCGTTCCTGCGCGAGCGGACGACCGTCACCGAGACCGCGGACCACGTACTCCGCGAGAAGGTCCGGATCGCGCCACACGAGACCATCCGTCCGCGTCTGCTGCGGCTCTTCGACGACCCGGAGCGCGACGAGCGGACGTGGGCCGTCTCCGCCGCCCACGCGCTCCCCCTGCCCGAATCCGCGCTGACGGGAGCGAACGGCGAACTCACCCGGGTCACCGCGGACGGCCGACTCGACGGCATCGACTCACTGCTGTTCGACCACGACGCGATCGTCGACGCCGCGATCCGCGACGTCCGCGAGCGCTACGAGATCCGCCTGCGCTACGTCGACGTGGGCCCCGACCCCGACGGCTTCCTGGCCGAACCGTTCACGCTGCTCCAGCTGCGTCGCGTGCACGAGGCCGTGATCGGCGAGGAGCTGCACAAGGACAACTTCGCGCGCCGGATGCGACCGCACCTGGAACCCGTCCTGGACGACGACGGTGAGGTGGCGCTGTCCACGGCCCTACGCGGTCGCCCGGCCGCGCTCTTCCGGCGCGCGCGCTGAGGCGTCCCGCGCCGCCCGCGACCGCAGCACCAGGGTCACGCCGACCGCACTGATCGCCATGCCGACCACGGCCGGGAGGGTGATCGGGACACCGAACATGAGCCACACCCAAACCATGGTCGTGGGCGGGGTGAGGTAGAGCAGCACGCTCGCGACTGTGGCGCCGCGGGTGCGGGTGACAAAGACGAAGAGGACGTACCCACACAGGGTGGACAGGAACACCAACCAGGCCACCGCCGCCCAGAAGTCGGGTTCGGCCACGGGCGCCGCCTGGCCGGTCACCAGAGCCGCGGTCATCAGGGTGACCCCCGCGACGACGGACTGCATGGTGATCGACTGCAGCAGCGTCTCGGTGGGCCGCAGCCGCTGCGTGAGAACCGTGCCCGTGGCCAGACTGAGCATGCCCGCCGCCGGGAACAGGTACGCCCACCACGGGGCGGCGCCCGCGTCGAGACCGCCGGAGACCACCACCACGACGCCCGCCATCCCCAGCACCATGCCGACCCACATGCCGGCCGTCGTGCGCTCGCCGAGGACCCTGCCCGCCACCGTCGCCACCAGCAGTGGCTGGAGCGCGGCGATGAGCGCCGCGGTGCCGCCGTCGACGCCCCGGGAGACCCCCTCGAAGATCATGAACAGGAAGAACGCCTGACTGAACAGGCCCAACACCGCCTGCCGCGTCCACGCCGCGCGATCGTTCAACCGCACCCCCAGCACGAGGCAGACGGTCACCAACAGCACGCCGAGGATCGAGAACCGCCAGCCCAGCAGCTGCAGCGGGGTCCCGTCGGCCCGGATCCCGAGTTCCGCGCCGACATAGCCCGAGCTCCACATGAGCACCAGGGCCACCGACGCCAGATGGCCCGCGTTGCGGCGGAGCGCCTCTCGCGCGGGCTGAGACATCGGCACAGCCTACGAAGCGGCCGACCTCGTCGTCGTCGTACTCTCGCGTCCCACCCCCGGCCCGTGGCCGTTCACCCCTCCGCACTCACTCCTCTGAGCTCACCCCTCCGCGTCGACGATCACCGTCCCGGCCTCGAGCCGGGTGTCCGTGGGGCCGCCACCGCCTCCTCGAGCGACGACGGCGCGCGGTCAGAGGTCGGACTGTGGTTTCTATCGCGGCTCCGGGACGGGCCACACTCGTCGGGCGTGGGAGAGGCGGTCGGGTCCATGGGATTCGCACTCGCGGTCATCGGGGTGTGCACGCTGATCGGCGGGACGCGGCTGCGGTGGCTGTTCTGGCCGGTACGGGTGCTGGGCGCGATGCCCCTGACCGCGTACACCGCACATCTCCTCGTCTGGGCGGCGTGGATCGCCATCTCGCGCGCCGAGGGCCGACACTTCGACCCGATGGACGACCTCCGCGCACTGGACCCATTCTGGCCGATGGCCCTCGGGGGGACGGCCGGGTGCGCCCTCTGGGCGGTGGTCGTCGGGCGAGGCCCCCTCGAGACAGCCGTCTCGCGGCTCGCGGTCGCAGGCCTTCCTCACCGTCTGCGTCGGCACGGAGTATGAAGGACTTATTATCGACGGTGTTGGTCGGGCGCTCACCGACCGACACTCCCCGATCCACCTAACCCGAAGGTGACTCCATGACCGACACCCGCGTGCCCCTGCGGCTCTCCGACGCCCCTCGCTCCGACGACGGCTACTACGGCCCCGACAGCATCTCCTGGCGGGTGTTCTCGGACCCGGCCTCGGGGCTCGGCGCGAAGAACGCGCTCTTCCTCCAGATGCTCGAACCGGGCATGATGACCCACTTCGATCGGGTCTCGCTGACCAGCGAGGGCGCCGATGAGATGGCCGCCCGGTTCGACCGCACGGCCGCCTACCTACGGGACTCGGTCTTCGCCGACACCGCCCACGCGGACGCGGCGGCCAAGCGCGTCGACCACCTCCACGAGATGGCGACCTGGACCAACCCGGAGACCGGAGAGGTGGAGGAGGCCAAGCAGCCGGAATGGATGCGGTGGACGTGGTGGACGTACATCTGGTCGGCCGTCCGGGGCTACCAGGAGTTCGGCCCGGGCCTGAGCACCGCGGACGCGGACCGCCTGGTGGTGGAGTCCCACATCGGCGCGGACAAACTGCACGTCCCCGGCCCGCACCTCGAGACCTTCGCAGAGGTCGACCAGTACGTCACCGAGGGCCTCGACACCAAGGCGTTGACCATCTTCGCCGCGATGGCCGGCCACTCGCTCCGGCACCCGGACGTGAAGGGCCCGGTGGCCAGGTGGGTCACCCGCCAGATCCTCAACGGCGTGCTGTCGCTGCTCCCTGATCAGGCCAAGCTGTTCTTCGCCGTGGAGGACCGCAGCGCCAAGGAGTTCGCCCGCGGGGCCCGGTTCACCAAGCTCGTCGCCACACTCGCGCGGAAGAACCGGACCGCCGAGGACCTCATCGCGCAGGCGATCGGTGAGTCCGTCGCGGCCCCCTACCAGCGGGTGCGGGTCAAGAAGGCCAAGGCCTCGCCGGCTTCCTGACGCGTCGACCGCGAGATCCCACACAGGCCCGACCCCGGCAGTGCGCCGGGCCGCGGCCTCCCGACCTGCGGTGCCCTGCACACGGTCCGCAGGGCACCGCAGGTCAGGGCCGGTCAGGGCCGGTCGATGGCGGAGTGTCGCGGTGCAGCGGGTGGAGCGAGAGGGCCCGCGCCGAGGCTGTGCGCCATTTACATAGTGTGTGCCACACACTAAGGTGTGCCGCATGGGCGACGACGCGGACGCGGCACTGGGCACCCACCTGCAGGAGCTCCGGCGCGGGTCGGTCGTCCTGGCGAGTCTGCTGGCCTGCCGGACGCCCAGGTACGGGTACGCCCTGCTCACCACGCTGGCCGAGGCGGGAATCGCCACCGAGGCCAACACCCTCTACCCATTGCTGCGCCGCCTCGAGGGACAGGGCTTGCTCACCTCGACGTGGCGGACCGAGGAGCCCAGGCCCCGCAAGTACTACGAGACCACCGCGCTCGGCACCGAGACCGCCGAGCGCCTGCACGCCGAGTGGCTGGCATTGGGTGCCGGCTACACCGATCTGCGGAAGGCGGACGCGTGATGTCCACACTGACCGATCGCTACATCTCCGAGGTGGTCCGCCACCTCCCCGAAGACCAGCGCGGCGACATCTCCTCGGAGATCGCCGCGACCATCGCCGACATGGTCGCCGCCGAACCCGACGCCGTGAACGACGCCAGCGGGACCGAGCCGGCCGGGACCGCCGACCGCGATTCCGCCGAGCGCGCCGTCCTGGTGCGACTGGGCGACCCGGCCGAACTCGCTCGCCGCTATGCCGGCGCCCACCAGTACCTCGTGGGGCCGGAGGTCTACCCGGTCTGGGCTCGGGTACTGCGGTGGCTCCTGCCCGTCGTGGGTGTCATCGCCGCCCTGGCCGGCAGCATCCTCTACGTCTCGACCACCGCGGAGCCGGAGCTCGGCGGTCTCATCGGCCAACTCGTCAGCTCCGTCGCCGCCGCCCTGCTCTGGGCCTTCGCGGCCTGGACGCTCGTGGTGGTGATCATCGAGCGGACGACCCCGGAGGGCGAACGCAATCCGTTGACCCTGACCCCCACCTGGGACCCGGCGCACCTCGACGGGCCCCGTGGCGGGGCGGACACCCGCGTCGACGCGGTCGTGTCGCTGGTGATGCTGGCCATCCTGGTCGCGGTGCCGTTCGTCCCGTCGACGTTCCTGTACATCGGCCATCTCAACGGCGGCGAACCGCTCGTGAACCCCGCCATCCCCACCAGGTGGTTCACGGGGTACGTGCTGCTGATCGGAGCGCTGGCGCTCGTCCAGGTGTGGCGCCTGGTGAGGCCGGGCAGGTCACCGGCGCGGCTCGGCATCGACGTGGTGGTCGACGTTGTCTTCGGCGTCTTCCTCACGGTCCTGGTGCTGAGCCACGACTCGGTGATCCACCCCGATCTCGTCCCGGACGACGGCGGCACGGCGACCACCGCGATCCGCTGGAGCATCATCGCCACGATCTGGGTGATCGTGGTCTGGGATCAGATCGAGACCCTGCGCGCATACCGGCGGGGGGCCGCGAACGCCGCGTGAACACCGCAGGCCGGAAATGGCGAACGCCCCCGTCCGCGTGGACGGGGGCGTTCCTTCTGTGCGCCCGAAGGGACTCGAACCCCTAACCTCTTGATCCGTAGTCAAGTGCTCTATCCATTGAGCTACGGGCGCAGTATTCTTCTGTCGTGCCAGCTATCCGGTCACCCGGATCCCCGGCATGGCGGAGGCGAGAGGATTTGAACCTCCGGTCCCCTTTGAGGAGGACAACTCATTAGCAGTGAGTCCCATTCGGCCGCTCTGGCACGCCTCCTGGAGGCTCTGCTGAGCCAACGAGGAATTACAGTACACACAGGCCGGGCCGGTGCGCAAAACGGCCGGACACCGGGCCCGCAGGGGGTGGTCCTACCCTGTAGTCATGTCCCCCGACGTGCGCAGCGACCTCGACGCCATCCCCGCCTACATTCCGGGCGCCTCCGTGCCGGGCGCGGTCAAACTCGCGTCCAACGAGACCACCGCGGGCCCGCTGCCGAGCGTGGCGGCGGCCATCGCCGAGGCCGCGGCGGGCGCCAATCGCTACCCGGACATCACCGCCGGCGCGCTCGTCGACCGGCTCGCGGACTTCCTCGACGTGCCCACCGGGAACGTCACCGCCGGCTGCGGCTCGGTCGCCCTGTGCCAGCAACTGGTCCAGGCGGTGTGTGCACCGGGCGACGAGGTGGTCTTCGGCTGGCGCTCCTTCGAGGCGTACCCGATCATCGCCCGCATCGCCCACGCGGTCCCGATCGCGGTCCCCAACCGGGACGACGGGTCGCTGGACCTCGACGCGATCGTCGCCACCGTCACCGACCGGACCCGGCTGATCTTCGTCTGCACGCCCAACAACCCGACCGGCCCGGCGGTGACCCGCGCCGAACTCCTCGCTTTTCTCGACCGCGTCCCCGAACGGGTCACCGTGGCGCTGGACGAGGCCTACTACGAGTACATGCGATCCGAGGACCCGGTGGACGGCGTCGCCGAGGCGATGTCGCGGCCCAACGTGGTCTCGCTGCGCACCTTCTCCAAGGCCTACGGTCTGGCCGGCCTCCGTGTCGGCTACCTCGTCGGACCCGCCGAACTGGTGGTACCGGTGGCGAAGATGGTCGTCCCGTTCTCGGTGAGCTCCCTGGCGCAGGCCGCCGGAATCGCCTGCCTCGAGGCCGGGGACGAACTGCGGGCCCGCACCGACGCGGTCGTCGCCGAGCGCTCCCGCGTACGGGCTTCCCTGCTCGACATGGGGCACGCGGTCCCGGACACCCAGGCGAACTTCGTCTGGCTACCCCTCGGGGACGCCGCGGCTGATTTCGACGCCCACTGCCGCGAGCACCTGGTCGTCACCCGGTGTTTCGCCAGCGACGGAGTGCGGGTGTCCATCGGGGATCCCGAGGAAAACGACCGATTCCTCACTGCCGCCTGGCATTTCGTGACCAGAACGTAATGCTTCCGGCGGGGTCCCGTGACATCGCGAGGGCAGCATGGGCCGGGTTTGGGAGAGCAGGTCACGATCTCGCGATCCCCGGATCGCGGAACGTGCGAGCCCCCGCCCCCCTAGGAGACGATGTGCAGCAGAAGAGTTCATGGCACGAGGTGAACTCCGCAGCTATCCACACGTCCATAACGGGCCGCGTCGGGCCGGTCGCTTTCGCGCTGTTCGCGGCCGTGGTCCTCGTCGCAACCCTCGCCTCCCCTCCGCGTGCCGACGCGCAGACCAGCAGTCCCTGGAGCCCGGCGGCGGAGACCCGGTCGGTCCGCATCCTGGGGATCGGGGAGTTCTCCGGTGCGCTGTCCCGGCCCGTGGGGTTCCAGGGCGAGCTCCGTGACGGCTCGGGCAACGTCCGCCCCGCCGGTGGCGGGCCACACCTCGCGGCCACGGTCGGAAAGTTGCGCGACCAGGCCGAGGATTCACTGCTGTTCGCCACCGGCGACTCGATCGGCGGGACCGCCCCCGAGGCCGCGTTGCTGGGTGACCGAGCGACCATCGAGTACTTCAACCGGCTCGGTGTGGACGGGGCCGGCGTGGGACGACGCGAACTCGAGAAGGGCGCCGACCACGTCCGATCCCTGGTCACGCCGGGGTGCGCGACCGAGCGGGATTGCCGCGTCGATCCCCCGCTCCCGCCGTTCCGTGGGGCGGCGTTCCCGTTCCTGGCATCCAACGCCATCCCGTCGCCCGATTCGGCCCCCACCTTCCCCTTCGCGATCCACCGAGTCGGTGACGTCCGGGTGGGGGTCGTGGCGGTGACTTCCCCGTCGACGTCCGTCCCGGAGACGACCACGCGGTTGACCGACCCCCTCCGCGCGATCGACGAGACCGTGGAGTCACTGCGGTTCCTGGGCGTGGAGGCGATCGTCGCCATGGTCCAGTCCGACGCCGTCCACGACAATCTCGATCCGGCGGCCTGCCCCGACGAGCTCACCGAGTTGGACCTGGTCAAGCAGCTCAACCCCGCCGTGGACGCCCTGATCGTGGGAGCCTCCGGCGGCCCGGCCACCTGCCGTGTCTTCGACTCGGACAACGACGAGCGCGTCGTCGTGGCCCCCGCGTCCCACGGCCGGTCCGTCACCGTCGTCGACCTGGCGGTCGACCCCTCCACTGGCGACGTGATCCGGCCCCAGACGTCGGTGTTCAACCAGACGGTCAACCTCGACATAGAACCCGACGCCGGGACCGAGGAGCTCGTACGCCAGGCCCAGGCCGCTGCGGCACCGCAAGCCCGCGAGGTCATCGGAACCGCCGACGAGACCATCGAGCGGGCCATGGATGCGAACGGCGAGTCACCACTGGCGGACCTCATCGCGGACGGCCAGCTTCACGCCGCCCGGGGTCGGGGCGCCGAGCTGGCCCTGTCCAACCCGGACTCCCTGCGCACCGACCTCCCCGCCGGGCCCCTCGACTACGCCGACCTGCACACCGTGCAGCCCTACGGGGATCGCCTCTACCTGGTCACCGTGACCGGGGAGGAACTCCGCGCGGCCTTCGACCACTTCGCCGACGACATCGGCCGCAACGGCCCCGCGGTCTCGTCGAACGTGCGCTATACCGTCGACCTGCGCCGCCCGCCCGGAGCCCGGGTGTCAGAGATCGTGGTCGACGACGAGCCCGTCGACCCCCGGCGCGAGTACACCGTCGTGGTGAACGAGTTCCTCTCTTCCCCCGAGTGGGACGGCTCGGTCCTGGCCGAACGCGGCGACCGCCGCGAGGCCGGGGTGACCGATCTCGACGCACTGCGTCGCTACGTGGCCGAGGAGGGCCCGCTGAGCGCCCCCGAGACCGGCCGGATCAGCGTCGTCGGCTGACACGACCCGACAGTCGCACCGGCTGGCCGCGTGCCGTGCTCGGCACGGCACGCCGGGGGCCGACACGGGGGGCACCTCTCAGCACCGCGGGCCTGGCAAAGAGTAAGATCAGCTTCACTCTCCGCGATTCCGGACGACCCCGCCCCAGTGCACCGTGCCCACCCAAGGAGAAAAAGGTACTCCGCCTTATCGACTCCTGAGGAAGTGGTGGCCATGTCGTCGCGAAGACCCGTCGTGGGACCGGGGCACGTCCTCATGCGTGGCGCGGCCCTGGTGGGCGGCGCACTCACCCTTGTCGGCTGCATGACGACGACCGCCATTCCGCAGGTGGACCCGACCTATGCGGGAACCGTCCGACTGGACGAGGTCACGGTCCAGCGCTTCGAATACCCGACCCGGGATTCCGACGCCGATCCCGAACAGAACTGGGCGGACCTGTACCTGCCGTCCGGGGCGAAGGAGGTCGACACCATCCCGCTCGCGGTCCTCATCCACGGAGGGGCGTGGCAGAACCAGCTGGGTGCGGACATCTTCGACCCCCTGGCGCGCGAATTGGCGAGCCGCGGAATGGCGGTCTACAACGTGGAGTACCGCCGGTCCGGGTCCGGCGGCGGCTGGCCCGTCACATTCCGGGACATCGCGGACGCGCTCGACCACGTGGTCGAGGTGGACCGGCGCTTCCCCCAGATCACGACCGATGACGAAGTGGTGGTGGGCCACAGCGCGGGCGCGCAACTCGCCGTGTGGGGCGGCACCCGCCACCTGCTCGAGGACGACGAGGTGGGCGCCGAGCCCGCGTTCCGGCCCACGCGCGTGATCTCGATCGCCGGACCACTGGACATGGTCTATGCAGCGAACCACGGGGACGACAGGATCGTCACGGCGATCGGCGGGACGCCCTCCGAGTTCCCGTGGCAGTACGCGTCGGTGGACCCCATCCAGAACATCGACACCGGCACACCGGTCGTCGCGATCCACGGCAACCGGGACGCGACCGTCTCGGCGGAGAACTCCCGGCGCTACGTCGACGAGGTCACCCGCCGGGGAGGACGCGCCAAACTGGTCCTGCTCGAGGGTGAGGACCACGTCTCGATCGTCTCGGGAAAGTCCCGCTCGTACCCGCGGGTGCTCGAGATCATCCGCTACGTCGCGGCAGCGGACCTGCAGGAGACGACCGCCTGAGCCGGCCCTGCCTCGACTCGGGCCCGCGCGGATCGGACCTGGGCGGAAGTGGAGGGATTTGAACCCCCGGTGCTGTTTAGGCACGCTCGCTTTCAAGGCGAGTGCATTCGGCCGCTCTGCCACACTTCCCCGCCGCCTGCCGCGACACGCACGACCGCGTGGTTCCACGTGGAACCCGCGTTGACGACGCCGTTCATCGTAGTGGACCGCCGGCGTGCGCACCCAGCCCACCTGCCCTCGGGCCTCCATCCCGGCTACCGTCGGAGGACATGAAGGCAATCGCATATGACAACGGCCCCGACACCCTGCGCCTGACCGAGGTCGACGACCCGGTCGCCTCCGCCGGCGAGGTACTCATCGATGTCGCGGCCTCCGCGGTGAACCGGGCCGACCTGCTGCAGTCCAGGGGCCACTACCCGCCGCCTCCCGGCGCCTCCGAGATCCTCGGCCTCGAGTGCTCGGGCCGCATCGCCGCGGTCGGCGAGGGCGTGGAGGGCCTGGCGGTGGGCGACGAGGTGTGCGCGCTACTGGCCGGCGGCGGGTACGCGGAGAAGGTCGCCGTCCCGGCCGGTCAGGTCATGCCGGTCCCCGCCGGGGTCTCGCTCCACGAGGCCGCGTCCCTCCCGGAGGTGGCGTGCACCGTGTGGTCGAACCTGGCCATGACGGGAGGGCTCGGCCGCGGCGTCCTGGCCGCGCAGGCCCGATGGGGCGACACGGACCTCGGTGCCCCGCGTGTGCTGATCCACGGCGGCGCCGGCGGCATCGGCTCGCACGCGATCCAGGTGTGCCGCGCCCTCGGGGCCCGCGTGGCCACCACCGCGGGCGGGCCGGAGAAGGTGCAGATGTGCCGCGAACTGGGCGCGGACCTGGTGATCGACTACCGGAACGAGGACTTCGTCGAACGAGTCAGGGACTGGACCGACGACGACGAGCGCGGCCGCGGCGTCGACCTGATCCTGGACGTGATGGGCGCGAAATACCTCGAGAAGAACATCGCGTCCCTGGCGACGGACGGTCGCGTCATCGTCATCGGCCTCCAGGGCGGGGTCAAGGGTGAGCTCAACCTGGGCCGGTTGCTGCCCAAGCGTGCCGGCATCCTCGCGACCAACCTCCGGGCCCGACCCGCGGACGGCCCCGGCGGCAAGACCGGCATCTGCCGGGAGGTCGTCGACCAGGTGTGGCCGATGGTCGCAGCAGGGGACGTCACCACCCGGGTCTCCCGCGAGATCCCGCTCGACCGGGCCGCAGACGCACTGGCCCTGCTGGAGTCGGGCGAGAGCCACGGCAAGATCCTGCTCACGGTCGACTGAGGCGATCCAGCAGGTCGAGGGTCTCGTCGCACCAGCCCACCCACGCCTGCTCCGCCTGGATGCCCAACTTGAGCACCTGGTGTTGGAGCGCACCCCGGACCTCGACGGGGTCGCGGTCCGCGAAGTCCTGCTCCTCGATCCCCCGGTACCGCCGCAGGTTCTCCACCCGCTGGCGGCGGTGGTACCCGAGGGCCCGCCGAAGGTCGTCCACCCTGCCCGTGGCCGCGGCCGCGCGGACACGGACCGCGAGGCTCGAGCGCATCGGTTCGGGCTCGTCGTCCTCCCCGATCCACTCCACCAGCAGGTCCCGGCCGGTGTCGGCGACGGCGAACCTCCTGGGTTGTCCCCGCCGCGGCGGTCCCTGCTGCGGCAGCTCGCGGATGAGGCCCGCGGACGCCAGCCGATCGAGCTCGCGATAGATCTGCTGGTGGGTCGCGGGCCAGAAGTACCCGATCGACTTGTCGAACCGGCGGGCGAGTTCGATGCCGCTGCCCTCCCGCTCGGTGAGGGAAGTGAGGATCGCGAACTTCAGCGACATCGGGTCAGCGGGTCGCGGGCAGACCCGCGGTGAGGGCCGCCACCGCGTCGTCGTACTCGGACCGCAGCCGCTCGACCAGCTCGCGGACGGGCCCGACCGAGTCCACCGCGCCCACGCCCTGACCGGCGCCCCAGATGTCGCGCCACGCCTTGGAGTCGGTGGTCCCCCCGGAGCCGAAGTCCATGGCCGAGGGATCGGACTCGGGCAGATCGTCGGGGTTCAGGCCGGCGGCCTCGATACTGCCCCGCAGGTAGTTTCCGTGGATACCGGTGAAGAGGTTGCTGTAGACGATGTCGCCGGCGCCGCTGTCGACGATCATCTGCTTGTAGGCGTCGGTGGCGCGGGACTCCTCGGTCGCGAGGAACGCCGAACCCACGTAGGCGAGGTCGGCACCGGCCGCCTGCGCGGCGAGGATCGAGCGACCGTGGGCGATGGCCCCGGACAGCAGCAGCGGGCCGTCGAACCACTCGCGGATCTCGCTGATCAGCGCGAACGGAGACTGGGTGCCGGCGTGTCCCCCGGCGCCCGCGGCGACCGCGACGAGCCCGTCCGCCCCCTTCTCGACGGCCTTGCGGGCGAACCGGTCGTTGATCACGTCATGCAGGACGATGCCGCCGTACGAATGGACGGCCTCGTTGACCTCCTCGCGCGCGCCGAGGGAGGTGATGACGATCGGCACCTCGTGCTCGACAACGGTGGCCAGGTCCTGCTCGAGCCGATCATTGGAGCGATGCACGATCTGGTTGACCGCGAACGGGGCGACGTACCGGTCGGGATTCGCGGCGGCGAACGCCTCATTGCTCTCCCTGACCTGCTCGATCCACTCGGCCAGCGCCGACTGCGGCCGCGCGTTGAGCGCCGGGAACGACCCGATCACCCCCGCCTGACACTGCGCGGCCACCAGCTCGGGGCCGGAGTAGATGAACATCGGCGAGGCGACCACCGGGACGGTGAGCGGGCCGGCGAGCACGGAGGGAAGGGCCATGAGCAGTCCTTTTCGGAGGCGGGCGGAGCAGACTTCTCCCCTGATCGTACGGTCGCGCCAGCCTTCATGCAACTAGTTGCACAAAGCGGTTGTGCAGCGTTCAGCGGCCGGGCCGGTAGATCTCCAGTGCGAGGAGCTCCGCGCCCTCCACCAGCTCGGCGACCGTGGCCGGATCGATGCCACCCGCGGCGGGCACCCCGGAGACGACGGTGCGCGGACCGTCGTCGGCTGCCACGGAACTCCACTGCGATCCGGCCGCGAGCAGCGACGCGTGCTTGACGTCGTAGTAGGCCGACCCCGACCGCAGCGCCACCCCGGAGGCCCCGCGGGCCGCCGCGAAGAGATGCGGATGGAAACGGGTGGTCAACCAGACCTGCCCCGGCCGGGCGGGCAGACCCGTGGCCCACAGTTCCTGGAACGGCACGAAACGCGCGCGGGGCAACCGCAGGTCAGCCAGGGCGCGGCCCACCTCGTCGTCGTCGCCGTCGTATCCACCCTGTCCACCGTCGGCGCCGGACGCGGCCGCCGCGCGCGCACACACCCTGTCCCACACCACCCGGTCCCCACCGGGGATCGACTCGACGACGGTGATCCGCTCGCCCGGCACCGCCCACGCGGCGAGGATCCGCGCGACGGTGGCGGCGAGGACCTCCGGCTCCACCAGGTCAGACTGGGCGCACAGCACCAGGTCGCGGCACGCGTCCGGGTCGGACGAGTAGACCGGGTGGTCGCCGGCCTCGACGCCACCCGCCGCCGACAGGGCGAGCCAGCCGTCGTCGGCCACGTGGCGGACCGGCACCCCCGTGCCCGCGAGGAGCTCGAACGAGTCGGCGTCACGGACGGTGACCAGGTCGTAGTCACGCAACGCCCCCGCCAACCGTCCGGCGTCCCCGCACGGCACGAACCCCTGACCGGTGGCCACCACGCGCGCGCCCGCCGCCCGGCCGGCCTCCCCCGCCGCCGCGACCACGCCCAGGTGGTGCGGCCACAGGTCGTTGACGAAGCCGCCGCCGATGAGGTGGACCACAGACGCGCTGCGCAGCAGGTCAATGCCCGTGGCCAGCGCCGGACGCAGCCCGGGGTCGCCCACCGCGGCGCGACAGAACCCGATCGCCTCGTCGGTGCCGGTGTGCTCGGAGGCCAGGCGCCACAGGGTGTCGGTGAAGAGCACGTCCGGGTGCTCGGAATGGTGCAGCACCGCCGCCTGGCCGGGCGTGTGGCAGTCCACCACCACGGGCGTTCCGGGCAGCGCGTGCCGCAGGTAGCGCAGCCACCCCGCCAACAGCTGCTCGTCGCCGTGGTTGGGGTGACCGGCCGGAGCCACGAGGTACACGGGCCGCTGGCCCTCCCGCGGCCGGCCCCACCGGGCGTCCGCGGTGGCGCGCACGGCATCGAGCCGGCGACGGGCCCGTCGTCTCAGGCGGGCGGCGGGCGCGGCCCGGCGAGTCGGCGTCATGACGTCAACCCTGCCGCACCCCCGTGGGGCCCCGCCGCCCGGGTCAGACCGCCGACGGCCGCCGGACCGGACTGGGGGTCAGATCGGTGGGATCAGATCCGCACGAGCATCTTGCCCACGTTCGCGCCCTTCATCAGATCGAGGAACGCGTCGACCGAGTTGTCGATGCCGTCGACGACGGTCTCGTCGAACACGATCTCGCCCGAGGCGACCCACGGGCCGACCTTCTCCGCGAACTCCTTGAACAGGTGCATGTACTTGTTCACCGTGAAGCCCTGCAGGGTGAGGCCGCGGGTGATGGCGTGCCACATGTTGTCCGGCCCCGGCGCACGCTCGGTGGCGTTGTACGAACTGATCGCGCCGCACAGGGCCAGTCGGCCCCCGTCGTTCATCAGGTCGAGCGCGGCCTCGAGGTGGTCACCGCCCACGTTGTCGAAGTAGACGTCGATACCCTCACCGTCGCGGGCCCCGAAGTGCCCCCGCAGGAGCTCACGGACCGAGCCGTCCTTGTAATTGATCGCGGCGTCGAAGCCATAGCGCTCCGTGCACGTGGCGACCTTCTCCGCGCTGCCGGCCGAGCCGATGATCTTGGACGCGCCCTCGAGCCTGGCGATCTGGCCCACCGCGGAGCCGACGGAACCCGCCGCACCCGAGACGAACACCGACTCGCCCGCCCGGAACCGTCCGATGTGCATGAGTCCCACGTACGCCGTGAGCCCGGTGGTGCCGAGGATGCCCAGGTACGCCGAGACCGGCACGCCGTCGATCTCCTCCACCACGCGGAACTGCCGACCGTCGGCCTGCGCGACGTCGCGCCACCCCAGGTCGTGCAGGACCACCGCACCGACGGGGTGGGCGCCGGACCGCGACTCGACGACGCGCCCCACCGCGGCACCGGTCATGGTCTCGTCGAGCTCGAACGGCGGGATGTAGGAGCGCCCCTCGTTCATGCGGCCGCGCATGTAGGGGTCCACGGAGACGTACTCGTTGGCCACCCGCACCTCGCCCTCGGCGAGCTCGGGCAGGTCGACGGTGACCGTGCGGAAGTTGTCGTGGGTCGGCCATCCACGTGGGCGGCTGGCGAGCTGGATCTGCGTACTGGTCGTCATCTCTACTGTCTACGCGCACTCGCTGCGGGGCTGCCACCGCCGGCCGCTCTAGTAGGCTTCCCGATCGTGCAGGACCAGTCCCTTCCCGATCCCACCTCGGCGACGCTCCCCGACGAGCGCGTGCGCGGCGAGATCGTCAACGACTCCCACACCTTCCGCCGGGCCGTCGCCGACCTGCGGCAGGGGCTCAGCCAGCGCGAGCTGTGGTTGTCCCTGGGATGGCAGGACATCAAACAGCGCTACCGGCGGTCCACGCTCGGACCCCTGTGGATCACCATCGCCACCGGTGTCATGGCCGTCGCGCTCGGCCTGCTGTACTCGATCCTCTTCCAGATCCCGCTCGCCGAGTTCCTCCCGCACGTCACCGTGGGCCTCATCATGTGGGGCTTCATCTCCGGGTGCATCAAGGAGGGCTCCGAGGTCTTCATCGCCAACGAGGGCCTCATCAAGCAGCTGCCCAGCGCGTTGAGCGTCCACGTCTACCGCCTGGTCTGGCGGCAGTTCCTGTTCCTGTGTCACAACCTGGTGATCTGGGTGGTGCTCATGCTGGTCTTCCCGCGCCCCCTGGGCTGGGACCTGCTGCTGTCCGTCCTGGGACTGGCGGTGCTCATGATCAACGGCGTCTGGGTGGCCATGCTGTTCGGCATCCTCGCCACCCGCTTCCGCGACATCGCGCCGCTGCTGGACTCGATGGTGCAGCTGCTGTTCTACATGACCCCCATCGTCTGGACCACGCAGACGCTTTACGAGCAGGGCGGGGAGATCGCCGAGCGGGCCCGGATCGCCGAGCTCAACCCGCTCTACCACTACCTCGAGATCGTCCGCGCCCCCATGCTCGGGGAACCCACCGCCGCCTATCACTGGTGGATCGTCCTGGGCTGCACCGCCGGCGGCCTGGTCCTCGCGTTCGTGGCCCTGCGCCAGTTCCGCTCCCGAGTCCCGTACTGGGTGTAGGAGATATATCCCATGAGCTCCGCTGTCCCCACGCCCGGCGGCGTGTCCATCGACTGCGTGGACGCCTGCGTCGACTTCCCGATCTTCGACGCCAAGTCGCGATCGCTCAAGAAGGCCGTGCTGGGATCCGCCGGCGGCGCGATCGGCCGGAACGCGTCCAACGTCGTCGTCGTCGAGGCCCTCAAGGACATCACCCTCTCCCTCCGCGAGGGCGACCGCATCGGGCTGGTCGGCCACAACGGGGCCGGCAAGTCCACGCTGCTGCGCCTGCTCTCCGGGATCTACGAGCCCACCCGCGGGGCGGCCCGGATCCGCGGTCGCGTGGCGCCGGTCTTCGACCTGGGCGTCGGCATGGACCCGGAGATCTCGGGCTACGAGAACATCATCATCCGCGGGCTGTTCCTCGGGCAGACGCGCAAGCAGATGAGGGCGAAGGTCGAGGAGATCGCCGACTTCACCGAGCTCGGCGAGTACCTCGACATGCCACTGCGCACCTACTCCACCGGCATGCGCGTCCGCCTGGCGATGGGGGTGGTGACCTCCATCGACCCCGAGATCCTGCTGCTCGACGAGGGCATCGGTGCCGTGGACGCGGAGTTCATGAAGAAGGCGCGGGTCAAGCTCGCCGAGCTGGTCTCCCGCTCCGGCATCCTCGTGTTCGCCTCACACTCCAACGAATTCCTCGCGCAGCTGTGCGACTCGGCCATGTGGGTCGACCACGGCCGGATCCGCCAGCGCGGCAGCATCGAGGAGATCGTCACCGCCTATGAGGGCCCCGAGGCCGGGCGCTCGATCGGCGAGTACATCGGCAGGATGCACCATGAGGACTGAGCGGCAGGGCGCGGGCCGCCCGGGCGGTGCGGGCGACTCGCCCGGGTCGGACGCCCCTGCGGTGATGGGCTCGGACCTGCGCGCCCAGAATGGTCCCGACACGCAGCACAACCCCGCCGGAAGCGAGCATTCCGCCAGCGCAACCCAGCGGGGCGGCGACGGGCGGCGCGTCGTGGCCGTGGTGGTCACGCACCGCCGGCTGAAGCAGCTGCGCGCCTCGCTCGAGGTGGTGTGCGGCCAGACCCGCCCGATCGACCACCTGGTGGTGATCGACAATGCCGACGAGCAGGCCGTGCGAGAACTGGTCGAAGCCCAGCCGGTCGAGGCCACGTACATCGGCTCGAAGCACAACCTGGGTGGCGCGGGCGGGTTCGCACTGGGGATGCTCCACGCCCTGGCCACCGGGGCGGACCTGGTGTGGTGCGCCGACGACGACGGCCGCCCCGAGGGGCCCGAGGTGCTGGCGACCCTGCTGGGCTGCATGGACCGCCACGGGCTGGCCGAGGTGTCGCCGGTGGTGTGCGACCTCGACGATCCCGACCGTCTGGCGTTCCCGCTGCGGCGCGGCCTGGTGTGGCGACGACACCGCTCCGAGCTGTTCACCGACGGCGGGGCCAGCGGGACGGGCGGGGCCGGTGGGACGGGCGGGCCCGCGGCACCGGCCGAGGACCTGCTGCCCGGCATCGCGTCGCTGTTCAACGGCGCGCTGTTCACCGCCGACTGCCTGGACCGGGTGGGCGTTCCGGATCTGCGGCTGTTCATCCGCGGCGACGAGGTGGAGATGCACCGCCGCCTGGTCCGCTCCGGCCAGCCTTTCGGCACCTGCCTGACCGCCGCCTACCTGCACCCGCAGGGCTCGGACGAGTTCAAGCCGATCCTCCGCGGCCGGATGCACACCCAGTTCCCCGACGACCCGGTCAAACGCCACTTCACCTACCGCAACCGCGGTTACGTGCTCACCCAGCCCGGCAACCGGCGACTCATCCCCCAGGAGATCCTGCGTTTCGGCTGGTACTTCCTCGTCTCGCGCCGCGATCCCGCCGGCTTCCGAGAGTGGCTGCGCCTGCAGCGGATGGGCGCCGGCGAGCGGTTCGACAAGCCCGGCGGCTGACCCACGAAATCCGCTACCGCGAATCCGGATCCGCTATGCCGATTGGACTCGCGGATCCGGAGGTGGAGTAGCGGATTTTGGCAGGATGGGTCCATGACCGACTGGATCGCCCTGCAGTCCCGCGCCGCCGACCTCTACGACGAGGTCCTGCCCGCCATCACCGACTGGGACGCCGCCACACCCTGCAGCGACTGGACGGCGCACGAGGTGCTGGCCCACGTGGTCGACGAGCAGTTGTGGGTGCCGGGGTTGCTGGCCGGCGGCACCGTCGACGAGGTGGCCGACGATCTGGAGGATCGCCTGCGTCTGCTCCACGAGGCGACCGGGCCGGAGCTGGTCACCGACTGGCACGCGATCCGCCCGCCGGTGGCGGCGGCGTGGCGGGGGACGCCGGACGACGACGAGGTGCACCTGTCCTACGGGCTGGCGCCCGCGAAGCACTACCTGGCGCAACAGGTGTTCGACCTCGCCGTCCACGCGTGGGATCTCGCCGTCTCCCAGCGGATCGACCTGCGGTGGGGCGACGAGCTCGACCGGGCCGTGCTTGAGTTCGTCCGGGCGGATCTCGCCGACAACCCGGCCCCGGAACTCTTCGATCCCCCGGTGCCCGGCTACGAGGGGCCGGACGTCCCCGCCCGGGACACGGCGCTGGCGCTGACCGGACGCGATCCGGGGGCGTGGCCCGTCAGGCCTCTCTGAGAGCAGCCATCGGGCACTTCGCGACGGCCTTCCGTGCCCGCTTCTCGTGCTCCTCGGGGACCTCGTCGACGATGACGCGCACCACCTCGTCGTCGTCCCCCAGCTCGAACACCGCGGGGGCGAGCCCGACGCACACCGCCTGGCCCTCGCACCGGTCCGGATCCACGATGATCCTCATGACGTGCCTCCTCGTCGTCGGCCACGATCGGTACCGTGGTCGGACACCTGAAGTTAGACAAATCAGTGCCTTTTGTCTAGAGAATTCGCGGTTTCGTCACCGGATCGCAGCCGCCCCGAACTGACCCGCCGGTAAGTTAAGCTCGCCCCGTGCCCAAGACGCTGCTGCACCGATACACCTCGAGCCCCCGGGCGTTCCCGGTCCTGGCCTCGCTCTATCCACCCCTGTTGGGCTCGGGGATCCGTATCCGCCACGTCGCGCCGGACTGGACCCGCGGGGAACTCGACATGCACGTGGCCCCGTGGACGGCCAACACCAACGGCACCGCGTTCGGTGGCGCGCTGTTCGCCGCCACCGACGTTCTCTACGGGGCGCTGCTGTCCGGGCAGCTCGGCACCGGTTACCAGGTGTGGACCAAGTCCGCGACGATCGACTTCCGCACCCCCGGCCGCGGCCGTCTGCGGTGCGTCGTGGAGGTCCCCCGCGTGGAGGCCGACTCCATCCGCGAGCAGCTGACCGCGCGGCCCCGGACGAGCATCGTCCACACGGCCCTGGTCACCGACGCCCGCGGCGGGACGGTCGTCGAGGCCCGGCACACGATGTCGATCCGCCGCAGGGGTTGACGGGCAGCGGCCGGAGACACTCGCCGGGGGGCTCCCGCGGCCGGACACGGGTAGGATAATCCGGTCCCAGGCCCTCCCCGGAAAGGAACCCCCGTTGGGAGCCACCCCGCTCGCATGGTCGTTGTCAGTCGGCCTCATCATCGCCCTGTTGCTGTTCGACTACTTCTTTCACGTGCGCAAGGAGCACATCCCCACCCTCAGGGAGTCGGCCATCTGGTCCGCGCTCTACGTGGGGATCGCCCTGGTCTTCGGCGGCGTGGTGTGGATCTTCGGCGGCACAGACATGGGCGTGGAGTACTTCGCCGGGTACATCACCGAGAAGGCGCTCTCGGTGGACAACCTGTTCGTGTTCCTGCTGCTGCTCACCAGTTTCAAGGTGCCGCGTGCGGGCCAGCAGAAGGCACTGCTGTTCGGCATCGTGTTCTCGATCATCGCGCGGACCGCGTTCATCTTCGTGGGCGCCGCGCTGCTCAACAAGTTCGCCGTCCTGTTCTACATCTTCGGCCTGTTCCTCATCGTCACCGCCGGACGTCTGCTGGCCGAGGACGACGAGGACGACGACGCCGACAACGTGGTGGTGCGCCTGGCCAAGCGATTCATCCCGGCCACCGACCACTACGACCACGACAAGCTGTTCACCATCGAGAACGGCAAGCGCGTCATGACGCCGATGATGATCGTCATGGTCGCCATCGGCGGCACCGACATCATGTTCGCGCTGGATTCGATCCCCGCGATCTTCGGTCTCACCCAGAACGTCTTTATCGTCTTCACCGCCACCACGTTCTCGCTGCTCGGCCTGCGCCAGCTGTACTTCCTGCTCGACGGCCTGCTCGACCGGCTCGTCTACCTCAAGTACGGGCTGGCCGCGATCCTCGGCTTCATCGGCGTCAAGCTCATCCTCCACGCCCTGCACGAGAACAACCTCCCGTTCATCAACGGTGGCGAGCACGTGGACGTGGTGGAGGTCCCCACGTTCCTCTCGCTGGGCATCATCGTTGGCGTGCTCGTGGTGACGGTCCTCGGCTCCCTGCTCAGCCCGGCCGGCAAGGCGCTCACGGTGCTCGGCAACCTCAAGCGACACTCGCTCGAATACCTCGACAAGGACTTCGTCGACGATCCGGTCGAGCGGGCGAAGCTGTGGGCGAAGATCGTCGAGAACGAGGACAAGCTCAAGGACATCGAGCGCAAGTACTTCGGCAGCGAGGGCGACGTGTGGGAGCTTGAGCAGCTCCTGCGGAGGGTCTGGGACGAGCAGGGCCGCTACGAGAAGGCGACCGACTACACCCGCTGACGCCGGCGGCGGGGCCGGGCCTCACCGGGGCTTCCTCACCAGGGGCTGCCGGACCACATGCCGTGCGGATCCACCGCGCCGTCCTCGCGCAACGGGGACCGGACCTCCGTCGATGGCCAGCGCGACCTCAGCACCGCCGCCGCGCGGTGCCCTTCCCCCCGACCTCCCGGAGGCGTGAGCGCGGCTGGCCCGGCAAACGGAGCGGGCACAGCGGACGGAGCGGGCGCCGCGGCCCCCTCCGGAGAGACGGGTCCTCGGACGACGATCACCGTCCATCCGGCCCGACGCAAGTGCTCCCGGTAGCGCTCGGCGGGTCTCCCGAACGACGGGGCCCGCCCGCCGGGCGTGAACACCACGCACCGGTCGAAGGGATCGGCGAGCGGCAACTCCACCGTGAAGTGCCCCAGCCGGACCGTGTGCCCGTGCCCGAACGTCCCGCACCCCGCCGCCGCCAACTCGAGCCGGGCCCGGGTCGACGCGACCGATCCCGAGAGCGGATCCGCCGCCCCGGCGACCTCACGGAAGGCCCTCGCACCACGCCCGGCGGGATGCCCGGCGGCGCCCGACAACTGGCCCGGCAGTTCGGGCAGCATCCCGCACAGCCGCTCCACCGCGACGACCGCGTCCTCGAACGACAGATCTCCGGCCAGGTCCCGGCAGGTCCGCAGCGGGGTGGTCACACGCAACCCGTCGATCTCCGTGACAGCGGACGGGGGCATCGAACCGTAGCGGTACACCCTGCCCGGACGCGACCTGCGCGTCGACGGCAGCCAGATCTCGGGTGGCGCGTCCGCGGGCGCGGAGTCGTCGCCCCACAGCAGGGCGGCGCTGCGCCCGCGCAGCACCCCTCCGGGCCAGGTCCGCGCCAGCGCGACGCTGCGCATGCGGAGATCGTCCCGTTGGTCCTCCCGCCGGTACATCCCGTGCCAGATCCGCCGATAGCGCGCGCGGTCAGCGGGATCCGGTACCGCGACGGCGAGTTCGGCCGTGGTCAGCGGGCCCGGTGGCAGAGCGCCCCGTACGCCCCGTGCGACCTGCGCGACCTGCGCGACCTGCGCGCCCTGCGCGCCCTGGAGGATTCTGCCCGGCGGTGGTGGGTCGCCGGCCACCGTTTTCGCACCGCGTCCTCCCGCATCGAGGACTCGGGCACGGGACGCATCTGGGATTTCCATACCCGTCACTGTGGCGCACGGATCCGTCGCTCCCGGGCCGGGAAGCCGCCTTCCGGGCGGCGTCTGTGGAGAACGCCACACCTGTGGAATCTCACGACCCACCGCTGCTACACGCACACATGGTCGTCGTGGCCGATGCCGGCATGCTCTCGGGGGCCAACATCAATGCTCTGGAGGACGCCGGGCTGTCGTTCATCGTCGGCTCCCGAACTTCCAAGGCCCCAAAGGAGCTCGAGGATCACTTCGGCCGCCGCGGCAACGCCATCGACGACGGTAAGGTTGTGGAGCTGACCCGCCCGATGGGCCAAGGCCGCGATCGGCGGCAGCGGCGGGTGGTGTGGCACTACAAGTGGGAACGCGCCCAGAGGGATCGGCGCACGCTCAACGCGCAGATCGACTGCGCCCAAAGGGTCGCTGACCGGTCGGAACCGCTCAAGAAGCAGCGGTTCGTCAAGATCACCGGCCAGAGCGTCGCCCTCGACGAGGCGTCAATCGAGCGGGCCCGCCAATCCGCCGGATACAAGGGCTACGTCACCAACATCGCCCCGGCCGTGATGGACGGCCATGCCGTCGTGGCGGCGTATCACGACCTGTGGAAGGTCAAGCAGTCCTTCCGCATGGCCAAGTCGGACTTGAAGGCACGTCCCGTATTCCACCGCACGCGTGACTCGATCGAAGCGCACCTGACGGTGGTCTTTGCCGCCCTCGCCGTAGCTCGCCTCCTCCAGCACCAGACCGGGACAACGATCAAAAAGATCGTCCAAACCCTTCAGCCACTGCGAACGATCGTCGTCACCGTCGGCGACCAGGAACTCATCGCCGAACCCACAATCGACGACACCACCCGAGACCTCATCCACGCCATCAACGCGGGGCACTAAAAGTTGTGGGACTCAGGCCAAGGACTCAGGTACCCGGTGCCCCCGGGGTGCATCAGCGTGTGGAACACGTCCATCAACACCACCACGATGAGCGCCACGCCCAAAACCGTCAACACGATCTCGACCATCAACCCACCCTAGGCGGCGAGCGGACGGCGGGTCAGAGTCCGTACAGCCGCGCCCAGTTCTCCCGCGTGGTGAGCTCGGCCTGCGCGGCACGCCACCGCTCCTGGGCGGCCGGGGCCTCCCGGACGAACCGGGCGAGCAGCGAGACCAGCCGCTTCTGCAGCTCGGTGGCCCGCGCCGGGTCCACCTTGCGGTGGTGCACCCCGGTCTGCGAGGCGTCGGTCACGTACACCTCGTCGAACAGCGAGACGTGCCACCAGGCCGCGTCCTCGTAGGGGATCGCCACCACGCCGCGGCGCTGCCGGCCCAGCTTCTGCACGAGCAGCCGCTTGGCGAGCACCTGGTCCTCGCGGTCCTCCCGCGGGATCCCCACCTTGCGCCGGACACCGATCCCGGCGGGCAGTGCCTCCACCCCGAGCTTGGCGGTCTCCGGGTACCGCGCGCGCTCGGCGCGGATCGCGGCCAGTGCGGCCTGACCGCCGTCACCCACGCCGTGGGTGCCGTCGGGCCCGTCGAGGAACGCCTCGATCCCGCGCAGGCGGGTGGCGGCGAGCCCGTACTGCATGGCCGCCACCGCGCGCAGGACGCTCCGGGCGAGGTTCTTGGCCATGTCCTTGGGGTCGATCCCCTGCCGGACCGCCGCCGTGGTCAGCGAGTTGCGCAGGGAGAAGAACTGGCCGAAGTCGTCGCCGTCCTTCCAGTAGAAGTCCGCGTGCCACACCGCCGCACCCTGCAGGGTGCACGTGGGCATCCCCGCCTGGCGGCAGCGCAGGCCGTACTCGATGTCGTCCCACTGGAAGAAGTACGGCATGGGGAGTCCGACCCGCTCCACGGCCTCGCCGGGGACGAGGCAGGACCACCACGCGTTGTACTCGGCGTCGATCCGCCGCTCCTGCCGGCCCGCGACCACCGACTCGTCACGCAGCGCGAACTCGTCGGCGTCCAACCCGCCCCGGAGCTCGTCGAGCTGCGTCCGTTCGGCCGAGACCAGCAGGTAGTCGGGGTTGAACAGGTAGAGCATCTGGGCGCCCACGAGCATCGGCTCACGGGTGACGGCGGCGAAGGCGAACAGCCGCAGCACCGTCTCGGGCTCCACCCGGACGTCGTCGTCCATGAGCAGCACGTCCACCGGCCCCGGGCCGTCCGGTGCGGTGGCCTCGAACAGCCCGCGGCTGAAGCCGCCGGCACCGCCGAGGTTGGGCTGGCGCAGGTAGTGCAGCCGGTCGCCGAACTCCTCCGCCGCGTGCCGGAACGGATCGCGGGTCTCCACCAGATCGGTGCCCTGGTCCGTGACATAGAGGTCGTCGATCAGGTCCGCGACGAGGGGATCCGAGGCCAGCGAGTCGACCGTGGCCGCACAGTCATCCGCCCGGTTGAACGTGCAGATGGCCACGGCGGCGCGGCGGGCGGGCCTCGTCGTCGTCGTACTCCATTCCACCTCCGACACCGTCGCCGGCGCGTCGACAGCGTGCACCTCCAGCCACATCGCGCCGCCGTCGGTGAACGCGTCCACCGACACGTGCAACACCGCCATGCCGTCGCCGTGGTGGTGGACCACCTCCACCGTCCGCACGTGGGAGCCGATGTCCGAGGCGCGCACCAGCACGTCGACCTGCCCGGCTGTCTCCACCGACACCCGTACGGTCAGCTCCGTGACGACGGTCCAGCGCTGCCAGTAGGACGCCTCGAACCGGCCGAAGTAGGTGTTGGTGTCGACGATCGCGCCGGGCTCCAGGTGCAGCTCGGTGCGTGTGCGGCGCACCACGCCCCGCGTGATCCGCGAGTACAGGTCGTCGTTGACCCACCGGCGCGGGCCGGAGAACAGGGTGCGCTGGAGCAGCAGATCGCGCTCGGGCCGGTCGGTCCCGGTGTCGGCGTCTGCGGTTGTCACGGTGGTGGCGTCCATGGGGCGATGCGCTCCTGGGAGTCGGTTAGGCGGTGCCGTCCAGGCTAGCCCCCGGGCCGGGGGGCGCCGCCTCGACGACCGGTGAGCCGGTGTTCGGGGGCTGCCCCGGCGGCGTCACCGGGGGGATGCCGGGCGGCGGGGGCAGCGGCTGGTGGTCCGCGGGCACCGGCAGGACCTCGTACAGACGGGCGCCCGGAGTGGCCTCCACCAGCCGCAGGTTCGGGTTGAGGTGCAGCCCGATGAACCCACCCGGCCGGCCCGGCCCGCCCACGGACTCCGTCCCGACGATCACCCAGCGCACGTCCCGGAGTTGCATCTCGCGGGTGACGGTCGGGTCGAAACCGTAGCGGTTGACCGAGGTGTACAGCGTCATGCGGTCGGCGCCGACCTGCGCGACCGGGTCGTCGGCGAGCGGCGCCCCGAACACCACCGGCACCCCGTGGAGCGCGTAGACCCAGGCGGTGCCGTCGAACGGGTCGTTCAGGGCCACCCCGCCGTCGTACCTCTCCCCCAGCGCGTCCAGCACGAGCCGCTCGTCGGCCGTGACCGCGGGCCCGTCGGCGTACCCCCAGGCGGTCAGGTCCCGCGCCATCACCGCGTGCCCGGAGGCGGTGAGCAGGGCCAGCGCCGCCGCCACGGCCACGCCGACCCGGGCCGCCGGCCGGCGCAGCGACCCGCGCGGAACCAGCGCCCGCACGCCGGCCCCGGCCAGCACCGCCGAGGGCAGGACGAGCAGCGACGCGAACCGGTAGAAGTCGTCCCACCAGAAGCCGGTGAACGTCCGCACCCAGTCGCCCCGGACGGCCGCGGCCAGGACGTACAGGGTCCCGTAGACGAGGAGCGCGGCGACGGGGGCGGCGAGCGGGCGACGCCGCCGCGGGTCGGCGACCGCCGTCGCCAGTCCCACGATCACCGCCACGGCCATGCCCACCGAGGCCACCGCCGTGGGACCGAGGTCGAGCACCGCGGCGACCGCCCGCGCCACACCCACCTCCCGTGGCCACGAGAACCCGGCGAGCGACTGGGTGGTCCCGGACGACACCATGCTCACCGACCACCCGACGTACGCCCCCGCGGGCACGGCGGCCAGGACGAACGCGCCCAGCACCGCCAGCCGCGGGCGCAGGCCGGGAGCGGCGGCCAGCCCGGCGAGGGCCTGCGCGGCGAGCGGGATCGCCGCGGCCAGGGCCACCGACGGGTGCACCGACCACGCCCCGGCCATACCGGCGCCCAGGAGCAGCGCGTGCGCGGGCATCCGGGACCGACAGGCGGCGAGGTGCTCACCCAGCAGGAGCAGTCCGGGGATCACCGCGACGCCCAGCGCGAACGGCAGTACGGGTCCGCGCGCCAGGGCGAGGTACGGGAACGTCCACGCCGACGCGGCGACCGCCGCGGCCGCCACCGCCGCGAGTCGGGACCCCCCGCAGAGGCGGGCCGCCAGGACCGCGACCCCCAGCACGAACACCACCCCGGTCGCCGCGGAGACGGCGCCCAGGGCCTCCGGCAGGCCGCCTCCGGGCAGCCCGACCAGGAGCGACGCGAACGCGTGATAGGTGTCCGGGTAGAAGAAGTGCGGGTTGGCGGGCTGGCTCACCGGCGCGAGGTCGGTCAGACCGGCCCGCCCGGTCTCGGCGATGAACCGGGTGGCGCCGCCGTGGAAGATGGCGTCCCAGCCCTGGGGAATGGCGGTGAGACCGCGGGTGGCGACGAGGATGTGGGCGACCGGGATCACCGCGAGGACGACGACGACGAGGTCCGCCACCCCCGGGCCCGGCCCGCCGCGGCGGGGTTCGTCGTCGTACTCCCCCTCGCCACGCCGCCACGTCCCCCGGTCGGTGACCCGGGACGCGATACCCACGACGACGGCGCAGACCAGCGCGGCGAGCGCCGTCACCCCGGCCGAGACGACGCCCCAGCGCAGGTCCACGGCGGCGGTGACCGCGCTGCCGACCGCCACCACCGCGAGCGTCAGCGCCGGCCCGGCCGCCACCGCGTCCCGCCACCGGGTGCCGGCGGCCAGGCAGACCACCGCCCCCGGCACCACCACCAGCGCCACCGCGGCGAGCAGGACGAGCGCGACCGTCACGGTGCTCAGCGCACCCGGAAGATCACGGTCCGTTGGACGATGAAGTTGGTAACCGTGGCGACGCCCTGGGCGATGACGTAGGCCACGGTCGTGGCCCAGAACGGGCTCCAGTCCATACCGAGGAACCACGGTGTCAGCACCATGAACAGGCCCCACTGCACGCCGAACATCAGCGCGTAGAGGCCCATCGTTGCGACGAACCGGGCGCGCGACGGCTCGGCCTGGAACGTCCACCGGCGGTTGAAGGAGTAGGCGGTGAGCGTGCCGGCGACGAAGGACAGCGCCTTGGCCGTGCCGTAGTCCAGGCCGAGGACCCTGAGCAGCTGGAGGAGCCCGTAGTCGACGATCGCCGACAGCACGCCGGTCAGGAAGAACCGGACGACCTGCGTCTTCAGGTCGGTCGGGCGGGCCGGGTCGGACTCGTGGCGGGCCTCGAGGGGGTCCACGGCGCCCCGCAGGGAGTCGAGGACGGAGTCCTCCGGCGGGTCCGCCGGGCTGCCGTGGATGGGTCCGCCGCTGGATGTCGTCACGCGACCAGGGTAGATCGCCGGCCGAGGGCACAGCGTCACCGCACTTGCGGTCAGGTCTGCGACGTGCAATTCTTTCTCCACTGCGGGCACACCAGCCCGCTTCTGGTCGAACCGGGAACGGCACATCCGCCGACTGCGTTCGATTCCGCGGGAGCGATCCGTTCCGGCCACCCCATCTCACCCGGCGCCCACACCACCAGGTCCGCGCCATTCCCGGGTAGCCGTCGTCGCCTCCACCCAACGCATCCGAGCAGCGCCCGTCGTCTCGTCACCAGTGGACGTGGCGGCTGTGCAGCTCGCTTCCCGACCAGGAGGAATCCCCATGTCGCAGTACCGAAACCCCGCCATGAACAACGCGCCGACCGCGTTCTCGTACACGCCGACCGGCCGGGCCATCCCGCCGTCATCGCCGCTGCGGACGCCGAACCGTCGCCCGGTCTCGCCGTCGTACACGCCCACCGGTCGGGTCGTCCTGTCGACGCCGGCCACCCGCGGCTCAGCCTGAGCGCGAGCCCACCGCACCGCTCTCGCGCGCGGCGCCCATCGTCCGGCCCACCGGCCGGCACGGGGGCGTCGCGCGCGAGGCGTTTCCCGGCTACAACCGGTCGGCGGCCACGAGCCGGGTGGACACCACCAGGGCTATCGCGCCACACGCGAGGATCCCGGTCGAGACGAACAGTTGCATCACACCGGCCTCCCACGGACGGGCACCGCCGAGCACCATCCCGACGAACGCCCCGGGGATCGTGACCAACCCGATGGTGCGCGTCTGGTCCAGCGAGGGCTGCAGGGACGTCGCCGCCGCCTCGCGGCACACCATCATCCGCGCGGGGATGTCCGTGAAGCCGAGCGACAGCGCGGCCTCCACCTCCCCGTGACGGGTGGCGAGTTCGTCGTGCGCCCGGCGACCGGACAGGCCCGCCACCGCCATGGCGTTGCCCAGGAGGATCCCCACCACCGGGATGACCGACAGTCCGTTGGGGCGGACCACCCCGGCCGCGAGCAGTCCCAGGACGATCACCGCCGCCGGCAGAGCCACCGCCACCGCGCACCACAGCGCATCACGCACGGTCACCCGCGCCGCACCGGCCTGAGGCGCGCTGCGCTGCGCCAGCCTCCGGGCCGCGGCCCACGAGGCGACGGACGCCATCACCACCGCGAATGCCGCCACCAGCCACAGCCGGTCGGCCACGTACCCGATGATCAGAGAGAGCCCCACGAGCTGGACGGCCGCGCGGATCGACGTCCACGGGATCTCCCACTCCTGCCCCGTGCCGCCCAGCCACGCCGCCGTGGCGCCGATCACCACGAACAGGACGACGGCCACCGCCAACGCCGGCCCGATCTCGATCATCGTCGACCCCACGTGGGCGAGCCTACGACCGGCCCGTCCCGATCGGGAGGGTCTGACGGAGTCGATGTGCCGACCGTCCCGTGGCCATGTCCGAGGGGCGCGATACCGTACGCGCATGAGGTCGCGGCGTCCCCTCCGTCCCGCCCGCGCAGTCGCCGCGGCAATCGTGTCCCTGGCCTGCGTGGTGGCCGGGGTCCCGTCCACCGCCGCGATGCCGGCGCCGGCGCCCGGGTCCTCGCCCGCGGCGCTGCCCGATCCGCTGGCGGCGTTCCGACCGGCGCCCCCGCACGAGCGCACGCCGGAGCGGTATCTGCCCAGCCCGTCACCGGATCCCTGGTACTCAGCACCGCCCGAGGTCGATCCCGCCACCGCCCCCGGGACGATCCTCGACACGAGGCCGGTGACGATCCCGCCGCACAACGTCCGCAACTTCGGCCGGGGCTGGCAGGTGCTGGTCCAGAGTCTCGACTCGCACGACCGAGCGCAGCAGATCGTCTCCACCATCATCGAGCCGGCCACCCCCTGGACCGGGCCGGGTCCGCGACCGCTCGTGTCGTTCAACGTCACCATCGATTCCCTCGGCCTGACGTGCATGCCGTCGCACACGCTGCCGCACGAGCTGAACATCGAGATGCCACCGTTCCTGCAGATCCTCGCCGACCGCGGGTACGGGCTGGTCGTGACCGACTTCCAGGGACCCAAGGCCGCCTATGCGGCCGGACGGGCCAACGGCCGGGCCGTCCTCGACGGGATCCGTGCGGCCCGCGCCTTCGTCCCACCCGGTGGCGCCGGCCCGATGTTCCGGGACTCGCGGGTCGTCCAGGTCGGCTACTCCGGCGGCGGTATCGCCACCGGCTGGGCCGCCCAGCTGCAACCCGTCTACGCGCCCGAGTTGACCGGTGTGCTCGTGGGATCGTCCGTGGGCGGTGTCCCCGCCGACTACTCGGAATTGTTCGACACGATGGACGGCAACCTCGCCTCCGGGCTCTACCGGGCAGCCGTGTTGGGGATCGCCCGCGAGTACCCCGAGCTGTACACACTGCTCAGTGACGCCGGAGACGTCGCCGCCCACGGGCTCCGCGACTCATGTGCCGCCGCCAACACCGCGTCGGGGCTGTTCCCCGTCCCGCTGGCGACGCTGATCAACACCGACCCGCGGACCGACCCGACCGTGTCGGAGGTGCTCGCCCGCAACCGGCTGGGCACCGCCGACCCGGCCCACGGCGCGGACCCACGCGAGGTGCCGACCGGCCCGGTGCAGGTGTGGCACGGGGACGCCGCCGCCCCGATCGGGCCCGGCCCGGGCTCGTCGCAGGGTCCCGGAGACCCGTTCGTCCCCGAATGGACGGCCCGGCAGCTGGCCGACGAGTGGTGCGCGGCCGGCGCCGACGTCGAGTACACGCCCGTTCCGGGCGAACACATCCTGGCCGCCTACACCGCGGTGGGCCCGGCGCTCGACTGGGTCGACGACCGCGCCCGCGGGGTCCCGTTCACCGCCGGCTGCCGATAGCGTCACCGGTGGTCCGGCGCGCCGAGTGCGTTGCGGGCGTCACGCCGGGGCCGTCACAGGGTGGGTCGGGGGCCGTCGAGCGGTACCCTCGACGCTGTGAGCACCGCCCAGAACAGCCTCCCCGGCCAGCCCTCCACCACCACCGTCTCCCTGGACACCGAACTCAAGCGCCTCACCGGCTGGGGGCGCACCTCCCCCGCGATGAGCCACGTGCTCACCCCACGGTCCGTGGAGGAGATATCGGCGGCCGTGGCGGCGGTCAACGACGCCAACGCGTCGAGCCCCGCCCACCTGCGACGCGGTGTGGTGGCCCGCGGGCTCGGTCGCTCCTACGGCGACAGCGCCCAGAACTCCGGTGGTCTCGTGCTGGACATGAGCCACTTCAACCGCATCCACGAGCTCAACGCCGAGAAGGCGCTGGCCGTGGTGGACGCGGGCGTGAACCTCGACCAGCTCATGCGCGCGGCCCTACCGTTCGGCCTGTGGGTTCCGGTGCTGCCGGGCACCCGGCAGGTCACCGTCGGCGGAGCGATCGGTCATGACATCCACGGTAAGAACCACCATTCGGCCGGCTCGTTCGGCAACCACGTCACCCGCATGGAACTGCTCGTCGCCGACGGCCGGGTGCTGACCCTGGAGCCGAGCGGTACCGCCGACGACCCGGAGGGCACCCTGTTCTGGGCCACGGTCGGCGGCAACGGCCTGACCGGCGTGATCCTCAAGGTGTGGATCGCCATGACCCGTACCGAGACCGCCTTCTTCCTGGCCGATACCGATCAGACCGGGTCGCTCGACGAGACGATCGCCCTGCACACCGACGGTTCCGAGTCGAAGTACACCTACTCCTCGGCCTGGTTCGACGCCATCAGCGCGCCCCCCAAGCTCGGCCGGGCCGCCGTGTCCCGCGGGTCCCTGGCCACCCTCGCCGAGCTCGAGGAATACGCGCCCAAGCTGGCGAAGAATCCCCTGGCGATGGACGCCAAGCCGCTCATCACCTTCCCGGACGTCTTTCCCAACGGGCTCGCGAACAAGTACACCTTCGGCCCCATCGGCGAGGTGTACTACCGGCTCGGGGTCACGTCCCGGAACCAGATCAAGACACTGCCGGCGTTCTACCACATGCTCGACCTGTTCTCCGAGTGGAACCGGGCCTACGGGTCCAAGGGATTCCTGCAGTACCAGTTCATCGTCCCGCCCGGCGAGGTCGAGGGTTTCAAGGAGATCATCGGCGACATCCAGCGCTCGGGACACTACTCGTTCCTCAACGTCTTCAAGCTCTTCGGGCCGGGAAACCAGGCACCGCTGTCCTTCCCCATGGAGGGATGGAACGTCTGCGTGGACTTCCCGATCAACAGCCGTCTCAACACGTTCGTCAACGAACTCGACGCCAAGGTCATGTCCATGGGCGGCCGCCTGTACACGGCCAAGGACTCCCGCGTCCCGGCCGAGCGCTTCCACGCGATGTACCCCCGGATCGATTCGTGGATCGCCACCCGCCGGGGGATCGACCCGAACGGCGTGTTCGTCTCCGACATGGGGCGTCGCCTCGAGCTGATCTGACGGTCGACCGGGGCGGGGCCTCCCCGCCGCCGCCGCCCGGCTCCACGGCCGCGACGCGCCTCCGCCGGGGGACCTCCGGCGGGGGCTACACACGACCCCGGCCCGGCGTCACACTGGAGGATGTCCTCGGACCACGAGCGTCTACCGAGGCGTCCGAAATGGAGCCCGCCATGATCCTCCGCGCCGCTGTCGCCGCAGTCGCCCTGATCGTGACCACCCCGCCCTCGGCGGTGTGGGAACGGTCCCCGAGCAGACCGGCCCCGTCACCCACCTCGGTACGCCCACGGCCACGCGCACCGCGCCGAGCCGGGCCCGGACGACCTCGATTCATCTGATCCGGGCGGCCGGGGGCCGGCCGGACCGGGCCACCGCGCAGCGGCGCACACCGCCTCGCGCCCGTCCCGATCCACCCGCCACCCGTGAGGGGCGCAGCAGCGTCGGACCCCCTCGGTAGACTCCTGCCCATGATCAATGCCGTCGGCGTCCCCCAGACCCTGCTCCTCCTCGGTGGTACCTCCGAGATCGGCCTGGCCATCTGCGCCGAGTACCTCCAGCAGGGCCCGATGCGCGTGATCCTCGCCTGCCTGCCCGGAGACCCGGGGGTCGACGACGCGCGCGCGGAGATGACCGCCGCCGGTGCGAGCGCGGTGGAGGTGGTCGACTTCGACGCCGCCGCCACCGAGTCCCACCCGGCCGCGTTCGAGCAGATCTTCGCCGGTGGGGACGTGGACGTGGCGATCGTCGCGTTCGGCCTGCTGGGCGAGAACGAAGAACTCTGGTCCGACCAGCGCAAGGCCGTCCAGATCGCCCAGATCAACTACACCGGCGCGGTCTCGGTGGGCGTGCTGCTCGCCGAGCGGATGAAGTCGCAGGGGTACGGCCGGATCATCGCCATGAGTTCGGCCGCGGGTCTCCGCGCCCGCCGCTCCAACTTCGTCTACGGCTCCACCAAGGCGGGTCTGGACTCCTTCTACACCGGCCTCGGGTACGCGCTGGCCGAGCACGGGGTGGACGTCCTGGTCATCCGGCCCGGCCAGGTCCGCACGCGCATGTCGGCGCACGTCAAGGAGGCGCCGCTGACGATCAACAAGGACGAGGTCGCCCGCATCGCGGTGAAGAACGCCGGAGCCGGTAAGGGCGCGGTCTTCGCACCTGCCGCGTTCGGCGGGGTCATGGCCGTGCTCACGCACGTCCCCCGCCCCATCTTCCGCAAGCTCCCCTTCTAGGGATGCCGGTGGCGCTCCGGGGGCTCGGCCTGGCCGGCGCGGCGACGCTGCTGGCCGCCGTCGTCACCGCGGTCGTCCTCGCCGGGTTCTCCCTCGTCTCCTTCCCCGCCTACGGCAACTCCAACGTCCTGCGGGCGCTGACGGTCGTCGGTCAGGTCGCCGCCATCGCGCTGGTGGTGCTGGGGATACTGTCCGCACGCGCCGGCGAGCAGCCGGGCGGTCGGTCCGCGCTGGTCCGTCTGGGTAAGCTCGCGGCCCCCACCGGCTCCGCGTTGCTGGTCGCCGCCACACTGGGGATCCCGCTCGCCGCATCGCGGTTGTACCTGCACGGCGTGAGCGTGGACCAGGAGTTCCGCACCCAGTTCCTCGGTCGCTCGGCGACCTCGCTCGGCCTGCCCGACATGGCGTACGCCGACCTGCCCTCGTTCTATCCGTCCGGCTGGTTCTGGCTGGGCGGGCGGTTCGCCAACCTCGTCGGCCTCGAGGGCTGGGCGGCGTACAAGCCGTGGTCCATCCTCTCGCTCGCGATCGCCGCCGCGCTGGTCACCGTGCTGTGGACCCGCCTGTTGCGCACCGACCTCGGGGCGGCGGTGGGACTGGCGTCGACCTCGATCATGCTCGCCTACGGCAGCCCCGAGCCCTACGGCGCGATCGTGGCGCTGTTCCTCCCGCCTGTGCTCATCCTCGCGTGGCACGCCGTCAACCCCACGGCGCGGCACGCCGGTCGCGGTGCGGCCCTGGCCACCACCCTGTTCCTGGGCGTCTCGGCCAGCATGTACACGCTCTACACGGGCCTGGCGGCGGGCACCGTCGTGCTCATGGCGCTGGTCGCGACCGTCACCGCCGTGTTCGCCGGCCGCCGCGCCGACCGTGCGGAGGACCGTGGGACCGACCGCGCCGACAGGAAACATCCCGCCCGTGAACCCCTCCCGCTCTGGCTGCCCGCGGTCCGGCTCGCGGCGATCGGGTTCGGCTCCATCGCGATCGCGCTCATCGTGTGGGCGCCCTATCTGCTCGCCGCCCTGCGCGGAACCCCGGCCGACTCCGGGACGGCGATGCACTACCTGCCCGACGCCGGCGCCCGACTGCCGCTGCCCATGACCGCCGGCGGCCTCACGGGCTGGGTGTGTCTGGCCGGTCTGGTCTGGATCGTCGCCCGAGCGTGGACCTCGCGCCGCGCTCAGGCGCTGGGCCTGGGCGTGGTGGCCGTCTACCTGTGGTGCCTGGCCTCGATGGCGATCACCGTCCTGGGCACCACCATGCTCGGTTTCCGCCTCGAACCGGTGCTCATCGGCCTGCTCGTGGTGGCGGGCGTCTTCGCGATCACCGATGTCGCCGGCCTCGCGGTGCGCCTCGCCGGGCGCCAGAACGGCACCGACCGGCCCGCTGCGGAGGCGGCCGACCGGCGTCGCCGGGCCACCGCGGTGGTGGGGGTCGTGGCCTCCCTGGCCGCACTCGCCCACGCTCAGGGCATCCCCGATCACCTGCACGAGGAGATCCGGCTGGCCTACACCGACACCGACGGTCACGGAGAGCGGGCGGACCGCTACCCGCCCGGGCCCGAGTCCCACTACGCCGAGGTCGACGAGACCATCCGGGAGGCGTTCCCCGGCCGCAGGCGGACCGACATCGTCGTCGTCAGCACCGCCGATGCCTTCCTCGCCTACCACCCGTACCTGGCCTACCAGGCCGTCACCTCCCACTACGCCAACCCCCTGGGGCGGTACGCCGACCGCAACGAGGCCATGCTCCGGTGGGAGGACGCCACCAGCGGCGCCGAGCTGCGCGCCATGATGGACGAGACCCCGTGGCGCGGCCCCGACGCGATCGTCACCCGCCGGTCGGGCGACGGATACGCACTGCGCCTGGCCGAGGACACCTACCCCAACGACCCCAACGTGCGACGATTCGGCGTCACCATCCCCGCCGAGGCCGTCGAGGGCCCCCACTTCGAGGTCCACGACGTGGGCCCGTTCGCCGTGATCGTGGTGCGGTGATCACGTGGTGACGACGCGGGGAGCGGGTGACGGCCGCGGGTCCGGTGACGACCCGGGAGCAGGGACCGTGCCAGGGGGTGACGACGACGAGGTGCGCGACACCGACCGCGAGCGTCCCCTCGGACTGCACCCCTATCCCGGAATGGACCGCCACCGCCGGTGGGCGATCATCGCCGGGTTCCTCGGTGCGTTCCTCGCCGTCCTCGCCGGGATACTGCCGGTCAACCAGGACACCACCCGTGTGCAGTGGACGGCCGGGCCCGACTACGCCCCGGTCACCGCGCCCCTGGTCTCCGGGCGGCCGCTCGACCTGACGATCACCGCCCCCTGCGCGCCGCTGGCACAGGTTCCGGAGAACACGATCGTGTTCTCGACCCTCCCGCAGGACGCCCCCGGGCGGATCTCTGAAGGGCTGGTCGTCCAACGCGTCCGGGACGCCGCGGGCGATCCCGTCATCGAGGTCGCGGTCCGCAACATCACGCTGCTGTCCGTGCCGTTGTCGACCCTGCGCGACCCCGCGTGCGAGACGCTGCACGTGCGCGCCGAGACCGGGATCCTCACCGCCGAGTTCACCGGCCTCGAACGGGCCCCCGACGACGCCGACGACGCCGTGCGCGCCGCCGTGCCCGGAAGCATGCGGCCGCAGGTCACCGGCGTCTTCACCGACCTCACGGCCGCGACCGCACCCGACGGGCTCGGTGAGTCGACGGTGGAGGTGACCGTCGACTCCCGCTACTCGTCCAGCCCCACGCTGCTCAAGCTGGTGCTGATGGTGATCGGCGTCCTTGCCACCCTCGCGTCCGTGGTGTTCCTGCACCGCCTCGACGGCATCGACGGCCGCTCGGGTCGACGGTTCGTGCCCCGGTCCTGGTCGCGACTGTCCGGGGTCGACGGCGTGGTGATCGGCGTCCTGGGTTTCTGGCACCTCGTGGGCGCCAACACCTCCGACGACGGCTACCTGCTGACCATGGCCCGCTCCGCCGGGCCCAGCGGATACATGGCCAACTACTACCGCTGGCTCGGCTCCCCCGAGTCCCCGGTGGGGTGGTACTACGAGATCCTGCGGGTGTTCGCCGAGGTGTCCACGGCCAGTCCCTGGATGCGCCTGCCCACCCTGGTGTGCGGCATCCTCGCGTGGCTCATCATCAGTCGGGAGGTCGTGCCCCGGTTGGGTCGACTCGCGCGCACCTGGCGCGGCCCGCGCTGGACGGGGGCCGCCCTGTTCCTCGCGTTCTGGATGGCGTTCAACAACGGGCTGCGGCCCGAGCCCGTGATCGCGCTGGGCGCCCTGCTCACCTGGTCGCTGGTGGAGCGGTCCATCGCCACCCGCCGCCTCGTGCCGGGCGTCGCGGCGATCGGTGTGGCCGCGTTCTCCCTCGGTGCCGGCCCGACCGGGCTGATGTGCGTGGCGGCGCTGGCCGCCGGCGCACGCGAGTTCGTCCGCATGGTGCGCCGCCGCGCGCAGGTGGTCGGATGGGCGGCGATCCTCGGACCCGTGCTGGCGGTGGGCCTCGCACTGCTCTACACCGTGTTCGCCGACCAGACCCTGGCCGCGGTCCTCGAGGCCACCCGCATCCGCACCGAGCTCGGTCCGAGTCTGCCCTGGTACGGGGAGAAGGAACGCTGGGAGGCACTGTTCGGGGTCTCCGCCGACGGCGGGGTCGCCCGGCGCTTCCCCGTCCTGCTCATGCTCATGTGCCTCGTGCTCGTCTCGGCCGTGATGCTGCGGCGTGGGCGGATCCCCGGCGCCGCCGCGGGGCCGTCCCGCCGGCTGATCGGCGTGATCGCGGGATCGTTGCTGTTCCTGGTGTTCACGCCCACCAAGTGGACCCACCACTTCGGGGTGTTCGCCGGACTGGCGGGGGCGCTGGCGGTGCTGGCCGTGATCGCGCTGCGCTCCTCGACGGTGTCGCTGAGCCGGAACCGCTGGCTGGTGTGGGCGGCGCTGTGCCTCGTCGTCGGACTCTCCACCGCCACCGACAACACCTGGTGGTACGTCTCCGACTACGGCATCCCCTTCTCCGATTCCTTCCCCGCGATCGGCGGGGTGCAGATCCAGTACGTCGCGTTCGTCGGCGGCTTCGTGTGCCTGCTCATCGCCGGGCTCATCCACTCGGGGATCCTGCCCGACGACCCCGGCGCCGCCCTCCGCGTCCGCATCAGACAGGCGGTGCCCTTCCTGCGCACGCACGCCGACACCCCCGCGTCGCGACGGCGGGACGGCGGCTCCGGGGACACGGCCCGCCCGCGCCGGCGCGCCGGGATCGGCGGCGCCCCGCTGACGGTCGTCGCGTTCTCCGTGGTGATCTTCGAACTGTCCTCCGCGGTCATCGCCGTGTTCGCCCAGACCCCGGCCTACACGGTCGGGCGCGGCAACATGCGCGCCCTGGCCGGCGAACCCTGCGCACTGGCCGACTCGGTGCTGGTCGAGGAGGACTCCAACGACGGCCTGCTCGGCGCCATCGGGGCCGGGCCGGAGATCTCCCTCGGAGCCGGCGTGGTCAACGGCTTCGCCCCCAACGGTCTGCCGGACTCCATCACCGTCGACAGCACCGAGGCCTCCGGCTCTCTGGCGACGTCCGAGACCGGCGAGCGCGACCCCGGCGACGGCGTGGACGCCGGCACCACCGGTGGCCGCGGCGCCGTGACCGTCAACGGCTCCACCGTGGCCCTGCCCTTCGGCCTCGACCCGGACACCACGCCCGTCCTCGGCTCGTACCGGCGCGGGCCGCAGGTCGCCGCCGAACTCACCAGCGCCTGGTACCAACTGCCCGCCCGCAGCCCCAACCGGCCGCTACTCGTCATGGCCGCCGCCGGCCGGATCGGGAGCGGCGACCTGCGGATCGAGTACGGGCGCCCCGGCCGGGTCGGCCCCGCCGGACCCACCGATTTCGAGGTCATGGGGTCCATGTCCCCCATCGACATCGGGCCGGCCCCCGCCTGGCGCAACCTGCGCATCCCGCTCGAGTCGATCCCCGCCGAGGCCGAGGTCGTCCGCGTGGTCGCCACCGACGGCAACCTCGATCCCGACCAGTGGCTCGCTGTGACCCCACCACGGAACCCGCGCCTGCGCACCCTCGACGAGGTCGTCGGCCACACCGACCCGGTGCTCGTCGACTGGGTGGTGGCACTGGCGTTCCCGTGCCAGCGACCGTTCGTGCACAACGGTGGCGTGGCGGAGATCCCCCGATACCGCATCCTCGCCGACCGGGAATCCTCCTCCGCCGCGAACTGGTGGCAGAGCGCCGGCGGCGGCGGACCCCTGCTGTGGACCACCCAGACGGTCGAGGCGATCACGGTCCCCACCTACCTCGACCACGACTGGTCGAGGGACTGGGGTTCGCTCCAGCGGTTCGAACCTCTGGACCCGCAGGCGAGTCCGGCCGAACTGGTCCGCGGCAGCGAGTTGCGGTGGGGCTGGACCACGCCGGGTCCGATGAAGTGATCGTCGCCTAGAATCGGTCGTCGTGTCAGACTCCTCGCCGGCCCCGTCCCCGGAAACCGCCCCGGCCACCGGCCCGGTGGCCGGCTCGGTCGCCGCCGACTCCCGCGTCAAGCGACTCCGTCTCATCTCGATAGTCAGCGGGCTCCTGGGGACCCTGTGCTTCCTCTCCCTGCCGTTCCTGCCGGTCGAGCAGACGACCTCGACCGTGCAGTGGCCGCAGAACGGGTCCGTCGACTCGGTCACGGCCCCGCTCATGGCGCACTCGCCGCAGCGGTTCACCGCCACCGCACCGTGCACCCTGGTCGCGGATCTCCCGGAGGACGGGGGCATCCTGCTGGCCACCGCGCCCGCCGGCGGCGAGGAGGCCGGCGACCGCGCACTGTTCGTGCGCGCCTCCGCCGAGACGGTCGACGTGATCTCGCGCAACCGGGTGATCGTCTCCGCACCGCGAGACCGCGTGGAGGCCGGCGACTGCACCCGGCTCAGCGTGGTCGCGGCCCCCACCTACGTGGAGGCGGCGTTCGAGGGGATGGACGATCCCGCGGCCACCCGCAGGGTGGACGCCGAGGACCTGCGCCCGATGGTGGTGGGCGTCTACACCGACCTGCCCTCGGACACAGCCGTGCCCGACGGTCTCGGCGCCACCGTGGAGGTCGACTCCCGGTTCACCACCGACCCCACCGCCCTCAAGTGGGCCGCCATCGTGATCGGCCTGCTGGCCACCGCGGTCGCCCTGTGGGCCCTGCACGCACTCGACCAGACCGACGGCCGGCGCGCCCGCCGCTTCCTGCCGCGCGGCTGGTTCAAGATCCGGCCGCCCGACGTGGTCGTGATCGGCACACTCGGCATCTGGCACTTCATCGGCGGCAACACCTCCGACGACGGCTACATCCTCACGATGGCCCGCGCCGCCGACCCGGCCGGGTACATGGCCAACTACTACCGCTGGTACGGGGTCCCCGAGTCGCCCTTCGGTTCTCCCTACTACGACCTGCTCACGCTGTTCGCACAGGTCTCCACCGCCAGCCCGTGGATGCGCCTGCCCGCGCTCGTCGCGGCCATCCTCTGCTGGCTGGTCATCAGCCGCGAGGTGCTGCCCCGCCTCGGCCGGGCCGCCCGCACCACCCCGGTGGTGCTCTGGAGCGCCGCCGCCGTGTTCCTCGCGTTCTGGATGGCGTTCAACAACGGCCTGCGGCCCGAGCCCGTCATCGCGCTGGGGGCCCTGCTCACCTGGGTCTCCGTCGAACGGGCGATAGCCACGCGCCGGATGCTCCCGTTCGCGATCGCGGTGATCATCGCCTCGTTCTCACTGGCCACCGGCCCCACCGGCCTCATGGCCGTCGCCGCCCTCATCATGGGGCTGCGGGCGGTCGTCCGCACCGTGGTCGTGCGCGGCCGCCGGATCGGCTCGTACCTCGCCCTGATCGCCCCGGTGCTGGCCTCCGGCACCATGGTGCTCATCGTCGTCTTCGGCGTCCAGAACCTCGCCGCCGTCCTCGAGGCCATCCGCGTCCGCGGCGAGATCGGCCCCAACCTCAACTGGTTCGAGGAATTCGTCCGCTACTACTACCTGATGATCCCCACGGTGGACGGGTCCCTCGCCCGCCGCCTGCCGGTCCTGCTCGTGCTGCTGTGCCTGGCGCTGGTGATCGGCACCATGCTGCGCCGCGGCAGGGTGCCCGGCGCAGCCTCGGGACCGGTCTGGCGCCTGGTCGGCGTGGTCGTGGGCACCGCCTTCTTCATGATGTTCTCGCCCACCAAGTGGACCCACCACTTCGGTGTGTACGCCGGCATCGGCGGGGCGATCGCCGCGTTGGGCGCCCTCGCGATCTCCGCGTCCGCCGTCCGGACGGCCCGCAACCGCACGTTGTTCCTGGGCGTCATCCTCGTGGTGGTCGCGCTCGCCTTCGCAGGCCCCAACGGTTGGTGGTACGTCTCCAGTTACGGCATCCCGTGGTGGGACAAGGCACCCAGCGTCCGCGGCATCGACGCCGCCACCGTGCTGCTCGCCCTGGCCGTGCTCACGTTCGCCTTCGCCGGCTGGCAGCACCTCCGCCGTGACTACACCGGTGAGCACGCGCCCCGCACCTCGGCGGGTCGTCGCCGGGTGCGGACCTTCGCCGCCGCCCCCATCGCGGTGGTCGCGGGACTGCTGGTGGTCTTCTCGTTCGCCTCGTTCGCCAAGGGGATCCACAAGCAGTACCCGGCCTACACCATCGCCGCCGGGAACGTGTCCGCGCTCGCAGGCAACCCCTGCATGCTCGCCGACCGCGTCCTGGTCGAGCCCGACGCGAACGCCGGCATGCTGGACCCGCTCGACGCCACCCCCCTGCCCGACGGGTCGATCGACCCGCGGGACCGGGCCGCCGCCATCGAGGCCGGGGAGAACACCGCGTTCACCCCGGACGGTGTCGCCCCGGACCTGTCGGCCGACGCGGTGGTGGCCGACCCCGGCGCCGCCAACACCACCTCCGAGCCCGGCGGCGGCCCGTCGGTAAGCACCGGGGAGAGCGCCGGCACGGCCGGCGGCCGCGGGGCGGAGGGCGTGAACGAGTCCACGGTGGCCCTGCCGTTCGGGCTCGACCCCGCCACCACCCCGGTCCTCGGGTCGTTCTTCGTGGGCCCGCAGCGTGAGGCGAGCCTGGAGACCGGCTGGTACCGCCTGCCCGAGAACCGCGAGTCACACCCGCTCCTGGTGATCTCGGCGGCCGGCCGGATCGGCCGCTACGACGCCGACGGGCTCTACGAGTACGGCCAGGAGGTCGTGGTCGAGTTCGGCCGGTCCGGCGACGCCGGGGTCGACACGGTGGGCGAGCCGGTGGTGCCGTTCGACATCGGTCCCGCGCCGACGTGGCGCAACCTGCGGGTGGACATGCAGGACGCCCCCGCCGACGCCGATGTCATGCGGGTACGGGTCGACGACAACGACCTCACCCCCGAACAGTGGACCGCCATCACCCCGCCGCGCGCACCCGAGCTCGTGACGGTCCAGGAGATGGTCGGGTCGGAGTCGCCCGTCCTGCTCGACTGGGCGGTGAGCCTGCAGTTCCCGTGCCAGCGGCCGTTCGAGCACTACGCGGGCGTGGCGGAGTTGCCGGAGTTCCGGATCCTGCCCGACCGTCCGCTCGCCGTGAGCGCCACCAGTACGTGGATGTCCTACGAGGCCGGTGGGCCGCTCGGGTGGATCGAGACCGCCCAGCGTGCCCGGACGATCCCGTCGTACCTGCGCCACGACTGGAACCGTGACTGGGGTTCGATCGAGGCGTACACCCCGCTGGGCACCTATCAGGAGGACCCGCCGGCGCCCGCGGAGGTGACCACCGGGACCGAGACCCGCTGGGGCTGGTGGCAGCCCGAGGGGCCGATCCTGGTGACCGACCCGGAGTAGGCCGCACCGCGGTACCGGGAGAATGCGGTGTGCCGACACGCCCACCGTGGGTACCGTGTCGGCCATGAGCATCACAATGACCCGGTACGCCGCTTCGGCCGCGATGGTCCTCGCCCTCGGGGTGTCGACCGCATGCTCGTCCGACGACCCGGAACCGGATTCGACCAACCGCGGCGGAGGAGAGACGGACGGTCAGACCTCGGTCGAGAACGTCTTCATCGCACCCGCCTACGCGATCGACTGTTCGCTGCAGGTGGACGCACCCGCTCAGCTGAGCTTCACCGCGGTCAACGACAGCTCCACCGAGGCGGAGACTCTCTCGGAGATCACCAGCCCCGCCGCGGAGCGGGTCGAGATCGACGCCCCCGCGGGTGCCCTCGAGATCGCCCCCGAGTCGTCGATCGCCGCCGGTCAACCGGTGGAGAACGTCGAGGACGCCGACGCACCCGACCGACCGTTCAGGTCCTTCATGTTCGGTCTCGACGACAGCGCCGAGCCGGGGAAGTCGATCCCGGTCACCTTCACCTTCGAGCGGGCGGGGGACATCACCCTCCAGGTGGCCGTCGACGCCTGTCCGAACCAGTCCGAGTAGCCGCCCAGTCGACCCCGCCCGCGGCGGTCACATGGGCGCGATGGGGTGCTTACGCGGCGGCTCGTTGCTGATCTTGTCCCGCAGCTGGTTCAGCGCACCGCGCAGCACCAGGCGGGTCTGCGACGGCTCGATCACGGCGTCGATGTACCCGCGCTCGGCGGCGGTGTACGGGGTCGCGATGAACTCGTTGTACATGTCGATGAGCTGCTTGCGGAGCTTGGGACCCTCCTCGGGGCCCGCCTCCTCGATCTGCCGACGCTGCAGCAGGTCGACCGCGCCCTCGGCACCCATCACCGCGATGCGCGCGGTGGGCCAGGCGAAGTTGAGGTCGCCACCCAGGTTCTTGGACCCCATCACGGCGTACGCGCCGCCGTAGGCCTTGCGCACCACGAAGGTCACCTTGGGCACCGAGGTCGCGGCCACGGCGAAACCCATCTTGGCCCCGCGGTGGATGATGCCGAGCTTCTCCTGCTGCACACCCGGGAGGTAGCCGGGGGTGTCCACCACGTAGACCAGCGGGATCGAGTAGGCGTCGCACAGCATCATGTGCCGCGTCGCCTTCTCCGAGGCGTCGATGTCCAACGCACCCGACAGGTGCAGGGGCTGGTTGGCGACGACGCCGACGGACTCGCCGTCGACCCGGGCGAAACCCGTGATGATGTTGGACGCGAACTGCCCGGAGGTCTCCACGAACTCGCCGTCGTCGAACATCCGCAGGAGCACGTCGTGCATGTCGTACGCGGCGTTGTCCGAGTCCGGGATGATCGAGTCCAGCTGACGATCCGACTCCGTGGTCTCCGCCTCGAGACCCGGGTTGATCCGCGGCGCCTTCTCCGCCGCCGAGGACGGCAGGTAACTCAGCAGGTTACGCACGTACATGAAGGCGTCGTGCTCGCTCACGGCCACGTGGTTGACGTTGCCGTTCTTGGCCTGCTGCAGGGCCGAGCCGAGCTCGTCCATGGTGACGTCCTCGCCGGTGACCTGCCGGATCACGTCGGGGCCGGTGACGAACATGTACGCCTGGTCCTGGACCGCGATCACGAAGTCGGTCGTCGCGGGGGCGTAGACCGCGCCACCCGCGCACTTGCCCAGCATGATCGAGATCTGGGGCACGTACCCGGAGGCCGGGTACTGCCGCCGCGAGATCTCGGAGTAGTAGGCCAGCGAGGTCACGGCGTCCTGGACTCGCGCGCCACCGGAGTCGTTGATGCCGATGATGGGGCACCCGACCTTGATCGCGAAGTCCATGATCGCGCAGACCTTCTTGCCGAAGCCCTCGCCGACCGACCCGCCGAACACCGTGTTGTCGTGCGCGTACACGGCCACCGGGCGACCGTCGATGGTGCCGCGGCCGGTGACCACGCCGTCACCGAACGGGTTGTCCGGGCTACCGGGCGCCTTGGCGAGCTGGCCCATCTCCACGAAACTGCCGGCGTCGAGCAGCAGTGCGATCCGCTCCCGCGGCGGGGTGTGCCCCGCGGCGTCGCGGCGGGCCTTCGCCCGCTCGCTGCCCGGGTCCTTGGCCTGCTCGGTCTTGACCCGCAGTTCCGCGAGCTTCTCCGCGGTGGTCTTCGCCGTCACGCGTCTGTCCCCTTCCGTACACCCGCGTCGAGCTCGGTGAGCCGACGCGCCAGATGCTTACCGACGGTACCGACCACCGGTTCGTCGACCATCGCGAGGTGGTCCCCGTCGAGCTGGACGACCTCCAGGTCGCCGACGATGCGGGCCCAGCCGCCGTCCGGGTCGATGTGTGCGTAGCGGGGCTCGAGCTCGATCGCCCCGTCGTGCATCCGCTCCGCGCGGTACAGCACGAACGGCACCTCGGCGCCGACACCGGCCCAGGTGGACAGGTCCGCGCTCTGCAGGATCCGGTTGTCGACGAAGCTGGCCCGCTGGTGTTCGATGACACCGCCGCCCATGGCGCCCGCCTCGGCACCCAGCGCCCCGAGCAGCATGTCCAACACGCCGTCCTCACCGTGCTCGGCCAGGAAGTCCCGGGGGACCTCCACATCCAGCCCGTAGGTGCGCTTGGCGAACTCCGAGTACCGACGCCACCGGGCCTCGGCCTCGTCGAGGGTGTCGGGGATCGGCTCCGACGGCTGCACGGTGTCCAGCAGGACCACCAGCGCGACCTCGTCGCCCGCGGCCCGCAGCTGACGAGCCACCTCCACGGCCAGCGCGCCGCCGAAGGACCAGCCCCCCACGGCGAGCGGACGGCCGGCCGCGATCTCGCGGATGCGGTCCAGGTAGCTCGCGGCCCGCTCCTCCAGCGGCCCCTCGACGCGCTCGACGCCGTACACCGGGGTGTCCGCGCCGAGGCGATCGACCAACGGCTCGTAGACGAACGACGACCCGCCGGCGGCGTGGAAGAGGAACAGCGGGGCGCCCTCGGTCGACCCCTCGGCCAACACGCGGATGTTGCCCTCCACCGCGACCTCGGTGAACGGCCGGAGCAGGTCCGCGACCTCGGCGATCGTCGTGGCACCGGCGACCTGTGCGGCGGTGATGTCGCCACCCGAGCGGGCGGAGAGCCGCTCGGCGAGAGCGACCCGGGTCGGCTCGTCGACCGGGGGCAGCGGGCCCGTCACGCCGGGTGCCGCGGCGCCGGTGACCACGGCCCAGGCGCCGAACGCCATGCGCTCGGTGTCGTCGCGGGGCGCGATGGCGACCGCGGCGTCATCGCCACCGGAGCCCTCCTCGGACGCCGGCGCGTCGCCGCGCAGTGCGGCCACGTCGACGGCGCCCTCACCGCGGGCCTGCTGGTCCGCCAGGTCGCCGACCTGATCCGGGTTCTCGACGGCGAACCGCACCATGTCCGCGACATCGTCGAGCGACGCGTCGCGCATCGCCTGCAACTCGAGCGGCGGGATGGCGAACTCGTGCTCGACACGGTTCTTGATCCGCACCGCCATGAGCGAATCCAGGCCGAGATCGAGCAGCGGGAGCTCCCTCGGCAGGTCGTCGGGGCTGTATCCCATCGAGGAGCCGATGATCCGGGCCAGGCGGTCACCGATCGCTTCGCCGGAGTCGGGGTTCCAGCGGGTGTCGACCTCGTCGTCGTCCTCGTCGTCGACCACCGGCGCGTCGGACTCACTCGACACGTAGTGCTGCTCGGGCGCGGAGTCCGGGGCGATGGGGGCGCCGCCGGTCACGGCGCACTCGGCGACCAACACGAACGCCGCGGTGGCGTCGCCGGCGCGGGCGTGGACCTGCACCGACGCGCCACCCGGGTGCGGGGTCATGGTGGTGGTCACGGAACCGGCGGCCGGCAGCACGCCGGGCCGGTTCACGGCGGTGAGGGTCGCACCCTCGAGCACCGACGCCGCGGCGGCGGTCATCAGCGCGTCGACGCTGGGCACCACCTCGGCACGGACCTGCCACGCGTGTCGACCGTCGGGCAGCGCGACGTGCGAGCCCGGCATCCGGCCCTCGCCCGACCCGCCCCCGGCGGTGACCTTGGGCCACAGGGTGCGGCGCTTCCACGCAGTCCCCGGCACCGGCGCGTACCGGCCGGGGCCCGTGACGTAGCCGTGGATCATCTCCACGACGCTGGGCACGTCGATGGTGTGACCGTGCACGTACAGCTGCGCGACGGCGTGCAGGAGCGTGTCGGCCTCGGACTCCTTGCGCTTGAGCGTGTGGAGGAGGTTCGGCTCCATGAGCCCCGCGTCGAAACAGGTCGCGGCCACCGACATCGCCGCCACCGGGTTGGGCGCGAGCTCGAGGAACGTCACGTACCCGGCGTCGACGGCCTTGCGCACGGCGTGGGTGAACCACACGGAGTGCCGCATGCCCTTGACCCAGTACTCCTCCGCGTGGACCGGCTCGTGACCGGCGCGGTAGAAGGTCTCGCGATCGACCGAGGAGAACAGGCCGGAGGTGAGCTCGCGCGGCTCGAGACCCGCGATCTCCGCGGCCAGCTCGCCCAGGAGCATGTCGACGTCCGAGGTGTGCCCGGCGCCGCGGACCTGCAGCTGACGGGCGAACTTGCCCTGCTCCTCGACCCACGCGACGAAGTCGGCGACGGGCTTGGCACGGCCGCCGACCGTGGTGTGGGTGGGCGCGGCGTAGACGGCGGGCTCGATGGAGGCGAACTGCGGGTTGTCGGCGATGATCTGCGCGATCTCCTCGGCCGAGTACTCGACCAGCGCCATCGCGCCGGCCTCCTCCTCCGAGACCTGCCCCTCGGCGTCGCCCATGAGACGCGAGCGCACGCAGATCACGCGGACGGCGTCCTCGAGGCCGAGGCCTCCGGTCGCGTACGCGGCGGCCACCTCGCCCATCGAATGCCCGATCACGGCCTCGGGCTTGGCCCCGAGCGCGCGCAGGGTGTCGACCAGCGCCACCTGGATGGCGAAGATCCCGACCTGGGAGTTCTCCAGCTCGTACGTCTGGGAGTCATCGAGAATCAACTCCGCGATCCGGTAGCCGGCCTCGAAGTCGATGAGCTCGTCCACCGCGTCCAGGCACGAGGCGAACAGCGGGTTGGAAAGGTACAGCTCCTTGGCCATCTTGCGGTGCTGGGACCCGAAGCCGGAGAACACCCACACGTCGCCGGTGCCGGCGGGGGCGTCGGCGCTGAACACGCCCGGCCCGGGGTCGCCGGCGGCCAGCGCGCGCAGGCCCGCCACGAGCTCGTCGCGGGTGTGGCCCACGACGGCGCCGCGCGACCGACCATGGTTGCGGGTGGCGAGGGTGCGGGCGACGGCGCCCAGGTCGACCGAGTCGTCCTGCGCCTCGAGCCAGTCCGCGATCTGACCGGCCGTGGACTTGCGGCGCGACGGCAGGGAACCGGAGACGACGAGCACGGTCGCGGGGGCGCCGGGCACGGAGGTGCCGGTGGTGGCCAGCTCGTCGGCGTTGCGCTCCACGGCCTCGGCCACGCAGCGTGCGATGTCGTCCGCGGCGGCCGGGGCCTCGGGGGTCGGGGCCTCGGGGGCCGGGGCTTCGGCGGCAGGGGCGTCAGGGGTGGCGACCTCGCCGGCCCGGGCGTCGGAGACGGAGTCCTCGTCGACCGTGGTCTCCTCCGACGCGCGCACCGGCGCCGGCTGGTACTCGGCCACCACGACGTGCGCGTTGGTGCCACCGAACCCGAACCCGGAGATGCCGGCCAGGGCGCGCCCGCTGTAGCGCGGCCACCCGGTGGTCTCCGTGACCACGCTCAGTCGCGCGGCGTCGAAGTCGATGTACGGGTTGGGGCCCGCGAAGTTGATCGTCGGCGGCAGGGCGTCGTTGGTCATCCCGAGGATGATCTTGGCGAGGCCGGCGGCCCCGGCGGCGGACTCCATGTGGCCGAAGTTGGTCTTGGCCGAGCCGAGCAGCGTGGGGCGGTCGGCCTCGCGGCCGCGGCCGAGCACCTGGCCCAGGGCGGTGGCCTCGATGGGGTCCCCGAGGATGGTGCCGGTGCCGTGCGCCTCGATGTAGTCGACCTCGCGCGGGTCGACGCCGGCGTCGGCGTAGGCCTGGCGCAGGACGGCGACCTGGGCGTCGGGGTTGGGTGCGGTCATACCGTTGGAGCGACCGTCCGAGTTCACGGCGGACCCCTTGATGACGGCGAGGATGTCGTTGCCGTCCCGTTCGGCCTCCGACAGGCGCTTCAGGATGAACACTCCCCCGCCCTCCGACCGGCAGATGCCGTTGGCATCGGACGAGAACGCCTTGATCCGCCCGTCGGGGCTGAGCGCGGCACCAGTCTTGGCGAAGCCCATGGTCGCGGCGGGCGCGAGCATCATGTTGACACCGCCGGCGACGACCAGGTCCGATTCGTGCAGTCGCAGCGAGTTGACGGCCTCGTGGATCGCCACCAGGGACGTCGAGCAGGCGGTGTCCAACGTCATGGACGGGCCGCGGAAGTCGAACGTGTACGAGACCCGGTTCGAGATGATCGAGTTGGAGGCGCCGGTGACCGCGTACGGGGAGGCCGCAGCGGAGTCCGAGGTGAGGAACACCTGGTAGTCGCTGGAGGACGATCCCATGAAGACGCCGACCTCGTGGCCCTTGAGGTCGCTGGCCGGCAGGTGGGCGTTCTCCAGGGCCTCCCAGGTGAGCTCGAGTGCGAGCCGCTGCTGCGGGTCGACCATCTCGGCCTCGCGGGGGCTCATGCCGAAGAACTCGGCGTCGAAGTCGCGGACCTCGGCGTCGTCGAGCCAGCCGCCACGATCGGGCGCCTCGGACAGCACCTGCTGGACGTAGGCGTCGCCGGACCACTCGGACCAGCGGGTCGCCGGGCGGGGGGTCGTTGCGTCCCGGCCGGAGGCGAGCAGTTCCCAGGTCGCCTCCGGGGTGTCGGCGCCGCCGGGGAAGCGGGTGGCGAACCCGATCACGGCCACGTCGAACTCCATGCCCGCGCCGCGGTCACGGAACGTGTGGAAATCGGTGGGCGCCTCGGATTCGACCGGTCCGTTGACGACGTACTCGGCCAGCGAGGCGATGGTGGGGTGCTGGTAGGCGACGGTCGCGTCGAGCGGCCGACCGACGAGGTCCTCGAGATCCGCGGACAGGGACACGGCGTCGCGGGACGACAGCCCGTACTCCTCCAGCGAGCGGTCGTCGGTGACCTTGGAGATGTCGAGCCCGGTGGCCCGGCAGACCCAGCCCCGCATCCATTCGCGGAGCTCTACTACCGTCATCTCGCTCTGTGCCATCGTCCTGGCTCGCCTTTCCTCGGGTGTCGTCCGGTGTGTCCCGTCGCGGCGGGGCACCCGTGGTGCTTGAACCGGCCCGGCCGGGCGGACGCTACTGCGCCGGCAGGTCCGGGAAGGCGGTCTGCTGATGGCCCCCGCGCAGGGTGCCGTCCACGTAGGCCGCCTTGCACGCGCGCCGCGCGATCTTGCCGCTGGACGTGCGGGGGATGGATCCGGCGGGGACCAGCAGCACGTCCTGGGCGGTGACGCCGTGACGAGCCGAGATCGCCGTGCGGACCGCGTCCGCGATGGGGCCCGGGTCGGCCTTGCCGGCGCCGGGTGCGCGCTCGCCGACCACGACGAGCGTCTCCGAGGAGTCATCGGCGGCGATCTCCGCGCCGTTACGCGCCTCCATCGGCAGCTGGTTGGCCGGCACCGAGAACGCGGCGACGAATCCGGGGCGCAGCGCATCGGAGGCGCCCTGCGCCGTGTTCTCGAGGTCCTGCGGGTAGTGGTTGCGGCCGGCGACGATCACCAGGTCCTTGACGCGGCCGGTGATGTACAGCTGACCGTCCACGTAGGCGCCGTAGTCGCCGGTGCGCAGCCATCGCGCGTCGGAGGGCACGGTCCCGAACTCCCGGACCGTGCGGGACCCCTCCTCGAGGCACTCGACGAGCCGGTTGCCGAAGGTGGCGTCCGACTCCTCGGGGCGCCCCCAGTAGGCGCGACCGACGTTGGTGCCGTACAGCCAGATCTCGCCGACGCGCCCCTCGGGCAGCTCCCGCCCGGTGCCGTCGTGCTCACCCGTGGCCTCGTCGATGTTCGCCTCGACGATGGTGGCCCACTGGCTCGGTGCGACGTACCCACAGGCGACCTGCGGGATCGCGTCCTCGTTGCCCTCCACCTGCGCCGGGTCGAGGACGGTCATGACGCCCTTGTTGAGGTCCGACCGGTCCACGTGGATGACGATCGCCTCGTCGTCGCGGCGCGGCGAGGAGACGAACAGGGTCGCCTCGGCCATCCCGTAGGACGGCTTGATGACGGTCGGTGCGAGCCCGTAGGGCGCGAAGGCCTCGTTGAAGGCACGCATGGAGGCCGGGGTGACCGGCTCCGAGCCGTTGATGATGCTGGTCACGCCGGACAGGTCGAGGGTCTCGCCGTCCCTCGGCAGCCCCCGGCGGGCGGCGTGCTCGAACGCGAAGTTGGGCGCGGCCGCGAACACGCCGTCGCCGTCCGACATCGCGCCCAGCTGCGAGACCCAGCGACCCGGGCGCTGCACGAACGCGCGGGGGCTCATCACCGTGATGGTGGCCCCGCCCATCGCGGGCAGGATCACCGTCAGCAGGCCCATGTCGTGGAACAGCGGCAGCCAGGTGACCCCGCGCGACGCGCGGGTCAGCCCGAGCCCGTCGAACAGCTGCATGACGTTGGTGACCACGTTGCGGTGGGTGATCTCCACACCGGCCGGCACGCGGGTCGAGCCGGAGGTGTACTGCAGGTAGGCGATGTCGTCGGCGCCGAGATCCGGTCTGGTCCACCCCGAGCCGAGCTCCGCGGGGATGGCGTCGACGGCGACGGTGCGCGGACGCTCGCGCGCCGGCAGGGAGCGGAACAACGTCCGGACCCCGGCCGCAGATTCGGTGGAGGTGAGGATGACCGCGGGCGCGCAGTCCGCCAGGACCGCGTGGAGGCGGTCGTGGTGACCGGGCTCGTCCGGGTCGAACAGGGGCACCGCGATGAGCCCGGCGTGGATGGCCGCGAAGAACGACACGATGTAGTCGAGTCCCTGCGGCGCGAGGATCGCGACCCGGTCCCCCGGCTTCGCGACCTGCTGGAGTCGGGCGGCGATGGCGTAGAGCCGATCACCGAACTGCGACCACGAGAGTTCGTGCACCTCGCCGTCGCGGGAGGACGAGTAGTCGATGTAGCGGTAGATCAGCCCGTCCTCGGCAGGATCCTCGCGGGCGGCGGAGACATTGGCTTCGACGAAGTCGACAAGGGTGGTGCGATCAGGGATGACGATCGCCCCACCGGCGTCGTGGTACTGCTCGAACTCCACGTTGCTCCGTTCCGATCCGTCTTACGTTGGTCGACGTCGTCGACCACGGAAATGCCGGGTGCACTGACGACAAGCTTGGTCGATCCTACAGCGTGCCCCAGAGCGCATCCGAACTCCGAATCATCCGGCTCGTCAGGCGTGTCGCAGGCCGAGCCCTCGGGAGGCGTGGACGGGTCACCCGTGGGCGATCTCCGGGGCGGCGTCGACGAGCTCACGCACGTGCCCGATCGTCCACTCCGGGACCGTCGTCCCCTCGATCACGTCCGGATTGGTCGCGTACATGGCGTGGATCGCGTTGTTGGCGACGAACTCCTGGAACCGGGCGGCGCCGTCCACCACGTTGAGCGGGGCGTTGCAGATCAGGTCACGGGAGTCGCAGATCTGGGCGGTCCTGTCGCCGAGTTCGCCGAACCCACCCGGGCGGGGCCCGGTCATGGTGGCGCCGGCGATGAGCTGGGTGAGTCCGGTGGCCGGCTGCAGGGAGATCTCCATCCCCTGCCCGTTTCCGGGGGACAACCCCGGCGACTGCCCCTGGCCCGGCACGCGGCGGCCGTCGGCGATGAGGACCGATCCCCGGACCAGGTCGGCGGGCACCGGCCCGTTGCCCGTACCGATCTCGCTGGTGAGGTCACCCGCGATCACCGCACCCTGGGAGAAGCCCAAGAGGACGAACGACGTATACGGGCACCGTTCGTGCGTGGCGGCGAGCTCGGCGCGGGCCCGCTCGGTGCCCTCCGCCCGGCTCTGGTCGTAGGGGATCTCGTTGGGCGCCTGCGGGTTCCTGAACTGGGCCACGTAGGGAACGGTGAACACCTCGAGCCGGTCGTTCGGGTATTGCTCGCTCAGCGGGTCGGTGATCGTCCTCAGCAGGGCGTTGGGTAGGAAACCCGGGTTGTACGGGTCGTCGGTGGGGCTGCTCTCCCAGGTCCCCGGCACGGCGACCATCTCCACGTCCGGACAGTCCGCGGGCTGGGTCAGCTCCGGCTCCCCCGGGCCGGGCAGGGGCCCGTCGGGACCCGTGGGCAGCCCACGATTCCCGATCCACCATCCGATGCCCAGCACCATCAGGACCACCAGCACGAGTGCCCCCAACGAGCACCCGAGACGACGGCCTCTCCCACGACGCATTCCGCGAGCCACGATACGAACTCCTTCCCAGCCTCCCCGCTCGACTGGGGCGGGTGGCCGACGACCGGTCAACGCCCCGGTGGCGCTGCGGGTTCCGGGAGCACCGGGAGGGTGTCCCGTCTCACCCCGGGGCGACACGGGCCGGGTCCTGCCAGACCGGGCGCCGCGGCGCTGTGTGCATTCGTCGGACTACGGACAGAGCTGGCCCGCCGAGGCGTCCACCACGACGCGGGAGAGCTCGTCGACCTCGCGATCCGAGTACCCGCCCGCCGAGATCTGACCGGCGACCGCGTCGGCGATCGTCGTCGTCTCGTCGGCGGCGCCCCCGGTCGTCCGGATGCGGCAGATGGTGTTGCCGGCGGCGACGAGCGAATCGGAGAGGTCCGCGGTGTCGATGCCCTCGCTCTCCAACGCCGCGAGATACCCGCGCTCCCGCGCGCCGACGGCCGGGGCGGTGTACCCGGAGGCGTCCGGATCGACGGGTGCGGGCGCCTCCGTATAGCGGCCCGAATCCTCCGTCGCGGGAACGCGCGACACCCCGGGTGATCCGCTGCCGCCCGGGGGCGGGGCCAACGTCTCGGAGTCGGGCACGCCGGAGACCGTCGAGTCCCCTCCGCCGCAGGCGGTGAGCATCCCACCGCCGACGAGCAGCGCGGCGGTCAGCGTCGCCAACCGGGTTCTCACGACGAGATCTCCGCCCGGCCACCGCTCACGGTGATGCGGCCGCCCTCGAACTCCATCTCCTGACCGTCCCGCGTGGTGCGCAGCGGGCCGGTCGGGTAGCCGAGCCGTCCGCGTTCGTAGTCGACCGTGCCCCAGGCGTCGAACACCGGCCCACGGGGGATCACGTGGGCCCCGGTCCGCGGGGACCAGTAGATGTACCCGCCCTGGAACCGGCTGAACGCGCCGTCCCGGGTGCTCAGGGCGATCTCGTCGGTGGTCGGGTAACCCAGCTCGGAGTTCTCGGCGCCGGCCTCGCGATAGGTCTCGAGGATCTTGCCCTCGACGACCTTCGGGCCCGTCTCCTCGGACCAGTAGACGGTCCCGCCCTGGAAGCCCTGGACGACACCCGGCTTGTTGGGGTTGGTGATCTCGTCGGTGGTCGGGTAGCCGAGCTCGCCGCGCTCGGCGCCGCGCTCCTGCCACATCGCCCGGATGCCACCGCGGACGGCGTGCGACCCGGTGGTGGGCGACCAGTAGATGACGCCGTTCTGGAAGGTGGAGAACCGGCCGCGGCCGTCCGGGGTGGTGGTCTCGCCCGAGGTCGGCAGCCCGAGCACCCCGTCGGGGCCGCCCTCGGCCTGGTAGGCCGCGCCGATCGCGCCGAGGACCGAGTGGGCCCCGGTCCCCTGCGACCAGAAGGCGCGGCCGAAGCGGAAGTCGGTGGCCTTGCCGCCGCGGACGTCGTACTCGCCGGTCAGACACGGCCCCAGGCCGGGCTGCCGCTCGGCGAGGCGTGCGATGTCGCCACTCGCCGCGCACGGCTTCTCGACGTTCTCGATCCCCACCGCCGTCGCGAACTGCGGCCATGCCTGGGTCATCTCGAACTGCCAGTACGGCCAGGTGTGCGTGCCGGACGGGCGGAAATTGGCGGTGACCTCGACCCCGGCGGCGCGGGCCCGGTTGACGAAGGTCTGCGTGGTCATCCGCGAGAGCAGCTCGAGGCCGTAGCCGGGGAAGTTGGCCGGGATGTCCGGCAGGCCGGACGGCTGGTCCCAGGGCCCGGTGTTGCCGCTGCCGGCGGAGACGTAGACGCTCTGCCCGCGCATCTTCTCGGTGTGGAGCTTCGGGTCCTGTTCCTGCCAGCGCCGGGACCCGAGCGGGCCCCACATGCTCTCGGCCGGGTAGCCGCCGGCGTCCTGCATCGCCACCTTGACCGCCTCGGGCATCCCGAAGCTGGTGGTGTCGAGGAAGCCCGAGTAGCTGGCGGCGAAGTCGAAGTGATCCGGGTAACGCTGGGCCAGCATCATCGCGGCCGTGCCGCCCATGGACAGTCCGGCGACGCCGTGCTTGTCACCCACCCGCCAGTCGCGGGCCAGCAGCGGCGGCAGTTCCTGCATGAGGAACGTCTCCCACTGGTACGCCGAGCCCTTGGCGTCGGAGACCCAGTCCGTGTAGAAGCTCGACTCTCCACCGATCGGCAGGACGATGACGGCGTTCTTGGCGTCGAAGAACTGCGAGATCTTGGTCTCGAGCGTCCAGCCGCTGGCGTCGTCGCGGGCCCGCAGCCCGTCGAGCAGGAGCAGGGACGGGTAGGTGCGCTCGGGGTCGGCGTTCCACTGGGCCGGGAGCATGAGCTGCACCTGGATCGCCTGCTCCATGGCTGGTGACCGGACCCAGAGTGCCACCCGGTTGGCGGACTTCCACTCGACCTTGTCGAGCCGGACACCGGACGGCGGCGTCGACGGCACGCGCAGGGTCGGCGCCTCGGGCGCACTGGCGGGACTCTCCGCGGGGGTCGACCGCGCCGGGCTCTCCGCCGGGCTCGTCTGCCCCGGGGTCGGCCGGGACGGCGTCTCCTGTGCCGCCGCGACGGGCGGGAGGACGAGACCGGAACCCACCACGGACGCCACGAGGGGAGCCGCGAGGAGGGACGCCCACCGGTGCCGGGGGCTCGCGTCTGAGCTGGGGGTCGCCATGTGTTGTTCTCTTCCTTGCCGCGTCGTCTCGCCGAATAGTTAGTGGGCGCGCGTCAGAACGACCCGCGCCACATGTATCCGGAGCCCGGGTCCGTGGTGCGCCCGCGGGTTCCCCTCCCGCGGCCGAACCCGGTGGTCAGATGCGACCGGGGCCCCGCACGAGAATCTACGCGCGGGGCCCCGGTGTGACGGGTGAGGACTCGCTGACGGGAGTCCGATTCGTCAGCTAACTCTGCGGGATCACCACGCGTGGGCGTTCATCACGTCGAGGATCTGCGCCGAGCGGGCCGCGATGAGGTCGTCGTTCCAGTAACCCCAGCCGTGGATGCCGGTGGTGCGGTACTCGAACGTGGCCTTGTTCGGCGCGGCGTTCATGGTGTTCTGGAACGCCAGCGTCGACCCGCGGGACAGGCCCTCGAGGATGATGCCGTTGAACGTGTTGAACACGGCCTGCAGGCTGGAGGGCTGGTCGTACCGGCCCGGGATGGCGGACCCGGCGGTCACGTACATCGGGATGTCTCGCAGCTTGGCGGCGTTGAGCAGCGGGTCGTGCTCGCCCCACTTCGGCGAGCCCGGCAGACCCCACATGGCGAACGGGTCGCACTTGCACTGGTCGAACATCGCCAGCGGGATCATGGTGTACATGCCCGGGGCCGTGGGGTTCATGTAGCCGGAGAACACCGAGACCTGCTTGAACTGGTCGGGATGCTTGGCGGCGAGCGTCGCGGCCGCGGAGCCGCCCATCGACAGGCCGGCGACGGCGTTGTTGTTCGGGGCCACGCCGAAGTGGGCCTGCAGGTAGCCGGGGAGCTCCTCGGTCAGGAACGTCTCGTACTTGTACTCGAGCAGGTTGCCGCCCAGGTTGATGGGCCGCTCCCAGTCGGAGTAGAAGGACACCTGGCCGCCGACGGGCATGACCAGGGTGATGTTGTCCTGCAGGAAGATTCGCTGGGCCTGGGCGTCGTGGGTCCACGCGTTCCAGTCGTCACGGGCGCGCAGCCCGTCGAGCAGGTACAGACCGGCGTTGCCGCCGAAGCGGGCCGGCTGGACCTGGACCTTGATGTCCCGCTTCATGGCCGGCGAGTAGACGTTGCACAGCTGGACCCAGGAGGCGACCGGGTCCCACTGGCAGCCGGGACGCAGCCAGTTACGGAAACCCACCGGGTTCTCGTCACCACCGGCCGGCCGGAACGCGGGGGCGGCGGGCGGCGCGGCAGCCGAGCCCGCGGACCCGAGGCTGGCCGACGAGCCCTGCTCGGTCGCCTGGGCACCGGCCAGGGCCGGGGCGCCGACGACGAGCCCTGCGGCCGTCGCCAGTGCGGTGAGCCCGGCGGCGAACCTGCGCCGGAGGGTGGAATGGGACATTCGTGTGTTCCTTTGTTCGTTCCTGGTGCCCGGGAGGGCATCGGTGACGTTCATCGGACCGGCCCCACCAGGGGGAGGACCGGAACTGCGACATCGAGTTCATCGATACTGTCGCGCACTTTGGGGCAGGTGTTACAGGTCGGGGACCATTTCGACCCCCGACTGTTACCGTTTCGAGACAACAGCGTGCGCAACACTACCGAGTGCCCTGATACTTCTCCACTTCCTCCGGCATCGGCAGCCCGCACCTCTGGACCTCGTACGCAGGGATTCTGTTGATCCTGTACTCGGCGTATGAGAATGCATTCACCACGTTGGACCAACGCCTCTCGAGGGTCAACGGGGCCGTGTAGGACTCGATGAGTGCCTGCGTGGCGGGACACTGGAGCGCGACCTCGGCCTGGTTCACCCAGTTGACGTCGATCCACCGCGGGAAGTTGACCGGGTCCTCCACGACTCCGGTGCGCGCGAGCACCCAGTCGTACGGCAGGAACTTGTCGTGCCCGATCCGGCCGTCCTCCATACGGTCCGTGTGCGCGGCCAGCGGCGAGGCGAGCCCGACGGTGTCGTAGACGTCCACGTCGAGCGGCAGGTTCATGCTGGTCATGCCGAGGTTGAGGAACACCACCGTCTTGAGGGGCTCCTCCGGCAGCTCGAACGGTGCCAACCCGGGCATCGGCCTGTCGTAGGACACCACGTCCCACCGGTCCTGGAACCCCGGCACCGGGAGGAACACCGCGCCGGTCCGGTTCCGGGTGACGTCGTTCACCAGGGCCCGCATCCGGGGGAAGTCCAGATAGTCCTCGGCGAGCAACGGGTGCCTGTGCCCGGTCCGCTGGATGTAGAACTGGCGCTCGTCGACGATCCCCGCCGACGTGATCGACTCCGGTTCCTCCCGGAACGGGTCCTCGGTGACCTGGACGGTCACCGCCCAGCCGACGACGACGAGCCACGCAGCCGCGATCGCCGGGACCGCCACCCGGCGCACCGAGGCCTCCGCGGACCCGCTGGCGGGACCGACGGGGAGGGGCACCACCGAGACCGGCAGGAGCAGCAGGAACAGGGACGGCAGCAGCACACGGCCGTGCATGAAGTCGCCGCCGACGCGGATGACGTAGAGCAGCATCACCAGTGCCACCACGAGGAACACGATCGTGACGACCGGGGTGGAGCGGGCCCGGCGGCGCAGCCGCGACAGGCGACCGCCCTCGTCGTCGCCACCCCGCGGATCCGCTACCGTCCCTCGGGATCCGCTAGCCGAATCCGGATAGCGGATCCGGAGCGGGAGTAGCGGATTTCCGGGGCGGGGGGCGAGGCGGGCCCAGAGGGCGACCAGTCCCGCGACGAGCACGGCGGCCAGCGGCACCAGCAGGACGTACGGCGACAGCAGGTTCCACAGGTACTCGGCGCCCTTGTCCCACTTCGACCCGCCGGCGTCCTTGGCCACGGCCGTGAGCGGGTACGGCAGCGCGTAGAACGACATCCGCCAGACCTGGTAGACCACCGGGACCGTGCCGGCGATCACCACCAACCACCCGAGGTGACGCCACGACTGGTGGGCGACGGCCATCAGCGCCAGGAACGCCGCTGCGGCCAGCGCCATCTCGGGGCGGACCAGGGGGCCGAGCCCGGCGAGGAAGGCGATCGCGGCCGTGCCCGGGGTGGGCAGGCCGAACCGGCCCTCACGATGGGGCGCCCGCGCCCACAGCTGCAACCCCAGCCACATGGCGCCGATCCAGCAGATGACCAGGCCCGTCTCGAGACCCGAGGTGGCGAAGTCGCGGGCCGGGGGCAGCATCACGTAGACCAGCACGCCGAATGGCAGCAGCACCATCGGCCCACCGGCGGGTGCGCGGCCGGTGCCGCGGTACATCACGTGGGTGCCCAGCATCGCGAACACCACCGCGAGCATGCTCAGCGTGAGCGCCACGCCCAGGACGACCAGTTCGAGCCGGTACCCGACGATCTCGTGGACGCCGTAGATGAGGTACGTCCACAGCGTGGAGGTGTTGGACTCGACCCGCTCCCCCGCGTTGAACACCGGGCCGTTGCCGGCGATGAGGTTGCGGACGGTGCGCAGGACGATGAGGCCGTCGTCGGCGATCCACCGGCGCTGCCAGGCGCCGGCGAAGAAGACCGCCACCACCACCACGACCCCGGTCCAGAAGACCGTCCCGGTGCGCACGAACCGGCGCGCCGCCGTCACCTGCGACATCGTCCGTCCGCCGGACTCAGGCGATCGACGGGACGATGTAGACGCCCATCACGACGGTGAGGACCCACAGCGCCGCGAGGACCTGCAGGACGCGGTCGCCGAGGGCGATGTCCTCGGGCTCGCCGGCCTGCGCGGCGTCGACGTCGACCGCGTAGCGCAGGACGGCGATGGTGAACGGCACGATCGAGATCTGCAGCCAGATCGCCGCCCCGTTCGGCTGCGTCGGGTCGGAGCCGCGGTCGTACGCCCACAGGGCGTAGCAGAGCACGAGCACCGTCGCCGAGAGCGTCCAGACGAACCGCAGGTAGGTGGGGGTGTAGCTCTCCAACGCCTTGCGGATCTTGGCGCCGGTCTTCAGGTGCAGGCTCAGCTCGGCGTAGCGCTTGCCGGCGGCCATGAACAGCGAACCGAACGCCATGACCAGCAGGAACCACTGCGAGATCTCGACCTCGGCGGCCGCGCCACCGGCGACCGCGCGCAGCAGGAAGCCGGAGGAGACGAATGCGATGTCGAGCACCGGCTGGTGCTTGAGCCCGAAGCAGTACATGAGCTGCAGGACGATGTACACGGCCACGACGATCGCCAGGGCCGGGTGCGCCAGCAGCACCGAGATGGCGATCGACGCGATGATGAGCACCACCGCCATGCCGTACGCCAACCCCACGGGCAGGACGCCCGCCGCGATGGGGCGGAACCGCTTGGTCGGGTGGGCGCGGTCGGCCTCGACGTCCAACGCGTCGTTGATGAGGTACACGCTCGAGGCGGCCATGCAGAACGCCACGAACGCGATGAACACCGAGAACAGGACGCTGCCGTCGGTGAGGGTCTGGGACCCGGCCGCCGCGGGCGCGGCGATGACGAGGACGTTCTTGACCCACTGACGCGGCCGGAGGGCCTTGACCATCCCGTCGAGGAGGTTCTTGGGCGGCGCGCCCTTGGCGTCCTCCTCCGCCTCGGCGATGTCGTCGATCTCGTTGGCGGTGTGCGGTTCCGCGCCGAGGAGGTGGTGGTCTGCCCCGCCCCGGGTCACCGGCGCTCCGGACTGATCGGTCATCGCTTCTCCTCGCGGTTCTGGGTGACGCCTGGGCCCGCCGCGCCGTCGCGCAGTGTCTCGGGCAGCACGCTCTGGACGGCGGCCGAGGGCCACACGGCGCGGGTGAGCGCAGCGCAGCCCGCGCCGACCGCGGCTCCGGCGAACACATCCGAAGGGTAGTGGACTCCCAGCACCAACCTGGACGCCAGCATGACCGGCACGAGCGCCGGCGCCACCGGGACCCCGACCACCGACCCCGCGAGCAGCGCGAATGCGGTGGTCGACGTGGCGTGGGACGACGGGAAACTGAGCTTGGAGGGGGTACCGACGCCGACGGTCACCGCGGGGTGGTCCGGTCGCCGCCGACGGATGACGCGCTTGACGACGACGGAGGTGGCATGGGCGCCGACGCTGCCGACGCCGACCATCGCCCACCGACCGCGGCGGGCCGGATCGACGGCCATTCCCGTTGCCGCGACCGCCATCCATCCCAGCGCGTGCTCGCCGACATGCGATAGCGTCACGGCCGCCTCCCGGGAACCGGGCACGGCCAACAGCTGACGCTGGATCGCCGCCAGCAACCGGACCTCGCCGGTCGGTACGGGGATCTCCACGGCGGGATCGGACACCACCGGATCAGGATTCGAAGACACGGCCCCAGGCCTCCTTGGTTACGAGATCGGCGTGGGCGTCGCGGTAGCGGCGGCGCATCTCCGGGAATCGGCGGAACAGCTCACGGTGCACGGCGGCCGACTCCTTGAACAGGGCGGCGGCGAGGTCGCGGTCGCGCTTGCGGTAGACGACCCCGCGACCGTCGGCGGTGGTGACGGTCGCGCCGTCGACCCTGCTGAGCGAGTACCAGCGGGCCTCGATCGGCGGGAAGTTCGCCTGCGGCACCTCGTGGTGCGTCTTGTCGTCCCTGCTCAGGGTGTGGGCAAGGCCCCGCGCCAGCGCCACCGCCTTGCGGACCGGGCCCCTCGGCTCGGAGTGGATGCCCGCCGGGCCACCCGACGGTGCGGGCAGGTCGACGGCCGACGGGATGACCACCGCGTCGGGGAACTCCGCCCGCATCGCGCGCACCTTGGGCAGCGCGGTGGGCAGCAGTTCGTACAGGGCCTCGGGCCCCTTCAGGAAGTCGCGGATGGCCTCGATCTGGATGGCGACCGTCGAGTACTCGAGGCACACCAGGTGCTTGACCAGCGCCTTGAGGCTGGACTGCATGATGCCCCTGTGGTCGCCGTCGTGGTACATCGACGCCACCACCAGGCGGTTGCGCAGGTGGAAGTAGGCCTGCCAGTCGATCGCGTCGTCCTTGTCCGACCACGCCATGTGCCAGATCGCCACGCCCGGCATGGTGACGGTGGGATGGCCGGCCTGCCGCGCGCGCAGCCCGTATTCGGCGTCGTCCCACTTGATGAACAGCGGAAGCGGCTGCCCGATCTTCTCGGCGACCACGCGCGGAATGAGGCACATCCACCAGCCGTTGTAGTCCACGTCGATGCGGCGGTGCAGCGGCTTGGGGTTCTCGCGGTCCGTCAGCTGGTAGCGCGAGAAGTCGTAGTCGTAGTCCGCGTGCGGGGCGGCGGTCCACATGAAGTCGTGGGCGCCCACCACCTCGCCCATGGTGTGCAGGTGGCTGCGTTCCTGCAGGTTGAGCATCTGCCCGCCGACCAGCATCGGGACGGTGGAGAAGCGTCCGAACGCCAGGGCCCGCAGGATCGAGTCGGGCTCGATCTCGATGTCGTCGTCCATGTACAGGATGTACGGGGAATCGGTCAGCCTGCGCGCCTCGTACATGATGCGGCTGTAGCCGCCCGAGCCGCCGAGGTTGGGCTGGTCGAAGATGTGGAGTCGGTCCCCGAGGAACTCCGCCGCCTCCGCGAAGCCGGGCTCCTCGCGGACCTTGCGGTCGCCCTGGTCGGGCATGAGGACGGCGTCGATCACGGCGTCGACCTCGGGATCGGAGGTCAGTGCCCGCAACGCGGCCACCGCGTCGCCGGGCCGGTTGAACGTGGGGATGCCGACGGTGACCCGCCGGTCGTTGGGCACCTGCACCGCCGGGTCGGGCGTGCCGTCCGGGCGGGCGTCGGGGCGCGTGGACGGCGCGTCGACCGAGGAGTACCACCCGCCGGCGAGCAATTCCACGTCCGTGTCGGAGGTGAGGTCGAACCAGATCCAGCCGCCGTCCTCGAACGGGCCCAGGTCGCAGACGAATTCGACCGTCGTCACCTGGTCGGCGCGGCCCGGTTCACCGACGACGTCACCGGTGACCGCGATACGCGAGCCGTCGATCTTGGAGCGGTACAGGTCCACGCGACCGGAACCGCGCACCGTCAGCCGGAGGACGACCTCGCCGAGGACGGACCAGCGCCGCCAGTACGCCGCGGCGAACGCGTTGAAGTAGGTGGCGAACGAGACCTCGGAGTCGGCCCCGATCCGCAGCGAGGTCCGGGCGGAGGAGTGCGCGCGCCGGACGTTGGTGGGCGCCTCGGCGAGGTAGAGCGAGCGCACGTCGAGCGGCTCACCGGCCCGCGGCAGGATGATGCGTTGGAGGCATTCCCGGCCACGTGGAGCGGAGAGCGCGACGACCGACCGCTCGATCTCGTCGATCAGTTCGTGGTGGCCGTGGTGTTCCATGTGTGCCAGTCCCCGTCCCGACGGCCGGGGGCCGCCCTCATCAGCCTTGCTGCGCCTCGCCCTGCCCGCACGGCGGGCAGGAAAGCCGGGTCGATCGTACCCGTCAGGGGCGTGATGCCCAGTCCAGCACGCGCCGCGGCCCACCCGGGCCGGCGGAAGAAGTAGGTTCGTCCCATGCACCTCACCGGATCCGCCCGCCGCCGCCCGACCGTCCGCACCGCCCTGGGGGTGCTCGCCCTCGCCACGCCCCTCGCGCTCGCCGGGTGTGGCTCCGATGACGCCCCGTCCGACGACGCGGCGACCACTGGGGCGACCGCGGCGTCGCAGTCCGAGGGCCGCGAGTCCGGCGGGTCCGGGGGCGCGGCCGAGTGTCCGCCCGCCGAGGGCGCAGCGGAGCGCACCACCTCGTTCGACTCGGCCCCGCCGATGTGTCTGACCGACGGCGTCGATTACTCCGCCGTCATCAGCACCGACGCCGGCCCCGTCACCGTGGACCTGCTCGAGGAGAAGGCCCCGGAGACGGTGAACAACTTCGTGTTCCTGGCCCGCAACAAGTACTACGAGGGCATCACCTTCCACCGTGTCATCCCCGGCTTCATGATCCAGGGCGGCGACCCGCAGGGCACCGGCAGCGGCGGCCCGGGATACGAGTTCGCCGACGAGCTGCCCGAGTCCGGCGAGTACGAGATCGGGTCGATGGCCATGGCCAACGCCGGACCGGACACCAACGGCTCCCAGTTCTTCATCGTCACCGGCGATTCCGGCGTCTCGCTGCCGCCGGATTACAGCCTCTTCGGCACCGTCACCGACGGGATGGACGCCGTCACCGCGATAGAGGACGACGGCAGCCCGCAGGGCCGCCCGCAGACGCTGCACACGATCGAATCCGTGGAGATCGTCGAGGGCTGAGCCACGACCCGCGCGCCCCTGCCGGAGCGCGCGGGTCGCGCCGGTCGCGGGCCGGGAGTCAGTACCCGCTGGAGCCGCCGCCGCCCGAGAACGACGCGTTGGAGTAGCCCGTGTTGGTCGAACTCGCGGATTGCGCCGCCTGCACGTCGTGCGCGTGCCAGCTGGAGACCACGTAGTACGGGACGAAGCCGTTGTAGCCGTAGCCGGCCCGCCAGTCGCGGTCGTACAGCCGGGGCGCGTGGCGGTCGCCCGCGTCATCCGCCGCCTCGACATCCGCCATCTCGCGGGCCCGGATCGCCTCCACGACGAGCCGGTAGTCCACGACGAGCCGGGCGTAGCGGCCCATGAAGTCGGGGGCCTGAGTATCCCGGGCCAGCTCGTCGGCGCGGGCGTCCAGGGCCCGGGCCTCGGCGGCCAGCCGCTCGTCCTTCGTCCCCAGAGCGGCGGCGAGCATGTCCTCGTGCAGCTCGCCGAGCTGGCGGCGGCGCACGTCGGCGTCCCCCTGCTCCATGCGGAAGAGCTGGTCGATGTTCTGTTCCGCCGTGATCATCTGGTCGACCGTGGTGTGGGCGGTGTCGATGTCACCGGCCTTGGCCCGGAACTCGGCGTCTGTCGAGTCGGGCCGCAGGTCACCGATCCGGCCCATGACCTCGTCCAGCGCGAGGAACCGGCCGCGCACGTCCTCCCACTGGGAGCGCAGCTCGTCATCGGCCAACGGCGAGGTGAGCGAGTTGGCGCGGATGTCCAGCCCGTTGAGCTCCCCCGCCACCCGTCCGTACTCGCGGGAGACCCGGTCGTAGCGCTCCCTCGCCGTCGTCGCCTTCTTCTTGCGGCTCGCCGCGACCCCGGCGCCGACCGCGCCCGCGACGACCACCCCCGCCCCGGCGAACGCCCACGGCAGCCACGCCGGCGCGGGCTCCGGCTCCGGCGCCTGCACCGTGGGATCGGCCGCCGCCTGCGCACCCGCCAGCAGCCCGACCGCGTGGTTCTCACGCCGCATCGGGTCCTTCATCGCCTCGAGTGAACCGTCGAGGTGACCGCCCTCGAAGAGGTCGAGCGCGGCGCACACGTCGTCACCGCAGTAGATGCCGACGTCACGCGCCTCCGTGTCGTTGGCCACGATCAGGGTCCCCGGCGCCCACTTCTCCCTGTCCTGCGCCACGAGGTCCGGTCGCTCGGCCTGGGCGAAGCGCTCGGTGGTGTCGTTGAGGTTGTCGCCGTCGTCGTCGAAGACCAGGTACTCGACGTGCGCCACCTGCGGCGGGAACGCAATGCGTCCGGTCTCGGTGCGGAGCAGGTCCTGGTCTCCGGGTGAGAGCACGCCCGCACGGTCGGTGATGCCGACCTCGACCGTCTGCGCCGGGGCCGGCGCGGGGGCGGGAGCCGGCGCCTGCGCGCGGACCGGCGTGAGCGGGAACAGGAGGAGCGCCAGTGCCGCGGCGCCGGCGAGCACCACGAGCAGGCGCAGGGCCGGGGCGATCGTCGTCCGTGTCATGCCCCGAGCCTAGTGCCGCAGGTGGTCGGTGGCGGCGACACCGGTCGGCGATAGTCTCGACCGGGTGTTCATCCTGGAAACGCTCATCGCCCTCACCGTCGCCCTGACGACCGCGTTCGGCGGCCTCGTCGCGGAGGACCTCATCACCCGAGACGCCTCGTGCACGATCTCCTCCGTGCCGGACCTGTGGTCCGAAGCCTGCACGTCCCCGTCCCGGCTGGGCTGGTTCATCGGCACCCTCGTCGTGCTCGTCGTGGCGATGGCCCTGCGGGCATGGCTGCTCGCCCACAACGGCACCCTGTACTACCTGCGCCTGCTGCCGGCCGAGAGCGCGGACCGGATGCGCGCCGCGGTGGACGTGGCCAACGCCCGCAGCCTGGGCTTCCGTTCGGCCACCGGGTGGTTCGGCACCGCGAACGAGGTGGTGGACCTGCGCCGCGAGGTCGACCACGTCTCCGACGAGCTCGAGCGGGCGATGAACGACGACGACGACGCGACAGGCTTCGTCCTGGCCCCCAACCTCGCGTTCCCGGCGGCGCTGGCGGTCGGATACGACGTCCTCCTGCGCGAGCGCACCCATCTCGCCGAACTGCCGGTCGAGGCCCGCAGGCGTCGCCTGCCCGGCGGCGACACGGGCGTGCGGACGGTGTACTTCGACGACGGCGACGACATGTGGGCCGAGCGCCGGTGGCGGTCCCGCCGCAGCCAACCCGGAGCCGAACTCTCGATGGTCACCCTCCCCACCGGGTCGGCGACCGCGGCGCGGGCCGACCGGACCTCCGTGCAGCGGGTCTGGCTCTCCCTCCAGCTGGACGGGGGCGGTCCGGTGTCCGAGGTGGACGCGGGCCATCCACTGCGGGAGGCGGCGGACCTCGTCGTCGTCGTCGGCCCCACCGACGGCGCGGGCGGCGCCACCGGCACGAACGGTGACCGCACGGGCGACGCCGGCCCGGGAGCAGCCCAGACCCTGGTCCCATGGACGCTCCCCGCCGGACGGTGGTACCCGGGCGCGAGCGGGCGACAGATAGACCGGCGGGCCTTCGCTCGGCTCGTCGAGGAACTGTCCGGCGCGGTCGAACAGGTCCTCGACGACTACCCGGAGGCGCAGGTCCTGCTGTCCGGTCGGATGCCGCGGAGTGTGGCGTTCGCGCTGGGCTACGTGATCTCCCAGCGCAAGGACGACCGGATCGAGGGCAAACGCGCGGCCCTCCACCCGACCCGGGCCGACGACACCCGCGCCGAGCGCGCCCAGGCCCGGGCGGAGAACGAGGGGCTGAGCTCGCTGAGCCGCTTCTGGACCTCGGTCACCCCGGTGCTCGAGCACCTCGGCGAGGCCAAGCCCACGCTGGTGCACATCGCCCAGCGCGACGCGGTCGTGCGCGGGCTCGTCGCCCCGGCCGGCAGCACCACCGCCGAATCCGCTACCCCGACTGGGGATCCGCTATCCCGATAGGAGTAGCGGATCCCGATTCCGAGTAGCGGATCCTGGGGGTCAGGCACGCGGTGCGGGCCCGGCGCCGCGGCGAGCAGGCTCAGCCTTCGGCCAGCGCGGCGCCGTCCCGCAGGTGCGGCGCCAGGGTGTTGTCGAACATCGTCAGCGCCGAGGCGATGGCCATGTGCATGTCGAGGTACTGGTAGGTGCCCAGGCGGCCGCCGAACAGCACCTTGTTGGCGGCGGTCTCGGCCTTGGCCCGCTCGCGGTAGGCGGCCAGCCGCTCGCGGTCTGTGGACTCGTTGATCGGGTAGTACGGCTCGTCGTCGCGCTCGGCGAAGCGGCTGTACTCGCGCATGATCACGGTCTTGTCCGTGGGGTAGTTCTTGCGCTCCGGGTGGAAGTGGCGGAACTCGTGGATGCGGGTGTAGTCGTACTCCGCGTCGTTGTAGTTCATCACCGGGGTGCCCTGGAAGTCGCCGATCGGCAGCACCTCGGTCTCGAAGTCCAGGGTGCGCCAGCCCAGCTCGCCGTCGGCGTAGTCGAAGTAGCGGTCCAGCGGGCCGGTGTAGACCACCGGCGCGTCGGGGCTCGCGGCGCGCACGGCCTCACGGACGTCGAACCAGTCGGTGTCGAGCGCCACGTCGATCTTGTCGTCCGCCGCCATGTTCTCCAGCCACGCGGTGTAGCCGTCGACGGGCAGGCCCTCGTGGGTGTCGTTGAAGTAGCGGTTGTCGAACGTGTACCGGACGGGCAGGCGGGTGATGTTGCCAGCCGGCAGGTTCTTGGGGTCGGTCTGCCACTGCTTGGCCGTGTAGTCCTTGATGAACGCCTCGTACAGCGGGCGGCCGATCAGGGAGATGGCCTTCTCCTCGAAGTTGGCCGCGTCCTCGGCGGAGAACTCGGCGGCCTGCTCGGCGATGAGCGCGCGGGCCTCGTCGGGCGAGTAGTAGCGGCCGAAGAACTGGTTGATGAGACCCAGCCCCATGGGGAACTGGTAGGCCGTGCCCTTGTGCATGGCGAACACGCGGTGCTGGTACCCGGTGAAGTCGGTGAAGCGGTTGACGTACTCCCACACGCGCTCGTTCGAGGTGTGGAACAGGTGCGCGCCGTACTTGTGGATCTCGATGCCGGTCTCGGGCTCGGCCTCGGAGTAGGCGTTGCCGCCGATGTGGTGGCGCCGATCGAGCACCAGGACGCGCTTGCCGAGCTCCGTCGCCGCCCGCTCGGCGACGGTCAGGCCGTAGAAGCCCGACCCCACCACGATGAGGTCGTAGGTGTCCCACTGCCGTTCGCCTGCCATAACCGTCGGGCCTTTCCGTCGTCCGTCGCGGCGGGCCGTCCGGGAGTAGTGCGCCCGGGGCCGCTCGCCTGACCGCGCGCCGGTCGGCGCGGGTGCGGGTCCCAGGGTATCCGGCGGGTCGGGGGTGGGTTCAGGGCACGCCGACGACGACGAGGTGGGCGAGTTCTCGAGCCGACCGCGGTGGCCCACGGTGCAGGTGGGGCGTCGGCGCCGTCGTACGCCGGTTCGAAACTACATCCCTGTAGTCTCAATATTCACGTCTTTATCACTTGGTTTCACGAGTTTCTTGGATAACATTGACCCCGTTCGTCACATTCGTCCCAGTGGTCGCGCTCCGGTGCGGCCTCCGGGCAGTTGTGCCCCGCAGGTGAGCAGCTTCGGGACACAGACATCTGATCTGGAGAAGCCCTTGAGAACACGACGCCGCCCCCTGTACATCAGTGGTCGACGCCGGACCCTCGCCCTGGCGGTGGCGGTCGCGGCGTCCGTCGTCACGCCCCTCGCCGTGTACGGGGCGGACCAGGTCGTCCAGTCCGGCGACGACATCGCCACCACCGCGGGCAGCGCCCTGCCCACCGCCGAGACCGAGGTCCCGCTGGCCGAGGCGCCCCCCGCCGTCGGCGTGGAGACCGACATCGCCTCCGGCGGCACCACGGTCCGCCAGGTCACCTCGGACACACCGTTCTCGATGGCCGGCGTCACGTGGAAGGGGCACAACCCGGCCGCCGTCGCCACCCTGCGCGCCCAGAACCCCGACGGCTCGTGGGGCCCCTGGTACGAGGCCGAGTCCACCGACGGCAAGGGCGAGAGCGTCACCGGCACCGGCGGCACCGAGCCCGTCTACCTGGGTACCGACACCACCGCCGTCCAGATCACGCTCTCCGGGATCGACCTCGCCGACACCTCGCTGGCCGACGCGCCCGAGGTCACCGTCCCCGACGACGAGGCCGCCCCGGCCCCCGCGAAGCCCACCGAAGACGCCGCTCCCGCCGCCGCTGATACCGGCGCCGCTGATTCCGCCCCCGCTGACGCGGACGTCGCAGCCACCCGCGCGGCCGAACCCGCCGCTCCCCGGACTTCTGCTCCCGCCGGCCCGACGTCCGAGCCGGCCCGGCCAGCCGCCGCCGGCACCCCGCCGGTGCCGACCCGCTACGCGGACATCAAGCCCGTGGCCGAGACCTCGGGCCTCGACGCCGGCTCGGGCAGCGCCGATTCGATCGAACCCGCCTCGGTCAAGGCCGTCCTGCTCTCCCCCGACGACACCCCGACGCCCGATCCCGAGGCGTTCGCCGACATCACCGCCTCCGGCGGCAGCGGCGCGCACGGGGACATCGCGGCCAGGCAGCCGTCGATCATCTCCCGCTCCGGCTGGGGCGCCGACGAGTCGATCCGCTGCCGCAGCGCGAGCTACGACCCCACCCTCGCCGCGGCGGTCGTGCACCACACGGCGGGCAGCAACGACTACTCCCGCGAGGGGTCGGCCAGCGTCATGCGCGGCATCTACACGTACCACGCACGCACGCTCGGCTGGTGCGACGTCGGATACAACGTGCTGGTCGACAAGTACGGCCAGGCCTTCGAGGGCCGCCACGGAGGACTCAGCCGCAACGTCCAGGGCGCCCACGCCGGCGGCTTCAACGGCAACACCTGGGGCATCTCGATGATGGGCGACTACTCGACCGTCTCCCCGTCGGACGCCACCGTTCGCAAGGTCGGCGAGATCATCGGCTGGCGCCTCTCCGTCGCCGGCGTCGACCCCAAGGGCACCGACACCCACTACTCCGAGGGCACCTCGTACACCAAGTACTCGTACGGGACCGCCGTCCGGCTGCCCAACATCTTCGCCCACCGCGACGTCGGCCTCACGTCCTGCCCGGGCAACTCCGGGTACGCCAAGATGGGCCAGATCCGCGACATCGCGGCCTCCTACGCCAAGAGCGGCGGGGGCGGCGCCCCGGCCCCGACCCAGCCGAGCCCCAGCCCGGGCACGGGCACGGGCGGTGGCACCGGTGACGGCGGTGGAACGGGTGGTGACGGCGGTGGCACGGGTGGTGGCACCGGTAGCGCGGATCTCCCGTCGGTCATCACCCAGGGAAGCGTCCAGGAGGCCGTGACCTCCGCATTGCGGACAGTCCTCACCGGCGGCAAGCTCGATTCCGCGACCCTGACCCGGATCCTCACCGGCGGCAAGTCGCTGTCGGACATCCCGCTCGACGCGGGGTCGGTGCAGGACGCCATCGGCCTCGACGCGGGCTCGGCGCAGAACGTACTCAGCCGCGACTTCTCCGGCCTCGCCCAGAAGCTGTCCGGCCCGCTCGGCAAGGCACTGTCCGGAGTCCAGCGCTTCGGCGACGTCTCCCTGGTCAAGCACGAGAACGGGGCGCTGTACTCCTCCCCCGAGACGGGCACGCACCCCGTGTGGGGCGTGATCGGTGACGCGTGGGCCGCCCAGGGCTTCGAGCACGGTCCGCTCGGACTGCCGGTCTCCGCGGAGGCCGAGCGCGCCGACGGAACGGTCGCCCAGCGGTTCGTCGGCGGCACGCTGGTCTACGACCCGGCGACGCGGGAGCTCACGGTCGAACCGAACCCCTGATCCTCGGCCGGCGCCGCCCGATCACCGGGCGCGCGCCGGCCGACCACATCGTGCGGACCGGGTCCCACCAGGTGTGCACCCCTCCCCGCACCAGGGGCGGCGTGCACACCGGGGAAGTGGTGGGGACCGGTCCGCATCCCATTTCGACAGGGCCCCGGTCGGGTCAGGCGCTCAGCCCCACCAACGCCGTAGGACGTGCGCGATCCCGGCTTCGTCGTTGGTGAGCGTGACCTCGTCGGCGGCCGCGTGCACGGAGGGGATCGCGTTGCCCATCGCGACCCCGTGATCCGCCCAGCGCAGCATCTCCAGATCGTTGGGCATGTCGCCGAACGCGACGGTGACAGGAACCGCGTCGGACGGGACGGCCGCGCCGGCCGCCGTCCCCGCCGCGATCCGGGACAGCCCACTCGCCTTGGTCACACCGCGGGCCGCGAACTCGATCAGCCCGTCGGTGGTCGAGTAGGTGAGGTCCGCCAGGTGGTCCACCTCCCCGCGCAGTGCCGCCACCATGTCGGCGCTCGGCATACCGGGGACCCGGGCGAGCAGTTTGAGCACCGGCTCGGAGAGGACCTCGTCGTGGCCCACCTCGAGGTGCGCGGGATGGATCCAGGCGTGTTCGTAGTCCGGGCTGGCCACGAAGTCGGCATCCGCGGCGTCGGCGCCCAGGCGCTCGGCCGCGATCCCGCTTCCGGGCAGCAGCCTGCGCAGCACCTCGTCGATCGCGGCGAGCGTTTCGGGATCGAGGAGACTGGTGGCCAGGAATTCGCCACTGTCGGTGTCCATGATGACGGCGCCGTTGGCGCAGACCGCCAGGGGCGCGACGGGCAACTGGTCGACCACCTGGGGCAGCCAGCGCGGCGGGCGTCCGGTGGCCAGGACGAACGTGGCCCCGTCCGAGACGAGGTCCGCCACGACGGCCCGGTTCGCGGCCGGGACGAGGTGATCGTTGTCGATCAGGGTCCCGTCGACGTCGGAGGCGACGAGCAGCGGTCGGGAACGGGTCACGGAGCGTCCGGGCCCGCCGGTCCCTCCGGCTCGTCACCGGCATCGGCACCCGGGTCGACTGCCTTCTGGGCACGGCGTCGCATGCGCTCGGCGTGCTCGGCCTCGTCCAGGGCGGTGGCCTCCTCCAACGTGGGGGCGGAACCGCCGAGGCGGGCGGGCACCCAGTTGGCGCCGGCCGGGTAGGCGCCGTAGCGCTCCGCGTACTCCTGTTGGAGACGCTCGAGGGTGGCCTGCATGCGCGAGCGCAGTTCCTCGGTGCACTCCTCGATCGGCTCGTAGGCCGCCATCGGTTCGCCGACCTCCATCATGATCGGCACCTTGGGGCGCAGCAGCTTCTTGGGCAAGCCCTTGGTCCATACCCGCTGCGATCCCCACAGGGTCACGGTGATGATGGGGACATCGGCCGCCAGTGCCATCCGCACCGCACCCGACTTGAAGCCCTTGACCTCGAAGCTGCGGCTGATGGTGGCCTCGGGGAACACGCCGACCAGCTCGCCGGCCCGGAGACGGGCGACGGCCTCGTCGAAGGACGCCTTGCCCGCCGTCCGGTCGACGGGGATGTGCTTGAGCTCGCGCATGATCGGCCCGGACACCTTGTGGTCGAACACCTCGACCTTGGCCATGTAGCGGATGAACCGCTTGTGCACGCGCGCCGGGATGCCGCCGTAGACGAAGTCGAGGTACCCGGTGTGGTTCATCACCACCACCGCCCCACCGACCTCGGGGAAGTTGCGCTCCCCGCGAATCGTGAGGTCCAGGCCCTGGACCTTGAACATTGTGCGGGCGAACCCGATGATCCCCGTATAGAGCAGCTCCACGGCCACCAGCGTAGCCGCCCGCACCGACACTGGTGCCCGCCCCTGCCGGTAGGTTCGGCGGGGTGGATGACGCCCCCTTCGATTCGGTCGACCCGGTGGCACGCGGCCGCCACTACTCCTGGCCCGCCCTGCCGGATGCGGCCGAGCGCAGCGTGCACGCGGGTCTGGAAGCGCTGCGCCTCATCATCGACGGCGAGCGACACCTCTCCCCCGGCGCGCACACGCTCGGCGTCCGCTTGTCCGCGGCCGAGGTGGGCACGGTGACCATGACGGCCGAGCCCGCGGAGTGGGCGCTGAACAACGGCGGGACGGTCCACGGCGGGATCGTCTCCGGGTGGGTGGACACGGCGCTCGGCTACGCGACGGCGACGGTCGTGGAGGAGGGCGTCGGCTACAGCACCCTCGACCTCACCGTGCGGTACATCCGGGCGCTCCGGTTGGAGCGCACGCCCGCCACGATCCGCGCGGAGGTCGAGCACGCGGGCCGGTCGACGTGCGTGGTGCAGGTCCGGGTCACCGACACCGACGGCCGGACGTGCGCCAGCGCGAGCGGCGTGATGATGCTGTTCCGCCCGTGACCCGGGCGGCGGCCCGCGAGGCGTCCGACGACCTCGTCGTCGTCCCCGGACACCCCGGCAACCACCCGCGGTGCGGGGTCAGCGGACCGGCTCGAGCACGTCCTTGCCGACGAACGGCCGCAGCGCCTCCGGCACCACGACGGAGCCGTCGGCCTGCTGGTGGTTCTCGAGGATCGCCACCAGCCACCGCGTCGTGGCGAGGGTGCCGTTGAGGGTGGCGGCGGTCTGCGTCCGACCCTCGTCATCGCGGTACCGCACACCCAGGCGGCGGGCCTGGAACGTCGTGCAGTTGGAGGTCGAGGTGAGCTCGCGATAGGTGCCCTGGGTGGGGACCCACGCCTCGCAGTCGTACTTCCTGGCCGCCGAGGAACCGAGATCGCCGCCCGCGATGTCGATGACGCGGTACGGCAGGCCCATCGCCTCGAGCATCTCCTTCTCGAACCCCAGCAGACGCTTGTGCTCGGCGTGCGCCTCCTCGGGCCTGCACCACGAGAACATCTCCACCTTGTCGAACTGGTGGACGCGGATGATGCCGCGGGTGTCCTTGCCGTGGCTGCCGGCCTCACGGCGGAAGCAGGAGGACCAACCGCAGTAGCGCTTCGGGCCGTCGGACAGGTCGAGGATCTCGCCCTGGTGGTAGCCGGCGAGCGCCACCTCGGAGGTGCCGACCAGGTAGAGGTCGTCGGCGTCGAGCTTGTAGACCTCGTCGGCGTGCGCGCCGAGGAACCCGGTGCCCTGCATGATCTCCGGTCGCACCAGAACGGGCGGGATCATCATCGTGAAGCCGTTGGCGGTCGCCTTCTGCGCCGCCAGCTGCAGCATGCCCAGCTGCAGCAGGGCGCCGTAGCCGGTGAGGAAGTAGAAACGCGCGCCGGAGACCTTCGCTCCGCGCTCCATGTCGAGCAGCCCCAGGCTCTCGCCCAGCTCGAGGTGGTCCTTCGGCTCGAAGTCGAAGGTCGGGATCTCGCCGACGCGCTCGATCTCCACGAAGTCGTCCTCGCCGCCGGCGGGCGTGCCCTCCTCGACGACGTTGGACAGCAGCCGCTGGAGTCGGTCGACCTCCGCCGCGGCGGTCTTCTCGGCCTCCTCGGCGTCCTTGACCGCCTGCTTCAGCGCGCCCGCGGCCTCGAGCAGCGCAGGCCGCTCGTCGGGCGAGGCCTGTCCGACCTTCTTGCCGTGGGCCTTCTGCTCGGCGCGGGCACCGTCCGCGGCCGCGATCGAGGACCTGCGAGCCTCGTCGGCGGTGAGCAGCTGGTCGACCAGCGACGGGTCCTCACCACGGGTGCGCTGGGAGTCGCGGACGACGTCGGGGTTCTCGCGGAGCAGCTTGAGATCGATCACGCACCTCAGCCTAGCGGCCCCACCCGGCCGGCCCGAGCCGCGACCGTGGCCCCGGGTGGATCAGACGCCGAACAACTCGAGGAAAGCGTCCTTCTCGAACATGCGCGCGGTGTCGACCGCGGTGGGTGTCCCGCCGTAGGGGTCCGCACCGGCCTCGAAGAGCGCGCGGACGACCTCGCCGTATCCCTTGAACACCGCTCCCGCCAGCGGCGTCTGGCCCCGGTCGTTGGCGCGGTCCACCTCGGCCCCACGTTGGAGCAGGGCGCGGACGGTGTCCGGGTGCCCGTTGTAGGCGGCGAGCATCAGCAGGGCGTCGCCCCGCTCGTTGGTGAGGTCCGGGCTCACCCCGGCGTCGACATACGCCGCGAGCCGCTCGGTCTCGCCGTCGCGGGCCAGCTGGAACAGCATCTGTGCGAACTCGAGGACCTCCGGGTCCACCCCGTCCCGCGGCGAGCGCACGTCGCCGTCCGCACCGGCCGGCTCGTCGTGGTTCTGTCCGCTCATGCAGTGGATCCTATCGGGACCGCGCGATTGCGGCATCATGGAAGGCGATGACCACTTCCACCCGATCGTCGCGCCGTGGTCGATCGCTGCTCCGCACGCGGGGCGCGGTCATGGCCTCCCTCCTCGCCATCCTGTCCGGCGGGGCGGTCACCGGTGCGCTCATGGCGTCGGCGATCAACGATCCCAATTCCTCCCGCGCCGAGCGCATCGCGGCGGTCGTCCCGCAGGTCGACCCGCGCACCCTGTCGGGGCCCGCGTACGCCGAGGCCGCGCCGGGTACCTGCCTGACCTGGTCGCTCGACGCCGCGGACCGCGTCACCTCGTTCGACACGGTGGACTGCGCCGAGCCGCACCGGTTCGAGGTGGCGGCCCGGATCGACCTGTCGCAGGTGCCTGGCTTCGGGGAGGGCGCGCCGCTGCCGGTCAGCGCCGAGCTGGCGCCGGTGGGGACCGAGCGCTGCCTCCCGCTGATCTCCAGGTACGCCGACGGGCGCGAGGTCGACCCCGACGGCCGCTTCACCGGGCTCGTCGTGCCGCCGTCCGGGGAGGGCTGGGACAAGGGCGACCGCAGCGTGCTGTGCGGTGTCGCCGCCGCCGAACTCGACGGGCGCTCCGCCCTGTCGACGGGCACGTTCGCCGAGGCCGACCAGCACCGTCGGTGGGACCCGGGTACCTGTCTGGGCTTCACCGACGAGGGCCTTCCCGGCGCGACCACGCCCTGTTCGGAGGACCACTCGATCGAGATCGTCGCCGACGTGGACGTCTCCGGTGTGTTCCCGGAGGGGCCGGTCCCGCCGGACCCCCGCCAGCAGTCCGAGCTCACGGCCGACGCCTGCCGGGAGGCCGGTGTCGCCTACCTCGGTGACGCCGAGGCGCTGCGGCGGACGACCCTCATCTCGACGCTGGTCAACCCGATCTCGGAGGTGTCGTGGCAGACGGGTAGCCGGACCGTCAACTGCGGGTTGATGAAGGCCGCGGAACCCGGCCCGTTCGCGGTACTCCGGGGATCGGCGCGCCAGGGCGTGCTGGTCGACGGAGCCACCCCGGTCGCTCCCACCACCACCCAGATCCCGCCGCCGGGTCAGCCGCCGGGGAGCGTCCCCGGAGCCCCGACCGACACGGGCCAGGGCACGGTGTCGGTACCGGTGCCCGGCGGGACGCCGTGAGCCTCCGCGTCACCGAGACGCGATTCGAGGAACTGGTGGACGACGCGTTGGACTCGGTGCCCGACGCGCTGTTCGAGGCGATGGACAACGTCGTCGTGCTCATCGCCGACCGCCACCCGGACGAGCCCGACCTGCTGGGCCTGTACGAGGGGGTGGCGCTGACCGAGCGCGACACCACCTACTCGGGGTTCCTCCCGGACACCATCACGATCTACCGGGGCGCACTGTGCGCGTTCTGCTCCACCGAGGAGGAGCTGGTCCACGAGGTGGCGGTGACGGTGATCCACGAGATCGCGCACCACTTCGGGATCGACGAGGAGACGCTCCACGCGCTCGGCTGGGGCTGAACTCAATCGGGGCTGAGCCCGCCGCCGTCAGTACCCCGGTCGCCCCAGGTGGTCGCCCCACCGCTCGCACGCCCAGCCGCGGCCGTCCGGTGCGAGCTCGATGACCCCGCAGTTGGGGATCCGGTTGTCCAGCGCCCACTGCGAGGGGACGGCGCCGGCGAACACGGCGAGCATCCGCATGAGCGTGCCGTGCACCACCAACACCACGTCCACGGCGTTGTCGAGATAGGACTCGCGCAGCTCGGCGATCAGCGGCATCGCCCGGTCCTGCACGTCCAGGGCACTCTCACCGTCGGGGAGCCGGGAGTCGAGATCGCCGAGCTCCAACCAGTCACGCACCACCCGGTTGTAGGCCAGGAGCGCCTCGGCACCGGTCCGCATCTCGTAGCGGCCGGCCTGCACCTCGTGGACGCCGGGCACGGCCTGGGTGGGCAGGCCCATCTCCCCGGCGATGAGCCCAGCGGTCTCGCGGGCGCGGGCGGCCTCGGAGCTGAGAACGACGGACGGCCTGATTCCCGAGCCGGCCAGCTCCCCGCCCACCAGCCGTGCCTGATCGCGCCCGAGGTCGGTGAGCGGCGCGCCGGGCAGGGCGGTGTCGAGGGCGCCGGCGACGTTGGACGGGGTCTGTCCGTGGCGGACCAGGTGGAGGCGGGCGCTCACCCCGCGTCCTCCCCGTGTCGCAGGCGGTCGAGCCAGTCGATCTCCTCGGCGCGGTCCGGCGGGGGCGAACCCGCGTCGCCCCCGCCGGCGACGGGCCACGACCCGAGGTAGCGCAGGTCGGCGGTCCGGTGGCGCAGTGCGACGAGCGCCTCCGCCACCGCGGGGTCGTCGATGTGCCCGACGAGGTCCACGTGGAACAGGTAGGTGAACCGCTCGACGCGGGTGGGCCGGGAACCGATGCGGGTGAGATCGATGTCGCGGATCGACAGTTCGGTGAGCGCCTGGACCAGCGAGTTGGGCTCGTGGGGCAGCCCGAAGATCACGCAGGTGCGGTCGCTGCCGGTGCGCGGCGGCGGCGCGGCGGGCCGTCCGACCAGCACGAACCGGGTGCGCGCCCCGCCGATGTCGGCGACGTTCTCGGCGAGCGGGACCAGTCCGTTGATCTCGCCGGCCCGGCCGGGCGCGGCGGTGGCGTCGGCGGTGCCGGCGGCGACCTCCTCGGCGCCGGCCGCGGTGGAGGAGGTGGTCTCAATGTGGGCCCGGGGCAGGTTCGTCCCCACCCAGCGGCGGACCTGCGCGGCGGCGACGGGGTGGGTCCGCAGGACGCGGACGTCGTCGGCGGCGGTACCGGGCCGCACGAGGATGGAGAACACCACGTCGAGTTCGGTCTCGGCGAAGATCTGTAGCCGGTCCCCCACCGCGAGCGCGTCGCTGGTGGGGTTGACGGTCCCGTCGACGGAGTTCTCGAACGGGACGCACGCGTAGTCGGCGGTGCCGACGCGGACCATGGCCAACGCCTCGTCGGGGGTGCCGGCGGGGACCGCCTCGGCATCGGCGAGCAGCGCCGAGGTGCGCGCGTCTGCGCGCAGTCGGTGCAGGGCGGCATCGGTGAAGGTGCCGGGCGGGCCCAGGTAGGCGACGGTGACCACGACGACAAGCCTAGCCAGCGTCAGGGACCGTCCGCCGACGCGAGGTCCGCCGAGACGGCATCGACCCGCCCGTCGGGCACGAGGGCGCACGTGACCACGTCGCGGATCGCCTCCCGGGCCGACCTCGACAGGCCCAGGATCCGGGCCGGGTCCGGTCCGGCGAGCGCCGCGCGGACGTCCGCCCCGGTCATGGCCGCCACGGCGCTGGCCAGGATGGCCCACACCTGATCTGCGTCGGCGCAACGGGGCACCAGCCCGGAACCGAACCCGACCCCGGAGTGCGCCGCCACGGCCAGCAGGTCCGCGAGGTGGTCGGCGGCGGGCCCGGGGCCCGCCAGCCCGGGGGCCACGTCGACGACCGCGGGGGTTCCCGCGGCGAGCACCCCGGCCACCGCGTCGAGCGCGGGCAGGCCGGTGGCGGCCGAGGGTTCCACCTCGACCGGGGCGGGCGCCGACCAGCGCGCCAGGGCCGACACCATCGACGCCTCGTCCACCACGAGGTCGTCCAGCAGATCCGGCCGGGAGGGCCCGCGACCGAGCAGTTCGAGCGACACCGTCATGGCCTCAGGTCTACACCCCGCGCGATGACCTCAGGACCACCCCCCGCACGTTGCTACGCTCTCCCCGATGGGTACCGACGACTCCCCCGTGCCCGAGTACGCGGCCGACTACACCCCCGCGCCGGACGACGCCCCGGACGCCTCCCACCTCACGCCCGAGGAGAAGCGCGGGCCGCGCACCGTCCACGTGGCACTTGGCCTGTTGGTCGCGTTGCTCGTCGCCGCCGTGGCCACGAACCCCGCGTCGGTGCTGCCCCGCGACTCGACCCTGGCCGGCACCTACTACGTCGACGAGGGCTCCGGGCTCGAGCTGCAGGTGCCGGTCGGCTGGCGTGTGATCGACGACCCGGAGTTCGGCAGCGTGCAGCTGAGGCCGGTCGGCACCGGTCGGGCCCTGGACACCCGCATCCTCGCCGGTCCGCTGGACGCCGGGATCGCCGCCGCCGCGATCACCGATGACCAGGGGGCCGCGACCGCGCTCGCGGAGACCATCCAGTTGTACGTCCTGGGCGTGTCCGGGACCCGTGACGAACAACGGGTGGTCCCCGTGGACAACGAGGCGGGCACGGGCGCCGCGATCTCCTACGTGGTGGTCCCGGACGGCATCCCCGACCAGGACTCCGGCGGGTTGGTGTACACCGCCGTATTCGGTTCCGAGGACAGCCGGTGGTGGGTGGCGTACGTGACCACCGCGCAGCAGTCCGCTCCCGGCGTCCGGTGGATGGACCGGGTCGTCGACCACGTCCGGCTCCCCGAGTGACCTGGTGGAGGTGAGCGGGTCGATGCCACCGGCCCGGGGCACAGGACGGGTCTGCGCAGCCCTCTCGCCCCGCGAGGCGTTCGCCCGGTACGCGGCTCGGTTCGACCCGGTGACCGACCCCCGTGTCCGCCGGCTACTGGTGGCCGAGCTCGTCGTCGTCCTGGCCGTCACCTTCGGCCTGTCCGGCGCCTACGCCGTCCTCGACCTGGTCTCCGCGCTTCTCGCACCCGCGGACCTCGGGGAGCAGACCGCCGCCCTCAACGTCTCACGCTCGGAGCACTCGTGGCTCGACCTGGCCTACCAGGCGCTCGGGGTCCTGCGACTGCTGGCGTGGGCGCTGCTGCCGCTGGTGTTGCTCGCCCATTCCGGGCTCGGCGCGCGGGCCGTCGGGCTCGTGCGCGACCGTCCGGGCCGTCAGATCGCGTGGGGGCTCGCGCTGACCGCTGTCATCGGCGTCCCCGGGCTGGCGTTGTACCTCGGCGCGGTCGCCGCGGGCGTCAATCTGCAGGTGTCGGCATCGGGTCTGGGCGAGACGTGGTGGCGGCCCGTCGTGCTGGTGCTGTCCGCTGCCGGCAACGGCGCCGCCGAGGAGATCCTCGTGGTGGGGTACCTGCTCATCCGGCTGCGCCAGCTGGGGGTGCCGCCCGCACTGGCCCTGGCGGCCAGCGCCCTGCTGCGCGGGTCGTACCACCTCTACCAGGGGTTCGGCGGCGGGCTCGGGAACCTGGTGATGGGTGTGGTGTTCGCGTTGTGGTGGATGCGGACCCGCCGGTTGTGGCCGCTCGTGCTGGCGCACACGCTGCTCGACGTGGTCGCGTTCCTCGGCTACGCGCTGCTCGCCCCGCACCTGTCGTGGCTGTGACCGCCCGGCCGCCGCTCCGCTTCAGGTTGCGCGTCCCGATTGGTCCATTCGGGCAGCGCACCTGGCCGAATCGCGTACATAGGGGCAGCGCACCCCAACGCAGAGGGGCGGCCCCCGCGGTTGTGACGCGTGTCCCGCCGGGGCCGTGGGACCCGCCGACCGCGGCACCGGCCAAGTAGAGTCCGATCCCATGACCGACGACTCCAGGCGCCGGCACCTCACCCCGGAGGAGGCCGCCGAGCTCCGGCGACGCGCGCGCGAACGCCGTGGCTACGCCGACCCCGGCGCGCCGCGGGACCCGTCGGCCAGGCCCGACCGGGGCGATCGGGGCGCCCGGCGGGACCCCCGCGCCGCGGGCCCTCGCGACGCGGGCCCTCGAGACGCGGGCCGCGAGCGTCCGGTGGGTCGCACCGGCTATCAGCCACGCCAGCAACCGGAGCCGCTGTCCCCGGAGGAGCGGGCCCGCTACGCCGCCCGGGACCGCCGCGACCCGCGTGCCGGACGCGACCCCCGCGACCCGCGTGTAGGACGCGACCCCCGCGACCCGCGTGCCGGACGCGACCCCCGCGACCCGCGTGCCGGGCGCGATCCCCGGGACCCGCGGCAGCCCGCCGGTGCACGGGCCGGCTCGCGCGACCCCTACCGGGGGCCCGTCGACCGCCGCGGCCGGCGACCCGACCGTCGCCCCCCGCGCGGGGCGGCGGGGACGCCGCGCGGCCCCCGCAGCCGCCGCACCCCGCGGCGCCGGATCGGGCCCCTGCGGATCCTCGGACTGGTGCTGGTCGTCGTGCTCACGCTCGGGGTGGTCAGCGTGCTGTGGGCGGACTCGAAACTGCAGCGGATCGACGCGCTGACCGACTACCCGGGTCGAGGCGGCAACACGCCCGGCACCGTCACCCTGTTGGTGGGCACCGACTCCCGCGAGGGATTGACCGCCGAGCAGCAGGCCCAGTTGTCGACCGGGTCCGAATCGGACGCCGGCGGCAAGCGCACCGACACGATGATGCTCGTCTACACCCCCCGCGGCGGGGATCGGACGATGCTCATCTCCCTACCCCGTGACCTGCTGGTCGACATCCCCGGTTACGGCGAGAACAAGCTCAACGCGGCCTACACCTTCGGCGGTCCACCCCTGTTGGCGCAGACCCTGGAACAGCAGTCCGGGGTGCGGATCGACCACTACGCGGAGATCGGGTTCGGCGGCTTCGCCGGGATCGTCGACGCGGTCGGCGGCGTGGACATCTGCCTCGACGAGCCGATCAACGACCCGCTCGCCGGACTCGACCTCGCCGCCGGGTGTCAGACGCTCGCCGGCCCGCAGGCGCTGGGCTTCGTGCGCACCCGCTACGGCTTCGCCGAGCAGGACCTGCAGCGCGTCCGCAACCAGCGACAGTTCCTCGGCGCGCTCATGCGCAAGACGCTCTCGCCCGGGAACCTGCTCAATCCGTTCACGGCCGTGCCGCTGGTGAACTCGGCGTCGGAGGCGGTCACCGTGGACACCGGCGACCACATCTGGAACCTCGCCATGATGATGCGTCGACTCAGTGGTGACCCGCTCACCGTGACCGCGCCCCACGACGGGATGGCCTCCGGGTCCGTGGGCTCCTACCTCGTGTGGGGCCCCACGACGACCGGATTCTTCGACGCGGTGGCCTCCGGGCGGACCCCGGGACCGGAGTTCCTCGACACCGGGCCGTGAGCGGCGGAGCTCAGCCGGCCGGGGTGATGGAGACGATCCCCCACGTGCCGTCGGGGTTCTCGGCCACCCGGACACGCTGCCGGATCAGCACCGGGTCGGCCCCCGGCGGGTACTCGGTGAGGTCCACCTCCAGCAGGGTCGGTGACAGTTCGCGTACGTCCACGCAGTGAGTGGTGCTCTCGGGGACCCGCTCGACCCCCTCGACGCGCAGCTGCTCCTCGGTCATCCGGCTGGAGGGGGCGACCGCCTCGAAGGCCTTCTCGGCCGAACGCTCCACGTAGTAGGCGTGATCGAAGGCCAGCACCGCCCCGGCCGGCGTCTCGAGCGAGCCCGGCCCGGACCCCACCACCCGGCCGGGTTCGGCCACCTCCACGCACCCGGTATCCCGCTCGTCTGCAGGGCTGACGGCCCCGCGGGTGACGACGAACCCGAGGACCGCGGACCCACCCAGCACCGCGACCCCGGCGGCCGCCAGCAGGGCGATCCGTGCCGGGCGCCGATCGAGCACCGCGGGGGCCGGCGGCGGTTCGTCATCGGGTCGGCCCCGGTCCGCGGGCGGGGCCCCGAGCGAGAGGGTGGACAGGTCGTCCGCCTCGCGCCTGGTGCTGCCGCTGCCGGCCGGTCCCGCAGGGGAGCGCAGTTCGCTCGTCGCCGGGGCGTGTGCGTCGCCGACGGCGCCGAGGGTGATGCGGGTGGGGGGCGGCGCATCGGCGGACGGTTCGCGCTCACCCGACCCGGCCCGCGCGGCATCCGAGCCACCGGCCCCGCCGGCCGACCGGCCCGCCGCGGGGACGCCGGGCATCGCGTGATCGGGGGTCGGCCCGGTCCGCAACCACGGCGGAACCGTCACCTCCGGGAGCCGGGGGGCCTCGTCGTCGTCGCCCGTCCTCGGCCGGTCGGCCACGCCGCCCCACCCCCTCACTCCACTCCGCGTCGACTCATCGCGTCACGGGCGACCGCGGTCGCCATCGGAGTGGATCCTAGAGGCCGCCGCGCCCGGCCGGGGGTTCATACCGCGGGGGCCGGGCGCGTGGTGCTAGCGGGGAGCGGCCGTCTAGCGCAGGGTCACCTGACGGGCGCGCAGACCGTCGCGGGAGGACCGCTCGTCCGAGGTGAGGGGCGTGTCGTCGGCCAGGGCGTCACGCAGCGCGGCGTCGAGTGCCTGCAGACCCGGCGCCCATTCCTGGTGGTGCATCTCGCGGTCCAGGTCGAACACCGGCACCAGGACCCCGTGCGTGCGGAACGACCCGGCGAAGCGGGACCCCTCACCCAGATGGAGCGCGCCGGCGGCGTGCACGCGGGCGAGCGCCTCGAACAGGTCGTCCTCGTTCTCCGGCCGCACCCAGCGGATGTGTGCCTTCTCGCCGGCGTCGACCCACCAGGCGGCCTCGATGCCGTCGGCGGAGACGCGCGCCGAGGGCATCATGACCTCGTTGGCGTTGCGGATCGCCTGCTCGATCTCGGGCCCCACGTCCACGCCGTCGGCGACCCACCACGAGAAGTCGTCGTGGACGACGATCTCCAGCGGCGCATCGGCGACCACGACGTCGGCCAGTGCCGGGGTGGAGTCGATCGGATGCGACGAGGTGAGGGTCTCCCCGCCACCGGCGCGGGTCGCCCAGTCGACCGCGTACGCGAGATCGGCTGCCGGGTCCGGCCCGTGGACCTGCACCTGCAGGCCGACCATGGCCTGGCCGCCGAGCTCCTCGTCGCGGACCAGGCCCGCGATCGCGCCGGGCAGGACGGTCGCCAGCGTGACCTCCCGCCCACCGTCGACCGTGGTGAGGCGCGCGGTGGCCGACGGCACGAACTCGCGCATCGCCACCATGTCGCATTCCCCGGCGAACCCGGCGAACGGCCGCGGCTCGACGCTCAGTTCCTCACGCTCGGCCGCGCGCGCGGCGATCTTGGCCTGGCGGTTGCCGCCGGCCTTGGGCTCGTTGTTCCGATTGCGTCTACCCACGATCACCACGATACGGTGCGCCCCCGCCGACCGCCCGCGTAGGCGTCGGACTCGAACCCGGACCCGGGCCCGGGCTCGGCCGGCCCGCCCGTCAGGCGCCCGCGGGCCCCTCGGTCCGGGGCGCGCCGCCGTCGAGGACGGTCAGCGCGCGCGAGGGAACGTTGGTGCCGACCCAGTCCACGCCGAGGTCGCGGCACAGCAGCAGGTCGGCGGGGTCGTCGACGGTCCAGCAATAGGTGCCCATCCCCCGCGACCGCCAGTACTCGACCAGCCACGGCCGCGCCCGCAACGTCCCGATGCTCGGTCCCATCAACTGGGCGCCGAACCCCTCGGCCGGCCACGACTTGACGACGTTCCGACGCTCGCGCAGCTGCACCGTCGGCACGTCCGGGGCGAGCCGCCGGAACCGCCGCACGGCCGCGACCGAGAAGCTCATCATCACCGCACGTGAATCGGCGAACGACGTGGCCCGGTCGAGGCCGAAGTACGTCAGCTCGTCGCGCAACGCCGTCTCGACCCGGCCGCCGGACGGCACAGGGTGCTTGGTCTCGAGGAACAACCGGACGTCCGGGTACGCCTCGGCCATGACGAGGAAACTGCGCAGTGTGAGCACCGTTTCGGGGGCGCGGTGCACGGGGTGCCACGACCCCACGTCGAGCGCGGAGATCTGCTCGAGGGTGCTGGCGTGGACCCAGAGATCCCTGTCGGAGACACGGGTGGTGCGGGGGTCGTGGAGCAGGACGGGCACGCCGTCGGAGGTGAGGCGGACGTCCACCTCGAGCGCCTCGGCGCCCTGCTCGAGGGCCTGCTGGTAGGCGACCCGGGTGAGTTCGGGGAATTCCGCGGAGGCGCCGCGGTGTGCGACGACCCCGCTGCGGGTGGAGACGGGCGAGGGCAGGTGGGTGGTCGCGGGGACCGTCACGTCTCAATCCTTCCGGGTTGCTGACGCTTCCAGGATCCCCGCCGCGATGAACCTGCGGGTGAACCGCGGGGAAGGGTCACTGAAACTCCTCATGACGCCCCGGGTCTCCCGGACCGCCCACGCCGCGGCGAGTGCGGCGAGGGCGGTGAGCAGCACGGTGTCCGCGGCGGCCTGGGGGCCCTCCCCGCTGCCGCGCCACAGGGCGACCGCGACCGTCAGGGCGTTGACGGCCCAGGCCACCCACCACCGCCGGAGGTCCGATCGGGACGGGGCGCGGGTCGACGCCCGGCGCAGTTCCTCGAGGTAGACGGGCAGGCGGAAGAAGTTGACGACGACGAGGAGGGCACCCACCCACAGGCCCGCCCGTGACCGGGGGTCCCGAACCGGTGCGTACGCCCGTCGCCGCATCTCCACCAGCCAGGCCGTCGCCGTGACGGCTGCGGCGATCCCCACGGCGATCGCGACGATCCCCGTCACCCAGACCAGGGCGGTGGTGAGGGCCTCGAGCCACCACGGCGCGAGCCGGTCGGCGTACCAGACCAGGGCGGCGTAGCGCAGTCCGTGGGCCACGGCGGTGGCGAGGAACCAGGCGCCGGCCGCCCGCATGATCCCGGGGGCGGCGGTGGCGAACCGGGCGGGTGCGGGTCCTGTCGGCTGCTCGAGCCGGCGCGGGATCGCGACCGGCGGCAGTCCCCACCGCGGGGTGCCGGGGTAGGACGGGGTGCGGTCGCGCCACGCCGGCCCGGTGCGGTGCCGCGGGGCGGGCGGCCGCGTCACGGGCGTGGGGGGTCGCCACGGCGGGTGCGCGACCCAGCGCCACTGCCCCTGCCGCCGCGGTGTGGTCATGGCGACCATGCTGGCACAGCCCGGGTGGCGTCGGACGGCGCTGTGCCGGAGCCTGGGTCCATGTCCGTCTACTGCGTGCGCGTCCACGACCTCGTCTCGGGAGAGGCCGACCCGGCGGGGGCCCACGTCGTCCTCGTGGACCGGCTGTGGCCGCGGGGCGTACGCAAGGAGTCCCTCGATCACGACGACTGGTGCAGGGACGTGGCCCCGTCCGCCGACCTGCGCCGCGAGTTCCACCGCGGTGAACTGGACTTCGAGCACTTCGCGGAGAGGTATCGGGAGGAGTTGTCACGCGAGCCCGCCGCCGGGGAGGTGGCCCGCCTGGCGACGCTGGCGGCCCGCGGCGACCTGGTTCTGGCCTATGCGGCCAGGGACACCGAGCACAACCACGCCCTCGTCCTGGCGGACGAGATCAGGCAGCACATGTAGCCGTCGTCACATCAGGGGTGACGGATCGCAAGGGCGTGTGTATGGTCTTGCTCAGTAGTTGAAATCGTTCGTTGTATTTCTGTAGATCCACCGTCCTCGAGAGAGGGCAGTGCGGCACCGCAGGGAAACACACAGCACGCTCTCTGCTGCAGCACCCGGGACCCCGACAAGCGGGGTACCGACTCTCGAAAGGACGCCAATATGGCTACCGGCACCGTTAAGTGGTTCAACGCTGACAAGGGCTTCGGCTTCATCGCCCCCGACGACGGCTCGGCCGACGTCTTCGCCCACTTCTCCGCCATCCAGGGCTCGGGCTACCGTTCGCTCGAGGAGAACCAGCAGGTCTCCTTCGACGTCGCGCAGGGCGCCAAGGGCCTGCAGGCGGAGAACATCACCCCGATGTGATCTGTGACGTCAGAGTGATCTGACGTCCTTCAGACTCCACGAGAGGGCCCGGCAGGAGAGATCCTGCCGGGCCCTTTCGCATGTCCGCTCCGTCTGCCCCTCGGTCCGATCATCCGCTCCCGCGTCTGGCCAGACGCGAGAGCGCCCGGCCAGACGCGGGAGCCCCCGGTCAGATGGGGCAGGCGACGCCGCTGCGGACGTGGCAGTCGTAGCCGCCCGGGTTCTTCACCAGGTACTGCTGGTGGTAGTCCTCGGCGTAGTAGAAAGTGCCGGACCGGACCTCCCCCAGCTCGCCGATCTCGGTGGTCAGCGGGCCGTAACCGGCCGCGTCGAGCTCCTTCTGGTACCCCTCGGCGATGCGACGGGCCACCTCCAGCTGCTCCGGCGTGGTGGTGAAGACGGCCGAGCGGTACTGCGTGCCCATGTCGTTGCCCTGGCGCATCCCCTGCGTGGGGTCGTGCCACTCGAAGAACGTGGCCAGCAGCTTCTCCACCGGCAGCACCTGCGGATCGAAGACCACAAGCACGGCCTCGGTGTGGCCGCTCGCCCCGGTGCAGGTCTCCTCGTAGGTGGGGTTCGGCGTCCACCCGCCGGCATACCCGGCGGCGGTGGTCCAGACCCCGTCGAGCTGCCACAGGATCTTCTCCGCGCCCCAGAAACACCCCATGCCGAGCACTATCGTCTCGTGGCCCTCCGGGAACGGCGGGACCATCGGGTTTCCGGTGACGATGTTCGCCGGCGCCACCGGCACCGGGTCAGCGCGGCCCGGGAGCGCCGCCTCGGCGTCGACGACCGTGGTCGCGGTACGCATGGCGGAGTGTCTGATCGCGTCTTGTAGCCAGCCCATGCCGCCAGGGTAACCCTCCGGCCCGTTCGTGATCCGGACGTGATGTGACCAATGCCATAGTCGGCGCTAGGGTGGTGACCAGTTCGACCGAGGGGGAGTTCGACGTGACCGCTACACAGCCCGCCGCGCAGCGCCTGCGCGCCATCCTCGACGGCGAGCCGCCGCAGCCCTTCGAGGGGTCCGGCTGCAGCGACCACGTCCGTCGCCGCAACCTCCACGTGAGTGTCGCCGTCGCCCTGGCGCTCCTGATCGTGCTCGTCGTCCTCCTGGTGATCTGACCAGGCACGTTCATCCTGACAGGCAGGTGCGGGCGACACGCACCAGCAGCGGGGCCCACGGCGCGCAGGAGTCCTCCGGCAGCGTCGCGATGTGGGCCATCTCCGCGACCGCGACCCAGCGGAGTTCCGCGATCTCGGCCCGGTGCCGCTGCGCGCCGTCCACCTCGGCGGCGAAGACCTCGGAGACCAGGGAGAACCCGGGCTCGTTGGCGGTCGCGGTGTCGAATCGCCCCAGAAGGGTGAGCCGATCGGGGGCGATGACCACCCCCAGTTCCTCGTCGATCTCCCGTACGGCGCACTCCCTGGGCGACTCCCCGGCCTCCCATTTGCCGCCGGGCAACATGAACCGGTCGGTGCCCGCCTTGCGGACGGTCGCCACCGCGCCGTCGGGTCGGGTGAGCACGACGGCCGACACGGAGATGACGCCGCCGACCGGGGCCATATCAGAGTGATCCACGACCCCGATCATGGCAAGCCATCGGCTTCGCCGGCCGCCCGCGGTCGCGTAGGACGACGCACCGGTGGACGGATCACTATGGTGGAGGTGGACGTCGTGACGGGCGCCACGGGGACTCCCGTGCGCAGCCCGCCACCCAACTGAAAGGACACTCCACTATGGCCGAGTACGTTCTTCCCGATCTCGACTACGACTACGGCGCTCTCGAGCCGCACATCTCCGGCGAGATCATGGAGCTGCACCACTCCAAGCACCACGCGACCTACGTCAAGGGCGCGAACGACGCCATCGAGCAGCTCGCCGAGGCCCGCGAGGACGGCAGCATCGCCGCCAAGGCCCCGCTGCTGAGCAAGAACCTGGCCTTCCACCTCGGTGGCCACACCAACCACTCCGTGTTCTGGAAGAACATGTCGCCGAACGGTGGCGACAAGCCCGAGGGCGAGCTGGCCGCCGCGATCGACGCCGAGTTCGGGTCGTTCGACAAGTTCCAGGCCCACTTCAACGCCGCCGCCACGACCCTGCAGGGTTCGGGCTGGGCCGTCCTGGGCTGGGACCACATCGGGCAGCGCCTGATCATCCAGCAGCTCACGGACCAGCAGGGCAACATCTCGATCAACATCACCCCGCTGCTCATGCTGGACATGTGGGAGCACGCCTTCTACCTGCAGTACAAGAACGTCAAGCCGGACTACGTCAAGGCCTGGTGGAACGTCATCAACTGGGCGGACGTCGCCCAGCGCTACGCCGAGGCCAAGGGCTGAACACCGGCCTAGCGCCTCACGGCTCAGCAGAGCTCGCAGCGGCCCGGGTGGGGACCTCCCCGCCCGGGCCGCTGCTCGTTTGTCGCCCGGCTCGTCCGTCCGGCACGCAGAGGACACCCCGGACGAGCGTCCACTTGGGTAGCGTCAGCCGCGATGCAATGATGCGAATCACCGCGGTACGCGCACCCGGGGAGAGACGATGTACGACAACCTGACCACCGTCAGCCGCCGCACCGTCCTGGGCGGGGCCGCCGCACTCGGCGGGGTCGCCGCGTTGCAGTCGCTCCTGCCAGCCGTGGCACAGGGCCAGTCCACGGCCATGTACGTCGGCCGGGGCATCGGGGACATGACCGGAGAGCCGCTGGGCGCGGGCATGAACGGGTACGCGGACACCGAGCAGCAGTCCGTCGGGCTGCATCTGCGGCAGCGGGCCCGCGCCTTCGTCTTTGCCGACTCGCCGTCGTCACCCCGGTTCCTCCACGTCACCGCGGAGATCGGGCTCATCTTCCAGTCCATCCAGCAGGAGGTGCTGCGCCGGTTGGCCGCCGAGTTCGGCGACACCTACCACGAGGGCAACGTGGTCATCACCGCCACGCACACCCACGTGGCACCCGGCGGGACATCCGGCCATCCGATGGTCGACCTGTCGATGCTGGGCTTCCGGCCGGTGACGTTCGAGGCCAACGTGGCGGGGATCGTCGACGCCGCACGGATGGCGCACCAGGACCTCGCGCCGTCGAGCGTCGGGGTCACCACCGGCGCGCTGCACGACGCCGGCGTCCAGCGTTCCCGCGGGTCGTTCGACCGCGACACCCCCGAGGAGCGGGCGCAGTTCCCGGCGGGGATCGACCCGCGGTCGCAGTCGTTGCAGATCACCCGCGACGGCCGGCTCGTGGGCGTGCTCAACTGGTTCGGCGTCCACGCCACCTCGATGACCTCCCACAACACGATCGCGTCCTCCGACAACAAGGGCTTCGCCGCATGGCACTGGGAGCGGGAGGTGGCCGGGCAGGACTACCTCGACGGCCGCACGCCGGAGCTGGTCACCGCGTTCGCGCAGACCAACCCGGGCGACGTGAGCCCCAACCTCGACCTGGCCCCCGGCCGGGGACCGACGCCCGACGAGTGGCTCAACACCCGGATCATCGGCGAGCGACAGTTCGCGGCCGCGCGCGACCAGGTGGACAAGGGGGTCCGGCCGCTCGGCAACGGGATCGACGTCCGGCACCGCTGGGTGGACATGTCGGCCGTCGAGGTGCGGCCCGAGTTCACCGGCGACGGGCGCCCCCACCGGACGACGGTGGCGGCCCTCGGCGCGTCATTCGCGTCGGGCAGCCAGGAGGACGGCGGCGGCGGGGACGAGCTGCCGTTCGCCGAGGGCGACCGCGGCGGCAACCCCCTCGTCGCCGCGATCACCGACGTGGTGATCCCCGCCTGGCTCCGCGAGGCGCACGGCGCCAAGGACGTCCTGCTCCCGGTGGGCCTCGTACCGCAGGCCGTCCAGCGCGTGCACCCGTTCCACCTCGTACGCCTGGGCGGGCACTATCTGTTCACCCTCGGCTTCGAACCCACCGTGGTGGCTGGTCTACGGCTGCGGCGCACGCTCGCGGCCGAACTCGGCGTGGCCGAGGACCACGTCACCGTCCAGGGGTATTCAAACGCCTACGGGCACTACGTGACGACGCCCGAGGAGTACTCGGCCCAGAACTACGAGGGCGGCGCGACGATCTTCGGGCCGTGGACGCTCCCCGCGATCCAGCAGACGGCCGCGGAGCTCGCCCGCTCGATGCGCGCGAGCACCCCGCTCGACCCGGGCACCTCGGAACGGGACCTCACCGGACAGATCCCCGTATCCCCGCTGGGCAACCCGCTCGTCGACACCCCGGCACCGCTGCGGAACTTCGGCGACGTCCTGGACCCGCCGCTCACGGAGTACCGCATCGGACAGCGGGTCGTGGTGCGGTTCTGTGGCACCCACCCCAACTCCGACCTGCGCCGGGGAGACACCTACCTCGCTATCGAGCGCCGGGAGGGCGACCGGTGGGTACGGGTCCACGACGACGGCGACTGGTCCACGATGATCGTGTTCGAGGGCCTGCTCACCGTGACGAACGCGCTCATCACCTGGGACATCCCGCCCGGCACCCCGGCCGGCGCCTACCGCGTGGTGTACACGGCGTCGGGCCGCGGGATCGACGGGCGTCTGTTCCCCGTTAGGGGGGAGAGCCCGGCCTTCGACGTGCGCTGACGACCGGTCTGGGACACTGGAGGCGTTAATGCTTGCGCTTCCTAGTGCTTGCGTCGTCAACAGAAAGGACATCGCCCGTGGACATCAAGGGTGCTTCCGTCATCGTCACCGGTGCCGCCTCCGGCCTGGGAAACGCCACCGCGCGTTCGTTCGCCGAGAAGGGCGCGGTCGTGTTCGGCCTCGACCTCCAGCAGTCCATCGACAAGGCCGTCGAGCAGGGCATCGATGAGGGCATCACCCTCCTCGCCGCCGACGTCACCAGCGAGGACGACGTCAAGGCCGCCATCGCCAAGGCCACCGAGGCCGCGCCACTGCGCGTGGTGGTCAACTGCGCCGGCATCGCCCCGGCCGCACGCATCGTCTCCAAGAAGGGCGTGCACGCGCTCGACCTGTTCCAGACCTGCATCTCGGTGAACCTCGTGGGCACGTTCAACGTGCTGCGCCTGGCCGCCGAGGCCATGTCCACCCAGGACACGGTGGACGAGGACGGCCAGCGCGGCGTCATCATCAACACCGCCTCCGTCGCCGCCTACGAGGGCCAGGTCGGCCAGATCGCCTACGCCGCCTCGAAGGGCGGCGTGTACTCGATGGGCATCTGCGCCGCGCGCGACCTCGCGCAGTTCGGTATCCGCGTCAACACCATCGCCCCGGGCACCATCGAGACCCCGATGCTGAAGGGTCTGACCGAGGAGTTCCAGAAGTCTCTCGAGGCCGCGATCCCGTTCCCGTCGCGCCTCGGCCGGCCGTCCGACTACGCGCAGCTGGCGAACGCGATCGTCGAGCAGGACTACCTCAACGGCGAGAGCTTCCGCATGGACGGCGCCCTGCGCATGGCGCCGCGCTAACTGTCCGCCCGGGACCGGACATAGCGTCCGGCCCCGTGCGCCGGTACGACGACTGAGGCCCGCCCCTGCGAAGGGGGCGGGCCTCAGTGCTGTGCCTGGGTCAGGCGGTGCGCACAGGGTCAGCCGCGACCGTTGTCGATCGCGGGGCCGGGGGCCGGAGCGGGGGCGGGCGCCGGAGCCGCGGGGGCCGGAGCGGCACCTGCCGGCGCCCACGGCAGCGGCGGCAGCGGCGGGAGGGCGATGCCGGCGGCGGTGAGCGCGGCGTGGATCTCCGGCGCGAAGTAGATGCCCGCACCGATGGCGGCGACGGAACCCAGCCCCAGGGTGGCGGGAACGAGCGAGCCGGTGCCGCCGGGGAGCGAGCCGGCACCGAGGGATCCCTCCATCGAACCGAGAACGGTGGTGGCTCCCTCGCCGATGCCGAGCGAGCCCGCGATAGGAGCGTAGATCGGGGCCAGCGAACCGGTGGTGGGCTCCCCCAGAAGCGAATCAGTGGTGGTGATGGAGCCCGTGCCGGGTGCCGGGCTGAGCGAGTTGACGCCGGAGGAGGCGATCGCCTCGGACAAGGAGCCCGAGAGCGAGCCGGTGGTCGGCTCGCCGATCAGGGAACCCTCGGTATCGAGGGAGCCGTTTCCGGTCGCATTGCCGTCCAGGATGAGGGAACCCAGGTCCTCGGGGACCGACCCGTTCCCGGCGGACTCACCGCTGCCCGCCGACTCGGTGCTGCCCTCTGTGGAGCCGCCGACGAGGCTGCCGAGGTCGATGCTGCCGGAGGACTCGTCCTGCGCGTTGGCGACGCCGGTGGCGCCCGAGATGGCCAGGGCAGCGGCGGCCGCGACCGCAGCGGCCTTGCGGGTGGTGAACGTCATTGCGTCTCCTCGTGTGGAAAGGGGCTCCCAGGCGCAGAGGCCGGGGTTGGGGTCTGTGAGACGTGAGAACAGCGTTACGAGACCGAGGTTCATCCGTCCGTTCCCCACCCTAGCCACGAATTCAGGCGATGAACGGTGAGAACTCAGTTAAATCTTAGTTAGTAAGGGGTTCTGAAAGGCGCTCGACCCATTGCCGTGTGGCCACCCATGCCCCAGCGTCGCCCCGGGGCACCCGCGCGGGGAGCCCCGAGGCCCGCCCCCTTCGATCCAGGGTGCGGGCCTCGTGGCACGGGAAGCGGGCCCCGCTGGACCTCGCCGACTGCGATCAGATAACCGGCAATGGCGGGAGGACGATGCCGGCGTCCGCCAGCGCCTGCTCGATCTGCGGCGCGAAGTAGATTCCCGCCCCGATGACAGCGGCGGAGCCGCCGACCAGCAGCACCGGCCCGAGCGAACCGGATCCACCAAGCGAATCCGTACCGCCATCGGAGCCGATGACGATTGCCGGACCCCCATCGGAGCCCAGTGCGTCACCGACCGACGCCACGGCCGGCACCAGGGAGCCTGAGGTGGGCTCGCCGAGGAGGGAACCGGTGGTGTCCACGGAGCCGGTACCCGGCGCGGGACTCACGGCGTCGGAACCCGCTGCCGCGTTGACCGAGCCCACGCCCTGCGACACGACCGGGGCGAGGCTGCCGAAGGTCGGCTCGCCGAGCAATGCGGAGCCCGAGGTGTCGATCGATCCGGGGCCGACCTCCCCCGTCCCCTCCTCGGCCGAGCCGAGGGCGGAGGACTGAGCGTGTGCCAGACCCACTCCGCCGGTCAGGGCGAGAGCAGAGACGGCGAGGGCTGCAGCGGCGCGGATGTGACTCGTCATGGGTCAGTGTTCCTTTCGGGAGGGATGCGCCGGCACTCCGGCGATATTTAACAATTCTAATCATTCCGCCGAGAACACACTGCGCGGCCACCGCGAAATGCCCGCGCATGAGGGGTCCAACGCCGAAGTAGACATACGTTCAGAGCTGGTGGCCGCCCCAGCTCGAGCGGGAGATCCACTCCCGCACAGCGCGAGTGGCCCGGACGTCGTCCTCGTTGTAGGCGAGGATGCGGTCGCGGCCAGTGTCCCGCTCGACGCCCCGCGCCGCCTGCGCGTCGCGGTACCAGCCGAGCGAGGCCTCGCCGCCGGCCTCGGGATCCCGCCACGTGAACCCCGCGGCCGGGGCGACCACCTTCAGCCCGAGGCCCGAGGTGGAGACGAACTGGGTGGTGATTGCCTCGTGGACGTCCACCCAGAGCGGGGAGGAGATGAAGCGCCGGACCTCGGCGACGGACGGGACCCCCTTGACGACGGCGACGGTGCCCTCCGGACCGAACCTGCCGGCCGACGAGAGCAGCCACCCGTTCTCCGCGGACCGTGAATAGCAGTAGGCCCGGAACGACCGCCCCTGCCCGGCCGCCCGGTCGCGGATGCCGGTGAGCCAGCGCCAGAACTCCGCGAACGAACGCCCCTCGTCCGGATCCGGCAACCGCGCCCAGGTGGCGAACGGCCTGTAGCCCTCGGCCTCCAGGGGCCGCCCGTCCCTCAGCGTGAGCAGTGTCCCCCACAGATAGGCGCCGTCGTCGAGGTGACTCTCCAGGTCGACGTCCACCTCGATATCCGCACGCGGAATGCTCGGCCGCGCCACCTTGGGAACCACCACCTCACCGTCGCGGTGTGCCCTCGCCCGCAGGACCGCGTCCGAGAACGGCTCGCCGTTCCAGTCCGTGGGCCGGTCCGGTCCGGCCTCCGCCAACTCCGCGACCGTCCGGATCCCCCGGGCCCTCAGCGACCCGACCTGTCCGCCGCCGACGACGAGACTGACGTCATCGGCCACGACGAGCCGGTCGCGGCAGCCCTCGACGGGCCCGTCCCGGTCGTCCCAGCCCTCCCACCAGGGGCAGGTGCGGCACTCGCCGATCCGGCTGGGCGCGGTGTCCAGCTCACCGCGCACCACGGCCAACCGCGTGGCGTGGGTCCGCTCGGCCGAGTCGAGCACCGGCCCCAGGTCGTGCACCACCGCGCGCGCCGACCCCAGCCCCAGCACCGCGCCCACCGGGGACTCCGCCGCGTGCCCCACGGCGGCGAGCAGCCGCCACGCGTGGACGAGCCGGTCCAGATCCGCGGGGTGACGCCGCACCCGGAGAGCGGGGTCGGGCGCAGGGGACCAGTCGAGCAAGCGGGTCACTGTCGCCGTCGACGCGCTCCTCCCCCGCCGCGGATCGACCACCTTGTGATTGACCACCAGCACCGGCGCGTACCCGCCGCCGGGCACGGCCGCCAGGGTGCACCGGAGGCCCGCCCGGCCCTCGTGCGGATCGGCGGGAAGAGCCGCGCCCCACACCAGCGTCGCCCCGTCGGCCAGGGCCCGGAGTGTCGCGCTCTCGTCGTCGTCGCCCGGTACGTCCCCCGGCAGATCGGTCCAGTGATCCCCCACCACGTCCACCACCACGGCGTCGGGGCGCGCGTCCCGCAACGCGCGCTCCCGCAGGCCCGCGCGTCGATCGGCCGCCGCCATCGCCCGCAGACGCACGCCCTCGTCGAGCGGCGCCGTCCGCCACCACCCCGGTCGCGCATCACGCTCCCGGGCCACGCGGTGCAGACATCTGGCCCCCGAGGCCGGCCCCACCACCGCCGCATCGGGGGCGCGGTACGTGGTGCTCCCGGCGTCCTCCATCGCCGTCCATCATGGCCCAGCCGCGGCCCACACGACGGTCCGGTCCTCAGTGCGGGCCGATTCGCCTAGGCTGGAGACCTGATGTCCGCGACGAGAGAAGGATCGACGCCCATGGGCAAGCTGACGACCTACCGCGACAAGCGTGCCGAACTCCGCGCCCATGCTTCGGCGCTCAAGTCCACGGCCATGAAAGAAGCCAAGCTCGCGGCCAAGGAGACACGCAAGAAGGCCAAGGAGGCGCACCGCGTGGAACTGGCCGAGGCCAAGGAACGCGCCAAGCTCGAGCGCAAGAACGCCGACCGCAAGGCCCGACGCGCCGAGAAGCGGGCCGAGAAGCGTGACAAGCTCGACCGCAGATCCGCCAAGCGGAACCGCAAGAACGAGAAGGTCCACGCCAAGCAGGAGCGCGCCACCATCAAGCGCGAGGCCAAGCTGCTGGCCAAGGACCGCAAGCTCGCCGAGAAGATCGACTCCGCCGGCCGCAAGCACGAGTACCAGCTCGCCGAGATGGAACTCAAGAAGCTCGAGGGCACCAAGCTCAACAAGGATGACCTGCAGCGGTGGCTGAGCATGGCCAAGGTCGCCACCCCGGTGCTGCTGCCGATGGTCTACAAGGCCGTCTCCAACGTGCAGGGATCGGCCGGCAAGCCCTCCGGCCCCGGAGGCGTGGACCTCGAGGCCGCCGGCATCAACGCCACCGGTCCCGGCGCCGCCCTCGGCGTGCGGATCGTCCGCCTCGAGCAGACCCTCGACCAGCTCGACACGAGCCGCGGGAGCGAGCGGGAAGTCAAGGACTTCATCGCCTCCACCCGGACCCGGCTCACCGACCTGCGGACCGCGGTCGAGACCGCCGAGACCACGCCCACCGCGCAGCGGCGCGAGATCCACTCGTCGATCTCGGGCGAGCTCGACCGCATCAACAAGGACATCTTCGCCCGCCTGGGCGTCAAGGCGTGACGGCACTGCGGGGGCGCGTGGCGTCCGTGGCGGTCGCTGCCGCCCTGGTCAGCGGCGCGGCCGCGCCCGCGGTGGTGCTCGCCCCGGTCGCCGTCGCCCACTCCGTATTGGTCTCCATCGATCCGGAGGACGGGTCCGAGCTGGACACCCCGCCCGACGAGATCGTGTTGACCTTCAACGAGGAGATCAACCAGAGCTTCGCCTCCGTCGCCGTGACCGCCGGGGAGAACCGGGCCGACCGGGTCGTGGGCGACCCCTCGGTGGCGGGCGAGACCGTCACTGTCGACGTCGATGAACTCGAGCCCGGCCCCTACACCGTCGGATACCGGGTGACCTCGTCCGACGGTCACGTGGTGAGCGGGTCGTCGGTCTTCACCGTGGCGGGCGGGGCCGGCGGGGACGCCTCCCCGGCGGGCGGGTCCGACACCGGGGCCGGCGACGAGGCGGGCGTCGCCGATGAGACCTCGGGCGAGGACACCGGCATCAGCCCCGCGATCTGGGTCGTCGGCGGACTGGCGATCCTGCTCATCGGTGGCGCGTTCGTGCTGCTGCGCCGCGGTAACTGACGGGCGGGCACGCCGAGCGGCGAGCGGTGCAGCCGCTCCCCTGCCCGGCGTCTCGCTCCCGCGCCTGTACACGTCAGCCACACCCGCGTCCGCGCGTGGCGTCTGGCCTGCCCCTCGGGGCGCGCGAGACGCCATGCCCGGACGCGGCTGTATCACGAGATCGAGCGGCCGTATCACGAGTCGGGCCGCGGCGGCAGCACGAGGCGGGCCGGGGCGGCCGGACACCGCCCGCGCCGGCCACCCGCCCGCGCCGGCCGCCCGCCTACCGTCCCGGCAGGAAGCGCATGGCGTCGGTGGCGGGCGCGAGCAACTGCTGCCACCGCGTGCGGGGCAGGAACGACGGCCCGCCCATGTGCACGACGCGCTGAGTGGCGATCGTCTGCGCCTCGGTGTACTTGAGCAGTCCCTCGTCGCCGTGGCGTCGGCCCACACCGGAGGCGCCCATGCCGCCCATCGGGCCGGCGACGGAGCCCCAGCCCGCGACGTAGCCCTCGCCGACGTTGACGGTGCCGGTCCGCAGGCGCGCCGCGATCTGCTCGCCCTCGGAGTCGGACCCCGCGAACACCGACGAGTTGAGCCCGTACTCGGTGTCGTTGGCCTCGGCGATCGCCTCCTCGACCGAGTCGACCGGGTAGATCGAGACGACCGGGCCGAAGGTCTCCTCGCCGTAACAGGTCGCGCTGGAGGGCACGTCGGTGAGCAGGGTCGGCTCGTAGAACAGCGGGCCCAGGTCCGGCCGGGCGCGTCCGCCGGCCAGGACGCGCGCGCCCTTGGCCACCGCGTCGTCGACGTGTGCGGAGACGGTGTCCAGCTGGTCACGGGAGATGAGGCTGCCCATCTCGGCCTCGAAGTCGTAGCCGGGCCCCACGCTCATGGACTGCACACGCGCGGTGAGCTTCTCGATGAGCTGCGGCGCGACCGAGCGCTCCACGTAGACCCGCTCGACCGAGATGCACAGCTGACCCGAGTTGGAGAAGAACGCGCGCGTGGCGACCTCGGCCACCTCGTCGAGGTCGGCACCCTCGGTCACGATCATGGCGTTCTTCCCGCCGAGTTCGGCCGAGAAGCCGATCAGGCGCTCGCCGCACTGGCGGCCCAGCGTGCGGCCGGTCGCGGTGGAGCCGGTGAACATGAGGTAGTCGACGTTCTCCACGATCGCGCCGCCGACGGTCCCGCCCGAACCGGGCACCACCTGGAACAGGTCGCGCGGCAGGCCCGCCCGGTAGAGCATGTCGGCGGCGGCGAGGGCACAGAACGGCGTGATGGAGGCGGGCTTGATCACCACGGCGTTGCCCGCGAGCAGGGCGGCGAGCGCGTCGGTGGCGGCGAGGTTGAGCGGGTAGTTCCACGGCGCGATCACGCCCACGACGCCCTTGGGCTGGCGGCGCACCACGGCCTTGGTCAGTCCCGGCAGCATGCCCTGGACGCGCTTGGGGGCGAGCAGCCCGGGCGCGGTCCGGGCGTAGTGACGCGCGGTGATGAGGCAGTCCAGCACCTCCTCCTGTGCGGAGGCGCGGCTCTTGCCGGTCTCTGCCTGCACGATGTCCATGAGTTCGCGGCGGTTCCGCATGACCTGCTTGGCGAAGCGGGTGATGACGGCGACCCGGTCGGTGACGTCTCGTTCGGCCCACGCGACCTGCGCGGCCCGGGCCCGCTCGACGGCGGCGGTGACATCGTCGGCGGTGCCGGCGGGGATCTCCGCGAGCGGGTCACCGGTGAAGACCTCGGTGATCATCGCCGACGGGCGGCTCGAGGGATCGGCCCGGAATTCGGGGATCGCGACGAGGTCGCGGAGACGGTCGTACACATGGGGCGCGGGTCGGCTCATGGCACCGAGGTTACCGGCGGGTAAGGAAGAGCGGTACCGCCTGCCACCGTTCTTCGCCCGCCGGTCGCGGAAACCCGGGCTTGACCCTGACATCGCGTCAGGCCCCACGCTCGTGGATGTGAGAGATGCTGGAGACATGACGACGAGAGACGGGCTTACCGTGGGAGCGGTCGCCGCGCTGGTCGGGGTGAGCGTCCGGACCCTGCACCACTGGGACCGGATCGGGTTGGCGCCGGCGAGTGGCAGGACGTGGTCGGACTACCGCGTCTATGACGACGACGACATCGCCCGTATCCACCGGATCCTGGTCTACCGCGAACTGGGCTTCCCGCTTGCGGAGATCGGGGGCCTGCTCGATGACCCGGAGGTCGACGCCCGCGCCCACCTGACCCGCCAGCGGGAGCTGCTGGTCGGACGCATCTCGCACCTGCAGGAGATGGTCTCCGCAGTCGACCGCATGAAGGAGGCGATCGATATGAACGCACCACTGACGCCAGAGGACCGGGCCGAGATCTTCGGCACGGACTGGAAGGAGGAATGGCAGGATGAGGCCGAGCAGCGCTGGGGCGACACCCCGCAGTGGGAGCAGTCGCAGCAGCGCACCCGCGGGATGTCCAAGGACGAGTGGCGGCGGGTCAAGGCCGGGACGGACGCCCTGAACGCCGACCTGGCCGCGGCCAAGCGGGCCGGCATCGACCCGGCCTCCCCGGAGGCGGCCGCACTGGTCGCCCGCCACCGCGCCTCGATCGCGGAGTTCTACGACTGCTCCCGCTCCATGCAGGTTCTGCTCGTGCGGATGTACCGGCAGGACGAGCGGTACGCGGAGAACTACGAAAGGCTCGAGCCGGGCCTGACCGAGTGGCTCATCGCGGCGGTCGAGGCCGACGCCCGCGCGCACGGTGTCGATCCCGACACCGCCACCTGGGAGTGAGCCACCCTGCATGAGCCGGTGGGCGATGTCGGACGGCGGACGTACCCTGGCCCGCATGAGCCGATGGACCACTACCGACATCCCCGACCAGACCGGCCGGACCTTCGTGGTCACCGGCGCGAACAGCGGGCTGGGCCTGCAGACCACCCGGGCGTTGACCGACGCGGGCGCCCGGGTGGTCATGGCCTGCCGTGACACGGGCCGCGCCGAGACGGCCCGCGCGGGGCTCGCGCACCCGGACCGCGCCGAGGTCGTGGAGTTGGATCTGGCCGACCTCGAATCCGTGCACGCGGCGGGTGAGCTGCTCGCGGGCCGCTCGCCCGACGTGCTCCTCAACAACGCGGGGCTGATGAACATCCCGCGGTCGCGCACCGCGCAGGGCCACGAGATGCAGTTCGGCGTCAACGTCCTCGGCCACTTCGCGCTCACCGAGCACGTCGCGCCGGCGCTCACAGACCGGGTGGTGTGGCTGGGCTCGATGATGCACCGCTTCGGCACGGTGGACCCCGACGACCTGGACTGGACCCGTCGCCGCTACGCCCCGATGCCGGTGTACGCCGCCTCCAAGCTGGCCTGCGTCATGCTCGCCTACGAGCAGCAGCGTCGCCTCGAGGCCGCGGGGTCGCCGTTGAGGGCGATGGCCGCGCACCCCGGGTACTCGGCGACCAATCTGCAGTACCGCAGCGGCAGTCGCGTGCAGGACCTGCTGATGAAGGGTGTGGAGAAGATCCCGTTCCTCGTGCAACCGGCCGAGCGTGGGGCCCTGCCGCAGCTCTACGCCGCGACCGTGGAGTCCGTCGCGGGCGGCGCGTACATCGGCCCCGACGGCCCCGGCGAGCTCACCGGGTACCCGACGACCGTGAACTCCACCAAGGCCTCGCACGACCGCGAGGTCGCGGCCGCGCTGTGGGACCGCTGCCGGGAGATGAGCGCGCAGGGGTGAGTGCGCTGGGGATGACCGCCCGCGGGTAACCGCCCGCGGATGACCGCCCGCGGGTAACCGCCCGCGGGTGACCGCCCGCGGGAAACCCCGGGCGGCACGGCCTACCGAGGGGTCTTCCGCGCGGACTACCGCCCGGCCTTCCGAGTGGCCCCGCAACGATCTGCCCGGGCCCGCGGGAGGGGCCGACGACGAGGCCGGGCCCCTACGCGCGCCGGCGGGCGAAGGCCAGCAGCAACCCGCCCAGCAGAATCGTCCCGGCGGCGACGCCGACCAGCGCGGTGGTCCCCACGCCGGTCACGGCCAGCTCCGCGGGGGCCGACAGCTCGGCGGGGGCCGACTGCTCGCCGGGTCCGGCGGCGGCGTTCCCCGCGGTCGTGGCGATGGCGGCAGGCGCGGCCGCGGCGCCGAGGGTGGCGCCCACACCGCCGGTTCCGCCCTGCGTGTCCCCGGCGGGACCGTTCGCGCCGACCGGGGAGACGTCGGCCTCGTCGTCGTCGACCTCACCGTCGTCGACCTCGTCCGTCGCGTCCTGCCCGCCGTCGGCGGCCGCCGCCTCGGCCTCGGCGCGACGGCGCTCGTTGTCCTCGAACGGATCCTGTAGCGCGGCGATCTGGACCGCCTCGATGCTCCCCGCCAGCGCGCCGGGCAGCTCGGTGCCGGCGGCGTCCGCGGCGTCGGTGAGCAGCGCGCCGCCCTCGGCCGAGCCCTCGACCAGCCCGTGCCAGAAGTCCAGCTCGTGCGGGTAGAGCTCGCCGGCCTGCTGCCGCTCCCCCAGCGCCGTGAAGAAACCACCCGCGAACTGCAGGCTCAACACGGGGAAGATGTACTCGGGGATTGCGATCGATCCCAGCCCGATGGTGCCCGACCCGATCGACCCGGTCGGATTGGCGTAGACGGAGCCCGGCAGGCTCCCCGAGGACGCCACGGACGCCGCCGCGGACCCGCCGGCCGACCCCAGTGCCTCGAGCGGCGCCACCGAACCGAGGGCCTGCCCCAGGGACAGTCCGGCGTCCGCCACCGGGGCGCTGCCCGTCTCGCGCAGCCCCTCGGACCCGAGCGCCCCACCGCCGATGACGATCTCCTCGGGCAACTGGCCGACCAGCTCATCGACACTGCTGTTGCCCGTCTCGGCGGGCAGCGCTGACCCCGACCCCGAGTCCTCCTGCGCGTACGCCACGGCGGGGACCGCGACCGCCGCCACCACGGCGGTCGTGACGGCGGCGCCGAGGCGCCTGGTCCGGACTCCGGAACCACGGGTCTGGGGCATCGGGCACAGCCTCTCGTCGCAGGGGCGGGCCTGTGCGACCCGCGCACGCTGAGCGTACTACTGCGGTGCCGCCCGCCCGTAGCGCCGGCTGTCCGGCCGGACCCGATCCGCCGCCGGACCCGGCCTACTGCAGCGCGGAGGTGAGACGTGCGACGTTGTCGACGTACCGCCCCGGCCACGGGCGGCTCATCCACGTCTCGATGCCCAACGTGGTGCAGTCCTCGAGGTAGGAGTCCACCACGTCGTTGAGCTCCGCGACCGCCTCGCCGCCCAGGACCAGCAGACTGATCTCGAAGTTGAGGTTGAACGAGCGCTGGTCCATGTTGCTCGAGCCCACGATCCCGGCGTAGTCGTCGATCAGCACCGTCTTGGTGTGCAGGACCGCCGGGGAGCGGAAGCGGTGGATCACCACCCCGGCCTCGAGCAGCGCGCGGTAGTAGGACCGCTGGGCGTGGTGGACGAGGAACTGGTCGGCGTGTTCGGGGACGAACAACTCCACCCCCACCCCGCGGAACGACGCCGACGTGATGGCGTGCAGGAGAGCGTCGTCCGGCACGAAGTACGGGCTGACGATCCGCACCCGCTCACGTGCCTGGCCGATGAGCTGGGTGAACATCCTCAGGCCCGGCTGCGTCCTGTACCCCGGCCCGGACGGGACCAGCTGGAACGCGCTCACCGGGTCGCCCGCCGTGGGATCCCCTCCCTTGCGTCCGGGCGCCAGTGGTGCACCCTGCGCCACGTCCTCCAGCGTGCCGATCACCTCGCCGGACTCGGAATACCAGTCCACGGCGAACACGCTGTCCATCGCCTGGACGATCTCCCCGCGGACCTCCATCATCAGATCGACCCACTCACGGCCGAGCCGGGCGTTGCGCGAACTGCCGTAGTGGCGCTCGATGAGGTTCTGCGACCCGATGAACCCGTGCACCCCGTCCACGATGAGCATCTTCCGGTGATTGCGTAGGTCCGGCCGCCTGAACCGGCCGCGGAACGGGTTCACCGGCAGCATCAGGTGGAACTCCACCGGGGTCGGCCGCAGCAGCTTCCGCAGTTTCGTGAACCCCCGGTAGCGCAGTGACCCGAGGTGGTCGACCAGCACCCGGACCACGACCCCCCGCTCGGCGGCCTCGACCGCGGCGGTGAAGAACTCGTCGGTCTCGGAGTCCCACGACTGCGCGTAGAACTCGATGTGCACGTGGTCCCGTGCGGCACGGACCGCCTCGGTCATCGCCGCCAACGACCGGGTGTAGTCCGAATGCAGGCCGATGAAGTCCCCGGACATTGCGGGGATCGCGGTGAGGGTCCGGTTCATGTCCAGGATGGTCCGCACCCCGGGACTCACGTGCACCCCGTCGGGAACGGTGGGCCGCTTCTCGAGCGCCCTGGCATAGAGATGGTTCGCCTCGGCCTGGATGAGGTGCCGTCGCCCGGTGATGTAGGGATTGCCCAACAGGAGGAACAACGGCACGCCAACCACCGGGATGAAGAGGATGGCGAGTAGCCACGCCTGCGACGACGACGGCTGCCGGTTCTCGGGGACCATCCCCAGCGCGAGGATCTTGATGACGTACTCGGTGATGAGCAGGCCCGAGGTGACCCCTGCCGGGAAGGACAGGTCGAGACCCACCACTGTGGGGTTCACTTCGTCTGTCGGGTCAGGACAGTCCCGAGGGCGAGGGCACGGGGGTCGATCACCGTTCCGCCCCGCATCGTCCACCGCACCACGCCCGCCAGGGCACGCTGGGCGTACACCGAGTCCGCAGAGCCCAGCTCACGGGTCCCGGGCAGGACGACGAACGCGTCGTCATCGGCGACCGCGGCGAGGTCCGCGCGCAGGCCGACCCGGATCTCACCGCGGTCCCGCAGGCCCACGACCCCGGCAGTGCGCGTGGCCATCCACCCGGCGACATCAGCGAGATCGAATCCCCGGCGACGGGCCTCGGTCCACACGACCGACAGCCCGAGGCGGGCCGAGGCCACGGCGTCGATCGTGCCGTCGCGCAACGCCTCCCACAGCAACTCGCGGTTGGCGGCGTCCCGGATCGGCGGGTCGAGCCGCGCGACCGCAGCGCCGCCGTGGGTGACCTCGGAGACCAGCGCCAGCATGTGCGGGCTGGTGGAGGCGGTCACGGCCAGCCCGTCCGCCCTGGCCTCGCGCAGCAGGGGCAGTTCCTCGTGGTCGGACACCGCCCGGACGTGCAACCGGCCACCCGTGCGCCGGCAGACCTCGAGAAGCCCGGGCAGATCGTCCACCCCGGCATCCACCGCGAACAGCCCGCCGGCCTCCGCGACCTCCTCGGCGGCCGCCACCACCTGTGCGGAGTCCAGGGTCGGCGCACCGGCGACGCCCTTGCCGGCGGCCACCGCCGACACCCCGAACACGCCACGATCCAGCAACGTCCCGAGCCCGCCGAGATTCCCCGGAACCGCCGCGCCCCACAGTCCGACGTCCACCGTGGACTCGCCGGAGACGTCCTGCCGCCAGCGGTCCACGTCCTCGGGGGTGATCGCGACCGGGTCGCCGTCGGTTCCGTAGTCGATCACCGAGGTGATCCCGCCCTGAGCCGCCGAACGCGTGCCCACCGCGACGTCCTCGGTACTGACGTGCGGGTCGACGAGTCCCGGCATGAGGACCACGTCATCACCGAGGGCGATCGTGTGGTCGCCCGCCAGACCGATGTCCCGCGCCTCCGACCCCGTCCGCACCGACGAGATCACTCCCCCGTCCACCGTGACCGCCGCCTGCTGGATGCGATCGTCGACGACCGCGCGCCGGGCGTGGATCAGGAGTTCGTACTGGGCCACGGGTGGCTCCTTCCTGGTTCTCGGACGATGGCGGGGCACCCTTCACCCGCTATTGTCCCCCACGGCGGGCTCCCCCGCGGGAGCGCGGCCGGATAGCGTTGCCATGACCAGACCACGTCCCAGGAGGCCCCGCATGACCGACACCCCCGCCGGATTCGTCCCCACCGCGGACCTCGTCGACGAGATCGGCGAGGACGTCCGCAGCTGTGACACCCAGTTCCGCGACCTCGGTGGCCGGACGGAGTTCTTCGGTCCCGTCTCGACCGTCCGGTGCTTCCAGGACAACGCACTGCTCAAGAGCGTGCTCGGCGAGCCCGGCGAGGGCCGGGTCCTGGTGATCGACGGCGGCGGCAGCCTCCACACCGCGCTGGTGGGCGACCTCATCGCCGAGCTCGGCCGTTCCAACGGCTGGGCCGGGGTCGTGGTCAACGGCGCCATCCGAGACTCGGCGGTCGTGGGCGGCATGGACTTCGGTTGTAAGGCCCTGGGCACGAACCCGCGCAAGTCCAGCAAGACCGGCGACGGCGAACGCGACGTGACCGTGAGCTTCGGCGGGGTCGACTTCGTCCCCGGTGACACGCTCTACGCCGACTCCGACGGGATCGTGGTGCGCTGACCCGTCCGGGTCGTTCGTCGCACCCGCCCGAGCGCCCGCGGGGTGTGCCCGCGGGCGGGGTCGCTCAGGAGGCTCCCCCGAGGCTCGCGACCGGGATGGTGAGCACGTCGCCGATCGAGGCCTCGGGCCCGTAGCTGCCCAGGGACCCGGGCGCGTAGGAACCCGTCGCGTTGGGCAGCTCCACCGACAGGATGACCGAACCGGCGTTGATGAGCCCGGTGAGCAGGTCCATCAGCGAGCCGGTCCCGAGCGACCCGTAGCCGATGCTGCCGAGCGCCTCCCCCACGTTGGGAGCGAGGAGCACGCTGCGAATCGTTCCCATATCCGCGGACTCGTCCGGCTCGTCTGCCGCCGCCGTTCCGGCTCCGGTCAGCAGGGTGGCGGCGGCGAGTGCCGAGACGGTCGCTGCGAGGGTGGTCGTGCGCATCGGGATCCTCCGGGTCGTCGCCCCGCCCCACGGCGGGGTCTCACCCAGGAGATGGTATCGGGGGTCACACCAGTGTGGCGCGCGACGCGGCTTTCCGGCCCGCTCGGCCGATCAGGCCTCGCGGCGGATCCAGCGCAGCAGGGGCCCGAGTGAGACCCGGTCGGTGAGGTCCAGCCCACCCAACTCGAGCATGGACTCCTCCTCCGGGGTGCGCTCGGATTTGCGACGCAGCGCCGCGAGAGCGGTCTTCACGCCCAGCCGCTGCCGGAATCCCAGCTGGTCCGGGGTGACCACGCCCCGCAACTGGAAGAGCTTGAGATCGCGGAGCTGATCGCCCGAGAACTCACTCGACATGAGCTCGATCCGGGCGTCATCGGTGACCGGAGTCGGGCCCACCATGACGACGGCGACCCGGCGCCCGGCCTCGACGAGCGCCTCCCAGTTGTCGCGGATGAACGCCGAACCACCCAGCCCGCCGGCCGCCCGCATCCCGGTGACGAGGACGACCGTCCCGGCGACGACGAGTTCGGCCGGGTCCACGGCGTCGTGATGGGTGGCCCCGGTGTCGAATTCCTCGGCGAGCCAGGTGGCGTAGCGCCTGGCGCCGGGGTCATCGTCGTGCAGCACCACCGGAGCCTGGATCGTCCGCCGCGTCTCGTCCGCCATCAGGCCTCTCCCCGTCCGTCGCGCGCGACCACCCGGGCTGCGCGGCCCCCGATCTCCACCACGTCGCCGTCGACCAGGCCGCGACCGCGACGGGTGTCCACCTCGTCGTTGACGCTCACGGCGCCGGAGGCGACCGCGTCCTTGGCCTCGGCACCCGAATCGAGCAGTGATGCCAGCTTGAGGAACTGCCCGAGCGTCAGCTTGCTGCTCAGGTCGCATTCGACGTCGTCGACGGGTGGACCGGCCGGCGGGGGTGTCGCCCGGCCGGTCCGTCCTCGTCCTGCGATGTGGCGGCTCATACGCCCGAGCCTATCGGGCGCGCCGTCACGCGAGCGGACCCGTCCTCGCGGGCTGATCGCCGGGCAGGTCCCCGCGGCCGCGTCGCGTCACCAGGGCCAGCCCCGTCCCGCCGGCCACCAGTGCCGCAGCGGCCAACGCCAGCGCGATGATCTGAACGCCCGACATGCCCGAGGCGTCGTCGACCTCCTGCTCGTCCACGTCGGGGGACTCGCCCCTGGACGGCAATGGTGGCAACTCGCTCAGCACGGGCAGGTCCGTCACCACGGCCCGGCCGCCCGGTCCCGAGAGCTGGGCGCCCGGTCCCGGCAGCTGGGCCGAGGCCACCGGCGCCCCGGCCAGGACGACCGCAGCGCAGAGCGCGGCGATCATGCTGGCGGGGCGACGGCGGACCATGGATGCCTTCCGAGACGGAGGCCGGGCGGCCTGCTATCAGAATAGACCTGATCTTAGGTTCCATTAAGGTCAGGCGCCACGGCGGATCTCAGCGCTGTGCCACGTCCGTCGGTCGGACCGGCTCCGGCAGCGCCGTCTCCCCCATGAGGAAGCGATCCACCGAGGCGGCGGCGGCGCGCCCCTCCGCGATGGCCCACACGATGAGCGACTGCCCGCGGCCCATGTCGCCGGCCACGAACACGCCGTCGACATTGGTCGCGTAAGTGCCGTCACGGTCCACGTTTCCGCGGTCGGTGAAGTCCACCCCCAGGTCGGAACAGAGTCCGGCCTTCTGGGCACCCGTGAAGCCCATCGCCAACAGCACCAGATCCGCCGGGTACTCGAAGTCCGTACCGGGAACGGGCTCGAAGCGCCCGTCCACCATCCTCACCTCGGAACCCTTGAGGGCGGTGACGTGCCCGTTCTCCCCCACGAACTCGGCGGTGGACACGCCGTAGACGCGCTCACCGTTCTCCTCGTGGGCGGAGGCCGTGCGGAACATCAGCGGGTACATCGGCCACGGGGTCGAGGCCGCACGCGTCGCCGGCGGGCGGGGCATGATCTCGAAACTCTTGACCGACCTGGCCCCCTGACGGGTCGCCGTGCCGAGGCAGTCCGCGCCGGTGTCGCCGCCACCGATGATGATGACGTGCTTGTCCCGCGCGTGGATGGCGGGCAACCCGTCGGCATCCACCACCGGGTCGCCGACCGCGGCCTTGTTGGCCAGGGGCAGGTAGTCCATGGCCTGATGGATGCCCTCCAGCTCACGGCCGGGCACGGGCAGGTCCCGCCTCATGGTGGCGCCGCCGCTCAGCACCACCGCGTCGAACTGCTCCCGCAGCTGCGACGCCGTGATGTCCTCGCCGACGTTGACCCCGGAACGGAAGACCGTTCCCTCGGCCTCCATCTGCGCGAGACGCCGGTCGAGGACCGCCTTCTCCATCTTGAACTCGGGGATCCCGTAGCGCATGAGTCCACCGATGCGGTCATCACGCTCGAACACCGTGACGGAGTGTCCGGCGCGCGTGAGCTGCTGCGCGGCGGCCAGACCCGCCGGGCCCGAACCCACGACCGCGACGGTCTGACCCGTACGGAACGACGGGATCACCGGTGCCATGCCGCCGTCGGCCCACGCGGCCTCGGCGATCTCCACCTCGATCTGCTTGATCGTCACGGGCGGCTGGTTGATCCCCAGGACGCAGGAGCCCTCACACGGCGCGGGGCAGAGCCGGCCGGTGAACTCAGGGAAGTTGTTGGTCGCGTGCAGACGGTCGACCGCCGCGTCCCACTTCCCGCGGTGCACCAGGTCATTCCACTCGGGAATGATGTTGCCCAGCGGACACCCCTGGTGGCAGAACGGCACACCGCAGCTCATGCAGCGGGAGGCCTGGGTCTTCAGGTGATCCTCCGGGAGGGTCGTCGACTCGTAGACCTCCTTCCAGTCCATGATGCGCAGGTCGACGGGGCGGCGTTCGGGCAGCTCCCGCTCGGTGTGCTTGAGAAAGCCCTTCGGGTCAGCCATTTGCGGCCTCCATGATCGCCTCGTCCACGTTGCGTCCGTCCTTCTCCGCCTGCTCGATGGCCAGCAGCACGCGCTTGTAGTCGCGCGGCATGACCTTGGCGAAATGATTCACGTTCTGGGCCCAACCACCGAGGATCTCCCGGCCCCGGGCCGAATCGGTCTCCTCCACGTGGCGCTCCACGATGCCGCGGAGGAATTCCACGTCCTCGCTGGTCAGCTCGTCGGTGTCGACGAGCTCCACGTTGAGGTTCTCGGGCAGGACGCCCTGCGGGTCGTAGAAGTAGGCGACGCCACCGGACATGCCGGCCGCGACGTTGCGTCCCGTCTCCCCCAGCACGACGACGCGTCCACCCGTCATGTACTCACAGGCGTGGTCGCCCACGCCCTCCACCACCGCGGTGACGCCCGAGTTGCGCACGCAGAAGCGCTCGCCCACGATGCCGCGGAGGAATACCTCGCCGGCGGTGGCGCCGTAGCAGATCACGTTGCCGGCGATGATGTTGTTCTCGGCCGCGAAATCGGGGGCGGCGTCCTCCGCCGGGCGGACGACGATGCGTCCCCCGGACAGTCCCTTGCCCACGTAGTCGTTGGCGTCACCGAACACCCGCACGGTCACGCCGGAGGCGAGGAACGCCCCGAGCGAGTTGCCGGCGGACCCCGTGAAGCTCAGGTCGATCGATCCCCCCGGGAGCCCGGCACCACCGTGCGCCTTGGAGATCTCGTGGCTGAGCATGGTGCCCACCGAGCGGTTCACGTTGCAGATCGGGTAGCTGCCCGCGAACGGCCCCGTCGCGGGATCAGCGATCACGGAGCGGCAGTCCTCGATGAGCCGGCGGTCGATGACGCCCTCGAGCTTGTGGTCCTGCGACTTGGTGTTCCGCAGGTCCTGGTGCATGAACGGGGACTCCGCCTGGGCGAAGATCGGCGCCAGGTCGAGCTTCGCGACCCGCTTGTTGTGGGCGAACGCCCGCGACTTGTCGAGGCATTCGGAGTGTCCGATCGCCTCGTCCAGCGAACGGAACCCGAGCTCGGCGAGGTACTCGCGCACCTCCTCGGCGATGAACTCCATGAAGTTCACCACGTACTCGGCCTTGCCGTTGAACCGCTCGCGCAGGATCGGGTTCTGGGTGGCGACACCGACGGGGCAGGTGTCGAGATGGCACACGCGCATCATCACGCAGCCGGCCACCACGAGCGGAGCCGTCGCGAATCCGAACTCCTCGCCGCCGAGCAGCGCCGCGACGATGACGTCGCGCCCGGTCTTGAGCTGCCCGTCGACCTGGACGACGATCCGATCCCGCAGGCCGTTGACCAGCAGGGTCTGCTGGGTCTCGGCGAGACCCAGCTCCCACGGGCCGCCCGCATGCTTGAGCGAGGTCAGCGGAGACGCGCCGGTGCCACCGTCGTGGCCGGAGATGAGCACCACGTCGGCGTGCGTCTTGGACACACCCGTCGCGACGGTGCCCACACCCTGCTCGGCCACGAGCTTGACGTGGATCCGGGCCTCGGGGTTGGCGTTCTTCAGATCGTAGATGAGCTGCGCCAGGTCCTCGATCGAGTAGATGTCGTGGTGCGGCGGCGGCGAGATCAGCCCGACGCCCGGGGTCGAGCCACGAACCTCGGCGACCCACGGGTAGACCTTCCCCGGCGGGAGCTGGCCGCCCTCGCCCGGCTTGGCGCCCTGGGCCATCTTGATCTGGATATCGGTGCAGTTGGCCAGGTAGTTGCTGGTCACACCGAACCGGCCTGAGGCCACCTGCTTGATGGCCGACCGGCGCCAGTCACCGTTGGGGTCGGGGCTGAAGCGGTCGATCGACTCGCCGCCCTCGCCCGAGTTGGACCGGGCGTGGAGACGGTTCATGGCGATCGCCAGCGTCTCGTGGGCCTCGGCCGAGATGGAGCCGTAGCTCATCGCGCCCGTGGAGAACCGCTTGACGATCTCCGAGACGGGCTCGACCTCCTCGATCGGCACCGGGGGACGGGTCCCCTTCAGCTCGAACAGGCCGCGGAGGGTGGCCAGACGTTCCGACTGGTCGTCGACGAGCTGGGTGTACTCCTTGAAGATCTCGTAGCGACCGGAGCGCGTGGAGTGCTGGAGCTTGAACACCGTGTCCGGGTTGAACAGGTGGTACTCGCCTTCCCGGCGCCACTGGTACTCCCCGCCGATCTCGAGCTCGCGGTGCGCGGCCTCCTCCGGCCGCGGCAGGAACGCGAAGCGGTGGCGACGGGCCACGTCCTCGGCGATCTCGTCGAGCCCGATGCCGTCGATGGGGCTGATCGAGCCGGTGAAGTACTCGTCGCACAACTCCTGCGAGAGCCCCGTGATGTCGAAGAGCTGCGCACCCGTGTACGAGGCCAGGGTCGAGATGCCCATCTTGGACATCACCTTGAGCACGCCCTTCGCGGCGGCCTTGCGGTAATTGGCGCAGGCCGCGGGGGTGTCCACCCCGGTGAGGTGACCGGTCTTGACGAGCTCGTCGATGGACTCGAACGCCATGTACGGGTTGATCGCCTCGGCGCCGTACCCGAAGAGGACCGCCATGTGGTGGACCTCGCGGGCGTCTCCGGATTCGACCACGAGGCTGACCCGGGTACGGGTCTTCTCGCGGACGAGGTGGTGGTGCACGGCCGAGGTGAGGAGCAGCGACGGAATCGGCGCGTTGCGCTCATCCGACTCACGATCCGACAGCACGATGATCGTGGCACCATCCTCGATGGCGTGGGAGATCTCGCGACGGATCCGTTCCAGGGCGATGCGCAGGCCGCGGCCGCCGTGAGCGACGTTGTACAGGCCGCGGACGACCACCGATCGCAGACCGGGACGGGTCTCGCCGGCCGCCATCAGCGTCGACAGCTCGTCGTTGCCGAGGATCGGGTTGTCCAGGCGGATCTGGCGGCACGACTCCGGGCCCGGGTGGATGAGATCGCCCTCGGGGCCGAGCGTCACACCGTAGCTGGTGACGAGCTCCTCGCGGATCGCGTCCAGCGGCGGGTTGGTGACCTGGGCGAAGCGCTGCGCGAAGTAGTCGAACAGCATCCGTGAGCGCTCCGACAGGACCGGCAGCGGCGTGTCGGTGCCCATCGATCCGATCGCCTCCGCACCCGCCCCGGCCATCGGCGAGACGAGGATCCGGAGCTCCTCCTCGGTGAATCCGAAGACCCGCTGTCTCAGCACGACACGCTCGTGCGGCATGTACGGGTGGTCGACCTGCGGGAGATCCCCGAGTCGGACCATGCCCTCGTCGAGCCACTGCTGGTACGGGTGCTCGGCGGCCAGCTCGGTCTTGATCTCCTCGTCGTCGATGATCCGCCCCTGGGCGGTATCGACCAGGAACATCCGGCCCGGGCGTAGGCGGGTCTTGGTGACGACCTTGTCCTGGGGGATGTCGAGGACGCCGACTTCGGAGGCCATGACGACGAGCCCGTCGTCGGTGACCCAGATCCGGGACGGGCGCAGACCGTTGCGGTCGAGTACGGCGCCGATCACGGTGCCGTCGGTGAACGTGATCGACGCCGGTCCGTCCCATGCCTCCATGAGGGAGGCGTGGTACTCGTAGAACGCCCGCTTGGCCGGGTCCATCGTCTCGTGGCGCTCCCACGCCTCGGGGACCATCATGAGCACGGCGTGGGGCAGGGTGCGCCCTGCCAGCGTCAGCAGTTCCAGCGCCTCGTCGAAGCGCGCGGTGTCGGAGCCGCCCGGGGTGCAGATGGGCAGTGCCGCCGACAGGTCCTCGATGTGCTCGCTGGACATGAGTGACTCGCGGGCCCGCATCCAGTTCTCGTTACCGCGGGCGGTGTTGATCTCACCGTTGTGGGCGACGTAGCGGAAGGGATGCGCCAGCGGCCATGCCGGGAACGTGTTGGTGGAGAAGCGGGAGTGGACGATGCCCAGGGCGGACTCCACACGCTCGTCCTGGAGATCCAGGTAGAACTCCGGGAGCTGCTTCTCGGTGAGCATGCCCTTGTAGACGAAGGTCCGAGGGCTCAGGGACGGGAAATACACGGTCTCCGAGCCGAGGTCACCCTTGCCGGGCCCCTTGGAGCCCAGCTCGTGCTCGCAGCGCTTGCGCACGACGAAGCACTTGCGCTCGAGGTCCAGCTCCGTGAGCAGCGCCCCTCCGGGGCCGGCGGCCTTGACGAAGATCTGGTGGATGCTGGGCTGCGCGTCGCGTGAGATCGCGCCGACCGTGGAGTCGTCGACCGGGACCTCACGCCACCCGATCACGGACACGCCCTGTTCGGCGGCGATCCGCTCCACCATCCGCATGGCGTCCATCGCGAGCATGCGGGACTGGGGGAGAAAACAAAGGCCGGTGGCATATGCACCGGCCTCAGGCAGTTCTACGTCCTGCTCCTCACGCATCACTTCGCGGAGGAACAAGTCCGGTACCTGGATCAACAAGCCCGTGCCGTCACCGGTGTTGGCCTCGGCGCCAACGGCGCCGCGGTGCTCGAGGTTCACCAGTGCGGCGATCGCCTTCTCGACGATGTCCCGGGACTTGCGTCCGTACATATCCACAACGAACGCGACGCCACACGAGTCGTGTTCGTATTCAGGGCGGTACAGGCTCTTGGGGCCGGGAGTCGTCATCATGTATTCGCCTTCGCTTGTCGACGGGCGGACTCCGTGGTGTCTGGAGCACCCGTACTCAGAGGACCGAAGTGCTCTGACTCGGAAATAATATGGGCAGAAGGGGCGCAGCACACAAATCGGGAAAGTCAAACTGTGGCCCCTGACATGGGAAGCCGAGTCCACCTTGTGAGATTTCTCTCAGGGTACGCGCCTCACGCCCTCCCGAGATGGCGGAAGGCCCGCCCCGGGCGAATGCTCCCGGGGCGGGCCTTCTCTCAGATAACTCACCGAATGAACGGCATTGGTGGCAACGTGACACCGTCCGGCAGCGCCACTTCGTAGTCACCCAGCGAGCCGGTCATCACGATGGCGGCATTGACGCCCACCGCGGCGCCTCCGACTCCGGCGACACCCGGTTCGCCTCCACGCCCGTTGGGCGTCGAGGGTCCGGGCGCAACCGGCGGCGCGGCGACCGCCGGCGCTGCCGCGACCGGAGCGGGGAGGCCCGGCAGCGGCGGAAGCGCGATCCCCATGTCCGCGCCCACCTGCAGGATCATCGGTGCAGCAGCCACGGAACCGCCGATGAGCGCGACAGGCAGCAGCAGCGGCAGTGACCCCGCAGCCGATCCTGCGGACCCGAGTGGGGCCAGCGACGCCGTGAGGGACCCGAGGGGAGCGAGGGAGCCGGTGGCCGATCCCGGTTCGAGAGATCCCATCGGCAGGGAGCCCTCAGACGAGCCTTCCTCCAGCGACCCTTCATCGGACCCGGCCGACAACGGTGCGAGGGAACCCCCGTCGAGGGAGCCCTCCAACGACCCGTCGAGCGAACCCTCTCCCGTCCCGTTGCCCGAACCTGCATCAGAACCGGACGACAACGGCGCCAGGGACCCCTCCAACGACCCGTCGTCCGAACCCATGTCATCGGACCCGGCATCGGAACCCGCCGACAACGGCGCCAGCGATCCTCCCACCGATGCGAGAGGCAGGGAGCCCAGAGCAAGGGACCCGGGCGCGAGTGAACCGAGGTCGACCGACCCCTCCCCGGGCTCGTTGTCCGACCCGCCCTCAGAACCGGCCGACAACGGCGCGAGCGAACCCGCATCCAGCGACCCCTCCAACGACCCGTCATCCGATCCCAGATCCTCCGACCCGCCCTCAGAACCGGCTGACAGCGGCGCCAGCGAGCCATCACCCGCCTCGGAACCGGACGATCCGAGCGCCAGGAGCAGAGTCACGGCCACGAGCGATCCGCCCTCGGCGGAACCGGGGTCCATCGACCCGTCGTCCGAGCCGGCATCCGAGCCCGCCGACAACGGCGCCAGGGAACCCGCATCCAGGGACCCCTCCTCCAGCGACCCTTCGTCAGAGCCCACGTCATCCGACCCGGCATCGGACCCCGCGGACAACGGCTGCAGCGAGGCTGGGTCCAGGGAGCCGGGGTCCAGGGAGCCGGGGTCCAGCGAACCGGGGTCGAGCGATCCCGGGTTGAGCGATCCGGTGTCCGGGGACGACCCCGACGGCACGGATCCGGGGTCCACCGAACCGGGCCCCGAGAGATCATCCGAGCCGGTATCGGAACCAGCGGACAGCGGCTCCAGCGAGCCGGGATCCAGCGAGCCGCTCGGTATGCCTCCGTCGAGCGATCCGCCCTCACCCGACCCGGCCGAACCGAGCAGCAGTTCGAGGTTCAGACCGAGCTCGCCGTTGAGCGACCCGGTCTGGGCACCTGCGATCGCCGGCGAACCGGCGGCAGCGAGCAGCGCTGCGCTGGTGAGCGCCGCCGCCCTCAGATGTCGTGCGCGTTTCGAAGACATAGTCGATCCTTCTCTCGGTGTCCCTTGCTTCTGTCGGAGGATGCAGCGGATCGCTGGCACCGATCCCCTTACCTGACCTAAACATCGCGGAAACTCAGAATACTGTTACCTAGATCACATTACTACCGGTGAAACGACATATATTTGACCTCGTCAGCGGCCTGCGGCCACCTACGCTCGATGGGTGACCACTGCGCCCCACACCCTGTCGTCCCCGGTCCCGCCGCTTCGCCGCATGGCGGACGGCACGGTCAAGCAGACCAATCCGTTCACCGGCACCGAGGTGTGGACCGTGCCCGGTCGGGCGCACCGGCCCATCGACCACTCCCCCGGGCGGGTCACCGCGGTGGACCCGTCCGCCGCGGAGGCGCACTGCCCGTTCTGTGTGACCCGGCTGCGCGAGACCACCCCGGAGAAGGCGCGCGTAATCCGCGACGGCGACACCTGGCGGGTGCTCGAGGAGGTGTCCGCCGACGAGCTCGATGCCACGACCCCGGAGTTCCGGCTGTTCGGCAATCTCTTCGAGATCGTCTCACTGGACTACTGGAAGGCCGTGCACGGTTACCGCCTCCCGGCCCGCGCGGCCGCCCACCAGTCCGCGTATCTCGCGACCCCGTCCGGCGCCGAGCACGTCCGCGCGCTGGTCCGCGCCCGCATCGCCGCAGCGCAGGGCGACCCGTCGGCCGTGGATGCCATGGGCCCGGCCGAACTGGCCACGCACTCGGAGAGCTTCTTCGGCGGCTGTCACGACGTGGTGGTGGCACGCCGTCATCTCACCGACGGCGCCACCTCCAGCGACCGCCACGCCGCGTCGGGCGACCTGACCCCCGCCGAGCACGAGCAGTTCACCGCCTTCACGGTCCGCGCGATGCGAGGCCTGTACCGCGACAACGCACACGCGCGGTACGTGTCGGTGTTCCAGAACTGGCTCGCGCCCGCGGGCGCCTCGTTCGCGCACCTGCACAAACAGCTGGTGGCGATCGACGAGATCCCCGCCAAGACCGCCCGCGAGGCGGCCGCGCTGGGCGGCGACCCCGACCTCTACAACCGGCTCGGTGTGGACCACGCCGCGGCCGAGGGGTTGGTGCTGGCGGAAAACGAGCACGCGGTCGCGGTGGTGGGCGTGGGGCACCGCTACCCCGCGCTGGTGGTCTACTCGCGGTCGGCGGCGAGCGCGCCGTGGGAGCATTCGGCGGCCGAGCTGCGCGGCGTCTCGGATCTGCTGCACGCCTGCCACGCGGCGACGGGTCGGCTGGTGCCGTGTAACGAGGAGTGGCACACCCGCCCGCCTGAACGGGGTGTCGCGGCCATGCCGTGGCGGATCGTGCTGAAGTGGCGCATCTCGACACCCGCCGGTTTCGAGGGCGCGACCGGCGTCTACGTCAACACGATCGACCCGTGGGGCTTGCGTGACCGGGTGGTACCGCGCCTGGCAGAGCTCCGCGCGCAGGGCCGGATCGCCCACATGGCGGTGGGCACCGAGTGCGGGGACGTGCGGGGGGCACTTCGGTACGGGCGGTGAGGACGACGACGACGACGAGGTGGTGGCCACGCCCGGCCGGCGGGAGGGCGGGTCAGTGGCCGCGGACGCCGAGGCCGCGGACGCGGCCGGAGGCGCGTGAGACGACACGCGTGTGGATGACGCCCCGCGCGGGGGCGGCGGTGGCCTCACGGATGCCCGGGACGGAGGCCGGGATCACCACCGGCGCGGCGAGACCCGCGTCGAGCAGCATCGCGGTGGGCGTCTCCTCCGAGCCGCCGTTGATGCTGCAACACAGTTGATAGGCGTCCTGGTCCCGCCAGATATTGACCCAGTGGACGTCGAGTCCCTCACGGGCGGCCCGGCGACGCAGCGCCGACGAATAAGGGCACCCCGGCCTCCACAGCACCACCACGGCGCGACCCGCGTCGGCGACGGACCGCACGGTCTGGAGTGGCTCGTGACCGGAGGCGCGCAGCGGGGAGTTCCACAGGGCCAGCACCAGTGCCGCGACGAGCACCACGGCCGCCAACGGCGCGCCGTGTCCGAACCCGATGAGCGTCCACGCCGTGGCACACCCGAGCGCCAGAACGGCTGCGGGGCCGAGCCAGTGGCCGGGGACGAGCTCCCGCCCGGCCCGTGCGAAGGGATGGGTCACGCCGATGACCATACGCCCCGCGGTTCGGGGCGTGGGGCCCGCTTCGCCAGAATTGTGACCTGACAACGAGTCTGGTGCCGCCCGACCGGTTGCGCGGTAGCGTCGGCCCCATGAAGGATCCGCCGCCGCCCACTGCGTCCCGCACATCGGCCACCCGCAAGGTCCGGGACCTCACCGGACCCGGGATCACCACGGCTTTCGGGATGGAAGGGACGGATCTGGGCATCCTGACCCGAACCCCGTCCGGGCGCCTGCTCGCGGTGTTCGGCGACACCTTCGCCGGCGCCGGGATGGGCGCCCCCCATGTGGGGCGTCCGCACCCGGGTATCGAGCAGTGTGCCCCCACCACGGATGAGCGTCCCGGACCCGGAAACCCGGACTGGCGCTCCCCCGCCGGATTGTTCTCCGACACCGTCGACCTGTCCGAAGGGCTCGAGTGGACGGACGCCGCCGGCCCGGGCCCGCGGGACTACGCCGCCCAACTGATCGACTATGTCCACGGCCGCGGCTGCTCGACCGTCCTCCCGAGCGACGTGCTCACCATCGGCGACACCATGTACCTGCACGTCATGGTCAACGACGGCCTGGGCACGGTCACCCGCACCCGGATCCACCGGTCGACCGACGACGGCCGGACCTGGGAGCCCACCGGGGCGGAGTTCTCGCCCCTCCTGGAGGGCGGCCATCGCCAATTGTGGACGTGGGAGCTCGGCGGGGACGGGTTCGTCTACGTCCTGTCCACAGGGTTCCAACGGGACAAGGGCGTCATCCTCATGCGGGTGCGTGAGGAGCACCTCGCGGATCCCGACCTCCGCAGGTGGCAGACCTGGGGCTTCCGGAAGGGCGCCTGGGGCTGGGGCAATCCCACGACCATCGTGCTGCCCGGCCGGATCGGCGAGATGTACCTGCGTCGGTGCGAGGACTTCTGGACCCTCACCTACTTCGATGCCGAGCACTACCGCATCGACTGTCTGACGTTCCCGCACATCGGGGCCGACCTGCTCGACCGCTCGGTCACCACGCACACCACGCTCCTGCACGGGAGTGCGTGGGGCGACGAGTCGGACGGTTCCGACCCCGGGGCCGGGCCCGCGCGGGTCGCCCAGCTCTACTGCGGTTGCCCGGTGCCGGGGTCCACGCCGCAGGAGTGGCACTTCGTGGTGAGCCAGTGGAACACCCACGACTCGGCCGCCGGGCCCGCCGGGTGGCCGTACCGGTCCATGCAGTTCGTCGGCTCGATCCCGCGGCCGCCGCGCGGCTGAGCCAGGATCGCGGCTCAACCGGGGGCCCGGTGCACCAGGAGCACTGACGGCTCACGCCCAGGGCAGCGGCCCCAGCTCGCGTTCGGCCCACGGGTGCACGGCGGCGCGGTCGCGCACGTCGAGCCCGGCGGTGTCCACCTCGATCGCGTCCGGCCACGGCGCCGTCGCCACCAGCTGGGAGTCCAGGACCTCCACCGTGGCCTCGGACGGGTCGGCGCCCGCGGCCGCCCGCGCGGTGATCCGCCGAACCAGCTCGTCGCGGGGCGCGGTGCACGCGATCTCCACCAGCTCGGCGTGCGCGTCCGCGGCCACGGTCTCGGCCTCCGCGCGGCGCCGTGGCTCCAGCCAGGTGGCGTCCAGCACCACCGTTCGCCCCTGCGCGAGCAGCCCGGCGGCGCGGGCGAGCATCTCCGCGTAGACCGCGTCGATCGCCGCGTCCGAATACCGGTCGGCGGCGGCGCCCGCGATCTCCCCGCGGACCACGTCGGAACGCAGCAGGTCCGCCGACAGCGCCTCGGCCAGCGGCGCGGCCAGCGTGGACTTACCGGACCCGGACACCCCGCCCACCAGCACCAGACGGACACGGCACCGCAGCAGTGAGTCGACCGCCCGGTCCGCCAACACCAGCGTCCGGCGGGCCTCGCCGCCGGCGGCCCCGTCGTCGGCCTGCTCGGCGCGGATGGCGGTCACCTTGGAGCGGACCAGGGCACGGTAGGCGATGTAGTGGTGGACCAGCGAGGGCGGCGCGTCATCGCCGGAGAAGTCGCGGTAGGCCTCGAGGAGGACGACGGCGAGGTCCCGCGCCCCCGCGGCGTCGAGATCCATCGCCAGGAATGCGATGTCCAGCATCGCGTCGCCGAACCGGAGCCGGTCGTCGAACTCGAGGCAGTCGATCACCCGCGGTCCGTCGTCGGTGAGGTAGACGTCGGCGGCGAGGAGGTCCCCGTGGCCATCGACGACCCGGCCGGCCGCCACGCGGGACCGCAGCAGCGGGGCCCGCCCCCGCAGGTAGCCCGACGCCAGGGCCGCGATGTCGTCGACGATCTCCGGGGCGTCCCTACCCACGTCGAGTCCGCGCAGGTGGTCGAGGGACTCCGCCCACAACCGCGCCACCGCGGCGGGGGAGCCCGCGGCGTCGATCTCCTCCGAGCGGGGGCTGGCGGCGTGGAGGTGGTCGATCTGCCGGGCCACCTCGCGGATGCCGGCCACGATGTCCGGATCGCCGTCCCCGGTCGAGCCCTCCTGCCGCGACCGCACCAGCGCGGCGAGGCTCCGGTGCGCGGGGAGGCGACGCATCCGCACGACGTGATCGATCACCTCGCCGTCGGGGCCCCTCACCTCCAGCACGCCGGTGTAGACGTCCGGGGCCAGCCGACTGTTGAGCTCGACCTCACGGCGGCTCTGCTCCGCCCGCGCCTCGACGGTGGTGTTGTCGAGGAAGCCGAGATCCAGTGGCTTGCGCACTTTGTGAGCCTGGTCACCCCAGAGGATGATGAGCGCACTGTGGGTCTCCACGAGGCCCGGAGGGCCCGGCGTCGCGGGATCGGATGCTCCGGACACGGTCATGGACCCAGCCTAGGCAGGCACAACGCCGCCCGTGGCGCCTCCGACGGACCCGCCCGACCCCCCGGGGACACGCGAGTGACCGGAGTGTTACATCAACGCGCCCTCACGATTCGGACCCCTTGCGCTCTCGCAGGCCGCTTGTAGGGTCGCCGACGCACCTCGCTTCCGACCGGGGTGCCCGCGATGAGAGACATCGGGGTCGATGTAGATCGGAGACGTGCTCTATGACGAACACTCACCGGAAGACCACCAACCGCACCACCGCGAAGATCGCCGCCGTCGGCGCGTTCGGACTCGGTGCCGCCATCGCGTTCCCCGGCCTGGCCGCCGCGCAGACCGAGGCCCCCACCGACCCCACCGCCAGCCTCGAGGACCTCGCAGGTGACAGCGGCAGCCTCGCCGAGCTCGCGGGCGACGGTGGCAGCCTCGAGGGCGCCCTGGGCACCGACCTCAACCTCGACCTGGGCAGCCTGGCGTTCAACCTCAACCTCGATGCCGAGACCCCCAACCCGGGCTCCGTCGAGCTGGGTAGCCTCGGCGTCTCGCCGAACACCGGCAGCGCGCTGATCGACGGCAACTCCGGTTCCGCCGAGGACGAGACCGAGACCGCGACCGGGTCGGCCACCGGCTCCGCCGACGAGGATGCGACCGACGCCGACGCCGACAGCGGCTCGCTGGACCTCGGCTCGCTGGGCAGCAGCGACGAGACCACCGATGACACCGACGGCGTCACGACCGCCGCGGTGACCGAGGAGGCCCCGGCCACCAGCGGTTCGCTCGGCTCGGGTGACGAGACCACCGACGAGGCCCCCGTCGATGAGACCGCCGCCGAGACCGGGTCGCTGAGCGGGTCGCTCGCCGGCCTGAGCTCCGGCGCCGAGGACGACACCGACGCCGACGCCACCACCGTGGGCGCCGACGCCGAGGTCGAGGCCGACGCCGGACTGAACTTCGGCTCGCTGGGCTGATAACCCCCGCGTCCACGACGCGCCTTCCCGGCCCGGGATCGTGACCCTCCCCCTCACGATCCCGGGCCGTCGTGTGTCCGCCGACACTCATGGGGGATGATGCAGGTGTGACGATCGTCGTGGCCTGCGGGGCCTTCAAGGGCTCCCTCACCGCTGTCGAGGCGTGCCACCACGCGGCCGAGGGCGCCCGTCGGGCGCACCCCGACACCGATGTGCTGGAACGCCCGGTCGCCGACGGTGGGGGCGGCAGTCTCGAGGTGATGGTCGCCGGCGGCGCCCGGACCGTGCCCGTCACGGCATCGGGGCCCACCGGCGAGCCGGTCGAGACCTCGTTCGCCGCCATCGACCCCGACACCGCGTTCGTGGAGATGGCGGACGCCTGCGGCCTGCTGCGACTGCCCGGCGGCGAGGCCCGCCCCCTGGAGGCGTCCAGCCGCGGGGTCGGCGAGGTGATGCTGGCCGCGCTGCGATCCGGCCGCGGCAACATCCACCTGGGCATCGGCGGCAGCGCGTCCACCGACGGCGGCGCCGGGATGCTCGCCGCTCTCGGTGCGCGTTTCCTGGACTCCTCCGGCACGGAGCTGCCCGACGGCGGCGGCGCGCTGGTCAACCTCGACCGGATCGACCTCGACGGCCTCGACCCGGCCGTCCGCGCCGCCCGCATCCTCGTCGCCTGCGACGTGGACAACCCGCTGCTCGGTCCGCTGGGCGCGGCCCGCGTCTACGGCCCGCAGAAGGGCGCGACCCCGGACCAACTCGACGAGCTCGAGGCCGGCCTGACCCGCCTGGTGCGGGTCCTGCGCGCGCAGGGACTCGACGTCGACCCGGATGCGCCCGGCTCCGGCGCGGCCGGCGGGGTCGGCTTCATCGCCCGTGAGCTGCTCGGCGCCTCCCTCGACCCGGGGTTCGAGGTGCTCGGCACCCTCACCGGTCTCGAGGACGTCCTGTCCGCCGCCGACCTGGTGATCACGGGCGAGGGCCGACTCGACGACCAGACCATGCACGGCAAGACCCCGATGGGAGTGGCGGCCCTGTGCCGGTCCCACGCCGTCCCGGTGGTCGCGGTGTGTGGCCGCCTGGATCTGGGGGCCGACCGGGTCGCCGAGGCCGGGTTCGCGGCGGCGGCCGCACTCACCGAACGGGAACCCGACCTGGCCCGTTCCATCGCCAACGCGGGCCCGCTGCTCGAGGAGGTCGCCGCCGAGGTCGTCTCCCGCATCCTGCCCTGAGGCGGCGTTGTCACCAGCGGTGCGGTCAGCCGATACGCCGGCGCAGTTCGTCCACTCCACCGCCGGACAGCTCGTCGAGGAACACCGGCCGGCCCGCCATGGCCATCACCAGCGCCAGCGTCGGCCCCTCCACCTCCGGACCTGCGCCGGCCTCGAACGGCCCGTCGGTCGCCCGTAGGCGCAGTCCCTTCACGAGCCTCGCACTGTTCACCGCGAAGTCCTGCGACGCATAGAACCGCGCGACCCCGGTCAGGGGATCGACGGGGTAGGCGCGGGTCAGGCCGAGGGGCCGGCGGATGTCCTCCGCGTGCACGATCGTCTCGCCGAGCCACGCCGCGGGGTCCCCGAAGGGTGACACGCGGAGCGACGACGAGTCGACGAAGTTCTCCAGCGTCCCGCCGGGGCTGTCGCGGAGCTGCTCCCGCATCCTCCGCCGGTTGTGCTTGTCGGTGTCGAACCCCGCACCCACGATGCTGCGGACCCACCGGACCCGGCCCGTCCGGGCGACCGCCGTCAGATGGGCGAGGACCTCCTCCACGCTCCACCGGGTGCACAGCGACCCGGTGCGCCACTCCGCGTCGCGCAATGCCCCCAGCTCGTCGGCCAGGGCCGCGCGTTCCACGTGGATCGCCGCCCACAGTCGGTCCCGGTCGGCACGGGTGCGGCCCATGAGAACTCCTCCGTCGCGGTTGGGGTGGTCTCATCGAACCACGCGGCCCCGCCCGGCGGTGTGGTCCATGATGGAACCGTCCCCGCCCCCGACTGGAGGTCGACATGCGCAAGTGGCTCCTCGGCGCGCCCCTGGCCGCCCTGGCCGCGGTCGCGGCCACGGACCTGCGGCAGACCAGGTTCCCGATCCTGCGGACGTTCCCCGTCCTCGGACACGCCCGCATGGCGCTGACCGCCATCGGACCCGAGCTGCGGCAGTACATCGTCGCCAGCAACGACGAGGAACGGCCGTTCACCCGGGATCAGCGCGACTGGATCTACGAGTCCGCCGAGTCCCGGGGGACCACGTTCGGGTTCGGTACGGACAACGATATCGAGTTCCTCGAGGGCTACCCGATCATCAAACAGCGCACCTTCAGTGACGTCACCCTGTCCGCGCTCCCCCATTCCGGACAGCAGCTCCCGCTCCCGCCCGCCAAGGTGCTCGGCGCCGCCCGCGGCCGGGCTCGCGCGTTCCGGCCGGACTCTTTGGTCAACATCTCGGCGATGAGCTACGGCTCGCTCTCCGCGCCCGCGGTCGAGGCCCTGGGCCGGGGTGCCGCCCTCTCGGGAGCCCTCCACAACACGGGTGAGGGCGGCCTGAGCCCCTACCACCAGAACGGCGCGGACCTCATCTTCCAGATCGGCACCGCCTACTTCGGGGTCCGCGACGACCGCGGCCGGTTCGACATCGACAAGCTGGTCGCGCTCACCGAGAAGCACCCGATCCGGGCGATCGAGATCAAGCTCTCCCAGGGCGCCAAACCCGGCCTGGGCGGACTCCTCCCCGCGGCCAAGATCAGCGAGGAGATCGCCGCGATCCGCGGGATCCCGATGGGCGAGGACTGCGCGAGCCCCTCCCGGCACACCGCGTTCAGCGACGTCGACTCGATGCTCGACCTCGTCGAGGACATCGCCGACCGCACCGGCCTGCCCGTCGGCATCAAGTCGGCCATCGGCGACATGACCTTCTGGGAGGAACTCGCCACCGCGATGCTCCCGCGCGACCGCGGCGTCGACTTCATCACGATCGACGGCGGGGAGGGCGGCACAGGCGCCGGTCCGCTCGTGTTCACCGACGCGGTGTCCCTGCCCTTCCGCCTCGGCTTCCCGCGCGTGTACTCGATCTTCGCCGAGGCGGGACTCACCGATGACGTCGTGTTCATCGGCGCCGGCAAGCTCGGCATCCCGGAGAACGCCGTGGTCGCGCTCGCACTGGGCGTGGACATGATCAACGTCGCGCGGGAGGCCATGCTGTCGGTGGGGTGCATCCAGGCGCAGAAGTGCCACACCGGCGGCTGCCCCACCGGTGTCGCCACCCAGAACCCGTGGCTGGTGCGCGGGGTGGAGCCCACCGCGATGGCCGAACGCTGCTCCAACTACATCCGGTCGCTACGACGCGAGCTCGTCAAGGTCGCCGGCGCCGTCGGCGTCCCCCACCCCGGCCTGATCGGGCCCACCGATGTCGAACTCGCCCGCGGCACCCGGGACTCGCACACGCTCGCCGAGATCTACGGCTACGGGGACGGCTGGGGGCTGCCCGGACCGGACGACGCGCGGGCCGTCACCGAGATCATGGTCGCCGCCGGCGTCGCCGAGCACACCGCGGCGACCACCCCGCCGGGCGTCGAACCGGACTAGTCGCCCCCGGCGGCCCCCGCGCGCAGCAGGCCCAGCTCGCGGTTGAGGTTGGCGTGGGCCTGCTTCTCCCACATGTCGCGACCCGCGCGGGTGAGGAACACGGACCTGCGCTCGAGCAGTCCCTCGAGCGCGGCGATCCGCCCGGCGACGAACCTCTCGCCCGGGACGTGGGCGAACTCGTGCCGCACGTCCGCGGCGTAGGTATCGTAGGTCTCCGGGTCGGCACCCAGCACGGCCAGATCGGCGTCCGAGAGGACGGCCCCGTCGAGGTCTCCGGGCTCGATCCGGTGCCCGCCCATGAGGCGGACGAGGCGCGCGACCTCCTCGACGGGCGCGGCCGGGTCGAGCAGTTCCTCGGCCAGCGCCGCCGACTTCTCGTTGTTCTCCGCGCCCGCGGGATCGAACACCGCGGCGTGCAGCCATGCGGCCAGCCGGACCGCCGTGGCGTCGAAGGTCTCCCCGTCCGCCTCGAGCGCGTCCACGGCCCGGAGCACGGCCCGCAGGTGCGTCTCGTTGTGGTACCGCCGCTGTGGCTCGTTCCAGCGTCTCAGCAGGTCAGCCCGCAGCTCGGGGGTGAGGAACCCGACGGGGGCGTCGAGCGGGTCAGCGGAGGCCGTGCGATCCGTGTCCATGGTCGGACTCTACCGCCGAAACCCCGCTGATCCGCGCCGGATCGGGTTACTCCTCCGGCTCCGAGCCCAGCCTCGGCGGGAACTCCTCGAGTGCGGCGAGCTCGGCGGTGTCGAACGTTCGGGCCCTGGACAGGAACCGCTTGCCGGTGGGGTTCTCGAGGCTGAACCCCGAGCCCCGTCCCGGGATCGCGTCCAGCACCAACTGCGTGTGCTTCCACGTCTCGAACTGGGAGCCCGAGATCCACACGCGGACCCCGGGTGCCAGGTCCAGCTCCCCCACCAACACGTCGCGCTGCCCCACGCGGAACTCGCCGTCGGGGTAGCACATGGGCGCCGAGCCGTCGCAGCACCCGCCGGACTGGTGGAACATCACCGGGCCGTGCCGGTCGACGAGCTCGCGGATGAGCTCGACGGCCGGCTCGGTCGCCACGAGGCGCGGCGGTAGGTCGGCGGGCGCGCCCTCCGGGGGGAGCGCCCGCGCGGCGATGCGCACGCTCCCGCCCGAGGGCAACCCGCACACGTCGTCCATCAGAAGAAGCCCTGCGGCTTGCCCGAGTAGCCCACGAGCAGGCACTTGGTCTGCTGGTAGTGGTCGAGCATCATCCGGTGGTTCTCGCGCCCGATGCCGGACTGCTTGTAGCCGCCGAACGCCGCGTGGGCCGGGTACTGGTGATAGGTGTTGGTCCACACCCGGCCGGCCTGGATGGTGCGGCCGGCCCGGTAGGCGGTGGTGCCGTTGCGCGACCACACGCCGGCGCCGAGACCGTAGAGTGTGTCGTTGGCGATCATCATGGCGTCGTCGAAGTCGGTGAACGAGCTCAGGGAGAGCACCGGGCCGAAGATCTCCTCCTGGAACAGGCGCATCTTGTTGTGGCCGCGGAAGACCGTCGGCTCCACGTAGAAGCCGCCGGCGAGATCGCCCTCGAGCTCGGCGCGGCCGCCGCCGGTGAGCACGTCGGCGCCCTCCTGCTTGCCGATGTCGATGTAGGACAGGATCTTCTCGAGCTGGTCGGTCGAGGCCTGGGCGCCCATCATCGTCTCGGTGTCGAGCGGATTTCCGGTCTTGATCTGCCTGACCCGCTCGATCGCGAGGTCGGTGAAGTCATCGATGATCGACTTCTGCACCAGCGCGCGCGAGGGACACGTACACACCTCGCCCTGGTTGAGGCCGAACATCGCGAAGCCCTCGAGCGCGGACTGACGGAAGTCGTCGTCGGCGTCCATGACGTCCTCGAAGAAGATGTTGGGGCTCTTGCCGCCGAGCTCGAGGGTCACCGGGATGAGGTTCTCGGACGCGTACTGCATGATCAGCCGGCCCGTGGTGGTCTCGCCGGTGAAGGCCACCTTGCGGATGCGCGGGTTGGACGCGAGCGGCTTGCCGGCCTCGGTGCCGAAGCCGTTGACCACGTTGATTACGCCCGGCGGCAGCAGGTCGCCGATGACGGACATGAGGAACAGGATCGATGCCGGGGTCTGCTCCGCCGGCTTGAGCACCACGCAGTTGCCGGCGGCCAGGGCCGGGGCCAGCTTCCAGACCGCCATGAGGATCGGGAAGTTCCACGGGATGATCTGGCCGACCACGCCGAGCGGCTCCTGGAAGTGATAGGCGACGGTGTCCCCGTTGATCTCGGAGATGCCGCCCTCCTGGGCGCGGATCGCGCCGGCGAAGTAGCGGAAGTGGTCGATCGCCAGCGGGATGTCGGCAGCCAGGCACTCGCGGATCGCCTTGCCGTTGTCCCACGACTCGGCGAGCGCGATCTTCTCGAGGTGCTCCTCCATGCGATCGGCGATCCGGAGCAGGACCAGCGACCGCTCCGTGGCGGAGCTCGCGCCCCACGCCGGCGCAGCGGCCCACGCGGCGTCCAGGGCCGCCTCGATATCCTCGGAGGTGCCGCGGCCGACCTCGCAGAAGACCTGACCGGTGATCGGGGTGACGTTCTCGAAGTACTCGCCCTTGACGGGTGCCACCCACTCGCCGCCGATGTAGTGCTCGTAGCGGCTCTCGTAGGACATCACCGAACCATCGGCGCCGGGCTGTGCGAAAACGGGCATCGTGCCCCTCCTTCTCCTCCGCGCGACCCCCGTGGTCGTCGCTGTGATGTAGGACACTAATTGCGGCAGGGTTGCAGCAACGTTGCACGACGGACGATTCCGTCCGACTCCGTGCGGGCACTGCCCGACCGGACAGGCCCCCACCCGTTCGACCTGCCGGAATCCACCGCATCCCCTCGCCGCGGACGTCCCGACCGCCCTACCGTCAGCCCCCATGGAGACCACCGCGAGACCCGGGGCGACCCGAGAGATTTCCGCGATCCGGGGCGGACCGGGCCGACGCTTCGGGGCGTTCACCGTCGTGGCCGACGCCCATCGGGTACGGATCGGGCACGACCTCAGCCACGACGAGGTGAGCGAGGCGGTGATCCCGGCCATGTCCCGCGACCTACTCGACACCGGGGTCCTCCACACCGTGGACGAGTTCCACCGGGCCGTGACCGCGCTCGTGACCTCCCGGGACGGGAGCTGGCAGGAGTGCTGGTCCGACTACTACCGGTCCTCGATCGCAGCACTGACAAACGGCCACTGTCCGTTCTCCCCGGTCCACGACCGGGCGGTGGCGGAGTTGGTCGGCGACTCGGCGCTGGAGATCGGGTGTTGCTTCGGGTTCCTGTCCCTGCGGCTCTCACGGGAGGGGGCCGGGACCATCGCGGCAGATCTGGACCCCACCGTCCTCAAGCTGCTCCGGACCTGCGCACCGGCCGGTGACATCCTGCCGACCCCCGTCTGTCTCGACGCGCGGACGACCCCCTTGGCGACGGACACCGCGGACACCGTCTACCTCGTCCACGTCCTCGAGCACCTCGACGAGGACGCCGGCTGGGACGTGGTCCGCGAAGCCCTCCGTCTGGCGCGACGCCGCCTGGTGATCGCCGTCCCCTTCGAGGCGGTGGCGGTGGCACAGTACGGGCATGTCCGGACCTTCGACATCCCCACACTGACGAGCCTGGCCGCCCGGATCGCGACGGTCGGACACGGCCGGTCGGCCGGTATCCGGACGAAGGTCGACGAACACCACGGGGGATGGCTCGTGGTGGACACGTGAGCCCTCCCGCCACCCGCTCTTCTCCAGCCCCGCTCGCCTCCCACCCCCGCCCGTCGCCGGTCAGAGCAACCCCTGCCGACTGGCCACGTACACCGCCTCGGCACGCCGGGAGACCTTGAGTTTGCGCAGGATGTTGCTGATGTGGAACTTGGCGGTGGTGGCCGAGATGAACAGGGCCTGACCGATCTCCTTGTTCGACATCCCCTCCGCCAGCAGCGTCAGGACCTCGATCTCCCGGGCCGACAGGGCCTCGGACGCCGAGCCCCCGCCCTTGAGAGCGTCGAGCACCATCGACGCGGTCCGGGTGTCGAAGGCGCTCTGCCCCGCCGACACCGACCGGACGGCGGTCACCAGCTCGGTGACATCCACGTTCTTGACCACGTACCCACGTGCTCCGGCCCGGACCGCACGCACGACTATCGCCTTGTCGAGGAAGGTGGTGAGCACCAGCGGGGCGACGTCGGGGAACAGGTCCCGGACCGCTGCACAGACCCGCAGCCCGTCGAGTTCGGAGCCGCTCCCTAGTTTGAGGTCGATCACCGCGACGTCCGGGCGGGTCGAGGTGATGACCTCCAGCGCCGAGTCCGCGGTCGACGCCTCCCCGACCACCTCGATATCGGGTTCCCGCTGCAGCATCAGCCGCAGCCCTTCTCGGAGGACCGCGTGATCGTCCACCAGGACGGTGCGGATCGTCGCCGGTGGGGTCATGGGGCCGGCCGCCGACGGGGTCATCGGACCGGCCGCCGGTCCGCACCGTCGACGCGGGGCGCCACCACCGTGATCGCCACCCCGCCCAGCTCGGACTCCGCGATGCTCATCACGCCCCCCACCAGTTCCGCCCTCTCCCTCATGTTGACCAGCCCGTGGCGCTCGTCGGGGGACCCGGTCCGGGCCGCTTCGAGCAGGTGGCGCAGGTCCTCCGGCCGGCCCTCGCCGTCGTCCTCCACGGTCAGACCCACGGCCTCGTCGCTGAAGTCCACAGTCACCACCACTCCGTTCCCCCGCGAGTGTCTCGCGGCGTTCGCGAGCGCCTCACCGGCGATCCGGAGCAACTCGTGCTCGATCTCGTGGGTCGTGGGGAACTCGCTGCCGAGGAGCCTGACCTCGGTGGACATGCTCGACGGGACGTGGAGACGGCAGAGATCCTCGATCAGCCGACTCAGGCTCCCGTCACCGTCGTCGATCGTGCGGAGGGCGTAGATCACGGACCGCAACTGTTCGACGGCCTGGTCGGTCAGATGCACCGCCTTCTCGAGCAGCGGCCGCTGCTGCTCGGCCCGTCCCACCGCGTCGAGGCCGAGTTGGAGATGCATCCCCGCGCCGAGGACGAGCTGGGACACGCTGTCGTGGAGTTCCCGGGCCATCCGCGACCGTTCCACGTCGAGGATCCGCTGGCGATGCGCGGCGTCGAGCTCCCGGTGGGCGATCTCGAGTTCGGAGTTCCGCCGGGACAGCTCCACCACGTGCCCCCGGGCCTCCTCGTACGCCTCCTCCGCCCGCGCGAGCAGCGTCTCCTTGTCCCGGAACAGGACGGAGTTGTGCAGGGCCACGGCCGCCTGCGCGGCGAGGATCCGCAGGACCACGGTGTCGATGTCATCGGCCGGTCTCCCGGGGTGGCGCCACGACGCCAGCCCGCCGATCACCCCGCCGTGCAGGATCAGCGGCACGGTCACCGCGTCGGGGCCGCCGGCCTCGGCCACCTCGGCGGAGCGGCCGCCCCGAAGCACCGCGAGCAGGACGTTGACCACACCCTTGGGCAGACCGTCCGGCACCGGCGCGAGATCCCGCCCCTCGAACGCCACGAAGCGCCCCTCGGGGTCCAGGAGGACGTGCCGTGGTTCGACGGACGGGAGCTGACCGTCCCGGAGGGCCACCAGCGCCCACTGGGCGTCGAGCTGGTCGTACGCGACCCTGAGGACGGACAGCATCAACTCCTCGGGCCCCTCGGCGGTCCGCACCAGCGCCCCGGAGACGCGATCGAGTGCGTGCATGGACCGTCGCAGCCGCGATTCGGCCGCACGGTACTGGTCGAAGAAACTTCTCTTGACCGACCGCAGGCCGAGGAGTGAGTCCAGGTCCGTGGGCCCCTCGGTCATGACGCCTCCCGATAGAGCCGTTCGACGTCCTCGAGGGTGACGGGACGCGGATTCGTGGCCATGCAGAGATCGTCGAGCGCGTGCGCGGCCAACGTCGGGATGTCCTCGCCCCGGACTCCCAGGAGCGAGAGTCCCGACGGGATCCCGACCGACGCGGAGAGGTCCCGGAAGCGGTCCGCGACCCGGTCCGTCACCTGGCCGCCCCGGGAACCGACGGTGACGCCGGCCGCGCGCGCCAGGCCGGCCATGCGGTCCGGAGGCATCACCACCCCGTTGTGTCGGACGACATGGGACAGCAGGACCCCGTTGATCTGCCCGTGGGACGAGTCGTACCGCCCGCCCACCGGGTGGCTCATTGCGTGGACCGCCCCCAGCACGGCGTTGCTGAACGCCATCCCCGCCTCGAGCGACGCCAGCGCCATGTCCTCCAGCTGCACGTGACTGAGCCTCTCGCCGGCCGCGAGCCTGTCGAGCGACCGCGCGCACAGCTCCACGGACCGCAGGGCGTGGGAGTCCGTCAGCGGGCCCGCCGCGCGCGAGAAGTACGCCTCCACCCCGTGCGAGAGCACGTCGATCGCGGTCGCCGCCCCCACGTCCTCGGGGACGGTCGCATGGGTACTCGGGTCGATGACCGTCACGTCCGGCACCAGCGACCGACTCACGATGGTCACCTTGGTCCGGCGGTCCGAGTCGTTGACCACGCAGAACTGCGAGACGTCGGCCCCACTGCCCGCCGTCGTCGGCACGGCCACCACCGGGGGCAGCGGCAGCCGGACACGGTCGACCCCCTCGTACTCGAGGACGTGCCCGCCGTTGGAGACGACGAGCGCGACCCCCTTGGCGGCGTCGATCACCGAGCCGCCGCCCACCGCCACGATCACGTCGCACCCCGAGGAGTGATAGGTCTGCGCGCCCTCGAGGATCTGGGACGCGCGCGGGTTGGGGCGGACGTCGGACCACACGACCGGCTCGGCACCCTGTGCCCTCAGCCCCTCGACGACCGTGCCCGGCCACGGGGTGAGTTCGAGCCACGGATCGGTGACGACGAGGGGGCGACGTGCGCCCAGTCCCATGGCGGCGGTCGCGGCCTCGGGCAGGGCTCCGAAGCCGAAGAGGATCTCCGGCGCGTGGAACTTCGCCACCCGGCCTTCCGACGACATGACCTCACGATAGGCCCGGGGCATCTCAGGCGAGCGAGCTTCCCAGCAGACCTGCCCGTTCGGACAGTTCCGCGGGGTCACGCGCGGTCACCACCCCGTCCAGGTATCGCGCATACGCGCTCAGTCCGCACGTGGGCCGGTTCCAGTACCTCCGGGCCTCCGGGGTGATCCACGCCATCCGGTGGGCCCGCCTGCTGATGCGGCCCACCAGGTCCTCCCGCGGATCGAGCCCGTTGCTCCGCCCGTCACCCACGATGAGGACCGAGGTCCGGGCGTCGATCAGGTCGCCGTGGCGGTCGAGCAGCTCGGCGAACATCCGGCCGTAGTCGCTGCTCGCCTCGAGATCCAGTCCGGGTGCGGACAGGACGGTCACCAGCGCGTTCTCGCCGGACGACGACAGGAGGTGGTCCGTCACGTCGACGGGTCGGTCGACAAAGGCGACGACCGAACACCGGTTGACCTTCTGGTGCAGGCTCTGGGCCAGCCGCAGGACGAAGCCGGTGACGGGCCGGACCGAGAGCGACACGTCGACCAGGATCAGCAGCTTGAGCGGACCGGGGACGCGGGTCCGGTTCATGATGGTGAACGCCTCGCCGTCCGTCCCCCACGCCCGACGCAACGTGGAGCGAGAATCGAGCAGTCCGCGGGCGAACGGTCGCGATCGTCGGCGGGGGGCGCCACGGATGCGGCGCATCACCTCGTGAGACGCGCGTTCGAGGTCGGCGCTGTCGGTCACCTCCCGGCCACCGCGGACCTCGTCGTCGTCGACACGTCCGTCGGTGGCGTCCTCCGGGAGGCTCTTCAGGAACGCGACCACCGCGTCGACGAACATCCCCGCCTGCTCGCCTCTCAGATCCCCGCCGTCGTCACCGTGCGCCGCATACACCTGACGGGCGTCGTAGCCGTCGAGGGTCCGCAGGACGTCGAGCGCGTCCGCCCATTCCAACGACTCCTCACCGGACACCGAGATCGCGGAGGACCCCATCTCGCCGACATGGTCCGATGACGCGCGGTCCACCTCGATCTCGTAGGTGACCGAGGACTGCCACCGCTCCGCCCCCTCCTGGACCGCGAACTCCTCCTCCCCGGTCGCGGTCGAGAAGTCTGAGTCGTCGTAGTGCATGTCCTCGTTCCGCCGGCTCGTCTCGTCTCCCTCGACCAGATCCCCGATCTCGGCCGGGTCCAGGTCCGACGGGGTGGAGGGCGAGGACTCGTCCGTGTCCAGCTCCAGTTCGTCGGGCAGTCCGCCCACCTGCGGGGCGCCGCCGTGGGCCCCTCCGGCGTCCTCGGTACGGGTGGTCAGCACGCCCAGGAAGAAGCGGTCGAACACCGCGTCGAATCCCCGGTTCTCCCGCTGGTACTTGACCGTCACCGCACGGAGCGCCGCCCGCAGGGCCTCGGGCCGGGACGTCCCGACCATCGCGAGGACTGTCCGCAGCTCCACCACCTCGGCCGGGGAGACCGCCACCTCGCGCTCCCTGAGGAGTCGGCCGAACGCCACGGAGGCGATGTCAAGGACATCCGAGGGCGAGAGGCGGGACGCCGTCCCGGTCGTCATCGCCGTCCGGTCCCGCGCCCGGCCCCGCTGCGGGCCCGACCGGCCCCGAACGCGGCGGAGGTCGACGCCCCGGTCGCATCGGCGGCCGCCCTCATGTCCCGCCCGTTCCCTGCCGGCTCCTCTCCGGGGGCGCCCCCACCGCCGAGCACGCCGCGGGCGACATCGTCGTCGGACCGGTACTTCAGAAGGGCGGCGGACAGGACCCAGCCGAGCTCCGGACCGTCTCCTCCCCACACCGACGCGGCGCGGGCCGCGTCCACCACCTCGGAGATCGACGGAGGCTTGCGCAGCGGCATCTCGCGCAGTCGCCGCGCCTTCTCCACCACATCGGCCGCCACGGTCTCCGGAACCTCCGGTGCGCGGGATCGGACGATCTCCGTCTCCCGTGCGGCGTCCGGGAAGTCCACGTGGAAGTGCAGGCACCGGCGCTTGAGGGCACTCGACAGCTCCCGGGTGTCGTTCGAGGTGAGGATCACCCAGGGGGTGGTGCGTGCGCGGTAGGTGCCGAGCTCCGGGATCGTCACCTGTTTCTCCGCGAGCACCTCGAGCAGCATCGCCTCGAGCGACTCCTCCGTCCGGTCGATCTCGTCGATGAGCAGGACCACCGGGTCCTCGGACATGATCGCCTCGAGCAGCGGCCGAGTGACCAGGAAGTCCTCACCGTGGATCCCCACCTCCATCTCCGCCAGCGCGGCAGAGGCGTCGGCGAGATCCTCGTGCACCTGCAGTTCCACCGTGATCCGATCCCGGAGCATCTGGACGTGGAGCAACTGCTTGGCGTAGTCCCACTCGTACAGTGCCCGGGCGTCGTCGAGTCCCTCGTAGCACTGCAGCCGGACTAGCCGCCGACCGAACGCGGAGGCGAGCGACTTGGCCAGCTCGGTCTTGCCCACACCGGCCGGCCCCTCCAGCAGCAGCGGCCTGTCGAGGACCGTCGCCAGGTGCACGACCGTCGCGAGTTCCCGGTCGATGATGTAGCCCGTCCCGCGGAGCGCCTCCTGCAGGACCTCCACGTCGATCACCGCGTCCGCGGGACCCACCTCGTCGGGGCGATCGTCGATGACGTCCATGGTCGGGCCCTTCCCGTGTTCTGGATGGTGGTGTCCCCCCGGGGGGCGCGCGGGACGGATCCGCTCGCCCGCCCCCGGGGAGGACCTGGTGGGGTTAGTGCGACCTGCCGGTGCGAGACGGTCAGTACGAACCGGTCATCGCGTGTTCGACCATCGGGATCAGTGACTCGACCGTGGACTCACGCGGGTTACCCGGGGTGCACGCGTCCCCCATCATGTGTTCGGCGATCCTGCGGATGTTCTCCGCCGAGGTATCGATCCTGTCGCCCTTGCCCTTGTACTTGCCCGTGTCCATCTGGTTCTTCTCGTACAGCCCGGGCGTGATCTGACTGAAGTTGTCGGGGATACCGACGTCCTTGGACAACCGGATGGCGGCCTCCACCGCGGCGTCGGCGGCCTGGACGGTCGTCATGTTGCGGGTGTCCACGCCCATCTGCGGCGCGAGTTCGGCGTAGCGCTGGTAGCGGGACGGCAGGTTGTACTCCCACACCCGGGGCAGGGCGATCGCGTTGTTCAGACCGTGGTGCGTGTCGTAGTAGGCGCTGATCGCGTGGGACATCGAGTGGATCATGCCCAGGCCGCCCGAGTTGAACGCCTGCGTCGCGATGTACTGCGCGTTCATCATCCCGGTCCGCGCCTCGAGGTTGCGGGGGTCGTACACGGCCGTCGTGAGGTTGTCCGCCACGAGTTTGGTCGCGTACAACGCATTGCCCAGCGACGGGGCGAAGTCGAGCCGCGAGACGTACGGCTCCGAACAGTGCGCGAGGACGTCGAAGCCGCAGTAGGCGGTGAAGTGCTGGGGGCAGGAGTAGTAGAGGAGCGGGTCGTCCATCGCCAGCGAGACCAGGCTGGCGTCGTCGAACGCGACCCACTTGTGCGGGTGGTCCATGTCCGAGGTGTCGGTGATCACGTAGGCCCACGAGGTCTCCGCACCGGTCCCCGCAGTGGTGGACACCGCGATGTGCGGCGGGTTCTCGAAGTTGGTGGACTTGGAGAAGCCCTGGAACTCGTTGATGTCGCGGCCGTCGTGGGCGATCACCACGCGCGCGCCCTTGGCGGCGTCGTGGCTGGAGCCACCGCCCACCGAGATGATGCCGTCGCACTTCTCCGAGTTGTAGAGGGCCGCGGCGTCCATGACGTTGTAGTCCTTCGGGTTGGACTCGACCTTGTCGAAGACCACGACGTCGAGCCCCTGATACTCGATCTTGCCCTTGAGCTCCTCGATGATCCCCGACCCGCGTAGTCCGGTGGTCATGATGAGAACCCGGGTCATCCCCAGCTTCTTGGCCTCCACGCCGAGGATGTCGTGTGCTCCGACACCCAGCAGAGCCTTGGGGAGAGGGTGGAACTCCTTGATCGGCATGTCCCAGATCTGATTCAGTTCGATCGCCATCGTGCGCCTCCTGCTCGAGCGACCCCCACCTTCGGCGGGTCGGTGAATGTGACACCGATCACTCTTGCCCGGCGGCCGCCCTGTCCGGAACAGCTACTGCGGTGTTCTGTCCACCCGGCACACACGGACAACCCGGATGGCACCGCCGCACCTACCCGAACGGACGGGCCCGGGCCGATTCGTCCCCGACATTCAGGCCACCGTCGCCGTCGCGATCCCCGCGCCCCTCACGCCCCGAAGCGCTGATCGAGGACGCGACACCGCGCCTCGGCCGCCGCGACGGTGGAAGCGTCCGCGTACCGGGACCGGGCCAGGCTCCGCCACGCGGCGAGGTCCTCCCGCCCGGCGCCGGCGACCCAGGCCCTGAGGACGGGGAGCCGATCAGCGGACAGGACCGCGGCCCGCACCATCGAGTGGAGCTCGAGCCGCAGGTCGGCCACCCCGGGAGCGTCCGAGGCCGGCAGGATAGGTCCCGGATAGGAGGCCACCGCCTTCATCACGTCCCCGGAATCGAGTGCGTCCGTGACCTCTCGGACGTCGGTGACCAGAGCACCCGGGGCCAGGCGGTAGGGCCTCGAGGCCACCACATCCGGCCCGAACACCCGCCGGAGGCGGGAGACCTCGGCGCGGACGCTGACCTCGTCGAGCCTGTCGTCGGCGAGCAGTTCCGCGAGCGCCCCTCCCGTCAACCCCTCCGGATTCGCGTCGAGCAGGACACAGATCTCGGCATGCCTGCCGGTCAGGGCACGCCCCGCGCCTCCCGGGCCGTCCCCGTCGAGGACGCCGGCCCCCGCACCGAGCACCCGCAGCCTCATACGCCCTCCGAGGGGGTGGTCGACCCCGCCTCGCCGGGGGACGACGAGGCCGGCGGCCGTGCGCAGCTCGCCCTCGGCGAGCATCACCGTCGCCCGTATCAGCGCGAGCATCTGGTCCGAGGTGGCGCTGCTCGGGCCGGTGACGTCGATGAGCCCGATCAGTTCACCCGTGGCGGGATCGTGGACCGGTGCCGCCGCACAACTCCATTCGTGGGCCATCTCAAGATAGTGCTCGGATCCGCGGACCCGCACCTCGGTGTCGTGCCTCAGCGCGAGCCCCGGCGCGTTGGCCCCGACCGCCTCGTCCGTCCAGACCGCGCCGGGGATGAACGCCATGGACTCCGCGCGGGACCTGACCCCGCGGTCACCGATCACCCGCAGCAGTCGTCCCCGCTCGTCCGCGACAGCGACGATGTGCCCGCTGGAGACCACCCCCGGGACGAGGACGGACTCGACCACCGGGAGGACCGACGCCATCCGGTGCTGCGCCACGTGGCGGGAGAGGTCCGGACCCTCCAGTTCGACCGACGGCGCGACCACCGTGGGGTCGATCCCCCGGTGCCTGCTGCGCTCCCACGACTCGGCCACCAGCAGGCTCGCCGCGGGTCCCGTACCCCCGAACATGACGCTAGTGTAACCCATATCACAGTAACGAGGATCACGAACCTGAAGCGCCCCTCATGAACGGATCTAAATAGACCGTGCTGAACACGGATGGCGAGCAACCCTCTACACTTGACAGTGATACAGGCCACATGACCTAAGGATCGCGATGACGACCGAGTTCGCCACCCCTCCCGCCTCGAAGCCCTTCCCCGTCCCGAACCTGGCCAGACTGGTGTTCAAGAACGCGGAGGAGGCCCCGAACGACGTCGCCGTGCTGCGCCGCGTCGGAAGCGACTGGAAAGAGGTCACCTGCGCCCAGTACCTGGAGGAGGTCAAGGGCGTGGCCAAGGGCCTCATCGCCCGCGGCGTCAAGCCGGGCGACCGCCTCGCGATCATGAGCCACACCCGCTACGAGTGGTCGCTGATCGCCTGGGCGGCCTGGTCCGTCGGCGCGGTGACGGTGCCGATCTACGAGACCTCGTCGTCGGCCCAGTGCAACTGGATCCTCACGGACTCCGGGGCGACCGTCGCGGTGGTCGAGGACCTCGACCTGCGTGGGGTGCTCACCGCGGAGACCGAGTGGCAGGGCGACATCCTCGTCATCGAGAACGATCTCGTCGCCCAGCTCACCGAGGCCGGCGCGGCCGTCACCGACGAGGAGCTCGAGCAGGCCTCGCTGGCGATGGGCCACGAGGACCCCTGCGCGATCATCTACACCTCCGGCACGACCGGCAATCCCAAGGGCTGCGAGATCCTGCACGGCGGGTTCGGCGGCGTCGTGGTGGCCGTGGAGGAGCAGCTCCAGGACGCGTTCGTACCCAACAGCCGCACCCTGATCTTCCTGCCGCTGGCCCACGTCCTCGCCCGCATCCTGGAGGTGGCCTGCTTCTACAAGCGCGTCACCGTGGCGCACGAGCCGGACACCACCAAGGTCATCGAGCGCCTCGGCGAGATCCACCCCACCTTCCTGGTGTCGGTGCCGCGCGTGCTGGAGAAGGTCTACAACTCCGCCGCGGCAAAGGCAGAGAACGCCGGTGGCGCGAAGGCCAAGATCTTCAAGGCCGCCGTCCAGACGGCCATCGACTACTCCAAGGCCCTCGAGAACGGCGGTCGGCCGTCGGCCGCGCTGAAGGTCAAGCAGAAGCTCTACTCGAAGCTCGTGTACTCGAAGCTGCACGACGCCCTGGGCGGCGAATGCGACCGCATCATCTCGGGCGGTGGGCCGCTGGGCGCCCGCCTGGGCCACTTCTTCCGCGGCGCCGGCTTCGACCTGCTCGAGGGCTACGGCCTGACCGAGTCCTCGGGCGTGCTCACCGTCAACCCGACCAACCGGGCCAAGATCGGCACCGTCGGTCGCCCGATCCCGGGTGTGACCATCCAGATCGCCGATGACGGCGAGGTCCTGGCGAAGGCCAAGACCCTGTTCAAGGGCTACTGGCAGAATCCGCAGGCCAACGAGGACTCCTGGACCGGCGAGTGGTACCACACCGGTGACATCGGCGAGCTGGACTCCGACGGCTACCTGTCCATCACGGGCCGCAAGAAGGACCTTATCGTCACTGCCGGCGGCAAGAACGTCTCGCCGTCGCAGATCGAGGACCTGCTCACCTCCGACCCCCTGATCAGCCAGGCCGTCGTCGTGGGCGACAACCGCAACTACATCGCGGCGCTGGTCACCATCGACCAGGAGACTTTCCCGGCGTGGCGCGACAAGCACGGCAAGACCGGCGAGGTGGAGGACCTGCTCCGGGACGGCGACCTGGTGGGCGCGATCCAGGACGCCGTGGACCGGGCCAACAAGTCGGTCTCCCGCGCGGAGTCCATCCGCAAGTTCAAGATCCTCGCGGCCGAGTTCACGGTGGAGAGCGGCGAGCTCACCCCGACGCTCAAGCTCAAGCGCAACATCGTGCACGACCGCTTCGGCAGCGAGATCGAGTCGCTGTACACCGACGCCTGATCCACCGATCGTGAGAGCGCCCGGGCCCGGACGGGGTCCGGGCGCTCCCACATCCGCCCGATCAGGCGTACATGCCCTCGATCTGCCCGGCGTAGTGCTCCGCGACCACGTGCCGCTTGACCTTGAGGGTCGCCGTCAACTCGCCCGAGTCCTCAGTGAAGTCGCGGGGCAGTACGACGAACTTCTTGACGCCCTCGGCGTGCGAGACCTGCCGATTGGCATCGTCAACGGCGGCCTGGATCTCGGCGCGTAGCGCGGGGTCGGTGACCAGGTCCTCGGCCGGCCGGCCGCCGTGATCGTTCTCTTCCGCCCAGTTCTCGAGCTCGACCTCGTCCACCGTGATCAGCGCGGAGACGAACTTACGGGCCTCACCGATGAGGACCGCGTGGCCGACGAGTCGATGCGCCCGGATCGCGTCCTCGATCTGCCCCGGCGAGACGTTCTTACCGCCAGCGGTGACGATGATCTCCTTTGCGCGACCGGTGATCGTCAGGTAGCCGTCCGCGTCGAGCGAGCCGAGGTCACCGGTGGCGAACCAGCCGTCGCGGACGGCCTCGGCGGTCGCCTCCTCGTTGTTCCAGTAGCGGTCGAAGATCAGCTCGCCGGCCAGTTCCACCTCACCACTGTCGGCGATCCGGACGCTCGTCCCGGCCACGGGTCGCCCGACGGTGCCGATGCGCTGGCAACCGGGGCCGTTCACGGTCGCGGCGGCGGTGCTCTCGGTGAGCCCGTAGCCCTCGTAGACGGGCACGCCGGCTCCGCGGAAGAAGTGCGAGATGCGGTCAGGCAGGGCGCCTCCGCCGGAGATGGCGTACTCACAGCGACCGCCGAGCGCCGCGCGGATGGCCCTGTACACGAGCAGGTCGAGAGCCTTGTACCGGGCGGCGTGCAGGAGCGAGGGCCGGCGCGCGTCGTCCAGTCCGTCGTTGCCGCGCAGACGGCTGTCCTCGATGGCGACCGCTTCGGCGCGCTCGAAGATCCGCCTCTGAACCGCGCCCTTGGCGGCGGCCTTCGTGGCGATCCCGTCGCGCACCTTCTCGAAGACGCGGGGTACCCCGAGAATCATGTGCGGCCGGAAATCGGCGAAGCGCGGGAGGATGGTGGAGGTGTCGTCCCAGAAGCCGACGGTCGCGTCACCGAGGTAGACCGTGTAGGTCACGGCGCGGGCGAGCACGTGGGCCAGTGGCAGGAACATCAGGACCTTCTTGCCCTGCTGCGCCATCGACCCGATGGGGTGGTCGAGCAGCGCGTGACACTCCGACAGGAGGTTGCGGTGGGTGATCACGCAACCTTTGGGCCGTCCGGTGGTGCCGGAGGTGTAGATGATCGAGGCGGGGGTGTCGAGCTCGAGAGTGGCCACCGCGGCGTCCAGGGTCTCGGCCTCGACGGACTCGCCGTCGGCCTCGAGGGCCTCGAGCCCGCCGTCGTCGAGGTAGAGGATCCGGGTGCAGGTGTCGGGGACGGTCGTGTCTCCGACGACGACGACGTGTTCATCGTTCTCGGCCACGAGAACCTTCGCCGCGGAGTCGGCGAGAATCCATTCGAGTTGCCCCGCCGAGGATGACGGGTAGATCGGCACGGTGATGGCTCCGGCGGTCCAGACGGCGAGATCGACCAGCACCCATTCGAGGCGGGTTCCGGCCATGAGCGCCACCCTGTCCCCGGGCTCGACGCCGGCCGCGATGAGTCCGGCCGCGATCCTGTCCACGCGCTCGACGAGTTCGGCGTTGGAGACGGATCGCCACCGGCCGTCGACGTGATGGTCGAACGGGACCGCCCGCGGCGCCGTGGCGGCGCGCCCTCGCGCCACCACCGGGATCAGGTCGGAACGTATGAAGTTTCGCTGGGCGGGGACGGTGATCTCGCGCATGCCGGAGGCGGCCTTTCGGGCGACGATGAAAATGGAGCGCAGTCGATTATCGGCCCGACGGGCGCTCGTGGCAATCAGGGGACCATTCCTTTGCCACACCCTCGTGCCATCTCGACCTATCGCGTACACTCGCGAATAGACAGACCTGTTCATTCTTCAGAACGGAACACACCATGGCGCAGATCTACTCCGACATCTCTGAGACCATCGGCAAGACCCCGCTGGTCCGTCTCAACTCCCTGACCGAGGGACTGCAGGCCACCGTCCTGGCCAAGCTCGAGTCCGCCAACCCGGCCGCGAGCGTGAAGGACCGCATCGGCGCGGCGATCATCGACGACGCGGTGGCGTCGGGCGGCCTCAAGCCCGGTGGCACGATCGTCGAGGGCACGTCCGGCAACACCGGTATCGCGCTGTCCATGGTCGCGGCGGCCCGCGGTTTCAAGGCCGTCATCGTCATGCCCGACACCATGTCGGTCGAGCGCCGCGCCGTGATGCGCGCCTACGGTGCCGAGCTCATCCTCACGCCGGGCTCCGAGGGCATGAAGGGTGCGGTGGCCAAGGCCGAGGAGATCGCCGCGACGCGTGAGAACGCCGTCCTGGCGCGCCAGTTCGCCAATCCCGCCAACGTGGACGTCCACCGCCGCACCACCGGCCCCGAGATCTGGGAGGACACGGACGGCGACATCGACGTGTTCGTGGCCGGCATCGGCACCGGCGGCACCATCTCCGGCGCGGGCAGCTACCTGCGCTCGCAGAAGTCGGACCTGCACATCGTCGCCGTCGAGCCCAAGGACTCGCCGCTGCTGACCGAGGGCAAGGCCGGACCGCACAAGATCCAGGGCCTGGGCGCCAACTTCGTGCCCGAGATCCTCGACCGCGAGATCTACGACGAGGTCACCGACGTGACCCTCGAGGACTCGCTGGAGATAGCCAAGCGGCTCGGCAAGGAGGAGGGCATCCTCGCGGGCATCTCCTCCGGCGCCAACGTGTGGGCCGCCCTCGAGATCGCCAAGCGCCCCGAGAACGCCGGCAAGACCATCGTCGTCATCGTGTGCGACTACGGTGAGCGCTACGTCTCCACGATGCTGTTCGAGGACTACCGCGACTGATGACGCCGACGTCCGATCGCCCGGTGGGGTTCTGGCGCACGCTGCGCGAGGACCTCGCCGCGGCGCGCGCCCATGACCCCGCCGCCCGGGGCGACGTCGAGAACGCCGTCGTCTACTCCGGCCTCCACGCCATCTGGTTCCACCGGCTCTCGCACCGGCTGTGGAACGCCGGCGGCGCCGGCCGCACCGCCGGACGCGTCCTGTCCCAGTTCTCCCGATTCCTCACGGGGATCGAGATCCACCCCGGCGCCACCATCGGCCGGCGGTTCTTCATCGACCACGGGATGGGCGTCGTCATCGGTGAGACCGCGGAGATCGGCGACGACTGCATGCTCTACCACAGCGTCACCCTCGGCGGGGTCTCGCTCAAGCAGACCAAGCGCCATCCCACCCTGGGCGACCGCGTGACCGTGGGCGCCGGCGCGAAGATCCTGGGCCCCGTCGAGATCGGTGACGACTCCTCGGTCGGCGCCAACGCCGTCGTCGTCAAGAGCGCCCCCGCCGACTCGATCGTCGTGGGCATCCCGGGCGAGGCACGGCCTGCCAGGTCCACCAAGGAAGAACTGCGCGACGCGCAGTTCTACATCGATCCGGCCATCTACATCTGAGGCGGATCCCATCGAGAAGACCGTTCCGCACGCATCGCCCGAGTGACGGCGTGCGGAACGGTCTTCTCGTCGACGGACTAGGCTTTCCGGCTGTGCGGACGCTTCCGACTACCTACTGGCTGCGCGCCCCGCTGGCGCTGCTGGCCCTCGCCTCGGTGGTCATGGTGCTGCGGGCGCCCGACGAGCGGACCCCGTGGTGGGGCATCACCGGGAACTTCCTCGACGTCAACGTCTACCGCTGGGGCGGCAGCGCCGTCCTGAACTCGATCCCGTTGTACGACGGACTGCTCTCGGGTGACGACTCCGGGCGCTTCTACCCGGAGATGCCGTTCACCTACCCGCCGTTCTCGGCGCTGCTGTTCGCCCCTCTGGACCTGGTGACCCCGCGGCTCATGGAGGCGGCGTGGCTCGCGCTGACCCTCGTCCTGCTCTACCTCGCGGTCCGGATGTGCCTGCGCGCGCTGGACTACCGCCCGGACCGCGTCACCGCCCAGGTCTCGCTGTGTCTCGCGCTCATCGCCCTGTCCACCGAGCCGGTGCGGACCACCGTGTGGTTGGGCCAGATCAACATCCTCCTCCTGGTCCTGGTCCTGGCCGACCACCTCGCCTGGAGGTCGGGCCGCCGGTGGGCGGGGATCGGTTCGGGCCTGGCCGCGGGCATCAAACTCACCCCGGCGTTCTTCTGGGCGCACTGGGTCCTCACCGGACGCTGGCGGATGGCCGTCGTCTCCGGGGCGGCGTTCGGCGGCACCGTCGCCCTCGGCTTCGTGCTGATCCCCCGCGACGCCGCGGGCTACTGGTCGGGGACCCTGTTCGAGTCCCAGCGGATCGGGCACGACGCCATGTTGGCCAACCAGTCCCTGCGGGGTGCCATGGCCCGTCTCGCCGGCACGGAGATGGCGCCCACCTGGGCGTGGCTGCTCGGGGCCGCTGTGGTGGCGGCCGTCGGCCTGGGCGTCGCCGCGCTGGCCCATCGCGCCGGACACCAGCTCCTCGCCCTGACGTTGGCCGGACTGACGATGACCATGGTCTCGCCGTTCTCCTGGGGCCACCACTGGGTGTGGTTCGTCCCGCTACTCGTGCTGACCGTGCACTACGCGATCGCCGCCCGGCGCTGGTATCTCTGGCTGCTGCCGGCGCTGCTCTGGGCGGCCACCGCGAACTGGGTGCAGAGCTTCCCCGACCCGAACTTCCCGGACGACCGCTGGGTGGCGATGGGCCTGTTCATGCTCGGCGGCGACATCCCGCCGGTCATCTACACCGTGATCACCAACGCCTACCCGCTGACCTGGTTGGCCGCGGTGGGGCTCGCCGCCCTCCTGCTCCTACGCGCCGGCCCGGACGGCGCTAGGCTGCGCGACTATGGGACGGCGGACGACTCGTCACCCGGCGCGCAGGATCGTCGCCGCGGGTGACGTCAGGCGAGAGGTGGCGACGCTCGCCGTCGAGGAACCACTCGAGATCAGGGTCGGCGGCCAGCCGTTCGTCGTGACCATGCGGACGCCGGGCGACGACATGGACCTGGCGGCGGGCCACCTGGTCTCCGAGGGCGCCGTCTGGAACCGCGAGCACCTGCCCGAGATCTGCTACTGCACCACCGTCAGCGGACGGACCGAACAGGACTACAACACCCTCACCGTGACCCTGTCACCGGACATCCCGGAGCCCCGCTCCGCGCGGGCGTCCACCATGAGCAGCGCCTGCGGCGTGTGCGGCGTGGACTCGATCGACGAGGTCCGGCGCTCGACCCACTTCCCGGCCGAGCCGGCGGAGCCGCTCATCGATCCCGCGGTCCTGCTGTCCCTGCCCGACCGACTCCGCGAGCACCAGCGGGTCTTCGACAAGACGGGGGGCGTCCACGCGGCGGGGTTGTTCACTGCCACCGGAGAACTGCTGTGCCTGCGTGAGGACGTGGGGCGACACAACGCGGTGGACAAGGTGGTCGGCTGGGCGTTGCGCGAGGGGCGATTGCCGCTGCGCGGGGCCATCCTGCAGGTCTCCGGCCGGGCCTCGTTCGAGCTCGTGCAGAAGGCGTCGATGGCGGGGATCCCGCTCCTGTCCGCGGTGAGCGCGCCGTCATCGCTGGCGGTGGACCTCGCCGCGGAAACCGGCGTGACCCTGGCCGCCTTCAGCCGGGTCGACCGCGCCACCATCTACACCCACCCCGAACGCATCCGCGACTGACTCACCCCAACCCTGGCGAACTAAATACCCACCAGGGTATTTTTCAGGCATGGCTTCCACGACTGACATAGACACCTTCGCCTCCCACCACCAGGAGGGCGCCCCGCTCATCGATGTCCGCGAGCCCCACGAGTACATCGCGGGTCACGTCCCCGGCGCGCGCCTGATCCCCTGGGCGACGTCGCTTCCGCCCCGGATGTCGCGCCCAAGGGGACCACCGTCTTCGTGATCTGCGCGTCCGGCAATCGCAGCAGGTCCGCCTGCCGGGCGCTGGAGGCCCGGGGCATTCCGGCCGTCAGCGTCGACGGAGGGACCAGGGCCTGGGCCGCGAGCAGACGACCCGTGGTCACCGGTCCGGACGCGTCGTGACCCCCTGCGATCCGGTCACGGTGTAACCCGGGCCCGCGTCCGGGGCCGGGACGGCGCCGGGTTCGGGGTCGGCGTCCCCGGCCGCGACATACCCGCGGCCCGGCGCGATGAACAGCAGGAGCAGCGCGGCACCGGCCGCGACGAGGCCGAGCGCGAGCAGGGCATCGGAGAGGCCGGCGGTGAAGACCTCCGCGGCCGCGTCCACCACCGGCCGGGCAGCCGGTCCGGCCGCCGCCCCGAACTCGACGGCACCGGCGAAGGAACCCTCCACCGCGGCACGGCCGGCCTCGGGCACCGACGGCAGCAGCCCGGTGATGTCGGCGGCGTACCGGCCGGCGAGGATACTGCCGCCGATCGCGATGCCGATGGCGGCCCCGATCTCGCGCATGGCGTCGTTGACGGCGGCCGCGACCCCCTGCTCGTCGATGGGGATGTCCGACACGATCGCCGAGGTCGCGGGCGCGGTCGACAGTCCCAGTCCGGAGGCGGCGATGAACAGGGGCCACAGGACGTCCCAGTACCCGGAGTCGACGCCGAGCCGCGAGAGCAGGACCATACCGACCGCGATCGCACCGACGCCCACGACAGACATGACCCGCAGCCCGACGGCACGGGTGAGCTTCGGCGCGAGTAGTGACAGGACCAACACGGGCACCACCATCGGCGCCAATGCCATCGCGGCACCGAGCGCGTCGTACCCCTTGACCAGCTGGAGGTACTGCACGATGAGCAGGAAGAACCCGAAGATCGTGAGGAACTGCATCGCGACGGAGATCGACCCGGCGGAGAACCCGCGGCGCCGGAAGTAGCGGACGTCGAGCAGCGGGTCGGGGGCGCGCAGCTCGACGAGGACGAAGCCGACGATGCTGAGCGCGGAGGTGACGAGCGCGATGACCACGAGGGGTTGGGCGAAACCGGCGTGCGTCCCCTCGATGAGCCCGAACACCACGCCTCCCACGGCGAGGGCGGAGAGCACCGACCCGGCGACGTCCGGTCTGCCGTGCCTCGAGGCGACGGACTCGGCGATCGTGAACGCGGCGATCAGCACCAGGACGCCCACCGCGGAGTTCACGATGAAGATCGATTTCCAGGACCACACCTGCAGCATCAGTCCGGATCCGAGAAGGCCCACGATGCCGCCGACCCCCGCGAACCCGGCCCAGGTCCCCACGGCCGTACCGCGCCGCTCCGGCGGGAAGCTGGCGGTGAGCAGCGACAGGGTGGACGGCATGACGAACGCGGCCCCGATCCCCGCGATCGCCCGCAGGAGGATGAGCCACAGCGGAGAGTCGAGCCACAGCGGCAGTACCGAGGACACGGTGAACAGCGCCAACCCGACGATGAGAGTCGCGCGGCGTCCGAAGCGGTCGCCGAGAGCCCCGGCGGTGAGGACGAGAGCGGCCAGCGCGAGCGTGTACGAGTCCACGATCCAGGTGAGCTCGGCCTGGGTGGCCCCGATCGCCACGGCGATGTCGGGCAGCGAGGTGTAGAGCGCGGACATGGTGGCCACCACCAGGGACACCGCGACGATGTTGATGAACAGCAGCCAGCGGCGCCGTCCTGGGGACAGTTCGAGCACGGGCCCTCCCGGGGTCGTCACGGAAAACGATACCGGCGGTATCGCTTCCTGTCCGACACCGTAACGCACGACCGCCCGTGTGGCGGGCCACAATGGGATACATGACCTCCACCACCGACCCCCGCCGCGCCCGATCCCGCGGCAAGTTGCTCGACGCGGCGTCGTCGCTCCTGCTCTCAGGCGGGGCGGCCGCGGTGACCGTGGAGGCGGTCACGCGGGCATCGGGAGTCGCCCGGACCACGTTGTACCGGAATTTCCCCTCGACCGATTCCCTCATCGCGGCGGCGTTCCAGCGGCTGCTGCCCACCCCGGAGTCGCCGTCGGCCGACCTCCCGGTGCGCGACCGCCTCGTCCACCTCTGCACGTCGATCACCACGCTCATCCAGAACGCGCCGATGCAGCAGTCGATGATCGGCTGGCTGGCGATGGGCCGGTCCGCCTCCGATGACGACGAGGTGGGCAGGCTCCGCCGGAGCGTGGTGGACTCCTATGCCGCCCCTCTGCACGAGGTCCTGTCCGCCGCCGAGACCGACGGCACCCTCGTCCCAGGCGACCGCGACCTCGCCGTGGCCCAGTTGGCCGGTCCCGTCGTCCTCGCCCGCATGATCGGCCTGCGACCCTTCACACCGCGGGACGTGGAACGCCTGGTCGACGACTTCCTCCGCGGCCGGACGGCCGGTGAGACGTGACCACCGTCGGCGCGGTCGTCCTCACCGGGGGTCGCGCGAGTCGCCTCGGCGGGGTCGACAAGGCGCGACTGGCGGTGGCGGGTCGGCCGATGGTCGAGGCGGTGCTCGGCGCCGCCCGGGCGGTGGCGGGCCCCGTCCGCACCGTGGGCCCCGGGGGCGACACCCGCGAGGATCCGCCCCACTCGGGACCCGTCGCCGGGATCGCCGCGGGACTGCGGGCGCTCCCGCCGTCGGTCGACCTCGTCGTCGTCGTCGCCTGTGACCTGCCGGACCTCGACGCCGCCACCCTCCGCGCCCTCCTCGCCGCGCTCCGGCCCGCCGCCACCACCCACGCCCCCGGCGCGGCACTCGCCGTCGACGTCGCCGGGCACGACCAGTACCTCCTCGCCGCGTGGGACCGCCGCGCCCTCGCCGCGCGCCTGGCCGCCCTGGAGGCCGACGGCGGCGTGGGCGGGCGACCGGTACGGGCCCTGTACGACGACGAGGAGGTCGTCCGCGTCCCCGTCGGCAACCCCGCACGCGACGTGGACACGTGGGCCGACCTGGCCGGACACGGACCGGTCGCGCTCCCACAGGTGGGGGCGGTCCTGCGCGCCGGGCTCACCCCGCTGCCGGCGGACGTGCGCCCGCCCCTGGCAGCCGTCGGCGCGGTACTCGCCTCACCGCTGGTCGCCGCGGACCCGATGCCGCGGGGGCCGGTGTCGGCGATGGACGGTTACGCGCTGGCCGGGCCCGGCCCGTGGCGACTGACCGGCGCCGCCCGCCGCGCCGGGGACGGCTCGTCGGCGACGCTGACCCCCGGCACGGCGGCGCCCATCGCGACCGGCGCCCTGGCCCCCGCCGGCTGCGATCGCGTGCTGCGGCACGAACTGGTGACGGTGACCCCGGCCCGCACCGGCCCCCCGGTGGTCACCGCACTGCCGGGGGGCGACGGGGTGAACGACCTCCGCCCCGTCGGCGAGGACTGGCCGGTCGGTCACGAACTGGCCCCGGCGGGGGCGGTGCTCGACGCGGCGCTGGCCTCCGCGGCCCTGTCCGCGGGGGTGATGGCCGCACGGGTCCGGGGGCCGGTACGCGCGGCGGTGGTCACGACCGGTGACGAGGTCCTGCCCGCCGACACGCCCGCGCCGCTTCCGCCGGGCCGGATCCGCGACACAGTGGGCCCGCTGCTCGGCGGGGTCCTGGCGCGGGCGGGGTTCGCCGGCGTCGGCCCGCCCGGGCACTGCGCGGACACCCCGGACGCGGTCGACGCGCTGCTCGGCGGCGGCCCCGGGTCCGCGGACGCGGCGGCCGGCGACGTGGTGGTGCTGGTGGGCGCCACCGGCCGCGGCGTGGCCGATCTGCTGCGCCCGGCCCTGGCGCGCGCGGGCGCGCGGATCGTCCTCGACGGGGTCCGTGTCCGCCCGGGAGGGTCGCAACTCGTGGCCGTCCTCGCCGACGGGCGCATCCTGCTGGGGCTACCGGGTAATCCGCTGGCGGCGGTGTCCGCGGCGGCGACCACGGGCCGGGCGCTGGTCGACGCCCTCACCGGACGCCAGCGCACACCGATGCTGGGGCGCGTCCACGGACTGGCCGACCTGGCCACCCCGGGCCGCTCGCGGATCCTGCCCGCCCGACCGGACGGCGCCGGCGGCTGGCACCTGGCCGGCCGCGTGCGCACCGCGCACCTGGCGGATCTGGCGGGCGCGCCCGCCCTGGCCGTGGTGCCCGAGAGCGGGGGACCCGGCGCCGGGGCCGGGGCCGAGGCCGACGACCTCGTGGAAATCATCGACTGGATCTGACCGGTCCGCGATCGGGTGTTGCCGCAGGTCGGAGGGCGACCACAAATGACCAGTTCAGAAGGTATTTGAGATCACCGACGTCAAATGCACCCGGCCAGCTCGCAATATGGCACGCTCGGCGTTGTGCAGCTGTCCCGGTCCTCCGATCTCGCGCTCCGCGCCCTCATGCGGCTCGCCGTCGCCGACGAGCGTGGCGACCGCATGACCGCCGCGGCGATCGCGGAGTCGGTGAACGCCTCGACCTCCCACGTGGCCAAGATCGTCTCCCGTCTCGTCGACCTCGGCCTCGCCGAGTCCCGGCGCGGCCGGGGTGGGGGGCTCGTCATCACCGAGGCGGGCCGACACGAGTCGGTCGGGTCATTGCTGCGCGAACTGGAGGGCCCCGGCGAGGTCGTCCAGTGTGAGGGCCCGACGCCCTGCCCGCTCGCCGGGAACTGCGGTCTGCGACGAGCTCTCGTCGGCGCCCGCGAGGCGTTCTTCGCCGCCCTCGACCCCCTCACCGTCGAGGGCATCGTCCGGGCACCCACCCGCCAGGTGTCACTCAGCCTCGCCACCGCCCCACGGCCGGACCCCGGCCCGGGGTCCTGACCACCCCCACCCCGCAACACCCCCACCCCACAGTCCGGCCCCCACGGTGCCCGGGCCACCCCGTCACGCCCCGAGAAGGAGATCCCCATGACCACGTCGCTCACCACCCTGGAGTCGATCCTCGCGCACCCCCGCGAGCTGTCCGAGGAGCACGCCGCCGTCGTCCGCGCGACCCTGCCGGTCATCGGCGCCCACATCGACGAGATCACGCCCGTCTTCTACCGGACGATGTTCGCCGACAATCCCGAACTCCTCCGCGACACCTTCAACCGCGGCAACCAGAAGCTGGGCGCCCAGCAGCGCGCGCTCGCGGCGTCGATCGCGACGTTCGCCTCCCTGCTGGTGGACGGCCGCAGCCCGGTCGACATGCTCTCCCGGATCGGGCACAAGCACGCGAGCCTCGGCATCACCCCCGACCAATACCAGGTGGTCCACGACTACCTCTTCGGCGCGATCGTGGAGGTCCTGGGCGAGGCGATCACCCCGGAGGTCGCGGCGGCGTGGGACGAGGTCTACTGGATCATGGCCGCCGTCCTGGTGGACTTCGAGAAGGCCCTCTACGCCGAGGCGCAGGTGGAACCGGGGGACGTCTTCCGCACCGCCACCGTGATCTCCCGGGAGGACGTGACGGACTCGGTCACCGTGATCACCCTCGGTGGTCCGGACGGCGAGCCGCTGCCCGACTTCCGTCCGGGCCAGTACACCTCCGTCGGCGTGGTCCTGCCCGACGGCGCGCGCCAGCTGCGTCAGTACTCCCTGTCGACGGCACCGGGCGACGGCACGTGGCGCATCGGTGTCCGCCGGGTCGACGCCGAGGTCCGGGGCGGGCTCGGCTGCCCCGCCGGCGAGGTCTCGGGCTGGCTGCACGCCCACGCCGAGGTCGGCACCACGATCCAGGTCACCCTCCCGTTCGGCGACCTCGTCCTGGACGCCGCCGGGATCGGCCGGGACCAGGACGCCGCGCCCGTGGTCCTCTGCTCGGCCGGGATCGGCATCACCCCGATGCTCGGGATGGTCGCCCACCTGTCGGCGACGGAGGACACCCGTCGCGTGCTCGTCCTGCACGCCGACCGCTCGCCGGCCGACCACGTCCTCGCCGAGGAGGTCGCGGGCGAGTCCTCGCTGCTCGCCGACGCCGAGGTGCACACCTGGTACGAGCAGGGGGCGGACACCGTCGCCGGCCCGGGCGCGGTCCACCGGGGATTCATGGACCTGGCGACGGTCGAACTCCCCGAGGGGGCGCACGTCTTCCTCTGCGGGTCGACCGGCTTCCTCCAGTCACTGCGCCCGCAGTTCCTCGAGGCCGGCGTGCCCGCCGAGCGGCTCCACGCGGAGTTGTTCGCCCCGAACGACTGGCTGGTGTAGTCCCGCCGGCGTGGGCCCGGATGGCCTCCGTCCGGGCCCACGCGCAGCCCCGAAAGGCGCGTCGCGGAGTGTATTTGACCTGTAACAACTCGTGGGCGTGTGGACGAACTCGCGGACGCTCGCCGCGATCTGGCAGACACTGGGGGTCCGGGCGGTTGCCCCTCGAACTGGCCCGGCGCAGCGAGACAAAACACAGATCCGACGCAGCGAGAGCCGACGCGAAAGGACCCATGGTGTCCTCAGCACCAGATTCCGCGACCCGCGATGCGGGGCCCCCTGTCGTCCCCGACCCGGGGAAAGCGAACCTCGCACTGGCCCTGTGCTTCTCGGGATTCCTTCTCACCTTCTGGGCGTGGGCCCTGATGGGACCGCTGGGCGCGACATACAAGGACCAGTTGGGACTGACGTCGTTCCAACAATCGCTCGTCGTGGCGTTGCCGGTCGTGGTCGGGTCACTCGGCCGGATCCCCGTCGGCGCGCTCACCGACCGCCTCGGCGGCCGCACGATGTTCCCGCTGATCGCCGCGCTGACGATCCTCCCCACCCTGTTCGTCGGGTTCGTCGACAACAGCCTGACCGTCCTGCTCATCGGCGGATTCTTCCTGGGCATCGGCGGCACCTCGTTCGCCGTCGGCGTCCCCACCGTCAACTCCTGGTTCCCGCCGAACCGGCGCGGCACGGCGATCGGCATCTTCGGCGCCGGAATGGGCGGCACGGCCATCGCCGCGTTCACGACCCTGCGGCTCCGCGAGGCGTTCGGCGACCAGGCGCCGTTCGTCCTGGTCGCGATCCTGCTGGCCGTGTACGCGGTCGTCGCCCGGATGCTCCTGAAGAACTCGCCGACCTGGACGCCCGCCCAGGGAAACTGGGTGGTCAAGGCGGCCAGGACCCTCGCCCGTCCCGTCACCCTCAAACTGGCCTGGCTCTACGCGATGGGCTTCGGCGGGTTCGTGGCGTTCTCCGTCTATCTGCCCACGTACCTGCACAACTTCTACGAGTTGGAGACGGAGGACGCGGCCCTGCGGACCGCCGTGTTCGTGGTGATCGCGGTGGCCTCCCGACCCCTCGGCGGCGCGCTGGCCGACAGGTTCCCCGGCGCCTGGGTGCTCATCGTGAGCTACACCGTCACCGGGTTGATGGCCGCCGCCGCGACGGAGCGCATGCCGCTCGTCAGCGCGGATGCCGGCACCTTCTACCCCGTCGGGACGGCGGTCTTCCTGTTCATGGCCGCGTCGCTGGGCACCGCCTCCGGCGCCGTGTTCGCCCTGGTGGCCGAACTGGTCGAGCCAACCGCGGTCGGGTCGGTCACCGGCATCGTCGGTGCCGTCGGAGGCCTCGGCGGCTTCGTCCCCCCGCTGCTGCTCGGCTACTTCTGGACCGCCCACGGCAACTACCGCGTCGGGCTGCTCCTGCTCTTCGTCCTCTCGATCGCCACCGCCGCCCTCACCTGGCTGTGGTTCCTCCGTACCCGTCGCAGTGAGCCCGCCGCCACGGAAAGGACCCCGGCATGACCAGCATCGACTCCCCCCGCCCCGCCTCGCCGACGCCGGAGGGCCGCGGCACCGGGTCCGGTCGGATGGACGGCCCCGCCTCCGATGCCCTGCTGCGGGCCGGCCGGTTCTTCCGCCGGGGGGAGGCCTCCGACGACCTGCGGACCGTCACGCACTCCGGCGGGCGGGAGTCGGACGTGTTCTACCGCGACCGCTGGAGTCACGACAAGGTCGTCCGCTCCACGCACGGCGTCAACTGCACGGGCTCGTGCTCGTGGAAGGTGTACGTCAAGGAGGGGATCATCACCTGGGAGTCGCAGCAGACCGACTACCCGGACATCGGCGACGACATGCCCGGCTACGAGCCCCGCGGCTGCCCGCGCGGCGCCGCCTTCTCCTGGTACACCTACTCCCCCACCCGCGTGCGCTACCCCTACATCCGTGGCCGGTTGATGGAGCTGTGGCGCGCGGCCCGCGCGGAGCACTCCGACCCGGTGGACGCGTGGGCCTCGATCGTCGAGGACCATGAGAAGACCGCCTACTACAAGCGGGCCCGCGGCCACGGCGGACTGGTGCGCTGCCGGTGGGAGGACGCGATGGAGATCGCCGCCGCCGCCCACGTCTACACGGCCAAGACCTCCGGCCCGGACCGGGTCGCCGGGTTCTCGCCCATCCCGGCGATGTCCATGGCCTCGTTCGGCGCCGGCTCCCGCTTCATCGAGTTGTTCGGCGGATCCATGCTGTCGTTCTACGACTGGTACGCGGACCTGCCCGTGGCCTCGCCCCAGGTGTTCGGCGACCAGACCGACGTCCCAGAGTCCGCGGACTGGTTCAACTCGTCCTACCTCATCATGTGGGGCTCCAACGTCCCCGTCACGCGCACCCCGGACGCCCACTTCATGACCGAGGCCCGCTACCGGGGCCAGAAGGTGGTGGTGGTCTCCCCCGACTACGCGGACAACACCAAGTTCGCCGACGAGTGGCTGCACCCGCACCCCGGCACCGACGGTGCCCTCGCGATGGCGATGGTGCACGTAGTGCTCACCGAGTTCTACGCGCGCCGGTCCACGCCGGAGTTCGAGTCGTACGCCAAGAAGTACACGGATCTGCCGTTCCTCGTCACCCTGCGCACGCGCGGGGACGGGTCGGTGGTCCCGCACAAGTTCGTCACGGCGGACATGCTCGCCGACGGCGTGCTCGAGGCGGACCCGGGTGAGAACGCCGCGAACAAGACCGTCCTCATGGACGCCGTGACCGGGCGCCCGGTGGTGCCGAACGGCACCCTGGGCGACCGGTTCGGCGAGCAGGGCGCCGGGAACTGGAACCTCGACCTGCGTGACATCGACCCCGCGTTGAGCCTGCTCGACACCCTGGAGGGCACCGCCGAGGTCGTCCTGCCGCGCTTCGACACCGTGCGTGGCGACGCCGGGACCATCACCCGCGGGGTGCCCTACCGGACGGTGAGGGGTGACGACGGCGAGGACCTGCGCGTCACCACCGTCCTGGACCTGATGATGGCGCAGTTCGGCGTGGGCCGCGAAGGCCTGCCGGGCAGCTGGCCGAGCGGTTACGACGACCTCGAGCCCTACACCCCGGCGTGGCAGGAGCAGCACACCGGCGTGCCGGCCGCCCAGGCCGAACGGATCGGTCGCGAGTTCGCCCGCAACGCCCTCGAGTCCGGCGGCCGGTCCATGATCCTCATGGGCGCCGGCACCAATCACTGGTTCCACTCCGACGTCATCTACCGGGCCTTCCTGGCGCTGACCATCCTCACCGGGACGCAGGGTGTCAACGGTGGCGGCTGGGCCCACTACGTCGGGCAGGAGAAGGTACGGCCGCTGACCGGGTTCCAGCAAGTGGGAATGGGCCTGGACTGGTCGCGCCCGCCCCGGCAGATGATCGCCACCGCCTTCTTCTACCTGCACACCGGACAGTGGAAGTACGACTCCTACGGGGCCGACGTCCTGACCGCCGCCACCGGCGAGAACCGCTTCGCCGGCATGAGCACCCCGGACCTCGTCGCGATGTCGGCCCGGCTGGGCTGGATGCCTTCCTACCCGACCTTCGACGCCAACCCGCTGGACCTGGGCGCGGAGGCCGCCGACGCCGGGGTGCCGGCGGCCGATCACGTGGTGGGCCGGATCAAGGACGGGTCACTGCGGTTCGCCGCCGAGGACCCGGACGGCCCCGGCAACGCGCCCAAGGTGCTCACCGTGTGGCGCTCCAACCTGCTCGGGTCGTCGGCCAAGGGTGACGAGTACTTCCTCCAGCACCTGCTGGGCACCGACTCGTCACTGCGCGCCGACCAGGCCCCCGAGGGCCACCGCGGGCGGGACATGGTGTGGCGGGAGGACGCCGAGGACGGCAAGCTGGACCTGCTCACCACCCTCGACTTCCGGATGACGTCCACGACCCTGTTCTCCGACCTGGTGTTCCCCGCGGCCACCTGGTACGAGAAGCACGACCTGTCGTCGACGGACATGCACCCCTTCGTGCACTCGTTCAACGCCGCCATCAACCCGCCGTGGGAGACCAAGACGGACTTCGAGACGTTCCGCCTCCTCGCCGATAAGGTCTCCGAGCTCAGCCACGGTCACCTCGACATCCGGACCGATGTGGTGGCGACGCCCCTGGGGCACGACACCCCGGACGCGCTCGCCAATCCGGGCGGCACGGTCTCGGACTGGAAGGACGGCTCGTGTGAGCCCGTCCCGGGGAAGAACTTCCCCAAGATCACCGCGGTCGAGCGCGACTACCGCCTGCTCGGGGAGAAGTTCGGGTCGCTCGGCCCGCTCGCGGAGAAGGTCGGCATGCCCGTCAAGGGACTCATGCTCAAACCCGACAAGGAGATCGGGGTCCTGCTCAAGGCCAACGGCGAGACCCGCAAGGGCGTCGGGAAGGGTCGACCGCGGCTCGACACCGACATCCGGATGTGCGAGGCGATCCTCACCCTGTCCGGGACGACCAACGGACGGCTGGCGACGCAGGGGTTCGAGCAGCTCGAGGCCCGGACCGGCCGCGAGCTGGCGGACCTGTCGCGGGGCGAGGAGGGCAAGCGCATCACCTTCGCGGACACCCAGTCCCGGCCCCAGCCGGTCATCACGTCCCCCGAGTGGTCGGGGTCCGAGCACGGCGGCCGGCGGTACAGCGCGTTCGTCATCAACGTCGAGCGGCTCAAGCCGTGGCACACGCTCACCGGGCGGATGCAGTTCTTCATGGACCACGACTGGATGGCCGAGATGGGCGAGCAACTGCCGGTGTACCGGCCGCCGCTCAACATGCACCAGCTCTACGGCGAGCCCGTCCTCGGCTCGGATGACGGGTCCGGCGGCGCGGCGCTGACCGTCCGCTACCTCACCCCGCACAACAAGTGGTCGATCCACTCGGAGTACCAGGACAACCTCCTCATGCTCAGCCTGTCCCGCGGCGGGCCGACCATCTGGATCAGCAAGGAGGACGCCGAGCTCATCGGCGTCGTGGACAACGACTGGATCGAGGCGGTCAACCGCAACGGCGTCGTCGTCGCCCGCGCCATCGTCTCCCACCGCATGCCGGCCGGAACGGTCTACATGCACCACGCGCAGGACCGCGTGGTCGACGTGCCGATCGCGGAGGCGTCGGGCAAGCGCGGCGGTATCCACAACTCGGCAACCCGCATCCTCATCAAACCGAGCCATCTCATCGGCGGGTACGCGCACTTCAGTTACGCGTTCAACTACATCGGCCCCACCGGAAACCAACGTGACGAGGTGACGGTCATCCGCCGTCGCTCCCAGGAGGTGCAGTACTGATGCGCGTCATGGCCCAGATGTCCATGGTGATGAACCTGGACAAGTGCATCGGCTGCCACACCTGCTCGGTGACCTGCAAGCAGGCGTGGACCAACCGGTCCGGCACCGAGTACATGTGGTGGAACAACGTCGAGACCCGACCCGGGCAGGGGTATCCCCGGACATACGAGGACCAGGAGCGGTGGAAGGGCGGCTGGGAACTCGGCAAGAACGGCCAGCTCAGGCTCAAGGCCGGCGGGCGGATGAAGAAGCTGCTCCAGATCTTCTCCAGCCCCACGATGCCGTCGATCGACGACTACTACGAGCCGTGGACGTACGACTACGACACGCTCGTGTCCTCGCCCCTGCAGGAGCACACGCCGGTAGCCCGGCCCTACTCGCTCATCAGCGGCAAGCCGATGAAGATCTCGTGGTCCGCCAACTGGGACGACGACCTGGGCGGTTCCCCCACCCACCTGAAGGACGACCCGATCCTGGCCAAGGTGAGCGAGGAGATCAAGGCGGAGTTCTCCGAGACCTTCATGTTCTACCTGCCGCGCATCTGCGAGCACTGCCTCAACCCGTCGTGCGTGTCCTCCTGCCCGTCGGGCGCGATGTACAAGCGGGTCGAGGACGGCATCGTCCTGGTGGACCAGGACCGCTGCCGCGGCTGGCGCCAGTGCGTGACCGGATGCCCGTACAAGAAGGTGTACTTCAACCACCGCACGGGCAAGGCCGAGAAATGTACGTTCTGCTTCCCCCGCGTCGAGGTGGGCATCCCCACCGTGTGCTCGGAGACGTGCGTGGGACGCCTGCGGTACATCGGACTCATCCTCTACGACGCCGACAGGGTGCTCGAGGCGGCCTCCGAGCCGGACGAGCACAAGCTGCTCGCCGCGCAGCGCTCGTGCTTCCTCGACCCGAACGATCCCGAGGTGGTCGCCGCGGCCCGCGAGGCCGGCATCCCGGACGACTGGATCGAGGGCGCCCAGCGGTCGCCGATCTGGCAGCTCATCTCCCGGTTCGAGGTGGCCCTGCCGCTGCATCCGGAGTACCGCACCATGCCGATGGTCTGGTACGTCCCGCCGCTGTCGCCCATCGTCGACCGGGTCGCCGCGGACGGTGGTGACGGCGAGGACGCCGACACCCTCTTCGGCGCCATCGACACCATGCGCATTCCCATGGAGTACCTCGCGGAGCTGTTCACCGCGGGTGACGTGGACGCCATCCAGGTGGTGCTCAACCGACTGGCCGCGATGCGCACCTACATGCGTGACATCAACCTCGGCCGCGAACCCCGTGCGGAGATCTGCGACGCCGTCGGGATGACCGAGGAGGACGTCTACGACATGTACCGACTCCTGGCCCTGGCCCACTACGACGAGCGCTACGTGATCCCCACCGCCCACCAGGAACAGGCCCACTCGCTGGAGGAACTGGCCACCGAGTGCAGCCTCGACTACGAGGGCGGGCCCGGGATGATGGGCGAGTCCGGGCCGTTCGGTGAGGGCTCGGGCGACCAGGCCCTGCCGATCGCCGTCGAGAGCTTCCACGCCCTCAAGCAGAGGCAGACCTCGGACACCATCGCCTCCCCGGGCGACAAGTCCAGAAGGGTCAACCTCCTCAACTGGGACGGTCTCGGCACGGGCGGCCTGTTCCCCGGAAGCAAGGACTGACGCGATGGGTGCACAATTCCTGGCCGGAACCGGCTTCGGCAGCGACCTGTTCGCGCGGGTGCGTCGGGCGGTGGGCCCCGGCAGCGGGCCGGCGGTGGGCCGCGGGGCGCCCGGCGACCCCGCGCTCTACCAGGCCGTCTCACTGCTGATCGACTACCCGACCGCCGAGCTGATCGGCCGGCTCCCGCTCGTCCGCGAACTGGCCGAAGAGCGGGGCGCCGTCGCGCGGCCACTGCTGGGTCTGGTGGACCACCTGGAGTCGACCCCCCTCGACGACCTGCAGTCGGAGTACGTGGAGACGTTCGACATGCGGCGCCGCTGCTGCCTCTACCTGACCTACTACCGGTACGGGGACACCCGCAAGCGCGGCACCGCACTCGTCGACTTCATCGAGACGTACAAGGCGGCCGGTGCCGAACTCGGGGCCGGGGAGCTCCCCGACCACCTCGGCGTGGTCCTCGAGTTCGGTGCGCAGTGCGATCTCGACGGCTGCCGTGCGCTGCTCGTCCAGCACCGCGCCGGTCTCGAGTTGCTGCGGATCTCGTTGGCCGACCGCGGCTCGCCCTGGACCGGCGCGCTGGAGACCGTCTCGGCCACCCTCCCGGCTATCGGCGGGCACGACCGCGACGCCGTCAGCAGACTCGTCGCCCAGGGGCCGCCCGACGAGGAAGTCGGCCTGGAGGCGTTCACCTCCTCGTCCTACCTGGAAAGCGGGGCCCGGCCATGATCGGAACGACTGCAGCCGAGGTGACGATCCCGGACATCTTCCTCTGGGTGATCCTGCCGTACGTGTGCCTGGCGATCTTCGTCGTGGGCCACTGGTGGCGGTACCGCTACGACAAGTTCGGGTGGACCACCCGTTCCAGTCAGCTCTACGAGTCGCGCCTGCTCCGCTGGGGCAGCCCGCTGTTCCACTTCGGCATCCTCTTCGTGGTCGGCGGCCACATCATCGGCCTGGTCATCCCCAAGTCGTGGACCGAGGCCGTGGGCATCAGCAACGACGCCTACCACTGGATCGCGGTGATCACCGGGGCGATCGCCGGCTTCTGCACCGTGGTCGGACTCGTGATCCTCATCTACCGTCGCCGCACGGTCGGGCCGGTCTTCTCCGCCACGACCGTCAACGACAAGGTCATGTACGTCTTCCTGGCCGCGACGATCTTCCTGGGCATGGCCAACACCATCGTCGGCAACATCCTCAGCCACTACGACTACCGCGAGGAGCTGTCGGTGTGGTTCCGAGGCATCTTCTGGTTCCAGCCCGATCCGGCACTGATGCTGTCCGCGCCCATGTCGTTCAAGCTGCACGCGATCGTGGCGTTCCTGCTGTTCGCCATCTGGCCGTTCACCCGCCTGGTCCACGTGTTCTCCGCGCCGATCGGCTACCTGTGGCGTCCCTACGTCGTGTACCGGTCGCGTCCGGCAGGCCAGTTCGGCAACCGCCCGTACCGCCGGGGCTGGATGCGCGAGGACGTCGGCGACGTGAGCCGCGAGATCGGCGCCGGGCGGGCCCGGTCCGGATCGAGCCGCGTACCACGTCACTGAGGTGACCCGGTCACGCAGCCTCCCGACGCCCGCGCGACTGTCTCCGGGGTACTTCGCCATGGTCATGGCGACGGGGATCGTCGCCGTGGGAGCCGGGCAGCGGGGCTGGGAGACGGTGTCCGTTATCCTGATCGTGCTCACCGCGATCGAGTACGGGATCCTCGTGCTCCTCACCCTGTGGCGGCTGATCGCCTTCCGCGCCGAGGTCGTCGCCGACCTGCATGACTCCCGCACCGCGTTCCTCTTCTTCACGTTCGTCGCGGGGACGAACGTTCTCGCGGTGGCGCTCGCGGGGCGGCACCTGCTCGTGGCGTCCGTGGCGCTCCTCTGCGTCGGCGCGGCCGTCTGGATCGTGCTCGGCTACACGGTCCCCTGGGTCGCGGTCCTGTCCCGCGACGAGCGCCCCGTGGTCGCGGAGGCCAACGGCACCTGGTTCATCTGGGTCGTCGCCAGCCAGTCGGTGGCCGTCGCCGCGGCGACCCTGGAGCCCCACGTCGAGTCGGCCCGCGACGCCCTCGCGATCGTGGCCGTGGCGTCCTGGTCGGTCGGCGTCGTCCTCTACGTGGCGTGCGCGGTGTTCGTCTCGCTCCGGCTCATGCTCTACCCGCTGGATCCGCGGGAGCTCGATCCCCCGTACTGGGTCTCGATGGGGGCGGTGGCGATCACCGTCGTCGCCGGCGCACGGATCGTGGAGATGGCCAGCGCCCCGATGGTCGACGCCGTGCGAGGACTCGTCGCGGGCCTGGTCGTGGTGTTCTGGTGCTTCGCCACCTGGCTCATCCCGGCCCTGGTGGCGGTGGGGGTGTGGCGTCACGGGATCAAGAGGGTGCCGTTCCGATTCGAACCCACCTGGTGGTCGATCGTCTTCCCGCTCGGCATGTACGCCGTCGCGGGGATGTACCTCGGGCGGGCCGACGACCTGCCGATCGTCGCCTGGATCGGCGAGACGTGGATGTGGGTCGCGGTCGCGGCCTGGCTCATCGCGCTCGTCGGCATGATCCGATCCAGACTCCCGCGGGTCACGCGGGTCCCGACATGACGGGCCGGAGTGGCGGTGCCGAACCCGCCCCGCCGTCAGGGGCGGGACGGGTCGAACCGTCAGCGCCGGCGGTTGCGCATCTTCTCCGCGAACTCGCGGGCCTTGCGCTGGTTCTCGGGCTTCGAGGCCTCGCGCTTGACCACCTGTACGGCCTTGAGCGCGATCCCGCTCCTCAGTGCATTGCGTAGGAATGCCATCGTGTACCTCCATGTCCGGGGGCGCCAGTCTAGAGTCGGTGGGCCCCTACCGCGACCGGCCGAGAGTGGAGTCCGAGGAGTACGGATATGAGAAGTGACGGCGACGCCCTGTGGCGCATCCTGGCGACCCGCCGCGACCATCGTCACTTCCACCCGACACCGGTCGCGCGGGAGACCATCGAGCGACTGCTCGAGGTCTTCGCGGTCGCGCCGAGTGTCGGACTGAGCCAGCCGTGGCACGTCACGGTGGTCGAGGACCGCGCCGTACGGGAATCCATCCACTCCGGCTTCCGCGCGGTCCGCGCCGCCGAGGCCGAACGGTTCGGCGGCGAACGCCGCGAACTGTACGACTCGCTCCGCCTGGAGGGCATCCTCCAGGCGCCCGTGGGCCTGGTGGTCAGCCATGTGCCGCCGCCGGGTCCGATCCTCGGGACCACCAGCGTCCCGGCGGCGACCGAGTACAGCGTGGTCGCCGCGATCACCCTGTTGTGGCTGGCGGTGACGGCGGAAGGCCTCGGTATGGGATGGGTGAGTCTCGTGGAACCCGGCCATCTCTCCGACAGCGTGCGGCTTCCGCCGGGCGCACGCCCTCTGGCCTACCTGTGCCTCGGGTACCCTGCCCTCGAGCTGGACGAACCACTGTTACAGACCGTCGGGTGGGGACGTCGTTCCCCGCTGTCCGTCGACTGGGTCTGACCACGCCGGGGGACGGGGTCAGGCCCGCTCGACCCCGACCTCGATGACGGTCCCCCACGGGTCGTCGAATCGCAGGACCGCGCCGTCGTGACGTGTCTCGATCCGGTGGTCGGTCAGTCGCTGCCGGAGTGCGTCGACATCGTCCGCGGTGGGCAGCTCGATGTTCACCCGGCCCAGGCCCAGGGCCGCCGCGCGCGGGCCGGCGCCGGCCGTGCCCCAGGTGTTGACCGCGATGTGATGGTGGTACCCGCCGGCGGCGATGAACAGTGCCGAACCGACGTCGCTCATCACCTCGAAGCCGAGGGCGTCGACGTAGAAGTCGCGGGCTGTCCCGATGTCGCCGACCTGGAGGTGGACGTGCCCCAGTGCCGCGGACGTCCCGATCGACGAACCGGCGACCGGCGGGGTGAGGTGCGTGCGCAGGAAGGCGTTGGGGTCCAGCGGGTTGGTGGCCACCTTCAGCAACCCGTGGGGCTCGGTGGCCCAGGTGTCGCGGGGCCGGTCGGTGTACAGCTCGACACCGTTGCCCTCGGGGTCGTCGAAGTAGAACGCCTGACTGTAGAGGTGATCGGCGCTGCCGGTGAAGGATCTCGGCGCATGCCGGGCGACCGAGGCGACGGCCGCGGCCAGCGACGGCTCGTCGTCGAACAGCACCGCGGTGTGGAACAGTCCGGCCTGCCCCTGCCTGCGCGGCGGCAGCTCGGGCATGCGGCGCATCCGCACGATCGGTCGACCCGCCCGGCCGAGCACGGCGGTCTCCCCGGTCTGCTCGAGCACGTCCAGGGCCACGCCGTCGGCGTAGAACGCGATCATCGAGTCCAGGTCCCGGACCAGGAGTTCGACCGCGCCCATGCGCGTGTCCGCCGCGAGCAGGTCGTCGGCCGGGCGCTCGGCCAGGCTGCGGGGATCGGGGTTCTGGACGTAGACGGGCATGGTGCCCTCCTTGCTCGCGGTGTCAGGTTTACGTGATGTGTCATCTATATCAACCGACGCACCCGGTCGTCTATTCCATGACATGTCACCCACCCCCGCGGCGCCGTCGGCCGGGACAGCCGACGGGGTGCCTACCCCGTGACGTCGAGGAAGCCCGCCGCGCCCTTCTCGGCGTCGGCGAACGAGTGGTCCACGAACGTGTAGCGCCCGGGCTCGACGAAGGTCATCTCCACGAACCCGCCCTGCGACGGGGCCAGGTCGAGCGCCTGTGCGCCCCCGTTCCCACTGCCGAAGGCGTCCCGCCCGTCCCGCAGCAGGTAGGCGCCCTCCTTGTACACGGTGTCGAACTGTGACCCCACCACGTGGAAGCTCGTCCCGTCACTCGGTCCGGCCGCCACCACCCACACGCGCACGGTCTCGCCGACCCGGGCGGTCAGCGGGTCCCGCCGGTACTGGGTCGCGTGCCCGTTGAACATCACCAGATCGGGCTGCCCGGCCGCGATCTTGCCGGAGTCGAACGGCTCGTCCTCGGCGCCGAGGTACGACTCGGACTGGACCAGGGCGTACTCGCGGTCCACCTCGGTCAGGCCCGGCGGGTCCACGATGAGCGCGCCGAACATCCCCGCGGCGACGTGGCCGCTCATGGGCGCGGTCGCACAGTGGTAGAGCCAGGCGCCGGCCCGAGTCACGGTGAACCGGTACTCCAGCTCCTCGCCCGGCGGGATCGTCCGCATCACCTCGTCGGGACCGACGTCGCCGGCGTGGAAATCGATCGAGTGTCCGATGGTCCCCTCGTTGCGGAGGGTGACGATGAACGTGTCACCCACCGTGCCGCGGAGGGTCGGGGCCGGCAGCCCGCCGTTGTAGGTCCACACGGGCCGCACCACCCCGGGCGCGAGTTCGCCGGTGGTCTCCTCGACCGTGAGGGTGATCCGGTGTTCGCGGCCCGTCGGGGCGGGCGCGAGGGCCGGGTCGCGGGTCACGAACTCGTCGGAGGGCGGGGCCAGCACGTCGATCGCCTCGGCGGGGGCGATGCCCGCGGCGCCCCCGGCCCCACCATGGGCGTCGTGCCCGGCGGCGGGATCACCGCCCTCGACCCGGACCTGGAAGGTCATGCCCATCGCCCTGTGCCCGGCGATCGTGCACCATCCCTCGAGGGAACGCCCGACCACGCCGGCGTCCACCGTGGCGGTTCCGCCCGGGTCGACCCTGCCCGAGCCGGCCCCGTTGGTCAGGTACAGGTCGTGCACGGTCGTGTCGTCGTCGTTCGTCAGTTCGATCACCAGCCGGTCGCCGGCGGGGACCGTCACCGTGTTCGGTTCGAACCTCATCCCCACCGCCGTGACCTCCACGGTCGTCGTGTTCCCGGTCGGGGTGACCGACGCGGCCTGACCGGTGCGGCGGAGTGGCGAGGACGGGTCGGCGGCGAGCGCGGCCCCCGTGGCGAGGACCACCACCAGCGCGGCGGACAGCGCGCCGACCAGATTCCGCCGACGGCCGGGCGCGATCTCCGGCCGGGACGTGCCCGGGGTGACGCGGGCGGGCTTCTCGCCGGCCTCGCGGGCCGCGGCCGCGCCCCGGATGACGGCCAACTGTGCGCGGACGGCGCGGATCATCACCGGCAGGAACAGCGCGAACCCTACGAACGCCAGCGTGGACCCGACGACCCGGGTCCAACTGGTCCCACCGGGCACGAGGAAGACGATCAGGCCGGCGTTGACCAGGACGAGGCGGAAGGCGACCAGACGGTTCATCTCCACCATCCCCGCCCGCACCGCAGCCGGACCACCCCGCATCACGGTGGGCATGAGGAAGCTCATCGCCCCGAAGAGGATCTGGGCGGCCGCACCGGCGAGCAGCGGGGTCGTCACCTGCCCCAGGTCCTCGATCCGGCCGGTCGCGACGAGCCACGTCGCCCACCCCAACGCCACCGGCAACCACACCAGCCCACACGCAATACTCATCGAGGCGAACTCCCGCGGCGGCGCCGTGCGCGCGGTGCGGACGAGGTGGACCAGGTGCCACAGCACGGCCAGCAGATACACGCCCAGTGCCGTGGCCGTCACCGGCGTCACGCCCGCGAGCGAGCCCGCCGCGGCCACCACCACCGCGACCGACATCACCCCCAGGGACCGGACCGCCGCCGCGTCCTGACCGGCGGCCATGGGGGTGCGCAGTACCGTCGCCCAGAAGGTCACCAGTGTGGTCAGGACGGTGATCCCGACGAACCCCAGGACGTTGACCGCGAGGTGGAACGCGTGCAGGCGGACGGCCCACTCCCCCGGGACGCCGACCCCCATGAACGCACCGGCGACCGCCCCGGCCGGCAGGAACGCGGCCGCCACGGCGTAGTACCGGACGATCGGCCGGAACCGGGTCGGCGCCGCCGCCCGCAGCTGACCGACAAGGTCCACCACGTACCAGGCCACCGCCCCGCCCACGACCGTGGCGCCGGTGACGATCGGGATCGGCCAGGACCCGATCATGCCCACGACCAGGACCACGATCCCGGCGTTGAGCAGCATGATCCTGCGCACCTGGAGCGCGCGTGACTCCTCCGGGGGTCGCCGGTGCAGCAGGGTCTCGGTGAAGTGCTGGCCCCACACGAGGATCGAGTTGGTGAGCAGGCCCAGGGTGAAGACGTGGATGATCGTCCACGTCGCGGCGGGCACCCACCGGTGGACCACACCCAGCAGCACGAGGGCGATCATCCACAGCTGCACGGGCCGGGTCGCCCGGCGGTGCCACGACCCCTTCCGCCGGGACGGGGTCCGGGGCGCCGCGGTGTCCATGCCACCGAGTCTAGGACGGCCCCCGACCGCGCAGACGCCTACTGCGGCAGCGGGGCCAGCCCGGCGATCTCGAGGGCGCGACGGCCGCGGTCCGATGTCACCAACTCGAGGAACTCGCTCGCGGCCGCGCGCTCGGCCTCGGCGTCGGGGCCGTCCTCGGCACCCGGGATCCTGGCCACCGTGTACCGCGTCGTGCCGGCGTCCTGCGCCAGCTCCCTGTCGCGCTGGTCGACCTCGGCCAGCGACACCCACCCGTGGGACGCGGCGACATCGGTGCGGTAGACGATGCCCACGTCGAGTTCGTTGTCCGCCAACCGGGCCGCGAGAGCACGTGACCCCGGATCACGGTCGACATTCTGCGGAGTCGCCACGCCCGCGGCCGCCAACAGCGCCTCCGACGCGCGGCCGCAGGGGACGTCCAGGGCACACAGCCCCACCCGCAGGTCGGGCCGTTCCAGGTCGCGCAGACCCGTGACCTGGCGCGGATTACCGGACGGGACCGCGACGACGACGTGGTTGCGGGCGAACACCGTCGGCCCCTCCGCCACCCCCGCCTCGACGAGCCACTGCATGGAGCCCTCGTCCGCGGACGCGAAGACGTTGATGTCGTCGCGATCCGGCAGCCCCCGGGCGATCGTGTCGGAGCGGCCCAGTTCCAGACTCACCCGGACCCCGGGGTGCTCGTCCTCGAAGACGTCGATCATCTCGGTGAACGCCTCGGACAGGGACGGCGAGGCGGCGACCCCGAGGGTCATGACGGGGGAGTCGGGCTCCGGCTCGGCGCACGCGACGATTCCCGAGCACGCCAGGGCGAGGGCGAACACGCTGACAGCCCGGCCCCGGTTCACCGATCAGCCTCCGGCGAAGGGAGGCAGAACGTCCACCTCGGAGACACCGTCGATCGAGGCGTGGGGGTCACGGGTCGTCTCCTCACCCACGAGGAACGAGGACACGGTCACGATGCTGGCCAGCGGCTCGCCGTGTCGCTCGCAGACCTCCCGCGCCAACTCCCCGACGGTCGTGGCCTGTGTGTGCAGCCGTTCGCGGGCGGTACCCGCGGCGTCCTCGGCGGCCGCGTAGTACCCCACGGTGATCACTCTCGGTGTCCTGCTCACGACGTCAACCCTATCCTCCGGCACTGACACGTCAACCACCTATGGCGCCCATCGACCGTCGCGGCCTGTGGAAGGCGGTGCCGCCGATGCCGTGTCCTGCCTGCTTGCCCCACATCGCGCCGCGCCAGACCTCGGCGATCTCGTGGTCGGGCGCGCCCGACCTCAGCACCCCGAGGACGTCCGTCTCGTCGTCGCTGAACAGGCACGACCGCACGGTCCCCTCGGCGGTGAGGCGGGTCCGGTCGCAGGCGGCGCAGAAGTTGCGGGTGACGGTCGCGATCACCCCGACCGTCGCGGGAGCATCTCCCACGGTGCGTCCGGCGACCCGCCACATCTCGGCCGGCGCAGACGGGTCCTCGCGCCCGGCGGGAACGAGGTCGAAGCGGGTGCCGAGGGAGTCCAGTACGTCCTGCGCGGTCACCATCTCGGCGCGCGACCACGTGTTGTCGGCGTCGAGCGGCATCTCCTCGATGAAGCGCAGTTGCACGCCCTCCGCCAGGGCCCACTCCAGCAGGTCGGGCGCTCCGGGCAGGGTCGCCCGCAGGGGCACCGCGTTGACCTTCACCGGGTCCAGGCCGGCCTCGACCGCGGCCCGGACGCCCCGCAGGACGGACGGCAGCCGGTCCCGGCGGGTGAGTTGGGCGAACTCGAGGCGGTTGACGGTGTCCAGGGAGATGTTGATCCGGTCCAGACCGGCCTCGACCAGCGCGCCGACCCGGTGTTCGAGCCCCACGCCGTTGGAGGTCATCGCGATCGGCAGGTCGGGGCACTCGGCCCGCGTGCCGGCGATGATGTGCTCGAGGTCGGCCCGCATGAGGGGTTCTCCCCCGGTGAAGCGGACCTCGTGCACGCCCAGCTCGCGGTGCGCCAGGGCGACCAGCCGGATCACCTCGTCAGCGGTCATCCGCGCGGCGTCCGGGATGGGCGGCAGTCCTTCCTCGGGCATGCAGTACGTGCAGCGCAGCGAGCACTTCTCGGTCAGCGAGACGCGGAGGTCGCGGGCGACGCGGCCGAAGGAGTCGACGAGCAGCGGGGTAGCGGGGCGCGTGGAAGGGCTGCGGGTGTCCGGTTCGGTCACGGCGCCCACCTCCCTCCGCGGTCGCGTGTCTCCGAGTGTAGGGGGGCACCGTCAGGCGGCGCGCGACCCCCCGTCCGGTCACCTACCCGCCGTGTCCCCGTTCGCGGCGCGCCCCTGTGGGGTGGGGACGTCCGGGGCGGGGACGTCCGGGTTCGGCCCCAGCAGCGTGAGCTCGTGGATCTCGTCGCGCTCGGCCTGGCCCCGCAGCTGTGGCGCGATCGCCCGTCCCAGGTGGTAGCCCAGGACCACCACGAGGGTGCCCAGCGCGATGCCGCCGAGCTGGAAGTCGTCGGTGATGAGCAGGGTCGTGTCGCCGACCGCGATCACCACACCTGCCGCCACCGGCACCAGGTTGAGCGGGTTGCCGAAGTCGACCCGGTTCTCCTTCCAGATCTTGGCGCCGAGCAGGCCGATCATGCCGTAGAGCACCACCGTGATGCCGCCGAGCACGCCGCCCGGGGTCGCGGAGATCACGGCCCCCAGCTTGGGGGAACACCCCAGCACGATCGCGGTCAGCGCGGCCACCACGTACGCGGCCGTCGAGTACACCTTGGTCGCGGCCATCACGCCGATGTTCTCGGCGTACGTCGTCGTCGCCGATCCACCGAACGAGGTCGCCAGCACGGTTCCCGCGCCGTCGGCGGCCAGGGCGCGGCCCATCAGGCCGTCGGTCTCGGTTCGGGTGATCTCGCCGATCGCCTTGACGTGCCCGGCGTTCTCGGCGATGAGCGCGATGACGCCCGGCACCACGAGCAGCACGAACGCCAGCGAGAAGTCGGGCGCGTGGATACCCACCACGCCGGCGGCCTCGTCGGTCATCGGCGGCAGCCCGATCCACGGCGCGTCCCACACTCCCGACCAGTCCACGCGCAGGTGCTCGGTCACCTCACCGGCGGTGGCGTTGAACGAGGTGATGGGCCCGGTGACCAGGTCGAGCACCCAGGACAGGACGTACCCGAAGACCAGGGACAAAAAGATCGCGATCCGCCCGGCGAAGCCCTTGAGCCCCACGGTCATTCCGATCAGCACGATCATCACCGCCAGTGCGACCCACTGGTCCTGCGGCCAGTACGTCTCCGCCACCACCGGCGCCAGGTTGAAGCCGAGCAGCATCACCACGGCGCCGGTCACCACCGGCGGCAGGATCGCGGTGACCACGCGGCCGCCCACGACGTGCACGATCAGGCCCACCACCAGCAGCGTCGCGCCGGCGACGAGCATGGCGCCGGTCACCTCGGCGCTGGTGCCGCCCTGCGCGCGGATCGCGGCGACCGCGCCGACGAATGCCACCGAGGTGCCGAGGTAGCTGGGGACCTGCCCCTTGACCACCGCGAGGAACAGCAGGGTGCACACGCCGGAGAAGAGGATCGCCAGCTGCGGGTTGAGCCCCATGATGATGGGGAAGACGAACGTCGCGCCGAACATCGACACCACGTGCTGGGCGCCGATCCCGATGGTCCGCGGCCAGCTCAGCCGCTCCATGGGGGCGACCACCTCGCCGGGTCTGATGTTCTTGCCGTCGCCGTGTACCGACCAGAGACCCACTTCTTCCCCACTCTCGCTGCGTCCGGCCGCACTCGCGCGGACCGTAGGCACAGTACAACGCGGTTACGGTGGTGACATGACCTCCCTGCCCGACAGGCCGAGCCGCCCGTCCCCCGCCGAGTACCGCGAGCTCCTGCGTGCGCACCTGGAGCCGGTCCTCGAGCGGGCCGCCCGCAGTACGCACCTGCCGCTCGCGGCGTGCGCGGACTCGGTGCTCTCGGCGGCGTTGCGGGCGTCGGTCGACCTGCCGCTGTTCGTCAACTCGCAGATGGACGGGTACGCGGTGCGCTCCGCTGACGTGGCCGGGGCGGGACCCGACTCGCCGGCGCGGCTGACGGTGGTCGGGGCGGTGCACGCCGGTGACGGGCCGGGACCCGATGTCGACGACGACGAGGCCTGCAAGATCATGACCGGAGCGCCCGTCCCCCGGGGTGCCGATTGTGTGGTGCCCATCGAGGACACGACCGTGAGCGAGACCGACCCCACTGTCGTCCTGGTGCATGCGCCGCGGTCGCGGGGCGAGTTCATCCGTCGCCCGGGGGACGATGTCCGGGCCGGCGACGTGGTGATCGACGCCGGGGTGCGGCTACAGGCGCGGCACCTGGCGGCGGCGGCCTCGCTCGGGGAGTCGGGACTCGACGTGCGGCCGCGGCCGCGGGTCGGGGTGGTGGCGACCGGTTCCGAGCTGGTGGCGCCGGGGCGGCCGCTCGCGCCCGGCCAGATCTGGGAGTCCAACTCGATCACCCTGGCCGCCGCGCTCAAGGCCTGCGGCTGCGAGGTCACCACGACGCTCATCAGCGGCGATGACCGCGCGGCGTTCACCTCGACTCTCGACGAGGCCGCCGGCGACGCCGACCTCGTGGTGACCGTCGGCGCGGTGTCGATGGGCGACGCCGAGGTCGTGCGCCAGGTGCTCGCCGATCGCGAGGGCGCCCGCTTCGCGCCCATCGCCATGCAGCCCGGCGGCCCGCAGGGGCTCTCGCGCTGGCGTGACACTCCCGTGGTGTGCCTGCCGGGCAACCCCGTGAGTGCGATGGTGTCGTTCGTCGTGCTCCTGCGGCCGGTCATCCTCGAGGCCGTCGGCCGCGCGCCGGTCCGCCCCGTCCGCGCCCGCCTGTCCCGCGACGTCACCTCGCCTGCCGGGCGGGTGCAGTACCTGCGGGCGGCGCTGGCCGCGGACGGCGACGGCCTGCCCACCGTCGATCCGGTCTCGGGCCCCGGCTCGCACCTCGTGGCCTCGATGGCCCGGGCGGACGTGTTGATCGAGGTCCCCGCCGACGTCACCTCACTGGAGTCCGGCGCCGAGGTCGACGTCCTGCCGCTGTAGGGGCACGCCGTACAGTCCGGGGGAAGGTGCGTTGACCAGCCTGCGCACGTCGTACTTCGCCGCAGGCGAGAACGGGGGTCCCGATGCGTTCCGACGCCGAGCCGACCGCGGAGCAGACCGCGGTGCCGGACGAGGGCCTTCTCAAGTACCTCGTGTACACGAGTACGCCGACCAGGCAGATGGTGCCCGAGGACTTCGAGTCGATCCTGCGCACTGCCAGGCACCGCAATCGTCTCGTGGGGATCACCGGCATCCTGCTCTTCCGGGACAACTGCTTCATCCAGTTCCTCGAGGGCCCACCGGCCGAGATCGATGCCCTCCTGGACGACATCATCGCCGATGAGCGGCACCACCACCTCCGCGTGATCCTCACCGAGACGACCGTCGACCGCAGCTTCCCCGATTGGCGGATGGGATTCGGGACGCCCGGGGCCCACGAGCCAGCCGGCCTGCCCGACGAGCGCGACAGTTTCAACGACCTCGCCGCCGGTGCGGACGGGGGCACGGTACGACGGGCCGCCGACGACGTGTCGACCTGGTTCAAGGCGAAGGAACACTCCGCCGCGTCCTGACCCGGCTCAGCAGACGGGTAAATGAAGAGCGTCCGACGCACCCGCTACAAGCGGACTGTGCGCCGGACGCTCGTGCTCACCCCGGGTCAGATGTGACCCGGCGTGTCAGAACCAGTGTTTACGTCCACCGACCGCGCGGCCTGCCGCACCGAGGATGACGAGGATGACGCCGATCGCGATGAGCACGAGACCGATCGTCCAGAGGATGGGGATGTCCAAGAGGAATCCGAGGATCAAGAGAATTGCGCCAAGAATGATCATGAAGTCGTCCTTTCACCGTAATTTTTGGGGAACGACTGAGCGTACCCACGTCCCACAGAGTCCGCGACCGATCGCGCCCGGTCACGCCCGCGCCTCATCCCGTGCTGTCGAGCGCCTGCTGCCAGAAGTCGATCTCCAGCCGGGTGGCCGTGCGGAACACCTCGGTGAGCTCGTCGAAGCGGCGGTCGGTGAGCCCGCCGTCGGACAGCACGTCGAGCTGCTCGATCGCGGCGCCGGCGGCGGCGGTGAACTCCTCGCCCGAGTACTCGGAGATCCATTCGCCGTACGGGTGCTCGCCGTCGTGCTCGGCGAGCCGGGGCGCCAGGTGCGCGCCGATCTCGGCGTAACCGATCGTGCACGGGGCCAGCGCTACATGCAGGTCGAGCAGGTCCCCCGCCATGCCTGAATCCAGCACGTACCGGGTGTAGGCGACGGTGGCCTGCTTCTCGGCGGCGGCCTCGAGTTCGGCGCGCGGGATTCCCCAGCGGTCGGTGAGCCGCAGGTGCAGTTCGGTCTCCACGAGGATCGCGCCGGTCGCCCGGTGGGCGGCGGTGATGTCGGCGAGGGTGCGGCTCTTGTAGGCGGCGAGCGCGTTGGCGCGGGCGAATTGCACCAGGAAGTGGAAGTCCTGCACCAGGTAGTCCTGGAACACCGCGAGCGGCAGGGTGCCCTGCCCGAGCTCGGTGACGAACTCGTGTTCGGTATAGGCCTCCCACTCTGGACGGCAGCGGTCTTTCAGGGTCTCGAACAGGGTCACTCGGCTCTCCCGTCGTGGGCGGACATCAGGCGGGCGACGATCGCGCCGTGAGGTCGAGCTCCCGGCCCGGTCCGCGTGTAGGTCTCGATCACCTCGAAGTCTGCCATCCGCAACTCCTCCGACAGGGCCTCAACCGGCCAGCGGTAGGCCCCGGCCACGGCGTGATCGAACCGTTCGACCTCCGCGCCGTGGAAGAACCCGAGCAGTAGTCCGCCACCGGGGCGCAGACACCGCGCCATCCGCACGAGCGTCGGTCGCACGGTGGCCGGCTCGTGGTGGATGAGCGAGTACCAGGCGAGAATCCCGGCGACCTCGCCGGGCGACCGGGGTAACGCGTCGAGTTCACCCACCTCGAATCGACACCCGGGATGAGCTCGGCGGGCGTGACTCACGAACTCCGGTACCTGGTCGACTCCGCGCACGTCGACGCCCCGGGCCGCCAGGTGGCCCGTCCAGTGCCCTGGGCCGCAGCCTGCATCGATCAGCGGCCCGTCGAGCTGATCCGCCCAGCGCGCGACCAGCTCGAGGTCCGAGGGGTGGACCGACGCGATAGAACCGAGGTGGTCGATGTACTCCTGTGCGCGGCTCGAGTACGCCGCTCCGACCTCCCCGGTCACGACGACCTCCCCCGTCGGCGACTCGGCTGTACACCCTCCCACCGGCGGAAACTGCGGGAGAAGGTCGCGGTCTCGGAGTAGCCCAGCTCGGCGGCCACCTCGGCCACCGGGACGTCGTGCACCAGCAGCTCGAGCGCCCGCTGATGCCGCACCTCGTCGACCAGCGTCCGATACGAGGTCCCTTCCGCTCCGAGGTGGCGTCGCAGGGTGCGGACATCGACGTGCAGTTCCGCCGCCACGTCCGCCATCGACGGCCAGGTCCCGCGCTCGTGCCGGAGCCGGCTGCGCACCTGGCCGGCCACGCCGACCCGCGCGAGCCTGTCGGCGAGGAGCTCGCGGCACTGCCGCTCGAACACTCGCGCCGTGTTCTCGTCGCCCTGCGGCAGCTCGGCCTCGAGGGCCTGTCGCGAGACGGTCAGCCGGTTGCGCGCGGCGTGCGGCGTGACCGTGTGCGGCGCCAGGCCCCACGCGTGCCCGACCAGCGCCGCGCTCTCCGGGCCGAGGGTCGTCTCGAGCGAGACCGGCCCCAGGTCGATCCGGGCACCGCGGAACGCCGCGGCCAACCCTGCCAGGTCCCGCTCCACGACGAAGGTGCGCACGTCGGCGGGGATCTGATCGTCGGCGGCGACCAGGACCGCCCCGCCGTCCGGGCCGTCCACCTCGAGAGAGAACTGCACGTGGGTCGGGGACAATGCGAGATAGGGGATCGCGCGATCGATCGCCGCCCGCACGGTGGGGCCCGCGAGCATCATGAAGCCGATGACGCCGGTCCGCCCGATGGTGGAGTGGGCACCGACGCCCGCCCCCAGCCCGGGCCGGTCTCCAAGGCGCGCGAGCAGGGTGCGGATCACCGTGAACTCCTGGTGCGCCCAGATCTGCGCGGTCTCGTCGTGGAGGTCGCCGGGATCGAGGCCCGTGCCGGCCAGGCACTCCGTCGTCGTCATCCCGTGGGCCAGCCCGCCCTCCACCATGATGCGGACGCCCTCGGTGCCCCGCGGCACCGCCCATACCGGCGAGGAGTCCATCGGCCGACCTTAGCAACACCGGGCGGCGGATGTCCGAAAATGCCAACTCTGCGCCCGTTTGCGACCTTCCCGCACCCGCGTCGGGTGGCTAGCGTCACAGTCATGACTCTCGCCGCACGCGCAGGAACCGCCCAGTCAGCCGGCCACACCGGCCTCGCCGACGAGATCCGGGCGCTGTACGCGCGGGCCAAGGCCGCCGTCGGCGAGGACGACCTGGCGCACATCCGCAACGTCACCGCCTACGGCCGGGCGATCGACGCCCGTCGCCGCGAGTTGCTGCGCGAGGGCGGGCCGCGGGCGATCCGGCGGGCCACGGCGCTGGAGATGATGTACCGGCTCATGCAGTTCTCCGAGCTCGGGCACAACATCGTCCACGGCAGCTACGACCACCTGCCCGGCAACGGCGACTATCACTCCGACCGTTACGAGTGGGACTTCAACGTGGACGTCGACCACTGGAAGACGATGCATCACGTGGGCCACCACCCCAACACGAACATCGTCGGCAAGGACCACGACCTCGGCTACAGCATCTTCCGCGGCAGCGCCGGACAGGACTGGTACGGCCACCACCTCGGTCAGGTGGCGCTCATCTCGGCGCTGGCGGCCGCGGCCCCGGCAGCGGCTCCGTTCTTCCTGGCCAACATCGCCCGCAAGGTCTCCGGCCGGCCGTTCCTCAGTTCCTACACCCTGCGCTCGCCCGCCCGGATCGCCGGACGCGACCTGAGGCGTCGCTTCATCGACGAACCGTTCCGCTCGGGGTGGAAGCCGCTGCCCACCCTGCTGGCCAACTACTCCGGCGGCGTCACCGGCTACATGGCCGTGTTGTTCCTCGTGTTCATCGAGCACCACGCCGGCGAGCTGGAGCTGTTCACCGACCCCGGCCCCGACGAGACCGCCGACCAGTACTACGAGCGACAGATCCGGGCGACCCGCAACTTCCTGCCCAGCACGCAGATGGACGACGCCCTCGCGCGGGTCCTGGAGGAGGAGGTGCCGTTCGCCGATCGCCCCGACCTGCGGATCTTCTACGGCGGCCTCGACACCCACGTCGAGCACCACCTGTTTCCCGATCTGCCACCGTCGATGCAGCGCAGGATCGCCCCGGAGGTTCGGGCCATCGCTGCCAAGTACGGGCTTCCGTACCACGAGACCCCGCTGCTGGAGACCGTGCCGCTGATCGCCAAGACGCTCACCGGCCTGTCGGTGCCGTTCGGCGAGCGCGAGTTCGGCCGCCCGTCGGCGCTGCTGCGCGACCCCGCCTCGCTCGTGCGCCGCGTGCGCGCCGGGCTGTCCTACAGGCCCCTGCCCGAGTCGCCGTACCTGGACAAGCCGCGCTTCCACAACGTGCCGGTCAGGGTCCTGTCCGCGACGCCCGTCGCCGACGGCCAGGCCGTGTCGGTGCGGTTGGCCCGCCCGCGCGGCTGGGAGGACATCGGGTGGGATGCCGGGGCGTACGTGTCGCTCCGGGTCGCCGGCGGAGGCGATCACGGCGGCGATGGTCAGGGCGGCGAGGAGTCGGTCCGCCAGTACAGCCTGGTCCGCGACAGTTCGGACGCGGAGGCGGATGCCGGGGGCGCCATGGAGATCTGCGTCAAGCGCGTCGAGGGCGGGCGGGTGTCCACCCGGCTCAACGACTCGTTGCGCGCGGGTGACCACGTGACACTGGTCGGCGTGCCACAGTCCTCGGGCGACTTCCCGACGCCCGCGCCGGGCGCGAAATCCCTGCACATCGCCGGCGGGGTGGGGATCACCCCGATCATCAGTCTGTTGCGCCGCATCGCCCGCGACGCGCGCCGCGGCCAGCCCGACGGAGCCACCGGTACCCGCCCCGACGCGACGCTCCTGTACGTCAACCGCGACGACCGCTCGATCATCTTCGAGTCCGAACTCCGCGAGCTCGCCCGCGACTCCGGCATCACCCTGCACCTGTTCACCGATGCACCGTCCGCGCGCGAGGACCTGGTCACCGGCCGACTCGGCCCAGAGCTCCTGCAGCGCGTGGTCCCCGACGCCGCCGATCGCGAGACCTACGTGTGTGCCCCGGCCGCGCTCATCGACCTGACGCGCGGGTGGCTGCGTGACCTGGGCCAGCCGGCCGGGCGGTTCCACGCCGAATCGTTCACCGCGCCCGAACTGGACCGGCCCGACGACGACGGCAGTCGCTACACCGTCCGTTTCCGCCGCACCGGCACGGCGGTGGAGATCGACGGTGCCACCACCCTGCTCGAGGCGGCCGGCCGCGCCGGGATCGCCGTGCCCACCGGCTGCCAGCGCGGTCTGTGCAAAGCGTGTGTGACGCCCAAGCTCAGCGGCACCATCCGCGCGGAGGCCGCCGACCGTGCACCCGGCGCCGTCGCGCAGGAGCGCGTCACCGTCTGCACCGCGCTGGCCTGCTCGGACGTCGAGCTGGATCTCTAGTCGCCGTCACCACTTCCCGCGCGTGTACTGCGGCGGGTACGGGGCCCGCCGCCAGTCCAGGCCGAGTTCGGCAGCCGCGCGCTGTGGCCAGGCGGGCTCGCGCAGTGCGGCGCGCCCGAGGAACACCACGTCAGCGCGCTCGTCGACCAGCAGCTGTTCGGCGTACTCCGGGTCACTGATGAGCCCCACGGCGCCCGCCAGGACTGCACCCGACGCGCGCACCTCCTCGGTCAGCGGCACCTGGTAGCCCTGCTCCAGTTCGACCGGCGGCCGGTCGGGGGTGTTGGCGGCCGAGGAGACGTCCACCAGGTCGACCCCGTGCTCGGCGAGCCGGCCCGCCAACCAGCGCGAATCCTCCGGGGTCCAGCCGCCGGGCACCCAATCCGTGGCCGAGATCCGGACGAACAGTGGCTTACCTTCCGGCCACACCTGCCGCACCGCGTCGCAGATCTCCAGCAGCAGCCGGGCCCGGTTGTCGCGCGAGCCGCCGTAGGAGTCGTCCCGCTCGTTGGACAGCGGCGAGAGGAACTCGTGGATGAGGTACCCGTGGGCGGCGTGGATCTCCACGACGTCGAACCCGGCGTGGTCGGCGCGGCGGGCGGCGTCGGCGAACGCGGTCACCACCGCGCGGATCCCGTCGACGTCCAGCGCCTCCGGTGTGGTCATGTCACCGAACCCGATCGCCGAGGGCGCGACCGTCGTCCACGCACCCTCCTCGGGCGGAAGTGAGCCGACCGGGTATCCGGGCCACGCCCGGTACGCCGACGCCTTGCGTCCGGCGTGCGCCAGCTGGATGCCGATCGCCGCCCCCTGGGAGTGCACGAAGTCCACGATGGGCGCCCACGCATCGCGCTGCGTGTCGTTCCACAGCCCGGCGTCCTCGGGACTGATCCGCCCCTCCGGCACCACCGCCGAGGCCTCCGCGAGGATCAGGCCGAACCCGCCCTGCGCCCGCGCGCCCAGGTGCACGAGATGCCACGGCGTGGGCACCCCGTCACGGTCCTCGCACGAGTACTGGCACATCGGCGAGAGCCACACCCGGTTCCGGATCTCGAGGTCGCGGATACGGATCGGTTCGAAGAGCATCGCCATGTCCGCGATTAAACCCGCATCCCGTGACGCCCCGCCTCGCCGCACCCCCGGAGCCCGCCGCACCCGGCCGACTACCGTGAACGGCATGACTGACGCGCCGACCGGACAGGGCTCATCACCCGAGCCGAAGCTCACCCACCTCGACGCCGAGGGCCGCGTGCGCATGGTCGACGTCGGCGACAAGGCGGTCACCACCCGCACCGCCACGGCCGAGGGGATCTTCCGCACCCGCCCCGACGTCGTGACCATGGTCGCAGGAGACTCGCTGGGCAAAGCCGACGTCCTGGCCACCGCCCGCCTGGCCGGGATCGGCGCGGCCAAGAAGACCTCCGAGCTCATCCCGCTGTGCCACCAGATCCCGCTGAACTCGGTCAAGGTGCACTTCGACCTCGACGACGAGGCCGGCGAGATCCACGTGAAGGCCACCGCCAAGACGACGGGCAGGACGGGTGTCGAGATGGAAGCCCTGACCGCCGTCTCCGTGGCCGGGCTGACGCTGCACGACATGGTCAAGGCCGTCGACCCGCTCGCCACCATGGACGGGGTCCGCCTCGCCGCCAAGACGGGCGGCAAACGCGGTGACTGGACGCGAGAATCCGAGGAGGCGACCGGGAACGACGACGACGAGGTGACGCGCGCGAACACCGGGCCCGCCGCGCTCGATTCCGGCCGAAGTGGTGTCGTCGTCGTCTCCTCCACCGCCGCCGCGCACGGCCACCGCGAGGACACCACCGGCCCCGCCATCGAGGGTTGGCTCCTCGAGCGCTGTTTCTCGCCGGTCGAGGTGCACGTGGTGGCCGACGCCGACATCGCCACGGCCGTCACCGAGCACGTCCGCCGCTCCCCCGCGGTCCTGTTCACCACCGGCGGCACGGGGGTCGCCCCTGACGATCGCACGCCGGAGGCCACCGCGCCGCACCTGGAGCTGGAGCTGCCGGGGGTCGCCGAGGCGATGCGGGCCCGCGGCCTGGCGGCCACGCCGACGGCGGCGATGAGCCGCGGGCTCGCGGGCTTCGCCGGACGTACCCTGGTGGCGAACCTGCCGGGCTCGACGGGCGGGGTCCGCGACGGGTTGGCGGTCCTCGACGACCTGCTCGAGCATCTGCTCGACGTCCACGCCCACGGAGGAGAACACCGATGAGCTCCAGTCCGCTGGTGGACATCACCGACCGGGAGATCGACCCGCGCGAGGTCGAGAAGGCCGTGTGGACCAGCGCCGACGGGGCGATGGTGACGTTCTCCGGCGTCGTGCGCGACCACGACGGGGGCCGCGAGGTCCACGACATCGAGTATTCGGCCCACCCCACGGCCCGCGACACGCTCGCCCGGCTCTGCGACGAGGTCGCGGTCGAGCACACCTCGGCGGCCGATTCCGGGCGCACGGTCCGCGTGTCCGCCGTCCACCGCGTGGGCGTGCTGCCGGTGGGCGAGGTCGCGGTGGTGGTGGTCGCTGTGGCGCCGCATCGGGCCGAGGCGTTCGCGGCGTGTTCGGAGCTCATCGAGCGTCTCAAGCACGGGGTGCCCATCTGGAAGCGGCAGCGCTTCACCGACGGCGTCTCCGAATGGGTGGGCGTCGGCGACTGCTGAGTTGGTCAGGCCGGCCGTCTCCAGGGTCTGCGCGGGTTCTGACCCGGCGGATTGATGAGTGTGCCGTCGTCGGCGACGATGCGGTCGGCGAAGGCGTTCCACTCGCGTTCCCAGATGGCGTCACGGGCACGGGCCAAGGGGCCCTTGGGTCTGGTGCGGTGTTCGTGTCCGGTGTCGGTGATGATGACGAGTTCACCCAACGGCCCGGACCGGTAGGCGTTGGTCCCGAACGTCTTCTCGCGGTGGTGTTTGCGGCACAGGCAGACGAGGTTCCACTCGGTGGTCGGCCCGCCGAGCTCGGGATCCTTCGTGTTGAACGCGATCACATGGTCCACGTCGCAGGCCTCGGCGGGAACCGAGCACCCGGGGTGGCGGCAGGTGCCGTCGCGCATGCGGATGCGCTCGGCCATCGCGGGGGTGATCACGTAGCGCAGGGCGTGCTCGGGGGAGTCGAGCACGCCGGGGGCGGGGTCGATGAGGTCGAACCGCACGCTCGCGTCGTCGCCCTCGAGCAGTTCCGTGCAGAGCCATTCGACGCTGCTGTAGGTGCCGTGGACGAACTCGACACGGTTGGGCAGGCCCCGGGCCGCGGAGGCGATCACGCTGATGCGGATCGGCTGACCGGCCCGCGCGGCGTTGCCCAGTGTGGGCCGGGGGAGGTCCGCCCCGAGCCTGACGTCGCCGAGTGCGATGCCGTCGTGCTCGGACGCAGGGGCCGGGTCGGAGCTGGAGCCGGGGCCGGAGCCGGGGCCGGGGCTGGTCGCGGCCGGGTCACCAGCAGGCGGATAGACGGCGAGCGCGGCGAGGGCGTCGGCGCGGAGCTGATCCAGGGAACCGTCCAGTCCGTCCGCCGAGGCGGCCGACGCATCCGTCTCGATGCGACGACGAAGGAGCTCGGCATCGGCGGCGGTGAGCCTGGCCCACATCGTGGCCATGCCGTTCCGGTCGCCGCGGAATCGGACCGAGCGGGTGGCGGCCGCCGCTGCGGCGGCGTCCTGCGCGGCAGCCGGGTCGTGTCGCTCCACAGCGTCATCGATCGCCGAGTCCACCGCGTTGCGGGTCGGCCGGTCGCCACCGCCGAGATCGTCCGTGAAGCGCGCGACCACCTCGTCCTCCACGGCCGACACGATCGCGTCGGACACCTCCGCCAGGCGACACGCGATATCGACCGCCAACTGCTCGGGCAGTAGCCCGCGGTCGACCGTGGATCGCAGACGGGGCAGCCGCCGGTGGATCTGCGTCCCGGCCGTCACCAACCGCGCGGCGTGCCAGCACGTGAGCTGACACGCCGCCACGAGGTGATCGCGGGCCCGGGCCTCCGGATCCAACCGGGCGTACGCGGGCCGACGCGAACCGGCGCCGGCCTCGTCGGCCTCGCCAGCCTCCTCCGCCTGTGCCTGGGCGGACCGGGCGAACTGGTCGACCAGGACATGCGCCGCCTCCAGCCGCGTGGCCCCGGCACGGTTCTGCGCCAACGTCGCGGCACGAGCCGCCTCACTGACGGCCTCCATGTCGACCATGCCGAGGGCCTCGGGTACGGCGAACAGCGAACTCGTCGTCGTCACCATTCCACCCCCTCCGCCACCGGCATCGAACCTACATTCGACAATACCCGCACCGGCGCATTAGTACAAGGGTTCGACCATCTTCGATCACTCATCCCAACCGGGTACCCACCCACTGCGCCAGGATCCGCGCGCAGGCGTCGACACCCTCGACCCACGTGGTGCCCGCGGACTCGTCGGCGGCATCCGAGACGTGCTTGACCAGCCGCGTGGGCACGCCCAACATCGCGCCCGCCGCGGCCACCGCATACCCCTCCATGTCCACCAGGTCGGCGATCCCGGCCAGGCGGTCCCGCACCGGGCCGCCCGCGACGAAACTGTCGCCGGTCGCGAGCACTGGCGCAGCCGATCCCCCGGGCCCCGACGACGCGGCGGCGTGCTCGGGGGTCACCGCACGCAGGGCGGACAGCGCCAGCGGCGGGCCGTCGTGCCGGCCGGTGACGGCGTGCAGGGCGGGGTCGTCGAAGTCGTGCTGGAACACGGTCGCGATCTCGTGCGTGCCCTCCATGCCCGGGTGCAACCCGCCCGCGGTGCCCACGTTGACCAACTCACGCGGCCGTGCCCCGCCACCGAGCGCGTGCGCGACGGCCACGGCCGCGCGCACCTTGCCGACGCCGGTGACGAGCACCGGGAAGTCGGTGACGAAGTGCCGTGCCTCCTGCTCCAGCGCGACGACGACGAGAGGGTGAGCCGGATCGACGGTCCCGATGAGTTCCACGCGCCATACGGTAGCCGTCGCGGGGCCCACCCGAGTCCGCCGCCGGGCCTACGGTGGAGTCGAACCACCCCGAGGGAAGAGGTCGTCCGCGATGTCCGTCCATGCCGCGCCCGTCACCACAGCACCCGTCACTACAGCGACCGCCGACCGGCGCCGCGCCCTGCTCGCCCTGCCCGCCGCGGCACTGCTCGCCGCCGCCGGCTGCTCGAACGGCACCGAGGACGCGCAGGCGCCCGAGACCGTCACGGCCACGGTCAGTGCCCCCGTCGAGGTCAGCTCCCCGGCCACCGAGCAACCCGCCGGCGACCGCCGGGACCAGGCCACCGACTTCGACCGCGCCAACTGCGACACCGAAGTCTCCGGGCAGGACGTCACCGGCGATGTCACCGTCCGCGACGGGCAGACGTGCGTACTGTCCGACCTCACCGTCACCGGCGACATCGACGTCCTCGGCGGCGGTCGACTCGAGGCGACCACCATCCGCGTCACCGGGGACATCGAGGCCGAGGGGCACGCCTTCGTCCTGGTATCCGGCGGCGAGGTAGCCGGGTCGATCGAGCTGGACCGCGGTGGCGAGACGATCGTGGAGAACGTCCGCATCGGCGACAGTCTGGAGTCGGAGCGCAACTCCGGCCCGCAGCGGTTCGAGGGCAACACGATCGGCGGGGATCTCGAGTGCGCGGCCAACGCCCAGGCCCCGACTGGCGGCGGGAACCAGTTCGGCGGCGCGCGCGAAGGCCAGTGCGCAACGCTCTGACCGACTGCCCGATTCACCCCCCGGGCGGGTCCCACCAGCGTCGCTCGCCCGCACCCAGCGGTAACCGGGCCACGACCTCGTGGCGGGCCTGGCCACGCGGCCCCTCGCCGAGGAACGAGTCGACGAGTGCGATCTCGGAGACCTCCCACCGGCTGCTCGTGAAGGTGTCGAGCACCCGCAGCCAGGCGGTCGCATCGTCGCGACCACCGAGCCGCGCGAGCGTGAGGTGCGGACGGAACCGGGCGCCGTCCGGGACGCAGCCCGCCGCGTTGGCGGCCGAGCGGACGCCCGCCGCGAGCGCGTGGAGCGGCCGATCCTCGGGCTGATCGACCCCCGCCCACAACACCTTGGCCCGCTCAACCGAGGGGAACGCCCCCGCGCCGGCCAGCCGGAGAGTGAACGGCTCGTGCTTCCGGGCGACCGCCTCCACCCGCTCGGTCAGCTCGTCGAGACGCCAGTCGTCGACGTCGGGACAGAACGTCAGGGTGAGGTGCCACTGGGCGGGGTTCGTCCACGTCAGACCCGGCCGCGGCTCGAGGAACCGCTCCAGCTCCTCGCGAACCTCGCCGGGCGGCATGACCGCGACGAACATCCGGTGCCCCATCACTCCACCGTGGACCATGCGCCGGTGGTCCACAAGCCCGAGTCGTGATCCATCACGAGCCCGCGAGCCACCACCCCAGAGCGGCGGCGGCCACCGTGGCTGTCATCGTCCCCACCCCGTACGCCGCCGCGGTGAGGAACCGGCCGTCGCGGGCCAGGCGAACGGTGTCATAACTGGCCGTGGAGAAGGTCGTGTAGCCGCCGAGTGCTCCCGTGCCCAGCAGCACGGCCACCGTCCCGCCGCTTCCCGTGGGTCCGGCCAGCAGCCCCATGACCAGGCCCAGTGCGAACGAACCCGACACGTTGACGAGGAACGTGCCCAGCGGAAACCGGCCATGCCACCGCGCGGCGACCGCCAGGCCCACGCCGTAGCGCAGGGCCGCGCCCACGCCCCCGCCGAGCGCGACCCACACCGCCATCACGGCGTCACCCACCGTCATGACCCCTCGATCCCAGCGCCATCCCGAGCACGGTGGCCACACCGCCCAGCACGAGCGTCGCCGCGGGATAGACCATCGCGCCGACCCCATCACCCGCCCGCGCCAGGGTCGAGACCTGCAGGGCGATGAGCGAGTAGGTGGTGAACCCCCCGCAGAAACCGGGGCCGAGCAGTAACCGGGCGTGATGTCGTCGTCGTTGTCGTCGTCCCTCTCGTCGCCACGCCCCGCCCTCGGGCAGCACGGTGAGGACGACCCCCAGTGCGAACGCGCCCACGACGTTGATCGCGAGCGTCACGGTGAGGGCCGGCGGCGCCAACTCGGAGACGACGACCCGCGCGAACGTGCCAGCCGCCCCGCCGACGGCGACGACGGCCATCGAAGTGAGAGTGACCATCGCGGCGGGGAACCTCACGTGGACAGTCCGGCCTCCAGGGCGGCGTCGAGGCCGTTGCGATCACCGGTGATCTCCAGGCCCGCGGCATCGGGGCCGACGCGGCCCCACAGCAGCAAGGCGAGCGTCTCCGGCGGCCCCGCCACCTCGACCGCGCCCGTGGAGTCGGGGCCCGCACCGTCCGTACCGGGCAGCTCCCACTCCAGCGCGCCGAGGGCGCCCGCCCCGACCGGCTCGGCGCCCGCGGCGAGGCCCACCGCGGCCGGGCCCTCCGGGGCGTGGGGGACGCCGCGGAGGCGGATCGTCACCGCGAGCGGCGCGACGTGGGCGGCCATGTGCGGGCGCATGACGGTACAGAACTCGTCGATCGTGTCGACGGCGACGTCCTCCGGCACGGGCGTCGTCGCGGCGGCACCGTGCAGAGCGTTCTCGACGTCCCAGCGGTGGACGAGGGTCTCGTGGAGCTGGCGCCGCGGCCAGAAGTCGGCGCGGCCCGGGCCGGAGAAGGTCCAGACCAGGGCGTCGGGGGCCGTGTCGGTGAACGTCGTCATCATCTCGGCGGTGAGACCGGAGTACCAGTCGGCGAGCGCGGCGGCGCCCTCGGTCACCGGCGGCGCGGACTCCATGACCGCTCCCCTTCCCCCGGTCCGGGTGTCGGGCGTGGCCTCGCGGACCGTGGCGGCGCCCCACCAGTTGACCGCGCCCAGGTGGACCACCAGGTCGTGCACGGACCAGCCCGGGCACGAGGCCACCGGGGCGGTGACGTCCGCACCGGTCCCGAGCCCGTCCCCGGCCAGGGCGTACCGCACCAGCCCGACCTGCGCCTCGAGCGCGTCGAGCATCCTGGAGTAGGCGAGCCGGGAGGTCATACGCGGGTCGCCTCGTCGGACCCGGGGCGGTCGTTGCCGTCCGCCCGGCGGCGGGTGAAGTCGATCTGTCGCCCCGCGTTGGACACCGCCACCACGGTGCCGGTGCCGAAGATCCCGTCGCGGTCGAACAGCGAGGCGGTGCCCACGGCCACGCCGTCCGCGCTGACGTGCTCGTCGGCCTCGATCCCGATGTCCCCCGACCGGGGCAGCCGGGCCAGCGCCACGGTGAGGTCGGCGTTGATGAAGCCGATCCCCTCGTCGCCCCAGTGCGTCATGAGGCTCGTGGACTCGGACACGATCACGGCCCGCTGGAACGGGGAGGCCGGCTCGCCCTCCACCACGTCCAGCGGGTGGATCCAGAAGCGCTTCCGCTGGTCGTTCTGGTGCACGCCCATGTCGCGGTCCCACGAGGGGCCGGGCTGGCCGCTGCCGAAGAACACGTTGGTCCCCGGCCCGGTCTCCCCCGGATCCGCGTCGGCCGGCGCCGCGAGCTCCCGGCCGGACACCCACACCGTTCCCGGTGGCTGTTCACCGCGGCGCAGCTGGACGAACGTGGCGCGGGCGACGGCCTTGCCCCCCTGGATCAGCCGCGCGTCGGCCACGCGGATGCGGTTGCCGCTGCGGATCTCCTCGGTCTGGACGACCAGGGGTTCGTTGCGCACCGGCGCGAACAGGTCCACCGTGAGGCGGGCGGGTTGGAACTCCTCGGCACCGAACTCGTGCTCGAGCGACCGGGCGGCCGCCACCACGACGGCCGGGCCGTTGACCATGCTGTCCGACCAGGCGCTGCGGGCGTACCGGGTGGGCAGGTACGCCCCGCTGTCGTCCAGGGTGAAGAAGGCGCGTTCGCTCATCGGGCCACCCCGTCCGTGCCGGTGGCGCCGGCGTACGCGCCGAACCCGGCCGAGCCGCCCGCCGACCCCGCCGCCCACGACCGCAGGATCGCCGCGAGCTGCGTCTCGAAGTACTGCTCGGCGCTGGGCGAGGACCGCCACACACTCAGCTCCAGCGACACGACCCCGTGCAGCGACGCCCAGATCGTGGTGGCGGTCTCGTGCACGTCGGCCGACCGGAACACGCCCTCGTCGACGGCCGCGTCGACCACCTCGAGCAGCGGTTCGCGCCACAGCGCGTCGACGGTGCCGTCCCCAACCCTGCCGTCCCCGGCCCCGGCGATCCCGGCTCGCGGCGACCGCACCGGCTCGCCCACGACCAGCCCGTACAGGCCCTGGTTCTCCAGTGCCCACCGCCGGTACGCGCGGCACAGCGACCGCATGTCGCCCTCGACGCTGTCGTGCCGCAGCGACTCGCGCAGGGCGGCCGCCAGTTGCCGGTCGGCCTCGTGCGCGACGGCCGCGAGCAGGCCGGACTTGCCGCCGAACATCGTGTAGATCGCCGTGGTGGAGGTGCCCTGGGAGGCGGCGAGCGGCCGCAGTCCCAGCGTCTCCGGCGCCGCGTCCCGGAGCCGTCGCGTGGCCTCGTCGAGGATCCCCCGGCGCAGCGCCTCGTCGTACTGGGCGTGGTGGGGGGCGCGGGTCGCGGCCTGGGTCGAGGCGCGGGTGGCCGCGCGCGGCGAGGATGGGGTCACCCCGGCAGGGTACGACGACGACGACGACATCGGCGTCATAGCGGCGTGGCGTGTCGCGGCAGACGCAGTGATGCCGCTGTCGTGGCGCCGCCATCACACCCGCGTCCCACACCGGACCGGCGCCGCCGAGCACGCCGTGGCAACGGTGTCCGACCTGCTGTGACGGTGTTCCGATCCACGCATGGATGCGCGCCGTCTTCGGTCCGTTCCGGACGCACGACCCAGCTGAACCAGGACAAGGGAATTCGGCGCCGGGCCGGGCAACTCGAGAGAGTCGGCGGCCCCGAACGGTCAGCGTGCGAAGAGGTCAGCGTGCGAAGAGGTCAGCGCGCGAAGAGGTCAGCGTGCGAAAAGAAAGGCCCGCAGCCCCTCGCGGGGACTACGGGCCTTACTTTGTGCGCGATTCCAGCTCGCCGCCTCGTCGAGTGGCGACAGGGTTGGTCCGCGTCCGTGTGTTGGTCGTACAGACCGGTGTCCGTATCAGTTGGCCGCGGCGTAGGCGTCCATGATGTCGGACGGAATTCGGCCGCGGTCGGAGACCTCGTAACCGTTGCTGCGGGCCCATTCGCGAATCGCCTTGGTATCGCCCGACGACGACGACTTGGCCGCGGCCCGGCGTGCAGGCTTGGCCTTGCCACTGGACGAGACACGATGGCCGTTCTCCACGTACGGAGCCATTACCTCGCGGAATTTCTCAGCATTCTCGTCGCTGAGGTCGATCGTGTATTCCTTACCGTCGAATGCGAACGTGATCGTATTGGCGTCGCTGCCGAGATCCGTTCCGTCGAGGTCGTCGATGTACTGCACCTGGAACTGCTGTGCCATGTGTTCTTCTCCCTTGGCCGGCTCTGTTCTCTATATGAAGATATTATGCACAGGGAAGTCGACATACGCACACGTATGTTTTGGATAGCGCTTCTCGACAATGTTTTCAGTGCTGAACTTTACAGGGATATTCCACGGTTGTTCAGTGGCCGAAAGAGTCGGAATTCTCGCGATATCTCCGCACGATGAGATCGACGATCTCCGGGTGTGCGCCGAGTGGCGGAGAGACGATATCCCCGCCTGCCGCGGCCATTCGATCGGCGAAGAAACCGGGGGCGAGAAGGTGGGTCGCGACCGCCACCCGACGTCGCCCCCCGGTGCGGAACTGTTCGACCGCCTCGGCGACGGTCGGGACCGCCGCGGAGGCGAAACCGGAGGTCACCGGCACACCCATGAGGTCGGAGAGCCTGGCGGCGAGCGCCCTCGTCTCCGCGATCGACGACGCGTTCTTACTCCCCGCCGCGCCCAGGACCACGGCGTCCGCGCCGAATGCCCCCACCGCGCCGGCCTCGGCGAGCCGCTGCATCAATGCCCGCACGACCTCCGGTTCCGCGCCGAGGTGCGGCGTCTGGACGACCGGGCCGGGGGCGTCGCGGCAGGCCTGCCCGACGTCGTGGGTGACGTGGTAACCGCGGGCGAGAAAAGCCGGGACCACGACCGTCGGTGCGCCGTCGGCGAGTATCCGGCCCGGGCCGGGTGACTGGACGTCCACCCAGGAGAGTCGGCAGTCCACGCCGGGCAGCTGCTTACGCGCTTCCAGCAGGACCCGACCCAGCACGCGGCGGCCCGCCGCCGCCCGGGTGCCGTGGGCGACCAGCAGGAGGCGGGGGCTCATGACGTCATCCCGGGAGCGTTCACCCTTCGAGCATGCCGCAATCCGGGTGCGGGGCGGCACCCGCTCGGCGACACTGGGGGGATGAACGCAGGCGGCAGACGGGGTGCGCGGCCAGAGGTGACCGTGGCCAACTGGGAGGCCGTGTACGACTTCTACGGCCCCGGTCGTCGGCGCGACGGCTTCACCCACCCGCTGCTGGCCCTCGTCGGGGCCGTTTATGCCCCCGAGCTGCGCATCGCGCCGGGGACCGTGTCCGAGCTGCACCGTCTCCACGACGCCGGGGTGGGGATCGTCGTCGCCGCCAACCACCCGTCCAAGCACGACCCGTTCGTCCTGGCCTCGGGCGTGTTCGACAAGCGGGTCCGGTTCCTGTCGAGCGGCACCGGCCTGACCAAGGACCCGCTCTTCCGGGGCCCGCTGCGTCCGGTCTTCGAGTACACGGGGACGGTCCCGGTGTTCCGGGCCAAGAACTACCAGGGCACGGCTCGCGAGGTGCACGATGCGGCGGCGGCCCGGCTCATCGGTCTCTGCGTGGATCGTCTCACCGCGGGCGGCGTGGTCCTGACGTTCGTCGAGGGGACCAACTCCTCGGCCGACGACCTCCGCACGCTCCGTCTCGGCTCGGTCAAGAAGGGGGTGGGCCAGATGGTCCGCGGGGTCCGCGTGGAGGGCGGCCGGGTGGCGGTCCTGCCGGTCGGGATCGTCTACCACGGGCGGGAGCACGCCAGGACACCTCCGCGACGCCCCGTGCTGGCCGCGGGCCGGCCCATCGTGTGGGAGGACCCGGGGGCCCCGCCGGCGATCGACGAGGTGCGAAGCGCGGTGCGCGACGGGATCGACGACGCCCTCACCGCCGCCTGGGAGTAGGCGGCCGCCCTGCCCGGACTGCCCTGCTCAGACCACGCCGGGGACGACCTCGAACTCCACCCCGACGGCGTCGAGTTCGCGGGCCCGCGCGGCCAGGCTGGCCGCCGCCGCGATCCGCACGACCCCGTGTCCCGCGGCGTACCGCGTCGCCACCAGTTCGGCGACGCGGGCTGCGGGCAGGCCGGGTCCGGTCTCGAGCACCTCGACGTCGTCGTCGAGCTCCGTCAGTAACGCGGCGTCGGCCGCGCCGTCGGTGACCAGGACGTCCGCGGCGTGGACGAGGCGTCGGGCGCGCACGGTGAGCAGGTCACCGTCGCCGGAGCCACCCACGAGCGCGACCCACCCGGTGGCCGGGCGGCGACGCGCGCGCAGGCCCGCGGGTGCGGTGGCCAGCGAGCGCGCCACGTGGCGTCCCACGCGCACCGACCGCCGGGGGTCGCCGGAGTCGACCGCGATGCGCACGAGGCCGGCGGGCGTCGCGACGGCCGTCCGCGCGGGCACCCGCGCCGAGCCGAGCCCGGCGTCCCCCGCGGTGACACACCAGATGCGGCGCTGCTCGCACAGAGCGGCGATCTCCGCGTCGACATGGGGGTCGCCGGTGGCGACGTGCACCATCCAGGGACTGTCCAGGTCGGATGGGGTGAACGACCTGGTGACGACGACGACGTGATCGGACGCCCGCTCCGCGAGGTCGGCCATGGCCGGGTCGACGCGCGGGGCCACCACCTTCAGGACCGCGCCGGCCTCGAGGAAGGTCTCCGCCCGGCGGGCCGAGACGGGCCCGGCCCCGACGAGCAGCACCTCGCGACCGGCGAGGCCGACGGTGAGCGGGAGCCCGTCCAGCGCCGGCGTCGGTGCCGGGCCGGCGGGCGGCGCCGAGAGCGCACTGGTCACAGGTGGATGCCGCACTCGGTCTTGGACGATCCCGCCCAGCGGCCCGAGCGGGGATCCGCTCCGGCCTCGACGCGGCGCGTGCACGGCTCGCAGCCGATCGACGGGTAACCGTCGTCGAGCAGCGGGTTGAGCAGGCACCCGTGCTCGGCCGCGTAGTCGTGGACGCGCTCCAGGGTCCACGCGACCAGCGGGTTGATCTTGACCATGGAGTGCTTCTCGTCCCACTCGACCATGGCCGCGCCGGCCCGGTGGTCGGTGTCCACGCGGCGCAGGCCGGTGATCCACGCCTCGTAGCCGGACAGGGCCGCATCGAGGGGCTCCACCTTGCGCAGACGGCAGCACATCTCGGGGTCGGTCTCGAAGGGGCGAGGGCCGAGGGCGGCCTCGTGCTCCTCGCGGGTCGCAGGGCTGCGCACATCCACCACGTTGAGGCCGGGGGTGGCCGCGAGCGCGTCGCGGACGCCGACGGTCTCGGAGAAGTGGTAGCTCGTGTCGAGGAACAGCACGTCCACGCCGGGGGCGTGGGGTGCGGTCATCTCCGGCACGACCGTGTTGGCCATGGAGCAGGCCACCGCGAGCGCGTCACCGAAGGTCTCGCCCGCCCACGCGAGGACCTCGGCGGGGTCGATCTCGGAGTGGTTGCCGTAAAGGCCGCGGTCGTCGAAGCGACGGCCGGCCTCCTCGGCGATCGCCTTGAGCTCGGAGGTGGTGCGCTTCCGGCCGGGGCCGGGGGTCAGGACCGTGCTGCGGGGCAGCAGTTCCAGGGCTACAGCTGTCATACGAGGGCCTCCTCGTCCACCCGGTGCGCCCACTCGGCGAAGGTCTCGCCGCCGGCACCGGTGTCCATGTACTTGCGAATCACGCGCTCGACGTAGTCGGGCAGCTCTGCCGACGGCACGCGGAGGCCGCGGACCGTGCGCCCGAGCCCACCCGACTCCTGGTCCTGGGAGGCCAGCCCGCCACCCAGGTGGACCTGGAATCCGGGGGTGTCGCCGTCGAGCAGCTGGCCCTTGAGCCCGATGTCGGCGGTCTGGATCCGGGCGCAGCTGTTGGGGCAGCCGTTGAGGTGGATCGACAGCGGCGTGCGCAGGGGCGCGTCGTCGGCGAAGCGCCGCTCCAGCTCGTCGACCAGCGCGGTGGCCGTGTCCTTGGTGTCGACGAACGCGAGCTTGCAGAACTCGATGCCGGTGCACGCCATGGTGGCGCGGCGGAACGAACTCGGGCGGGCGTACATGCCGATCTCGGCCAGTCCGTCGACCAGCTGGTCGACCTTGTCCGGCTCGACGTCCAGCACGAGCAGCTTCTGGTGCGGGGTGAAGCGGACGCGCTTCGATCCCGCCGCCTCGGCGAGGTCGGCGACCTGCGCCAGCTTCTCGCCGCCCACGCGGCCGACGGTCGGGGCGGCGCCCACGTAGTAGCGGCCGTCCTTCTGCTCGAAGACGCCCACGTGGTCACCCGAGCCGACACCGCGGCGGGGTGCCGGGCCGTCCGGCAGCTCGCGGCCCAGGTACTCGTCCTGCATGACCTGGCGGAACTTCTCGGCGCCCCAGTCCTTGATGAGGAACTTGAGCCGGGCGCGCGTGCGCATGCGGCGGTAGCCGTAGTCGCGGAAGATGCCCACGACGGCGGCCCAGACCTCGGCGGCCTCCTCCTGGCGGACGAACACGCCGATGCGGGTCGCGAGCTGCGGGTTCGTGGACAGGCCGCCGCCCACCCACAGGTCGTAACCGGGACCGAGCTCGGGATGCTCGACGCCCACCAGCGAGATGTCGTTGATCTCGTGGACCACGTCCAGGCTGGGGTGGCCGGTGATGGCGGACTTGAACTTGCGCGGCAGGTTGGAGAACTCGGGGGTGCCGATGTACTTGGCCTTGATCTCGGCGATCACCGGGGTGGGGTCGAGGATCTCGTTCTCGGCGACGCCCGCCACCGGGCTGCCGAGGATGACGCGCGGGCAGTCGCCGCAGGCCTCCACGGTGTCGATCCCCACGTCCTCGAGCCGCTGCCAGACGGTGGGGACGTCCTCGATCGCGATCCAGTGGTACTGGATGTTCTGCCGGTCGGAGATGTCGGCGGTGCCGCGGGCGAAGTCGGTCGAGATCCCCGCGAGCACGCGCAGCTGGTCGGTGGTGACCGCGCCGCCGTCGGTACGGACGCGCATCATGAAGTACTCGTCCTGCAGCTCGTCGGCCTCCAGCTTGGAGGTGCGGGAGCCGTCGAGACCCTGCCTACGCTGGGTGTACAGGCCCCACCAGCGCATACGGCCGGAGAGGTCGTCCGACGGGATCGAGGCGAAGCCCTCCTTGGAGTACGTGTCCAGGATCCGCTGGCGCACGTTGAGCGCGTCGTCGGTGAGCTTGAACTCCTCGTTGTGGTTCAGCGTCAGCTTGCCGTCGATCTTCCACTGCCCCTGCGGCTTGGGCGCCCGCGCGGGACGAGCAGGGCGGGGGGCGGCTGCAGTATCGGTCATGCCCGCGACAATAGTCAGGACAGACTGGTCTGTCTATCCAGGGTGACCTAACCGACCCCCGCCCACCCGTCGTCACTCAGGTGACGTCGAGTTCACGCCATCGGCAAGGTCGAACCGAGGTCCCCGGCGATGCCGAACAGGGTCCCCCAGAGGATCTGGACGATGTGGAACGGGAGGAACGTTGCCGAATCGACGAGCGTCGAGCCGGAGTCCTGGACGAGGCTGCCGGCCGCCGCCATCGACGACCCGGCGAGCTCTACGAGACTTCCCATGATGCACTCCTTCCGGAGCTGATCTGACGACCCATCCCTGTGGTGGATCCGCACCCCAGACGCCCCGCCGTCAGCCTAGGCATTTTTTCATAAAGTGGGAACCGTGCAGCATAACAGTTAGGCATTCACTTAAGACGCGGCGGGGTCACGATTCAGCGGTGGCGTGGGCCCCGCGACCGACCGTACTGTCTGAGACATAGCCCACGGTTGGTGGGTACCACATCGAAAGGACACACCATGTTCTCTGATTTCTGGGCAGGACTTGCAGCGGGCTCGGCCGAGCTCATCCCCGCGCCGTTCGGTTCGGCGGCCATCGACGGCCTGCTGCGCCTCCCGGCCTACGTACTCGGCACCCTCAGTGGTGGCGCGGAGCTGTTCGGCTCCTGATCTGATTCGACACGCCCCGGTGGTCCGCCACCGGGGCGTGTCGCGATTTCGGATGCTTCACATCCCGCAGAAGTCGAGCCAGGTGTCGACCTCACGCCTGGCCTGCTCCCGCCCGAGGACATACGCCTCGGCGAGACGGTCGACGCGCCGCTCGTAGCTGCGGATCATCACCCGGTGCGGGCGGAAGACCAGTGCTTCGCCCGACTCCTCCAACGCCTCGATCTCGTCGAGGGTCTCGTTGTAGAGGGCCCAGCGGTGCATCAGCGCCTCCCCCACCGCCGGGAACCGGCGGAAGTAGGAGCGGTAGAACGGCGTCAGCCGTCGTGGCGGGATCTTCCGATACCCGTGCGGCTGGGTGAGCACCACCAGGAATTTGTCGTATCCCGCGTCGCGAGCCGCCGACAGCGGGATCCCGCCGTCGTGACCCAGCGCCCCGTCGACGTAGTACTCGCCGTCGATGAGCACGGGCGGCATCCACACCGGCATCGTCGACGACGACCGGACCATCCTCATGAGGTCGCTCATCGACGTGATGTCATCCTCGCCCCAGAAGACGGTCTCGCCGTCGGAGCAGCGGAACGTCCCGATCCGCGCCTCGGTACCGCTGGCGTCGAACGTCTCGAAGTCGTACGGGAGCACCTCGTCCGGCAGTCCGGCCTGCTCGTAGATGTACTCGGCGTTGAACAGGCCCTTGCCGCGGGCGAAGCTGCGCCAGTCGCCGAAGTTCGGATCCGCGGCCATCTCCACGAAACTCTTGCGGGCCCGGACCGCGTCGCGCGACACGTAATTGGCCAGGTGGGAGGCACCCGCCGAGATCCCCGCGACCAACCCGGTGTGGATGCCCGCCTCGATCAACGTCTCCACGACGCCCGCGGTGTGCACCGCCCGCATACCGCCGCCCTCGAAGAGCAGGGCGACGTCCGGAGCTGTGGGCGCTAACTCGGTCACGGTTACCAGGGTAGGTCGCATCGACCCGGACGCCGCGATCCGATACCGTCACCGTGTGAGCGCAGTCACCGACTTCATCGTGTCCATCAACGACGTCTACTGGTACGGGGTGATCGCGCTACTCGTGGGCGCAGGCCTCTACTTCTCCATCACCACCCTCATCGTCCAGATTCGGATGTTCCCGGAGATGATCAGGGCGATCTTCGAGAAGCCGTCGGACATCGACGAGGGCAGGAAAGGCATCTCCGCCTTCCGGGCCTTCACCATCTCCGCCGCCTCCCGCGTGGGTACCGGGAACGTCGCCGGCGTCGCGATCGCGATCACGGTGGGCGGGCCGGGCGCGGTGTTCTGGATGTGGCTCCTCGCGATCGTCGGCGGCGCCACCGCGTTCGTCGAGTCCACCCTGGCGCAGCTGTACAAGGTCAAGGGCAAGGACTCCTACGTGGGCGGGCCGGCCTATTACATCCGCGACGGGCTGGGCTGGAAGCCGCTGGCCATCGCCTTCGCCGTGATCATCACCGTCACCTACGGGTTCGTGTTCAACGCCGTCCAGGCCAACTCGATCGCCCAGTCCGTCCGCAACCAGTTCTCCCTCGAGGGCTTCACCCCGGGCCTGATCATCGGCATCGCCCTGGCCCTCGTCGTGGGCGCCGTCATCTTCGGTGGCGTCCGCCGGTTGTCCGCGGTCACCGAGATCCTGGTCCCCGTGATGGCGGTGGCGTACATCGTCGTCGCCCTCGTCGTCGTCGCGATCAACATCACCGAGGTCCCGGGGATGATCTCCCTCATCGTCGGCCACGCGCTCGGGCTCCGCGAGGTCGCCGGCGCCGCCGTCGGCGCGGCCATCATGCAGGGCATGCGCCGAGGACTGTTCTCCAACGAGGCCGGCATGGGCTCGGTGCCCAACGCCGCCGCCACCGCATCGGTCTCCCACCCGGTCAAGCAGGGCCTCGTCCAGGCGCTCGGTGTCTACTTCGACACCATCATCGTGTGTTCGGCCACCGCATTCATCATCCTTCTGGCCAACCCGGAGTTCGGCGGTGACCGCGAGGGCATCACGCTCACCCAGGACTCGCTGGCCGCCTCGGTCGGCGACTGGGGCGTGCCCTTCCTCATGGTGGTCATCTTCTTCCTCGCGTTCTCCTCCATCCTGGGCAACTCGTACTACGGCGAGGCCAACATCACCTTCCTGCGCGGCAACCCCGCCGCACTGCGGACCTTCCGCATCCTCGTGGTGCTCGCCGTCCTCGGTGGCAGCCTGGGCTCGGTCGACCTCATCTGGAACCTCGCCGACCTGTTCATGGGCGTCATGGCCACCATCAACCTCATCGCGATCATCCCGCTCGGCGGTCTCGCGGTGGCGCTCCTGCAGCACTACCTGAAGCAGCGGGCCAAGGGCCACAACCCGGTGTTCCACCGCGACGACCTGCCCAAGGCGCGGAACGTCTCCTCGTGGGACGGCACCGACCCCATGACCCACCAGCACGTCGCCGACGAGGCCCGCGAGGTCAAGGCCGAGGAATGACCCCCCGCACGAGCGCCCACGGCCGCTTCACCGCGCTGCCCAAGGCGCACCTGCACGTGCACCTCGAGGCAGCGATGCGAGAGGCCACCCTGAGGCAGTGGTGCGCGGAGGACGGCATCGAGGCGCCGCCCCTCGTGGAGTATGCGGACTTCACCGCGTTCCTCGGCGCGTACGGCCTGCTCATCGACCTGCTGCACACCCCGGAGCGGGTCGGACGGCTACTGGACGAGGTGGTCGCCGACGCCGCCGCGCAGGGCGTCGTGGCGCTGGAGTTCGCGTCGATCCCCGAGAAGGCGGTGGCGTTCGGCTCGGCGGAGGAGGCGCTCGAGTTCATTCTCCCGGCCGCGGCCGACGCCGGGCGTCGTCACGGCGTGTGGACCGGGTCCATCGTGAGCATCGACCGTGGCGCCGGCCCCGGGCACGCACTGGAGGCCGCCCGGCTGGCCACGCGGTTCGCCGACCGTGGCGTGGTCGCGGTGGGCCTGGTCGCCGACGAGCGCGGCAACCCCGTGGCCGACGCGGCCGGGGCGTTCGCGATCGCCCGCGACGCCGGGCTCGGGGTGGTGCCCCATGCCGGCGAACTCGCCGGCCCGGACGAGGTGCGCTCCGCGATCGAGCTGGGCGTGGACCGGATCCAGCACGGCGTCCGCGCGGTGGAGGACCCCCGGGTGCTGGAGCTGCTGGCCGAGCGCGGGACCTGCCTCGACGTGTGCCCCACCTCGAACGTCGTGCTGGACGTGTACCCCTCGCTGGAGGAGCACCCGCTGCCGCGGCTGCTCGAGGCCGGGGTGCGCTGCTCACTCGGCGCCGACGACCCGCTGCTGTTCGGCGTGGACGTAGTCGACGAGTACGTGGCCGCCCACGAACGGATGGGCGTGTCGGTGGCGCGGCTGGTCGGGGTGGCGCGGGCGTCGATCGAGGCGTCCTTCGCCCCGGACGACGTCAAGCGGGACGCGCTCGCCCGGATCGAGGCCTGGCGCCTCGACTGAGCGCGGGGCGGACCCCGGGTGGGGTCATGCGCCCGGGTGGGGTCAGGCGCCGCGGCGGATGCTGTCGGCGGCGAGGATCATCGGCACCTGGAGCGGGAGCCGGCCCCACGCGATCACCTGGTACGGCCACACGGGCTTGCGACGCCAGGCGCGGACCATCTGCAGGTTTCCCGGGAAGACGCCGATGAACAGTGCGGTCGCGACCGCGCCGCCCACCTTCCGGGTGGCGGGCGCGGCCAGCAGTCCGGCGACCGCCACCTCCACGACGCCCGAGCCGTAGGTCCACGCGCGCCGACTGCCCGGCAGCTCCGGCGGGATGAGTCCGTCGAACGGCCGGGGCGCCACGAAGTGCAGCGCCCCCATCGTGCCGAGGGCGGCGGGCATGGCCCAGTAGCGGACGGTCTGAGAAAGGGGGCCGCGGGTGGTCGCGTTGCTCATACGCCCGAGACTACGGGGGCGCCGGGCCCCTCACCGGACCTCGGGTAGGACCCGCTCACCGAGCAGGCGGAGCGACTCCCAGCCCGCCTCCACCGGGATCCCGCCACACAGAGGGTGGTTGGTGATGAGCCCCAGGTCGCCGTCACGCACGAGTCGCACCAGCTGGTCGGGGGTCGCCACCACGTAGACACCCTCGTCGCGCAGTTCGTCGACGGTGCGGGCGTCGGAGTGCACGAAGGAGTTGCGGGTGCCGCCGGCGTCGCCGGCGCCGGTCTGCCAGGCGCGGTACCCGAGTGCGTCGGCGAGGAGGTGGTGGCCGTACCGCGCCCAGAACTGGTCGGGGTCCTCGGCGCAGAACACCGTCGCGGGGCCGGGAACGGGTTCGACGACGAGGCCGGGCCGATGCCCGTGTGCGAGGCATTCCGCCCGGTACAGCGCGGTGAGCTCGGGATCGTCGACCTGCGGCTAAAAATGCATGCCGAGTCGCCCGGCCCGCCGGGCGGCCGCCCTGCCCCCACCGAGGAAGACCATGGGGTGGGGGTCGGAGAACGGCCGCGGGGTGGGCGAGGACGGCGGGGAGCCGTCCGCCGGGTCGTCGCCGACCGGCTCGCCCCGCCAGGCGGCCAGGATGGTCTCCAGCTGGGCGTCGAGACGGGCGCCCCGGGTTCTCCAGTCGCGTGAGTGCAGCGCGTACTCGACCGGGCGGTAGCCGAGCCCGAAGGTGAAGCTGACCCGGCCCGAGGCGAGGTGGTCGAGGACCGAGATGTCCTCGGCGAGACGGACCGGGTCGTACAGCGGCGCGATGAGCGCCCACACCGTGATGGGGACGCGGCTGGTCACGGCCGCGACCGCCGACGCCGCGATGAGCGGGGACGGCAGATAGCCGTCCTCCGAGGCGTGGTGTTCGGAGAGGTTGACGGCGTCGTGGCCGGTCTCCTCGGCGTAGCGGGCCATGTCGAGGGCCGCGCGGTAGTGGTCCCGGCGCTCCTCCGGCCCGGCGCCCGGCGCGCGGAAGTCGAACCGCGTGACGACGTAGACCATCAGACCGCGACCACTACACCCGCGCCCCGGCCAGCTCGGTGTACGCGGTGCCCCGCTCGTCGCGCTCCCACCAGGTGTCCGCCGGCGCACCGCCTGCCCCTGTGCCGTCCGCGCCGGCGGCCCCCACGCCCTGCCTGATGAGCTCCCGCTTGAGGATCTTGTTGGTCGCCGTGGTGGGCAGGTCCACGGAGATCCGGACCCAGCGCGGCCACGCCTTGGGCGACAGGTCCGGCTGCGAGGCGAGGAACTGCTCGAAGGCGGCCGGCTCCAGCTCCGAGTCGTGGCGGGGGACGATCGCCGCGGCGAGCTGGTCACCCACCCCGCGTGGATCGGGCAGACCGTAGACGGCGACCCGCGAGACCGCCGGGTTGCGCAGCAGGATCTCCTCGACGATGCCCGTGGCCATGTTCTCGCCGTCGACGCGCAGCCAGTCCCCGCTGCGCCCGGCCAGGTAGACGAAGCCGTCCGCGTCGCGGTAGGCCAGATCGCCCGACCAGTACATCCCGTCCCTCATGCGGTCGGAGGTCGACGTGTCGTCGTTGTAGTAGCCGGCGAAGAACCCCGCCCCCTCGGTGTTGACGAGTTCACCGACACACTCGTCGAGATTGGTCACGGCGCCATCGTCGTCGAACACCGCGCGGGGACATTCCTCCCCGGTCACGGGGTCGTACACGGCGACCCCCGGGAACGGTTCCCCGATCGACGCCAGCGGCGAGTTCTCGGTCCGCACGATGATCACCGCGAGCTCGGTGGAGCCGTAGGCGTCGCGGACCTCGCACCCGAACCGCTGCGCGAAGGCGGGGATGTCCTTGGCCGCGGCCTCGTTGCCGAACGCGGCGCGCAGCGTCGTGTGGGCGTCATCCGGCCGTGGCGGGGTATCGAGGATGTACGCCAGCGGTTTACCCACGTAGTTCATGTAGGTGACGCCGTAGCGGCGGATGTCGTCGCCGAAGCGCGACGCGCTGAACCGGCGGGCCAGCACCATGGTGGCGCCGGCCGCGATCGCCGGGGAGAAGCCGCTCATGATGGCGTTGGAGTGGAACAGCGGCATGGACAGGTACAGCACGTCATCGGAGGTCAGGGCGAACGACGGGGCGAGGTTCTCCCCGGACATAGTCACGGTGAAGTTGCCGACCCTTACCGCCTTGGGGTCGCCCGAGGTGCCCGAGGTGAAGATGAGCATGAACGGGTCCATGGCCTCCACCGGCGGCGGGTTCTCGGGCGCGGAGGCCGCGGCCACGAGGGCGGCCCACTCCTCGGAGTCGGTGTCGATCACGCTGACGTCCCCCAGGTCCAGCCCGTCGAGCAAGGGCCGCAGCTCGCTGTCAGTGAGCAGCACCTGGCAGTCGGATCTGCGGATGTCGCGCGCGAGGCCCTCCCCGCGACGCGTGGCGTTGAGTCCGACGGTCACGTACCCGCCCGCCGCGCCGGCCGCCAACGCGTAGAGCATCTCCGGGGTGTTCTCCAGCAGCGTGGCCACGTGGAGCGGCCGCGCGGGATCCAGCATCCCCGTGACGGCGCCGGCCCGGGCGTCCGCGCCCGCCAGGTAGTCACGCCAGGTGATCGAGGTGTCCTCGTAGCGGATGGCGACCACATCCGAGTCGGCGTGGCGGCGGAGTTGTTCGCGGACGGTGTCGGCCATGTGGGAATTCCTTCACGGGAGGCGGTGTGATCTGGATCATAGCCACGGCGCTGACATGCGTTAGGGAATCGCGGACGGGAACCGCCCCGGCACTCGGTTTTCTGCAGCGGAACGCGCGCGCCTCTACTGTGGCGAGCACTCCGACTGGACAGTTCGCACCACGAATCCGACTCGATCAACGGGAGACCACACATGGACGTCGCCGCCGTCGCCGCCACCGCACCGGACGCACCCCTGGAGAAGACCACGATCCGACGTCGGGACACCGGCCCGGACGACGTGCTCATCGAGATCGAGTACGCCGGCATCTGCCACTCCGACATCCACCACGTGCGCGGCGAGTGGGGGCAGACCACCTATCCCGTGGCACCCGGGCACGAGATCATCGGCATCGTCCGCGAGGTCGGTTCCGAGGTCACCCGGCACGCGGTGGGCGACCGCGTGGGCGTCGGGTGCCTGGTCGGCGCCTGCCACGAGTGCGACTCCTGCCAGGCCGGCCAGGAACAGGAGTGTGAGCGCGGGTCGGTCGCGACCTACGGCTCCCCGCTGCCCGAGGGCGACCCCGAGGGCCCGGTGACGAACGGCGGCTACTCGACCCACATCGTGGTCGAGGAGCCGATGGTGGTGTCCGTGCCGGAGGGGCTCGACCCGGCCGCGGCGGCGCCGCTGCTGTGCGCGGGGATCACCATGTTCTCGCCGCTGAAGCAGTGGAATGTCGGCCCGGGCACCAAGGTCGCGGTGATCGGCATGGGCGGACTCGGACACGTCGGGGTGAAGCTCGCGGTGGCGATGGGTGCCGAGGTGACGGTCCTGTCGCAGACCACCTCCAAGCGGGACGACTCGCTGAAGTACGGCGCCGTGGAGCACTACGCGACCGCCGGCGACGAGGGCAAGGCCACCCTCCGGGAGCTCCGCGGCACCTTCGACGTCATCCTCAACACCGTCTCCGCGAGCCTGCCGATGGACCGGTTCCTCGCCACGCTCAAGCCGCGCGGGGCGCTGGTCAACATCGGCATCCCGACCGAGCCGATGTCGGTGCGGGCCGGGTCCGTCGCCGCTGGGCGCAGGATCCTGACCGGGTCCATGATCGGGGGGATCCCCGAGACCCAGGAGATGCTCGACTTCTGCGCCGAGCACGGGATCACGGCCGACATCGAGCTCATCTCGGCGGACAAGATCAACGAGGCGTACGACCGTGTCGTGAGCTCGGACGTCCGGTACCGGTTCGTGATCGACGCCAAGACGTTCTAGGGGTGGGCGTCAGGTTTCACCGGTGAACCACATCCAGATGAATGTCGCCACGAATCCCACCGTCGAGAGGATGAGGACGGTCCGGCTGTAGTGATCCTCCCAGGCCATCTGGATGAACCGCCGCTTGAACTCTTCCCACTTGCCGTCCCAGAATCCGGGTTCCGGTTCCAGGGCGGGGTGTTCGTAGGGGTGCGGGTCGCGTTCCGACGGGTCGTCCCATCTCTGCCCATACCTCATGGTCGTGTCACCTCTCTGCCGTGTGGGCCCGGTACCGGTCGTGAGCCATATCGCCCGCCTGCTGTCCCAGGTACGTCCCGACGGCCGCACCGATGCCGGCGCCGATGAACGTGCCGAGGGGACCGAACATCGTTCCTGCGACGGCGCCGGCTGCGGCGCCTCCGAGCGCGCCGCCACCCAGAGCCCCGAGGGTCTCCGCGACGGCCTCGCCGGTCGACGTCTTCCCCTGGGCGTGGGCCTTCACGCCGTCGTACACCGTAAGCCCGCCACCGACCGGACCGGCGACCCTACCGAGTCCCCGCAGTCCTGTCGCCGCGGCTCTGCCGAAGTCATCCGGGGCCGGGTTGAGCGTGTGTCTCCCCCGCGTCAGTGGATCGAGTTCATCGGCGACGTCCGGGTAACCCCGTGACGCGGCCCCCGTCATCGCGTCCACACCGCGACCCGGCCACGGGTCGTCCGGGCCCGGGATCGGCGACCGATCGACCTCGGGTGGGATCGCGGCGTGCAGCCGAGCGGCGATCTGGTCGATCTCGCGCCCGTAGTGCTCATCGAGGGAGCGAACGGTGTCGACCGCGGAGCTGATCGCCTCCGCATGCTCATCTACCGTCGAGTGATCGATGTCGTCGCGACCAGACAACGGACGCACCGACGATTCGCTCACCTGCAGTCCGGCTGCCTCGGCATCGGCGATCCGATCTCGAACCGTCTGAACTGCCGGTCCCAGCGCAGCCTGCGAGCTCCGGAGAGCATCAGCCAGATCCTCGAGTCCGTCAGCCAGCCTGCTGACGTGCGACTTCTCACGTTCTACGGTGTCGAGAACGGCGTCAGCGGCCTCACCGTCCCAGCCATCATCCAGCTCCACCGCACCGTCGACCAGGTACCTCCGGATACCCTCCGCCACCGAGCCCTGACGCCCGACCTCGCCGCCGGCGCCCGCCACTGCGGACACGTCCCAACGACGAATGTCGCCGACTGTCCAGCTCACCGCCGGGCCACCGCTGCGAGGAGAGCCGCGAAGTCCTCATCCTCGGCCTCGAGGAACCGGTGCGCCTCGGCAACGAAGTCGGCCAGGCCCCCGAGCCGACCCGCAATTCTCGAGGCGCACACCGCGGCAGCACCGCACGCCCGGTCCACCGCCTGCTCGATCGCCGACCCGCCCGGAAGACCGCCGCCCAGACGTGCCGTGACCTCGGGAAACGTCACCTCCGCGGCCGCCTCCCCGCAGTCGCGGAACACCGAGACCGCGCTCGCGATCCTCCCGGCATCCGCCCTGATCGTCCCGTCGGGCACGAGCCCTCCTCGTCGTCGTTCCGGTCTACTACCGGGACGCCCCCGTGGCGTCCTCACCATGTACGACGCGCGCCCCACGCCGATCGGTTCCCCCGTGTCGTACCCGTGGTGTGTACTCGGGAGTGTGGAAGGGACACCGGTCACGACCGGTTCCACCCACGACCCGGCGGCGTCGCCCGGCGTCGGGACCTCTCCCCTCGAGGAGTGCACCATGTCGCTCACCTGGACCCCCACCCTCGACCGCGCGCTCGCGGTCGCCGCCCGTTGCCACGCCGGTCAGACCCGCAAGGACGATCCGACGCCCTACATCGCCCACCCGGTGGCGGTGGCGATGATCGTCTCCGACTTCACCGGCGACGAGGACGTGGCGGTCGCAGCGCTGCTGCACGACGTCCTGGAGGACGTGCCGCCATCGGTGTACTCGGCCGACGACATGACCGCCGAGTTCGGCGAGCGGGTCACGGAGCTCGTTCGCGGCGTGTCGGAGGAGAAGACCGCCGGCGAGGAGACCCCGCCGTGGCGGGTGCGCAAGGAGGGCTACCTCGCGCGACTGGCCGAGGACTCCCACGAGTGCCTGCTCATCTCGGCCGCCGACAAGATCCACAACCTGCGCTCGATGGTCACCGCGCACGAGCGGCTGGGCGATGACATGTGGGGCCTGTTCAACGCCGGGCCGGAGGAAAAACTGTGGTTCTACCGCGCGATCGCCGACGCCGTCGCCGAACGGCTCGGTGACTGCACCGCCTCGCGAGAACTCCGCCGGGCGGTCGACGACGTGGCCGCCCTCGCACCGGTGGGATGACGCCGTGCGCGACCAGCTCTCCGGCCCGGGCAGCGCGCCGCTGCGTCCGGCGGAGAACCCCTGGGACGGTCTCGAGACCACCCTGGCCGGCCATCTGCGCAGGCCGGGCGCGGTCGGAGCGATGGAGTTCACCGCGCCGTCCGACGCATCCGGAACGCGGGGGCGGTGCGTCGTCCACCTCGCGCCCGGCGGCGAGCGCACCTGGGTGACCGTGCGCCTCGCCGGTCACCCCCTCGTGGAGGAGATGATCGCCCACACCTCCCCCACCGCGCCCGGCACCATCGCCCGGGCGGTCGTCGATGCCTGCCGCGACCGGCTCGGGGTACCGCACCCCCAACTGCTGACCCTGCGCTGCCAGGGCACGGTCGGGCGGCACACCGGACCGCTGCGCCTGCTCCGCTCCGACTCGATCCCCATCGGCAACGACCCCGCCGACCACCCGAACCCCATCGACATGGCGGTGGAGGTGGCCGACCACGAGGACGCCCGGGAACGGTTCGAGGCGATCGTCGAGAGAGTCACGGGACGGGCCTGCGTGGTCGACGACCGCGGAGCCATCGTCTTCGACCACGTCGGCCACCGGATGCACGTCTCATTCGCCGAGGACGAGCCGTACGCACGCATCTGGGCGTGGGTCGTGCGGGGGGTGCGCTCCAGATCCGACGCGGCGCTCGAGCTGGCTCGACTCAATCTCGACGACGACCGCACGTCGTGGATCCTCGACGGCCGGCACGTCCTGCAGCGGACCACCGTGCCGGTCGCCCCGCTGCTCCCCCGCCACGCCCAGGTAGCGCTCGAACACTTCCTGTTCACGTTCTCCTCGACGCGGGACGCGATCGCGGCGAGGCTGGGGCCGCGGTAGCAGCACAGACGAGAGCCGGTGCATTCGATGACCTGAATGCACCGGCTCTCTCCGGCGACCCTGACGGGACTCGAACCCGCGACCTCCGCCGTGACAGGGCGGCGCGCTAACCAACTGCGCCACAGGGCCGTGCTCGTGGCACGGGGTAGGACATTAGCGGAACTCATGGACTCGCCCTCCACCGCCCCCGGCAGATCTGCCGTCCGGTGAAATCAGGCATCGAACCGTTCCTCACCCGATCGGCCACTCCCCGCGCTCGGTGAGGTCGTCGGCCTCCGGGGTGACGGCCGTGGGCTCGCAACCGAAGCCGACCATCTCCGTACCGTCCGCGAGAGTCACCCGACCGAGTTGCATCGGCCTGGGCAGCTCGTCGAGGAAGCTTCCCAACGCGGCCGGGGACATCATCCACCGCTCCCCGAGTAGTTCGGCGCCGTCCGGGTGACGCAGGACCCCCGGCTTGGGCGGCTCGGTGTCGAGCCGGTACATCCGGTAGTCGGCGCTGGACCGAACCGGTCCACGCCAGGCGGCGCCGCGGGAGGTGAGCTGGTGCTCGAGCGGGCCCCCGCGGCGGTGTGCGCCGAACACCACCAGGTCGACCGCCGGCGCGCCCGCCCCGAGGGGCCACGGGTCGAGAGACGCCGGGTCCGGGAGGGCCTCGCCGGTCCCGCCTGCCGCGCCTGCCCCGTCGGCCAGCGCGGCGGCGATCCCGGCCACCGCGCCGTCGTGGAACGGCCGTCCCACCACCGTCACGCCGAAGGTCGCGGTCCCCCGCTCGCCCTCGTCCACCTCCCCCGTCGGCACGGCGACCGCGCACAGGTCGAAGAGGTTGCAGAAGTTGGTGTAGGTCCCCATCCGGCTGTTGAGGGCCACGGGGTCGGCGGCCACCTCGGCGATCGTCGGGTGGAACGGCGCGGTGGGCACGAGCAACGCCGTGGCGCCGAGGCGGTCCAGGTCGGCCAGCGCCGCGCGCCGCAACGCCTCCACGGCCCGGCGGTCGCGCAGCAGGTCCACGGCCGCGATGTCCCGCGCGGGCGCGATGATGCCGCGGACCGTGGGATCGACGCCCGACTCCGGCTCGGTGCCGCAGGGGCCGTCGAGGAAGTCGCCCACCGCCTCGTACCGCTCCGCCACCAGCGCCCCGTCGTAGAGCAGCCGCGCCGCCTCGAGAAACGGGCCCAGATCGATCTCCACCACCCGGAATCCCCGGTCGCGGGCCATGTCCACCGCGGCGGAGAAGGCCTCGGCCCAGCCCGGCGCCATGGCCACCAGCTCGCGGGGGATCGCGAGGGTGGCCCCCGGCACCGCGGCGAGCGGGGTGTCCGCGGGCCAGTCCCGCGTGCCCTCGCCTCCGGCCATCAGCGCGGTCGCGCGGGTCGCCGTGCGGACGTCGCGGGCGAAGACCGTCACGCAGTCGTAGCTCGCGCAGGCCGGCACGACCCCCTCGGTGGAGACCGTGCCCAGGGTCGGCTTGATCCCCACGATCCCGTTGAGCGCGGCCGGGATCCGGCCCGACCCAGCGGTGTCCGTGCCGATGGCCAGATCACAGATCCCCAGGGCCACCGCCACCGCCGATCCCGAGCTGGAGCCACCCGACACGTGCTCCGGCCGGTGGGCGGCCCGCACCGCCCCGTAGGGGCTGCGGGTGCCCACCAGTCCGGTCGCGAACTGGTCGAGATTGGTCGTGCCCAGCACCACGGCGCCAGCCGCGCGCAGCCGCGACACGGCCGCCGCGTCCCGGTCGGGCAGGAAGGCGAACCCCGGGCAGGCGGCGGTGGTGGTCATCCCGGCCACGTCCACGTTGTTCTTCACCGCGAGGGTCATCCCGGCGAGCGGACCGTCGGCGGCGAGCGAGGCCGCCATGTCGGCGACCAGGTCGTCCCGGCCGCGGACCTGCAGGAACACCTCCGGCCGGTCCGCCTCGGCCAGGCGAGCCAGCACGCGGTCGACCTCGGCCTCGGCCCGGGCCCGGAGATCGGCGCTCGTCAGTTCGGTGCTCGTCAGCGCGGTGCCCGTCAGCGCGGTGCTCATGCGCTCAGCTCCCCACTGGCGGCCCAGCGGGCGAACTCCTCGGAGCGGGCGTGCTCCATGCGGCGCCGGGCGGAGGCGATGGACTCGGCCTCCCTCTCGCAGAAGGCGTTGTGCTCGGCCAGGGAGAACGTGTCGTCGGTGATGTCCACGCGCCCGCGACCGGCGGCGGTGTCGGCGCGCAGGTCCGTCAACTCCTCGGAGGTGACCGGGTACCAGGAGATGCGGTCGAAGTGCCGCAGGAGCCAGGGGTGCTCGGCGTCGAACCCCGGTGCCGGTTCCGGGTGTCGGTGGTTCCAGACCTGCGTGGTGCGACCCACGAACTGGTAGCCGCCGGGCCCCTCCATCCCGTAGATGCACAGGTACGCGCCGCCGATCCCCACGGAGTTCTCGGCCGTCCACGTCCGGGCGGGGTTGTACTTGGTGGTGACCAGGCGATGGCGGGGATCGAGCGGGGTGGCGACCGGCGCGCCCAGGTACACGTCCCCCAGGCCCAGCACCATGTACTCCGCGTCGAAGACCGTGCGGTAGACGTCGTCGGCGGTCTCCAGGCCGTTCATCCGGCGGATGAACTCGATGTTCCACGGACACCACGGGGCGTCGTCGCGCACCCCGTACATGTAGCGCTCGATGGCCTCCCGCGTGGCGGGGTCGTCCCAGCTCAGGGGCAGCCGAACCCGGCGGCTGGGGACCACCAGGGACTCGGCGGCGGGCAGGGCCGTCTCGGCCTCGCGCAGGGCGGCCAGGGTGGAGGTCACGGTGCTGCGCCCCGGCGTGATCTTGACCTGGAGCGAGCGGATCCCCGGCGTGAGGTCCTGCTGTCCGGGCACGGGGTTGGACAGCAGGTGCAGGTACAGCGCGTGCGCGCGGGCACGCAGCTCGAGATCGAGCTCCATCCGCCCGTACTCGACCAGGACGTTGTCGTCCCCGCCGCGGCGGTAGGTGATCTCGGTGAGGCCGTCCGCGGTGTGGCCGCGGCCCAGCACGCCGTCGTCGCGGTCACCCCCGTCGCCCAGGACGTAGGACCGGCCGGCCCCACGCGCGGCGCCCGCGCCGCCGGGCACGGAGTCCACCCGGACCCGGACGAACCGCACGGTGTCACCGGGCGCCAGCTGCCCCAGCTTCCAGCGGTCGCTGCTGACCACGGTGACCGGGCAGACGAAGCCGCCCAGGCTGGGGCCGTCCGGGCCGAGCAGGATCGGGGTGTCGCCGGTGAAGTCCAGGGCCCCCACCGAATAGGCGTTGTCGTGCAGGTTGGACGGGTGCAGGCCGGCCTCCCCGCCGTCGGGGCGCGCCCACTTCGGGCGCGGACCCTCGAGCCGCACGCCGGTGCGGTCGGAGTTGAAGTGCACGGTGTAGGTGGCCGCGTACAGCTCGTCCATGCCGGCCCGGGTGAGGAACTCCGGGGCGCCGTGGGGGCCCTCCGCCACGGCGACGTGCCAGTGGTGACCGATGGCGGGGATCTCGTCGGCGAGGATTCGGCGCGGCTCGGCCGTCCCGGCCTCGCCTACTTCGAGCGTGTCCCCCGCGGCGAGCGCGCGGCCCTCGTGCCCGCCGAAGCGGCCCAGGGTGAAGGTCGACGACGACCCGAGGTACTGCTCGACGTCGATCCCGCCCCGCACCGCCACGTAGACGCGCATCCCCGGGCCGTCGATCACCGGGATGTCCAGCACCGACCCGGCCTCCAGGGTGACCGGCTTCCACTGGGCCACCGGCTGCCCGCCCGCCCCGCCGCCGTTCTCCGCGCCCGTGGTTACAGTCGGCCGGACGTGCGCGCCGCCCACGCACACCGTGACCGGGCCGTCCGCCCGGAGCCGGAGGCCGCCGCGGGTGCACTCCAGTCCGGCCGCCCCCTCCGGGTTGCCCACCGCGATGTTGGCCAGCCGCAGCGACTGGTCGTCCATCGCCCCGGACGGCGGGACGCCCACACCCCAGTACCCGATGCGAGCGGGCCAGTCCTGGACGGTGGTGATGAGGCCGGGGGCGAGGATCTCGAGGCGGGTCATGTCGGGTACTCCTGAGGTGAAGAGCGGGCGGGTGACGGGGTACGTGGGCGCCGGCCGGGGTGCGGCCGCGGTCAGGCGGTGACGATCATCCGGACCGGCGTCGGGTCGAAGCCGTTGCACGGGTTGTTGATCTGTGGGCAGTTCGAGACCAGCACGATCGCGTCGCGGTCGGCGCGCAGCGCCAGTCGCTTCCCGGGCGCGGAGAGCCCGTCGACGATCCCCAGCGTGCCGTCGTCGTCCACCGGGACGTTCATGAAGAAGTTGACGTTGGGGACCAAGTCCCGCTTGCCGAGCCCGTGCCGGGCTCCCTCGCGGAGGAAGTTCTCCACGCAGGCGTGCTGGTGCCGGGTGTGGTGGCCGTACCGCAGAGTGTTGGACTCCTGCGAGCACGCACCGCCCAGCGTGTCGTGGTTGCCCACCTCGTCGGCGGTGATGGTGACCAGCGGCTCGCCCGCGTCGTCGCGCAGGACACTGCCCGTGGTGAGGAAGATCGACCCTTGGGCGGCGACGGTGGCCGGGGCGCTGTAGCGGCGGGCGGGGTCGTGGGCGTCGTAGAAGAGAGTGTCGACGGCCTGGTTGCCCTCGAGGTCCACGATGGTCAGCGTCTGGCCCGCCTCCAGGACGTGGGACCAGGCGGCGCGGGCGGCCACGGTCTCATCGGCCAGGACCTCCCCGCCTCCGAGCGCGAGGCCGGCGGCGTCGGCGGTCCGAGGATCAACGGTTCGGGGATCGGCGGTGACGGTCGAAGGTGTCATGACGGTGCTCCTCAGGCGATCGGGGCGGTGGCGAGCGGGGCGGCGGCGCGGTGGGCGGCCTCGGAATTGACGAGTGCGCGGCGGTACTCCATGTCCTGCGCGACCCCCGGCAGCGAGTCCTCCACCAGGGCGTCCAGGTCCTCGGGGGCGCTCCAGGCCAGGAACTCCACGGTCCCGGCGCGATACTCCCCCGAGGGGTCGAGCGGGTGGTCGGCGACCGCCACGGCCAGCACAACGGGTAAGTGGACGACGAGGTCGATCGCCGCCCCCGCACCCGCGTTTCCGGTGGACACCAGCGAACCGTCCGCGTCCACCCGGATCCCGTGGAAGAACGACACGGTGTGCGGCAGGTCGCGCTCGCCCAGCCCGTGCTTGAGCGCCGCCAGTAGCAGCAGTTCCCGTCCGGCCGGTGACTCCGATTCCGGCGCGCCGGCCCCGTAGCGGGCGACGGTGCCGGCCAGGGTCGAGGCCCCGCACAGCGCGTCGTGGTGGCCGGAGGTGTCCGCGACGATCGTCGCGAGCACGCGCCCCTGGTCCGAGAGCAGCGGATGGCCGGTCCCGAGGTAGGCCTGCCACGGGACCTTCACCGTGTCGGCCGTGTTGAGTCGCTCCCAGGGAGCGTCGGCGCGCCACATCATGAGCGAGGCGCAGGCCGTGCCCTCCCGGTCGGTGAGTCGGATCCGGGTGCCCCGGGCCAGGGTGACCGCGGTGTACCGGCCACCGGGGATGGACTCGGCCCACGTCAGTCGGTCAGCCGGGACGTCCGCCGGCGGATCGGGCCAGTCGGTGGCGGGGACGACCGGCATGGCGTCGGTGATCGTGCCTGCCTGGGCGCGGGCGTGCTGGCGGGCACCCGAGGTGGTGGATGTGCCTGCGGGACTGGATGCGGTGGTGCTGGTCATGACTGGTCACTCTCCGATCTGAACGGGATTGGGGTGGGTCTTGCCGCGGGGGAAGCACAGGACGCCGAGCCCGACGACAGCCACGACGGTCGCCACGCCCGCCCACCGCAGCCACGGTGTCTCACCGGACGGGTCGAAGATCTCGGCCCGTGGCCAGGCGAGGTTGATGGTCATGAGCAGTCCGTACGCCACGGCGAGGACGTTGACGGGGATCCCCCAGCGGCCGAGCGAGAACAGGGGCCTGCCCTCGGCGTCGGTGAGCCGGGGGCCGTTCGGCCACCCCTTGAGTCGACGCATGAGCAGCGGTCCGGTCACGCAGAGGTAGGCCAGGTAGATGAGGATGATGCACACCGAGGCGAGCGTGGCGAAGATCGCGGAGTTGCCGACGTTGACCAGCAGGATGCCCATGCAGGCCAGTCCGATCAGAACGGACGGCGCGATCGGGGTCCCGGTCCGCGGGTGGACGCGCGAGAGAGCCGTCGAGAACGGGAGCCTGCCGTCGCGTGCCATGGAGAACATGAGCCGGGTGGCGGCGGTCTGGATGGCGAGGGTGCAGATGAAGATCGCGACGACGACGTCGGCGAGGAGCACCTTCCCCCAGAAGTTCCCGAGGACCGAGTTAAGTACGTAGGGAAGGCCCTCGGTCGCCAGACGCCCGTCGGTGAGGCTGGGCGCGGCCATGAGCGCTCCCAGGATCATCAGTCCACCGCCGATGGCGGAGACGGTCAGTGCCATCCGGATCGTCCGGGGCGCGATGCGGCGGGGATTGACCGTCTCCTCCGCGAGCTCGCCGGCCGAGCCGAACCCCACCATGACATAGGCCGCCATCAGTCCCGAGACCACCCAGGCCCAGATGTACCCGGGTTGATCCCCCATGCCCGCGGTGTCGAAGACGACCTGGGGGCCGCGGACCGCGTGGGTGAACAACGCGAGGACCACGGCGATCACACCGACGATCTCGCACGTCACGCCGATGTTGTTGACGTAGGCCATCCACCGGACGCCGATGGAGTTGATCACCGTGGTGATGACGAGCAGGACCGATCCCAGCAGGACGGCGTTCGTCGATCCGGATGGTGAGGTCAGCGCCGGGTCGTCGCCGATGATCTGGAAGCCGGACCAGATGCTCGGAAGGACGACCTGCAGGGCGATGGCCGCCGCCGAGGCGGTGACGATCTGGGCGAGGATCATGAACCACCCGCCGAACCACCCCACGATCTCCCCGCCCATCCGGCGGGACCACTGGTAGATCGCGCCCGAGATCGGGTACCTGGCCGCCAGTTCGGCGAAGCACAACGCCACGAGGAACTGGCCGGCGAAGACGATCGGCCAGGTCCAGAAGAAGGCGGGGCCTCCGAACCCGTACCCGAGGCCGAAGAGCTGGAAGATCGTCGTGAGGATGGAGACGAACGAGAACCCGGCCGCGAATGACGCGAACGTGCCGAGACTCCGATGGAGTTGCTGTTCGTAGCCGAAGTCTGCGAGGTCGTCGTGATCACCCCGGCGTTCGGGAACCGGGGTGGTGAGACCGGGTGAGTCGCTCATGTCCGGTGCTCCTCTCGGGGCGGGCCGATGAACCCGATCTCGGCGACCGCGGTTCCTGTCGTGTGACAGTTTTGCTCGGACGCATGACACCCGGGTTGCACCATGTTTCGATCGGATTAACAGGCACTCGCGCCCGCTCCCGGCTGACGCACCGGCCGTCTGACGTGGTCGAATGACCCCATGACACCTCCCCGGGCCGGCGACGATGATCGCACTCGCGCGTGGTCGGACGACCTGCGACGAGAACTGGAATCGAGGCTCGGCCCGACCGTGGCGGACACCGTGTGGGTCACCGGTTCGGTGGGCCGCGGGGAGGCGGTCCCCGGCAGTGACCTGGAATCCCTCGCCGTCGTCGACCACCGGGACCCCCGCGCGGTCCGGCGCGCCGTCGCGGCCACCGATCTCTCGACACCACCGTGGTACGCCGAGACCTCCGCGGCCTCGGCCGCCGATCCCCGCTTCGTCCGGACGCGCGCCGGATGGTCCACGGCCGCCGAGGGCTGGGCGGACGCGCCCGCGCGGAACCTGGGGGTCGTGCACCTGGGCCTGCTCGCCGACGCCCGCCCCCTCACCGACGACCGACGCGACCCGGACCTCCTGCCGCGCATGGCCGTCGATGCCGTTCGTGCTCATCCGGCCGTGCTCGCAGACGTTCTCGCGGACGCGCTCTCGACCCGGGCCTCCGTGCCGTCCAGACTCGGCCGGACGTTCCGCGGAGACCCCGTGGTCGACCTCAAGACAGCGGTCATCACCCCGGTCGTCAAGATCGCGCGGTGGTCCGCCCTGCGCGCCGGGGTGGCCACCACCAGCACGGGCTCGCGCCTCGAACTGGCCGCCGACCCGGATCTCCTTCCGCCGGACCGGTGGGCGTCCCTGCGCGTGGCCGCCCGATTCGTCACCGGTCTACGGTGGGACGTCCGTCTGCGGGCGGACCCCGACGGCCCCGGAACCGACCGGGTCCCGCTCTCCGTGCTCACCACGGCCGAACGCGCCGGACTCCGGTCCGTCGCGCGGGAGATCTCCGGCGTCCAGCGCGCCCTCGACTACCTCCGGTCAGCGGGCCAGATCCGAGATCCGGGGTGACCCGCCACCCGTGCACCGCCGCGATGCTCGCCATCTCGGCGTTGGAGGGATGGGCACCGGGGGTCGACGACGACGAGGTCCTCGATCTCGTCGACCGGGGCGCCTCCGATCGGCTCATACGCCTCCACGTCCTCGAGTCGATACCGCCGGAGGCCGTACGACGGCCCCGGCCCGGGATCCTGGCCCGCCGCGTCCCGTACTACCTCAGGGGAACGCGGGTACTGGAGAATTCCCTCGGCATCACCACGGAGAGGCCCCTGGCCCGGGCGGAAGCCCTCCTGGCGGTCGCCGCGGGGGCCCGTCTCCTCCGTGAGCCGGCGTCCGCTCCGACGACCGTCTCCGGCATCCATGCCGCACTGTTCGGCGATGTCTACGCCTGGGCGGGCCTCCCCCGGATGGTCGGCCTGTCCAAGCAGGGTTCCGTGTTCGCCGCGGCAGACCGCGTCCCCGCCCTCGTCGCCCCGCTGGAACGACCGGCCGACCTCGTCGCCGGAGCGCTGGACTCCGCACGTGCACCCGCACCCCGGAGGGCGACCATCGCCCTGGCCCTGGCCGACTGGTACGCCCGCTTCAACCACGTGCACCCGTTCCGCGAGGGAAACGGGCGCGCCGCAGCCGTCGCCGCCCTGCTCGCGGCACGCGCGCATGGCGCGGACCTCGACTTCACCCGTACCTCCCGCGCGACGTGGGTGCAGGCCGCCGTATCCTCCTTGCCGACTCCTCCCCGCAGGACCGTCGATCCCACGGCGCACCGGTTCGAATTCCTCCGTGTCACGATGGACCGGTCCGTCGACCCCCACGTCACCTGACGGCCGGGACGAGAAACATCGCCGGACCGGCGTGGCGAAAGGACCTCCGTGGACACACCCGGCCGACCCCGACTCGTGGACCGCAGGCGCCCCGGAGCCACTCCGGCCGACGAAATCCTCGATGCCGCGGCGGAACTGTTCACCACCCGCGGATACACCGCCACCTCCACCCGCGCCATCGCCGACGCCGTCGGGGTGCGCCAGGCGTCGCTCTACACGCACTTCCCGACGAAAGCCGCGATCCTCGGCTCCCTCCTCGACACGACGGTCGGGCCGACCCTGGAGATGGCCCGCCGGTTGCGCGCCGAGGGGCGGGACCCCCGGGAGACGCTGCTGACGCTGGCGACAGTCGACGTCGAGGGCCTGCTCGCCTCACGTTGGAACATCGGGATGTTGTACGTGCTCCCGGAGGTCACAGGGGAGGACTTCGCCGGTTTCCGCGGCGCGCGCTCGGAACTCAGAGGGATCTACCGGGAACTCGTCGCACTGTGTCGACCCGACCTCGATCCCGCCGACCCCGCCCTCGACCTGCCGTTCCGGGTGGTCGAGGCGGTGATTCCGCACCGGCAGGATCATCCCGGGGTCACCATCGACCCGGTGCGATGGGCGACGGCCGCGACCCGCGCGATCGGCATCAGCTGAACGGTCTTGTCGTACCGGTGGGGCACCATGGCGGTGTGACCGGATCCCAGGCTCATCCCAGCGCCCTCGTCGCCGAGGTCCGCCGTCTCCGCGGCACCGACCCGCTCGGCCGGATCACCGTCCTGGTGCCGTCGTTCGGTGCGGCCAGGGACGTGGTCCGGGCGCTCGCGCTCGACGGCGGGGCGGTCAACGTGGCGGTGAGAACCGCCGACCAGGTGATCAGCGAACTCTCGGCTCCTGCACTGGCCCCACGGGCTGCGCTCCCCTTCCCCCTCCTCGCCGCCGCGGTCGAGAAGGCGCTGGACAGCGATCCCGGACATCTGGAGGCAGTGGCCTCCGAACCCGTCACGGGACAGGCCGTGGCCCAGGCGTGCCTGCGTCTGGGGACCGTCGAGCCGGGTTCGGTCACCGCGGAGACCCGGCTGCACTCGGAGGTCCTCCGGCTGGCCGACGAGGCCCGCGCGATGACGGGTGACGCCTACTACACGCAGTTCGAGGCGGTGAGTACCGCGCTGGAGCGTTTGGATGTGCTGGGGCGGATCGTCCTGGCGGCCCCGCTGCGCGGAACGCGGGCCGAGCGCAGGCTGCGGTCCGCGCTGGAACAGCGCGGCATATCTCCCCTCCCCGGTACCGGATCGGAGCACCTCGCCTCCGCCGGCGAGCCCGGCAGCGCGAAGGCGATCACCGGCACCCACGTCCTCCACGCGTCGGACTCCGATGACGAGGTGCGCGCGGTGGTCCGTTTCGTCCGCTCGCGCCTGGCGGACGGGGTCCCCGGCCACCGGATCGGTGTCTACTACCCGTCACCGGACCCCTACCTGCGGCTTCTCCACCGAGCATTCGGGGAGGCCGGGATCGCCGTCTACGGCCCCTCCGACGCCGGGCCGGGTCGCTCTCCGGCCGGCCGCACGTTGGTGAGGCTACTGGGACTCGACGCCGGCCGGATGCCCCGCGCCGACCTGCTGTCGATCATCGCCGAGGGCGCGATCGTCCCGTTCGACGAGGAGGGTGCTGCCGTCTCGTCCAGGCGCCTGGAGATCCTCACCCGAACGCGTTTCCCCGTCATCGGCGCCGGCGACTGGGACCGACTGGCCGATCACCTGCGGCTGCGGGGGGAGCCCGGGGCCCTCGGCGAGAACGAACGGGCCGCGGCGGCTGCTCTCCTACGCCTGATCGGGACCATCCGCTCCGAGCTCGCCGCCGTCGACGCCGCGCGTTCCTGGGCCGAGGCGGCGGAGGCCGTCACCGGACTGATCACCTCACTGTTCCGTCAGAGTCCCGCCCGGGCAGCCGCACTGGTGGTGGTCGGTTCTCTCGGGGATCTCGACACCATCGCGCCCGCCATCACCCGGGATCGAGTGGTCGGTGCGCTCGCCACGCGGCTGGACGGAATCGTCGACCGCGTGGGCGAGGAGGGCGCCGGGGTCGCGCTGGGTCCGATCGACGACGCCGTGGGGCGCGACCTGGACACCGTCTGCGTGGTGGGCATGGCGGAGGGACTCCTTCCGGTCCTGCACAAGCCCGACCCTCTCGTTCCCGAAGGCGCAGTCGAGCCCTCCTCCTCCGAGCGGCTCGACGAGCGGTACCGGGTTCTCCAGCTTGCGCTGAGCGCCGGCTCCGAGCACCGAACGTGCTCATTCCCCCGCGGATCGATGCGAGGCGGCGGCAACAGGATCCCGTCGCGCTGGCTCCTGCCCACCCTGTCCGAACTCACCGGGAAACCGGTTCGTGCCACCAAGTGGCAGGAGGACGTCGCCGGGTGTCCGGCCGTCACCGCCGTGCCCTCGTTCGTCGACGGCGTGCTGACCCCGCCGGCCGCCCTCGGTTCGGACCCGGCCACTGTCTCCGAACTGCGGATCCGGCAACTCTCCGCCAACGGCTGGCTGGCCCGGCCAGGTGCCCCTGGTCTGCTGGTTCGAGCACACGAGATGCGTCAGGATCGCCGGCGAGGACGATTCACGCGGTTCACCGGTGATGTCTCGGCAGCTGCGCGCCTGCTGACCGTCCTCGACCATCCGCTCTCTCCCACGAGGCTGGAGGACTGGGCCCAGAGCCCGTATCTGTTCTTCCTCTCCACGGTCCTGAGGGTCCGGACGCTCGACGACCCGGCCGCGGAAATCGAGATGGACCTGCGCGACTACGGCGACCTGGTCCACTCGATCCTCCAGCGCTACGTCTCCGATCGCCTCCAGACCGGGGCCGGCCCGGACCGCGAGCTGCTCATGACCGCGTTGCGCGCCGAATGCGAGGCGGCGATCGCGACGTCACCGGGACTCGTCGCCTCACTGTGGCGACGGCGGGAGATCCTGCTCGCGGCCGAACTCGACCGGTGGTATTCGGAGGACGAGACGGACTTCCGAGCGGGGTGGGAGCCGGCCGCGACCGAACTCGGGTTCGGCCGAGGGGCCCCCGACGGTTCCGTGATCGAGATCCCCTTCGAGGTGACCACCTCCCACGGCACGACCACGGTGTTCCTCGCAGGGTCCATCGACCGGCTCGACGAGCGCGGAGAGTCCCAGCGGGTCACCGACTACAAGACCGGGACGCCGCCCGCGGTGGAGGAGCGGCCGAGCGAGGAGGACCCCACCATCTCGGGGACACGATTCCAGTTGCCGCTCTACGCAGCGGCCGCCGAGTCCGCTCGCGATCTGCCGGTCCGCGAAGTCCGCTACTGGTACTGCACCGAACGGGGCGAGTTCGAGCAGATATCCCTCGACGTCACCGTCGACCTCATGGACAAGGTCCGCGCTGACGTGGGCAACCTGGTGGACGCCCTCCAGCGTGGATGGTTCCCCCTCAAGGGCGGGCGCGGCTCGTCCCGTGATCTTGCGAAGCTCATCGGCGGCTCCGAGCTCGACCGCGCCTGGGAGCTGTTGTCCCGACAGGACCCGCTCGCATCCCACCCCGCGTTCGCCGGCCTCGTCGCCGCCGATCCGACCGAGCACGAATCGGAGACGTCCTGATGAGTACCCTCCCCGACCAGGCCGCCCGGCTCCGGGTGGAAACGGACACCTCCGTCACGCTCTTCGTGGAAGCCGGTGCAGGGACCGGTAAGACCCATGCCCTCGTCAGCCGCCTCAGCACTCTGCTGTTGGACGACGCCGTGCCCGTCGACCGCATCGCCGCGATCACCTTCACCGAGAAGGCGGCCGCCGAGCTCCGCGATCGCCTCCGCGTGACACTCGTGGACAAGCGCGCCGAGGGCGACCACCGGGCGGATGCCGCTCTCGCGGGGCTCGACACCGCCGCCATCGGCACGCTGCACTCCTTCGCCCTGCGGCTGCTCTCGGAGAACCCCCTGGAGGCGGGAATTCCCCCGAAGGTCACCGTGCAGCAGGACACCGCCGAGTCCAGCGCCGTCGACGCCCTGTGGCAGGAATGCGCAACTCTCCTGTTCGGCAGCGGCCCGACCGCCACCCGGTCGGGCAACCTGGCGCGGGCCGTCGACGACATGCTCGATGCCGGTGTGACGGCCTCCGCGTTCCGCGAGGTCGTCGAGGCGCTCCACCGCGACTGGGACCGCCTGCCCACCGACCTCCTGTACCCCGACACAGCCGACCTGCCCGTGTCGCCGGATCTCGCCGAGATCATCGCTGCCGTGGGATCGATCGTCGGGTGGCGGGATTCCTGCCAGGACGAGACGGACAAGCTCTATGCGGTCCTCGACGCACATGAAGCCTGGGGGGCGACACTGCAGGACGCTTCGTCCGACCCGTCCGCGTCGCCCTCCTGGATGGAACTCCTGGGCAAGCCGATCACCGCGGGAAACGGCGGTAAGGGCGCGAATTGGGGCGGGACGGACGTCGTGAAGGAGATAAAGGCGGAGATCAAGCAGCTCTCCTCGATGTGCGAGGCGATCCTCGTCGAGCACTGGCGCCCACGTATCGCCGTGGTGCTCGACGCTCTCATCCCGGTGGTGCGGAGGCACGCCGCCGACCGGCGCCGCCACGGCACCCTGCAGTTCCACGACCAGCTCGTTCTCGCGCGCGAACTACTGCAGGACCCGACGGTCCGCGAACGGGTCCGGGCACGCTACCAACGAATTCTCATCGACGAATTCCAGGACACCGACCCCATACAGTTGGACATCGCCGAACTACTGACGTCCGCGGCCGCCGGATCCGGGCCCGAACCGGGCCGACTCTTCACCGTCGGCGATCCCAAACAGTCCATCTACCGATTCCGCCGCGCCGACATCGCCACCTATCTCCGGGCCCGGGGCGGAGCCGACAGTACGGGCGGTGCGACGGGCGGGGCCGCCATCGAGAGACTGAGCACGAACTTCCGCTGCTCACGTCCGGTCCTCCGCTGGGTCAACGAGGTGTTCTCCGAGGTACTCATCGCCTCCGACGGCATCCAACCCGAGTACCGGGACCTCGAACCGGCACCGAACCGGCCCGAACACGACCCCACCCACGGACCCCGGCCGTTCGTCTTCCGCACCGAAGACGTCCCCCATCACTGCCCGCCCGACTCGAAGGAGGCCACCGAACGCCACTGGACCGAGGCCGCCGACGTGGCAAGGGTGATCGCCACCGCCATCCGGGAAAGGTGGACCCACGAGTCCAAGGATGGTGAGCAGACCCCACTGCGGCTGGCGGACATCGCGATCCTCCTGCCGTCGCGCGGTTCTCTGCCGATGCTCGAGACCTGCCTCGACCACGCGGGGATCGACTACCGCACCGAGGCGTCCTCGATCGTCTACGGGACGCCGGAGATCCGCGACCTCCTCCTGGCCGTCCGCGCCGTCGCCAACACCGCCGACGAGGCGTCCCTCGTGGGCGCGCTGCGGTCACCGTTGTTCGCCTGCGGGGACGACGACCTCCTGCGCTGGCGCGCCGCCGGCGGCACCTGGGCCCCCGGCGCGCCGGCACCCACGGAGCTCGCGGCGTCCCCCGTCGCAGACGCGATGGGATACCTCTCCTCCCTGTCGCGGCACACGCGGCGCCCAGGCGAACTCCTGGAGAAACTCGTCCACGATCGCATGGTCTTCGAGTCCGTGGCCGAATCGCCGCGGCGGCGCGACCTGTGGCGACGGATCCGGTTCGTGATCGAGCACGCGTGGCAGTGGGAGGAGTCCGCCAGCGACCCAGCGCGTGCCGACCTCCGTGACTACGCGGACTGGGCGCTGACGCTGACCGCGGAGGACGCCCGCGTCCCCGAAGCCGCCATCCCCGAGATCGGGGTGGACGCTGTCCGCATCAACACCATCCACGCGTCGAAGGGCCTCGAGTACCCGATGGTCATCGTGGCCGGGATGAGCCGGGGCTGGCCCACCAGCCGGGACCGGCTCCTGTGGACCGACGACGAGCCTCCCCGGCCGGCGGTGTCGTTCTCCGCCACCGTCCGTGACCCCGCCTTCACGGCGGCAGCCGAACGCGAAAAGCAACACGCGCTCGCGGAACGCATCCGCCTCCTCTACGTCGCCACGACCCGAGCGGAGAGCCGCCTCGCGGTCTCCGGCCACGGATACGCCCTCACCAAGAGCGGAAAGCCCCGGGCAGGACTGTGGGGGACCCTCCTCGGCTCCGTCATCGAGGACGCCGACGCGCCCGATCTGGTCGAGTACGGTGAGAACCTGCTCGACGCCGCCGCCGTGCCCGACGTCGACGTTCCCGACGAAGCGGAATGGGCCCGACGCAGCCAGCAGATCGCGGCCAGGTCCGCAGAGCGCGCGGGCTGGTCCGCGACCCGGATCGTGCACCCGGAGGTCGCCGACGGTTCCGCCGCCGCAGGTGCAGACCAGCGGCGCGACGAGGCGGCCGAGCCGCGGCCCCTCCCCGAACGACTGGCCGCCGCGTTGCGCGATCGGTTCCGCCCGGCCCCGACGCGATCGGACGAATTGCCGCCCGCCCCGCGGGGCACCCCACTGGCCTCGGGACCCGACGTCGGTACGGCGGTCCACCACCTGGCCGAGCACACGGACCTGACCCGGCTGCACGGACCGACAGCCGACCCCGTCTCCGCGGTCGCGGAGTGGGAGCGGTGGGCGGCAGACCAGTTGATCGCTCTCGGGCTGGGAGGTGGGCTGCGCGGGAGCCGCAACCCGGAAGCCGTCGCCGAGATGGTCTCCGTCGCGAGGACTGCCCTGACCTCCGAGCCCGTCCGGCGGGCGGCGACCCGGACCCACTGGGCCGAGCTACCCGTGGCAGGGCCGCTGGCCACCGCGGACGGGACGACGGTGGCGGTGGACGGGGTGGTCGACCTCGTGATGGAGGAAGCCGACGGCTCGCTGACGATCATCGACTACAAGACCGACGTCGCCGTCACTACCGACACCGTCGACGAGTACCTGCTCCAGCTGTGCGCCTACGCCGAGCTGCTCGGTGGCCCCACCGGCAGACCGGTGGGGCGGATCGAGCTGGTCTTCTGCCGCGGGGCCCGCCCGACCGTGGTCGCCCGCGACCTGGGCTGACGACACGGCCCTGCGGGGGCGAGCCCCGCCGCGGTCGGCCCAGGTGCCTCCGCACCGGGCAACCGCCCGCGACCGGGACGAACGCCTGGTAGAGCTCGACCAGCAGATCCACGTCGGAATCCCGCGTCCGGCGCAAGGGCAGAGGTTCCGTGCAGCAGCCCTCATGTGACCCATCTCTCGGTCGGCTTGCGACGTCCTGACCAGTGCCTATACCGGGAGAACCGAACCCACAGGATTGACCGAAGTTCACGCCCGGATCAGTACGTAGGGTCCGAGGTATGCGCAACACCCTCATGCTCGAGGAACGTCGGCCGGACGACACCGGCGCGCCTCACCCGGACGTCGACACCACGCCCGGCGTCAGCAGAGTCGACGCCAGCAGTGTCGACGCCAGCAGTGTCGACGCCCCCCACGCCACCGTCCTCCCGGCGCCACTGACGACGATCATCGCCGTCCTGGCGGGCGGACTGCTCGGCGTTGCCGCGGTCTACGGGGTGGCGTCCAGACTGGCCGGCTCGCTCACCGCGGTCGCGGCCATCGTCATGGTCTTCGCGGTCACGCTGGCCGGCCCCCGGGTCCACGCGGCGGCCCGCACCGAACTCGGGCGCACGATCGCCGTCACGCTCCAGGCGATCGGGTTCGGCGGCGTCGTCGGCGCGGTGGTCATCGCCGCCTGAACCATCGCCGACTGAGCCATCCCTATCCTGGTCAGCCCCGCCTGAACCGCGCGGACAACTCGTCGACAGCCGCCTCCTCCACCCCCGCGCCCTCCACGAGATACCGCCGCGCGTCACCGAACTCTCGCGCCAATGCGTCCAGGGACCGGCGGAGATTGGCCTCCTCGACGCCGATGAGCACCTCTATCGCCTCGAGCTTGTCGGGCATCTCCGCCTGCACGTAGGTACGGATGGAGGAGACGAAGTCCGCGGACATCTCCCGCGTGAGCAGGTAATCCGCGATCACATCCTCCTCCCGGACACCGGCGACCAACTGCACCAGCGCCGAGACCCACCCGGTGCGGTCCTTGCCCGCCGTGCAGTGCACGATCGCCGGGCCGGACGACACGGCCAGGGCGTGGACGGCCCGACCGAACGCCCGCCGCTCGTGATCACCCACCACGAACCGCTCGTATGTCGCGGCCATCTCGCGCCGCGCCTCCTCGGCCCCGGCCAGGCCGGACGCACTGAGGGTCGCCGCCGAGGTGTGCCCGCCCAGCACGTCGATCGGCAGGTACTCGGCCCCGGCGGGGACGACGTCGGGCTGCTTGTCGATCTCGGCGCCGGTGCGCAGGTCGACGACGGTCGAGACGCCGAGTTTCTCGAGCACCGCGAGGTCGTCGTCGCCCACCGCGAGGGTCGTGGACCGGTAGACGAGACCGCGGGCCATCGACCCGGACGGACGGAGTGCGTAGCCCGGGCCGGCCACGTCCCGGAAATTGTGGACGCTGGTGAGTCGGACATCGCTGACGACGAATCCGTCCCGGTCGAGGCCGACCTCGTCGTCGTCGGATCCCCGGACGACACCCTCGTCCACGTCGACGTTCCCGCCGTGTTCGCCGACCATCCCACGCCCCTGTTCGATCCCCGCGCGCCCACGTGGCGCGCCGTCGCCTCGTTCCTACCCGATGCCGGCCGGACACGCCCACCGAGTGGGCCGGTGACCACCGAGGCTGACACCTGTCAATGTTGCTGGCCGTTTCGCCTGTGCGACGGGGCCCGGTCGCCTAGTGTCCGATCTCATGACCACAGCAGATTTCAATCCCGGGCACGACATGCAGCACGCCACGTTCGGCGACATCCTCATCGAGCGTTCCACCGACGACCACCCGGGACTGCTGTTCGAGGACTCCGCGTGGACCTGGCGCGAGTTCGTGGCCGAGGCCGCCGTCCGCGCGGAGATCCTGCGCGGCTGGGCGGAGGAGCACTCCGGCTCGTACGCGGACCGACCCGACCCCTACAAGCACCTCCACGTGGGCATCCTCCTGGAGAACGTGCCCGAGTACCTGTTCACCCTGTGCGGGGCGGCGCTCGCGAGCGTGACCATCGTCGGCATCAACCCCACCCGGCGCGGCGCCGAACTCGCCTCCGACATCCGGGGCGTGGACTGCGACGTGATCGTCACCGACGCCGACGGCACCGCCCTGCTCGAGGGCCTCGACACCGGCGTCGCCGCGCAGTTCGACATCGACTCCGACAAGTGGCGCGGCCTGATCGCCGATCACGCCGGCGCCGAGCCCCGACTGCACCCGGAGAGCGCCCGCGACCCCCACACCCTGCTGGCCCTGCTGTTCACCTCCGGCTCGACCGGCGCCCCCAAGGCCGTCATGTGCTCGACCGGCCGCATGGCGATGATGGGCACCATCAACTACAGGGGCCTCGTCCGCGACGACGTGGCCTACAGCGCGATGCCGCTGTTCCACGGCAACGCCCTCTTCGCCGCGTTCGCCCCGTCCGCGTACGTCGGCTGCACCTTCGCGATGCGCCGCAAGTTCTCCGCCTCGGGGTTCCTGCCCGACGTGCTGCGGTACAACGCCAGCTACTTCAACTACGTCGGCCGGTCACTGTCGTACATCCTCGCCCAGCCCGAGGTGCCCGAGGAGAAGCAGACGCGCCTGCGGGTCGTCTTCGGCACCGAGGCCTCCGTCCACGACCGGACCGAGTTCGAGCGCCGCTTCGGAGTGACCCCGCTCGAGTCGTACGGCAGCAGCGAGGGCGGCGTGGTGATCAGCCACACCGAGGACACCCCGCCCGGCGCGCTCGGCGTGGCCGGCGCCTACATGGACGTCGCGATCCTCGACGCGGATGAGAACGAATGCCCCAGGGCCGAGTTCGATGCCAACGGCGGCCTGGTCAACGCCGGCGAGGCGATCGGCGAGATCTGCAACGTCACCGGCGCAAAGCTGTTCGAGGGCTACTACCGCAACCCCGAGGCCACCGCCGAACGCAACGTCGGCGAGGTCTTCCACACCGGTGACCTGGGCTACCGCGACGCGGACGGGTACTTCTACTTCGCCGGCCGCTCCGGTGACAGGATCCGCGTGGACAGCGAGAACTTCTCCGCCGGGCCGGTCGAACGCATCCTCGACCGGTTCCCCGGCGTGCTCGTCGTGGCCGTCTACCCGGTGCCGGACCCGCGCACCGGCGACCAGGTCATGGCCGCCATCCAGCTCGAACCCGGTGTGGAGTTCGACGCCGACGCGTTCTCCGAGTTCTGCCGCACCCAGCCCGACATGGGCACCAAGTGGGCGCCGCGGTTCGTTCGTATCATGGGGGAGATGCCCGTCACCGCCACCCGCAAGATCTCCAAGCCCAGCCTGCGACGCGAGTCGTGGATCGAGCCGGGCGAGGTCTACCTGCGCGGCGGTGCGGCGGGCGCCGACGACGTCTACCGGCCGCTCACCGACGCCGACCGCGAGGCCCTGCTCGCCGAGTACGAGCTCCACGGGCGCCGGCCCGTGGGGGTGTGACGAGGGGGGCGCTCAGCGCAGGACGCGCAGCTGGAACGGGTAGTTGATCGTCCGCCCCTGGGTCGCACGAACGGTGCCGATGACGTGGCCGATGATCTGCGCGAGGAAGGACACCGCGAGCAGGATGAGGCCGATGGGCAGGCCGATCACCGTGAGGATGAAGATCCAGCCCACGATGCTCATGATCCACAGGCCGAGGTTGAAGTTGAACGACCCGGCGGCGGCCTGGCGGACGAACGGGCTGCGGTCCTTGTAGATCAGCCACATCACGAGCGGGCCGACGAACGAGAGCCACCCGGCCGAGAGCGCCATCGCGATGAGGCTTGACGCGTGCGCCAGTGCCGCGGGGGTGCGGTCGTCCGGGCCGACGGCCGGGGGCTGGTTACCGTACCGGGGGTCGCCGTACCCGCCCTGTCCGAACTGGTGGTCGCCGTACTGGTGGTAGCCGGGCTGCTGGGTCATGCCTCCAGTGTCCTCGCCGGAAGGGATCCGCGCATCGGGGATGTCCCGGGGATCTATCGACGGCGGGGCGGGGGTTCGGCGGCGGGATTCACGCGGATGTCACACGGCGCGCCTACTGTGGCAGCCATGGCCGATCCCACCAGATCCGACGTGCCCGCCACCGCCTCGGACGTGCCCGAGCCGGACGATTCCGAGCGGCTCGACGACGCCGTGCGGCCCCTGCGCGACGACGTGCGTTTCCTCGGAGCCGTGCTCGGCGACACGGTGCGCGACCAGGCGGGCGGGAAGATCTTCGACCTGGTGGAGACCGCCCGGCGCACCGCGTTCGCCGTCCGCCGCTCGGAGGCCGACCGCGACGAGGTGGCGGCCCTGTTCACCGATGTGCCCGCCACCGAGATGATCCCCGTCATCCGGGCGTTCTCCCTGTTCGCGCTGCTGGCCAACGTCGCCGAGGACCTCCACCAGGAGCGCCGTCGCCGCATCCACACCGCTGCGGGCGAGCCGCCGCCGGACGGGGATCTCGAGGCGACCTGGGCGCGACTGGCCGAGAACGAACCCGAGCCCGCGAGGCTGGAGGCGGTGCGCGCGACGGCCCGGGTGGCGCCCGTGCTCACGGCGCACCCCACCGAGACCCGCCGGCGCTCGGTCTTCGAGATCACCCGACGGGTGCTGGACCTCATGCGCCGCCGCGACGCCCTGCGCACGGGGTCGGACGAGGCGGGGCACCGGGACCGCGTCACTGATGCCGAGCTCGAGCAGGTGGAGCAGGACATCCGCCGGCAGGTGCTCACGCTGTGGCAGACGGCGATCATCCGCAGCCAGCGCCCCCGCATCGAGGACGAGGTCCTGGGCGGCCTGCAGTACCACGAGGCCACGCTCATCGACGTGATCCCACCGCTCAACGCGGAGATCGCCGACCGTCTCGGCTCCGGCGACCGCCCCGTCGTCCGCCCCGGCTCGTGGATCGGCGGGGACCGCGACGGCAACCCGTACGTCACCGGGGACGTCGTGCGGTTCGCCACCGAGCAGGCCGCCGCGCTACTGCACCGCCACTACACGGAGGAACTGCGGCTGCTCGAGCGGGAGCTGCCCCTCTCGCGGCGGGTCGTGGACGTGCCCACCGGGCTCAGCGACCTCGCGGACTCGCTGGTGGAGACGGACGGGGAGCTCGCCGCCGCGCGCGAGGACGTGCCGTTCCGCCGCGCCGTGCGGGTGGTTCGCCGTCGGCTCGCCGCGCGGGTGAGGTCCTCGTCGTCGTCACCCGGATCGTCGCCGGACGCGATCGGTCACGACGACGACGAGGCCTACACCTCCCCGGCGGAGATGCTGACCGATCTGGATGTCATCGACGCCGCGCTCGGGTCCTGCGGTGGCGACCTGGCGCGGTCGCCGCGTCTGCGCGACCTGCGGTGGGCGGTACGGACGTTCGGGTTCCACCTGCAGGCACTCGACATGCGGCAGAACTCGGAGTCGCACGAGGAGGTGCTCACCGAGCTGTTCGCCCTGGCCGGGGTGAGCGAGGACTACTCGGCGCTGGACGAGGAGGCCCGCGTGGAGCTGCTGCTGCGCGAGCTCTCGCACGACCGGCCGCTGCTCGGCCCGCGCGCGGAGCTGTCGGAGCTGGCGGCCAAGGAACTCGGGGTGATGCGGGCGGCCGCCGCGGCGGTGGACCTGCTCGGCCCGGAGGTGGTGCCGCACTACATCGTGTCCATGTGCGGGACGGTCTCCGACCTGCTCGAGCCGGCGGTGTTGCTGCGCGAGGTCGGATTGTTCTCCGGTGACCCGGCGGAGCCCCGCTCGAGCGTTCGGATGATCCCGCTGCTGGAGACTATCGACGACCTGGCGGCGGGGCCGGACATCCTCGACGCGGCGCTCGCGATCCCGCAGTTCCGGGCGCTCATCCGGGCGCAGGGCGATGTGCTGGAGGTGATGCTCGGCTACTCGGACTCCAACAAGGACGGCGGGTACCTGGCCGCCAACTGGGCCCTCTACCAGGCCGAACGCGACCTCGCCGAGGCCGCGACCCGGGCGGGTGTGCACCTGCGCTACTTCCACGGGCGCGGCGGGGCCGTCGGCCGGGGTGGCGGCAACTCCTACGAGGCGATCCTGGCCCAGCCGCCGGGCGCGGTGCAAGGCGCGCTGCGGATCACCGAGCAGGGCGAGGTCATCTCGGCCAAGTACTCCGAGCCGCGACGGGCCCGCCGCAACCTCGAGGCGCTCGTGGCGGCGACGCTCGAGGCCTCGCTGCTCGACGTCGAGGGTCTGGGCGACCGGGCCGGCGAGGCGTACGGGGTGATGGCCGAGCTCGCGCGGCTCGGGCGGGCGGCGTACGCGTCCCTGGTGCACGACGACCCGGGGTTCATCGAGTACTTCACCACCTCCACCCCGGTCGCCGAGATCGGGGAACTCAACATCGGGTCCAGGCCGTCCTCCCGCAAGCAGACGTCGAGCGTCGAGGATCTGCGGGCGATCCCGTGGGTGCTGTCGTGGTCGCAGTCGCGGGTGATGCTGCCCGGCTGGTTCGGCGTGGGCACCGCACTGCGGCAGTGGGTCGACGCCGAGGGCGAGGCGGCGGCCGGCGAGAGACTGGCCACGCTCCGGCGGCTGAACGACGACTGGCCGTTCCTGCGCACGACCCTGTCCAACATGGCTCAGGTGATGGCCAAGGCGGACATGGGGCTGGCCGGCCGCTACGCCGAACTCGTCCCGGACGCCGAGGTGAGTCGGCGGATCCACGGGGTGCTCACCGACGAGTTTGAGCTGACCCGCGAGATGCTGCTGGAGATCACGGGGCAGGAGACGCTGTTGGACGACAACCCGGCGCTGGCCCGCTCGGTGCGCAACCGCTTCCCCTACCTCGAACCGCTCAACGTGCTGCAGGTCGAGTTGCTGCGCCGCTACCGCGCCGGGGACTCCGACCCGGCGGTGCGAACCGGCATCCAGCTGACCATGAACGGCCTGGCCACGGCCCTGCGCAACTCGGGGTGATCCTCGACGTGCCGGTTAGCGTAGCTGTCGCTGGGTGAGCGGGATGAGCAGCGCGCACACCACCGCCAGCCCGGCGATCCACGGGACCGGACCGCCGGCGCGCGAGAGCTCGGCGAGCACGTACGGCGTGGCCATCCCGAGGTAGGCCAGGACATAGAACACGGCCACGAGCCCGGCGTGGTCCCGCGGTCCGGACTGCAGCTCGACCTCGACCAGTCCCGCCACCAGCAGCGTGGCGTACCCCACGCCGAGCAGGACCGCGACGGGCAGCAGCCAGAGGGCCCGGCCGGGGAGTGCGGGCGAGGCGGCCAGCAACGCTCCGGCGGCCATCCCGAGCGAGGCGGCGGCGAGTCCCATGACCGGCGGCCGGGACGGCGGTGACGCGGCCGCGATCCTGCGGACGGCGGGTTGGACCAGCACCCCGGCGCCGAGCGTGACGCCCACCATGACGCCCGCGTACAGGGTGGGCCGGCCGAAGGCGTCCCCGCCCAGCAGGTCGGCGAGCACCGCGAACGACATGCTGGCGCAGCCGAACACCAGCGGGGCCCACGGCGCGACCCCGAGGAGGAACCGGCGGGTGCCGGCCGTGGCGGGGATGAGCGGGGCGACCTCCGGCCCGTCGTGCGGCTGGTACGGGTCCGCGGCGCCCCACGCCGCGACCAGCGCGATCGTGCCGAGGATCAGATGCGGAATGTACGCCGAGAAGAGCGGGGCGGGGGCGAACTCCCCGACCATGCCCGCCGCCAGGCCGCTGAGCCCGAACCCGCCGGTCAGCGCGATGGCCGCGCGCCGCGCACCGGTGCCGGGAGGCCCACCGGCGGAGAGTTCGCGGACCCAGGCGCTGCCGGCTCCGAACGCCGCCCCGGACGCCAGCCCGGCGAGGAACCGACCCAGGTACAGCCACAGAGAATCCTGCGGCCCCAGCAGCATGAACAGGGTCGCCAGCAGCGACAGGACCAGGACGGGCCGCATGAGCACACGGCGGCCGTTGCGGTCGGACCACCGGCCGGCGACCAGCAGGGTGGGGAGGAGGCCGACGATGTAGACGCTGAAGATCGCGGTGACGCTGGACTGCGACAGTCCCAACTCGGCGCGGTACAGATGCAGCAGCGGGGCGAACTGGTTGGCGCCCCAGCCCACCGCGAACACCGCGAGGGCCACGCGCACCCAGCTGCGACGGTCGACCTGAGAATCCATGGAGCAGAACCTAGCCCGCGCGCGCCTTACGCGAGCGCGGTGACCACGAACGCCACCCCCACCACCACGAACAGTGTGCTGGCCACGACGTCGACCCCCGGCAGCAGCCGTCCGACCCGCTCGTTGACCACCCGGTGCGAGGCCAGCAGCGCAAGACCGCCGAACCAGGCGAGCGCGACCGCGATCATCCCGGCGACCAGGGCCACCGACCACGCGGGCGAGACCTCCTCGCGGAGGAACGGGGTGAGCACCGCGCCGAAGAACACCAGGGCCTTGGGGTTGGCGAGGTTGGTGACCAGGCCGCGGGTGAAGTCCGCCCGTGGCACCAGATCCGCTACGCCGATTCGGGATCCGCTATCCGAATCCGGGTAGCGGATTCCGATTTCGGGTAGCGGATCCGAGGGTGGGGTCGCACGGCGCGAGCGCCACCAGCCGCGCAGGCCGAGCACGCCGAGGGTCGCCAACAGGAGTCCGCCGGCAACCTGGAGACCGGTCATGACCTGCGGGTACACGCGCACGAGGGTGGCGACTCCGGCGAACGCGGCCGCGAGCCACACCGTCAGGCCGGTGACGATCCCCAGCGCGGTGGCGAGACCCTGACGCCGTCCGGCGAGGGCACGTTGGAGGACGACGACGACGTCGGGCCCCGGCGAGACCACCGCGATCGCCCAGACACCGAACAGGCCGAGGAGCTGCGCCGCGGTCACGCCGCCGATTCCATCTCGAGGAGCCGCTGCTTGGCCGCGAGCCCGCCCCGGTACCCGCCGAGCCCGCCGTCCGAGCGCAGGATCCGGTGACACGGCCACACCAGCGGCAGCGGATTGGTCGCGCAGGCCGACCCCACCGCGCGGACGGCGCCGGGCCGGTCGAGTTCGACGGCGATCTCGCGGTAGGTCGCGGTCCGCCCGTACCCGACCCGGGCCAGATGCTGTTGGACCTCACCACGGAACCCGCGGGCGAGGCGGGTGTCGAGGGGCAGGTCGAACTCGCGGCGGCGGCCGTCGAGGTACTGGTCGATCTGGGCCGCGGCCTCGTCGAGCACCGGCGACCCCGAAGGCGCGCCGAGGATCCGGGGTCCGACCCGGTCGGCCAACATCTCGAGGACCACCCCGGAATCCTCCACCTCGAACGCCACGTACACCAACCCGGCCGGGGACGCGGCCAACAGCAGCCCACCGATCGGGGTGTCGACGCTGCGGTAGGCAACGTCGACCAGGCCCTCGCGCTCGGCGTCGCGGGCCAGGCGATCCCGCAGTCGGGTCGTGTCCGCGGGGGCGGACCGCAGGAGCGACGCCACGCCGGCCTCGGAGATCGCAGGGTCGTCCGCTGCCGGATCGGGCGCCGCCGGGTTGTGCGCGGCCGGATCGTGGATCGGGTCGGTCATGACATCTCCTCCGTGGGACGGTGCGGTTCGAGAGCACGGCGCGGTTCGAGGTGACTGTGCGGTCCGAGGTGACTGTGCGGTCCGAGCGTCGTGCGCAGGCGGGCGATCCCGTCCGCGGCCGCGCGGCGGGCCGCCGCCTCCGTGCCGCCGGCGAGTTCGGCGATCTCGGCATAGCGGAGCCCGCCCAGATACCGGTAGGCCACACAGATGCGCTGCCGGGTGGGCAGGGCGGCGACGGCATCCCAGATCCGCGGATCGCCGACCTCGTCGTCGTCGACCCCCGTCGTTCCCCGCGCGCCCCCGGGACGTGGTGTGCGGGCGTCGAGAACGGCGACGTCGTCGGCGGCCCCGCTCGGTGCGGCCTCCCGGACCGAACGCCGCACCACGTCCACCGCCCGGCGGTGCGCGACCCGGACGAGCCAGGCCTCGACGTCGGTGTCCTCGGGCAGCCCGGGCCAGGCGCGGAGTGCGGAGAGGAACGTCTCGGACCAGGCGTCGTCGGCATCCGGGCCCGGGCCGAGCACCGCCCGGCACACCCGCAGCACGGTGGGACCGTGGCGGTCCACCGCGGCGTCGAACGCTGCCCTCATGTGTGTCGATCCTGCCCTCGTGGTCGCTGCCGGGTGCGGGCGCCCCGGAGGCGGGGCGTGCGATGGTCACCGGGTAGTCGCGCGGCGCGCCGGTTTCGTGAGGCGCAGCGGTTTCGTGAGGCGCAGCGGTTCCCCTCACTGAGTCCGGGACGCATACTGGTCTGACCGTCACGCCCCGGGGGGTCTGAAATGCTCGGTTCCCGCACACCCTCACGCCCGGCCGGCCGTCGCCCGGCGCACCGCACGAGCCGCAGAAGCCGCACGCGCCGCACGAGACTGGCCGGTGCGCTCGCCGCCCTCGCGCTGTCGATCCCCGTCGCCACCGGGGTGGGCCCGGTGCCGGACCGGGTCGCGGACCGGGTCACGCCGGCGGCCCGGGCGCAGGTCCAGCTCGGCTCGCTCGGCGACTACCTGCGCGACCTCGACCCCACCGGCGAGCTTGGGCCGTACGTCACCGAGGCCCTGAACGGGATCAACGGGCCGATCGGCGATCCCGGTCCGCCCGCCGCCGCGGCCGCGCCCGTGACCTGCCGACCCACCGTGGCGCATCCGCGGCCGGTGATCCTCGTCCACGGGACCTTCGACAACGGGGCCGACACGATGCCGCGCCTCGGCGATCCGCTACGCCGTCAGGGCTTCTGCGTGATCGCCCCGACCCTCGGCGCCTACGCGGGCAACCCGGCGCGTGGCGGGCTCGACTCGATCGTCGCCGCATCGGGACCGCAACTGGCCGGGGTGATCGACCACGTACGCGCGGTGACCGGGGCCGAGCAGGTGGACCTGGTCGGTTACTCGCAGGGCGCCGCGATCGCCGGGTACACCACCAAGGTGCTGCGGCCGGGCGCGGTGAACCGCGTGGTCTCCGTGGGCGGGTACTGGGGCGCCGACAACAGCGGCCTCATCCCGAACCAGCTGCCGCGCGAGGTCGCGGCTCTGGGCCTGTGGGCCGCGAACCTGCGGGGACTGGCCGAACTGTCCCCGGGCAGCCCGCTGATCGCCGCCTGGTACGGGCTCGACCGCACCCCGTTCCTGCCCGGCGTCGGCTACACGCTCATCGCCACGCGCGGCGACCACCTGCTCCCGCCCGAGCGCAGCTTCGTCCCCGGTCCGGGCGTGCGGTGGGTCGTTCCCGAGGACGCGTGCGGGGGCCGACCGAACTCGCACGGGGGGATGGCCCTGGACGCGCGCACGCACGCGATCGTCGCCGGGGCCCTCGGCGGCGCCGGGGGGTGCTGACCGGCCGGCCCCGGCGGCGGGGCCGGCGGTCGCCCTGGAGGCGTCAGCGCAGCTCGCGGGAGTGGTGCTGGTAGAGCTCGTAGGCGTCACGCAGCCCGAGGCCGGGGTGGGCGACCCGCAGGCGGCGCACCGCGTCGATCTCCCCGGAGGAACCGCGCATCGCCGCGGCGACCTGCTCGGGGCGGATCGACGCCGCGATCCGGCGGGAGCGTTCCTCGTTGCGCCCGCCGAGCCACCAGCGGTGCGCCGCAGCGCCGAACAGCATGACCGCCATCGCGAGCCACAACAGCACGTCCAACATCGCGGCCCGGCCGGAGAGCACCTGCACAACCACCACCACGAGCGCACCGAGCCCGCCGAGCACGGTGGCCGCGACGTACGCCACCGCCGTCCGACTCCGTGACCGCGCCACGTGGTCGATGGCCGACTCCGCCCGGTCCGCGATCCCGTTGAACGGGTGGGGAGAGGTCACGCGCGACCCCCCTCGTCGTCGGACTCCCGGCCGTCCGCGAGGAGTCGCTCCACCCGCTCCACCTTGCCGCGCAGCTCCCCCGACCGGCCGGGCCGCAGGTCCGCCTTGAGCACCAGGCTCACGCGCGGCGCCACGGCCAGCACGGCGTCCGTGGCGGCGCGGATGACGGGCATGACCTCGTCCCACTCGCCCTCGATGGTGGTGAACATCGAGGTGGTCTCGTACGGCAGGCCGGAGTCGCGGACCACGCGGACGGCTTCCGCGACCGCGCGACTCATGGATGCCGAGTCGTCCGCGGTGGACGTGGGGGCGACGGAGAACGCGAACAGCATGGCATCACCGTAATCCCGCCGGGCCCCGTCGTGCAGATCGGCGGGCCCCGGCGATACCTGGGTCACAGACCCACGTCACACGCCACCGTCACACCCTCGAGACCGTCTGCGGCACACCCGCGGTGTACCCGGCCTCGGCGAGCAACTCCCGCACGCGCGGGATGACCTTGCGGCCGTAGAGGTCGACGGAGGTCATGAGGTCGTCGTGCGGGGTCGGGCCGCTGGCGTACTTGAGGTCGAAGCGGTCCAGGCCCAGCGTGCGGACGGTGGTGGCGATCTTCTGCGCGACCGTCTCGGGGGACCCGACGTACATGGCGCCCGATCGGACCTCGCGGTGGAAGTCGGCCTCGGTCGCGTCGCCCCAGCCGCGCTCGCGGCCGATCTGGTTGCGGTTGACCAGCCAGTGGCGCGCGGACAGTTCGGCGGCCTTCGCGTCGGTCTCGGCGACGAAGCCGGGCGAGTGGACGGCGATCGGCAGGCGCGGCGCGCCCGTCCCCCCACCAGCCGACCCCCCACCAGCCGCCCCGGCGCCCGCGAACTGGGCATTGGCTTCGCGGTACAGGTCGGCGAAGGGGGCGAACCGGCCGGCGGGGCCGCCGATGATCGCGAGCATGAGCGGCATCCGGTAGCGGGCCGCGCGCACCACGGATTCCGGGCTGCCGCCGACGGCGATCCACGCGTTCAGCCCGTGCTCGGTCTTGGGGTAGACGTGCTGGTCGACCAGCGGCGGACGCAGCTCACCGGACCACGTCACCGGCCCCTCGGGCAGCAGCGCGGCGAACAGGTCGAGCTTCTCGCTGAACAGCTGCTCGTACCGGGCGAGATCGAGGCCGAACAGCGGGAACGACTCGGTGAACGACCCACGGCCCAGCACGACCTCGGCCCGCCCGTTCGACAGGGCGTCGACGGTGGCGAAGCGCTGGAAGACGCGGATGGGGTCGTCGCTCGAGAGGACCGTGACCGCCGAGCCCAGCGTGATGCGCTCGGTGCGGGTGGCGATGCCGGCCAGCAGGACGTCCGGAGCGGAGACGGCGAAATCGGGGCGGTGGTGCTCGCCGATGCCGAACGCGTCGACGCCCACCTGATCGGCGAGGACGGCCTGCTCCACGACGTCGCGCAGGACCTGCGCGTGGTGGACGGGCCGACCGCCGCGGTCGACGGTGACGTCGCCGAAGGTGTCGAGGCCGAAGGCGACATCCTGGGTGGAGGGGTCACCGTGGGTGGCGTCGTGGGTGGAGGGCGACGACGACGAGGTGGGCGTCGCGGGGTCGTGTGCGGAGGCTGACGAGTTCATGCGGTCATCATAGTTGATCCGTCATCTACATGGCGGGGTGTGCCGCCCGGGCGCGGGAGGCGCGGACGTACCGGGCGATCATCCGGTCCATCACCCCGGGCGCGAGTCGCTGCAGCCGCCACGTGGCCCGGGCGCGGGCGGGCTCGATCACGAGAGCACGGTTGCGGGCGACGCCGTCGAGCACGCTCGCCGCCAACCGGTCGGGGTCCAGCGGTCGACGCACCCCCTGGCCGTCGAGGTAGAAATGCCGACCGTCGAAGCCGTCGAGTTCACCCTTGTCGAGGATCGCGGTGTCGACCGCCGCCGGGCACACCACGGTCACGCCGACCCCGTGACCGGCGGCCTCGGCGCGCAGGGACAGCCCGAGCCCGACGACCGCGTGCTTGGTCATCGCGTAGCTGGTGATGAGCCCCGCCGGGCACAACCCGCCCATCGACGCGGTGAGCACGATCGCCCCGGCCCCGCGGTCGATCATGTGCGGGTACGCGGCGTGCACGCAGTGGACCACCCCACGGACGTTGACGTCGATGATCGCGTTCCACTGCTCCAGGGTGAGCTTCTCGGTGTCGCCGCCCCAGGTGATGCCGGCATTGGCGAACATCAGGTCCAGCCCGCCCCGGGTGGAGACCACCTCCTCGACGAGGGCCGAGACGGCGGCGGCATCGGTGACGTCGAGGTGCGCCGGTTCGGCACTCCCGGCCCCTGCCGACCCGGCGCCGGGGCCGGACCTCGTCGTCGTCACCTCCTCGGCGACCCGACGCGCGGCGGCGAGGTCGATGTCGGCCACCACCACATGCGCACCGGCCGCCACGAGGGCACGGCAGAGGGCCGCGCCGATCCCGGACCCGCCGCCGGTGACGACGGCCGACGCCCCGGCCGGCCGCGGGCCACGGAGGGCGGCCACTGACCTGGGCGCGGTCACGCGAACGCCCTGGTCGCCAGTCCGAGCACATCCGGGTAGCGGCGCAGCTGGGCGCCACCGTCGATCGCCAGGTCCTCCCCCGTCATCCAGTCCGCGGCGGCGAGGTGGAGCACGGCGCGGGCGACGTCCTCGGCGGTCCCCCGGTGGGCGATCGCGGAGTTCTCGGCGTACTCCTCGGCCAGGCCGGGGATCTGCAGGACGGGCTCGGTGAGCGGGGTGACGAGGAAGCCCGGCGAGACGGTGTTGACCCGCACCCCCCGCTCGCCCAGCTCGAGGGCCGCGACCTGGGCGAGCATCACCAGGCCCGCCTTGGCGGCACAGTAGGCCGCCATCCCCCGGCCGGGCTGCCGCGCGTTGAGCGAGGCGATCGCGACCATCGACCCGCCGTCCCGGACCGCTCGGCCGCCGTGCTTGAACACCAGGAACGCGCCGGTCAGACACACGTCGACGACCCGGCGGAACTCGGCGGTGTCGTGGTCCGTCACCAGGCCCAGCGTGCTGACGCCGGCGGTCGTGACCACCAGATCCGGGGCGGGCCCGGCGAACAGCGCCTCGACCGACGCCTCGTCGGTCACGTCGACGGCGCACGCCCGGTGCGCCGGGCCGAGCTCGGCGGCGCGGGCGGCAGCCGCCTCGGCGTCGAGGTCCCCGATCGTGACCTGCCACCCCCCGGCGGCGAGAGCACGGGCGGTGGCCCACCCGATCCCCGACGCCCCGCCCACCACGACGGCGGACCGGTCGCGCGCGGCCACATCGGAACCGTCCGAGGCGCTGTCGCGGTCAGGGGTGGGGACGTGTGTGCGATCCGGGTCCACGGGGCCTCCAGTAGGGTTGACGGCCGGCCTCGGCGGGGTGGTCCGCCGGGCCGGAGGAAGCTGTTGACGACCGTCAACACGGGCCATAGTGTGATCCGCGCCATAGCTTTCTTGTCGGCGAGTCTGCCTCGCCGAGGGATCCGCCGAAGGGGTTCGCATGACATCGACCTGCACAATCGCCGTGATCGGCGCGGGCATCAGCGGCCTGACGACGCTGAAGATGCTCCGCGACTACGGGATTGACGCGGTGTGCTTCGAGGCGTCGGACCGGATCGGCGGGAACTGGGCGTTCGACAACCCCAACGGCAGCTCGAGTGCCTACCGCTCGCTGCACATCGACACCTCCAAGCACCAGCTGAGCTTCCGGGACTTCCCGATGCCGGAGGAGTTCCCGGACTTCCCCCACCACAGCCAGATCAAGCAGTACCTGGACGACTACGCCGAGGCGTTCGGCCTGCTGCCGTCCATCGAGTTCGAGACGCGGGTCGACCATGCCGAGCGCCTGCCGGACGGCGGGTGGGAACTGACCACGTCGCGAACCGGGTCGGCCGCACAGGCCGGGGCCGGCGGCACGGGCGGGGCCGGCGGCACGGGCGGGGCCGGCGAGACCGAGACGCTCCGCTTCGACGGGCTCGTCGTGGGCAACGGACACCACTGGGACCCGCGCTTCGCCGACTTCCCCGGCGAGTTCACCGGGGAGATGATCCACTCCCACGCCTACGTCGACCCGTGGGATCCGCTGCACCTCATGGACAAGAAGATCCTCGTGGTGGGCCTCGGCAACAGCGCCGCGGACATCGTCGTGGAGCTGTCGTCCAAGGTCATGCGCAACGAGGTGACGCTGTCCACCCGGTCGGGTGCGTGGATCGTGCCCAAGTACATCGCCGGCAAGCCGGCCGACAAGTACTTCGCGACCTTCCCGTACATCCCGTACTCGTGGCAGCGCAAGGCCATCCAGGCGATGCAGCCGATGTCGGCCGGCCGGCCGGAGGAGTACGGCCTGCCGACCCCCAACCACAAGTTCTTCGAGGCCCACCCCACGCAGTCCGTCGAACTGCCGCTGCGGCTGGGGTCCGGGGACGTCGTCGCCAAGGGGGACATCGCTCGGCTGGACGGCCGGACCGTGCACTTCACCGACGGCACCAGCGGCGAGTTCGACGTGATCATCCAGGCCACCGGGTACAACACCACGTTCCCGTTCTTCGACCGGGACTTCCTCAGCGCCGACGCCCACAACCACGTCCCGCTCTACAAGCGGATGTTCACCCCGGGCATCGAGGACCTCGTCTTTGTCGGCTTCGCCCAGTCCACCCCGACCCTGTTCCCGTTCGTCGAGGCCCAGGCCCGGCTGGTGGCGGCGTGGGCGGCCGGCCTGTACCGCACCCCGCCGGTGGCGGAGATGGAGCGGGTGATCGTGGAGGACGAGAAGAAGTACATCGGCCACATGCTCGACACACCCCGCCACCAGCAGCAGGTCGACTACTTCCTCTACGAACGCGACCTGCGCACCCGGGAGATCCCCCACGGTCTCGAGCGCGCCCGCCAGCGCGGCGCCGCCCTGCGTGCCCGGGTGACGGCATGACGCCGGCCGCCCCCTCGGCGACCACCTCCCCGCGCGGCGACCGGCGCCGCGAGGCCCTGCTCGCCGCGCTCGACGACCGGCTGCGCACCACGGCCCTGGACGACATCTCGGTGGCCGACCTCACCGTGTCCGCGGGGATCACCAGGTCCGCGTTCTACTTCTACTTCGACTCCAAGGCCGCCGCCGTGGGCGTCCTGCTGGCCGCGGTCCAGGACGAGGCCCGGGCGGCGGTCGAGACGATCGTGGGCGGCGAGGGGGGCTTCCGCACACGCGTCTCCGGGGCCCTCGAGAAGCTCACCGACCGCGTGTTGGAGAACGCCCACATCTACCGGGCCCTGCTCACCGCCCGCAGCAAGCACGAACAGACCCGGGCGCTGTGGAACGAGGGCCGCCGGACGCTGGCCGCCCCGATCGCCGAGTTCCTGCGCACCGAGCGCACGGCCGGTCGGGCGCCGGACGGCGTGGATCCCGAGGCACTCGCGGTGGGGCTGATCCACATCAACGAGACCGTGCTCGAGCAGCTGGCCTACGACACCGACGGCCCCCGCGAGCCACTGCTCACCGTCGCCACCGACATGTGGGTCCGCTCGGTGTACGGCCGACCCGACCCCGCGGTGGACGCCGCGGCAGACCCAGGGAGAACCGCATGACCAGCCCCGTCGACATCGTCTTCCGGTCCGGATCGGGGCCGGACGCCGCCGAGTGTCGCGGATGGTTCCTGCCCGCCGCCGGCGGGGCGGAGAGCGCCGGTGACGCCGCCCGGGCCAGCGAGGCGGGCAGCCCCTGCGTGGTGCTGGCCCACGGGCTGGGCGGTACCGCGGACTCCGGCCTCATGCCGTTCGCGGAGGCGTTCGCGGCCGCCGGGTACGCCGCGCTCGTCTTCGATTACCGAGGCTTCGGGCGCTCCGACGGCCAGCCCCGCCAGGTCGTCTCCCCCGCCCGCCAGCAGGACGACTACCGGGCCGCCATCGCCGCCGCGGCCGCCCAACCCGGCGTCGACCCGGCGCGCATCGTGCTGTGGGGCTGCTCCCTCGCGGGCGGTCACGTCCTGGAGGTGGCCCGGGGCCGCGACGACATCGCGGCCGTCATCTCCATGATCCCCCTGGTCGACGGGCGGGCCGCCGCACTGGCCGCGGCCCGCCAGCACACGCCCGCCTCGCTCCTGCGGGCGACGGGGACCGCGATCGCCGCCAAGGCCGTGGCGGCGACGGGACGCCCCGAACCGCTGCTCCCCCTCGTCGGCCCGCCCGGCTCGAGCGCGCTACTGTCCCTTGACGGGTACGAGGAGGCCTACACCTCCGTCGCCGGGCCGACCTGGCGCAACGAGGTGGGCGCCTCCATCGGCACCGAGCTGGGCTCGTTCCGGCCCGGCCGGCACGCGGAAGACCTCGTCGTCGTCCCCGTGCTGGTCCAGATCGCCGACCTCGACCGCAGTGCCCCAACGCACGCCTCCGCCACGGCCGCCTTCGCCGCGCGCGCCGAGGTCCGGCACTACCCGGGCGACCACTTCGACCTCTTCGCCGGCCGGCCGTGCCACGACCGGGCCGTCGAGCACGCGCTGCACTTCCTCGAGAGGAACGTGGGCTGACCTGCGGAGTCACGTGCGTCGGCGATGTCGGCGCACGGTTCCACGGGCAATTCCCCCATGGTTGTTGACATGTCATAGAGGTCGGCCTATATTGGGTGACACAACAGTTAAGTGCTCGGCCCCGCCGGCCGGGCAACCCCACCCGAAGGAGTCACCATGACCGCCAGCCTCACCGACCTCACCGGCACCTGGACCCTCGACGACACCCACACCCGCCTGGGCTTCGTCACCCGCCACGCGATGATCACCAAGGTCCGCGGCTCGTTCAACGACTTCACGGGCACCGTCACCGTGCCCGCCGAGGGCATCGAGGGCGCCACTGCCCAGGTCACCATCAACGCCTCCTCGATCGACACCCGCAACGCCGATCGCGACGGCCACCTGAAGTCCAACGACTTCTTCGACATGGAGACGTACCCGGAGATCACGTTCACCTCCACGAAGATCGCCGCCAACGGCTCGGGAGGCGTGGACGTGACCGGTGACCTCACCATCAAGGGCACTACCAAGTCCGTGACCATCCCGTTCGAGTACGAGGGCACCGCCACCGACCCGTTCGGCAACCAGCGCGCGGGCTTCGAGGGCACCACGGTCATCAACCGTAGCGACTTCGGCCTCACCTGGAACGCCACCCTCGAGACCGGCGGTGTGCTGGTCTCCGAGAAGGTCACCCTGGAGATCGAGGTCTCGGCGATCAAGAGCGCCTGACCACTCGCCCGCCACGGCACCAAGGCCCCGTCACCGACCGGCCCCGCCCCACATGGTGCACGCTCGCCCCGGCAATTGCCGGGGCGAGCGTTGCGTTTCTGGGGCGGGGCCTGGGCGGGCGGGGCGGGGCCGAAGCCCCTAGGAGACGACGGCGAGGACCGCGGTGTGAGAACCGTCCGCGTCCTGCCAGGTCGCGCTGAGCGTGCCCGGCGAGCCGATGAGCGGGCGGTCGGCCTCCGCGTCGTTCTCCTCGGACACGATCCGGATGACGTGCAGAACCGAGTCGGAGCCCTGGCGGATCCCGTCGCCACCGCCGCGGATGTTGACCGGCGACGGCGTGATCGTGCCGTCCTCGACCTGCAGATGGTCGGCTGCGGCGTCGCGGTGGCTGATCACCCGGCGGACCTCGGTGACGTAGACCGGATCCGCGGAGGCGTCGTAGACCCAGCGGCGGCCGAGCACCGAGTGCTCCATCTCGCCGACCAGCGCGTCATCGGAGTCGTCGAGCTCGGACCCGCGGTAGGTCACGGGCACGTGGAAGGTGCGGGCACCGTCGGTGAGGAGGAACGACTCCATCCCGACCTCGCCGGCGGGATCGACGAACCGGTAGGTGGTCACCTGCTCGAGGCCCTCCGGGTCGCCGTCGAACCACTCCTGGTGGCGGACCCAGGCCCGGAGCAGGTCCAACTTGCCCGGGTCGAGGACGGCGTCATAGATCTCGGCGGTTCCACTCATGCGCTAAGACTCCCCGACTTCGCCCGGTCCGGCAAACGCGAACCGGGGCTGGTGGGTGTATGAAGAAGAATTCGCGGGAGCGTCGTTCCCGCTGCGTAAGTGGGCAGACCGCCCGACCGTTCCGGATGACTTGTGATACGGATCACAGCCAGCCCGCGGGGGTGGCCGTTACGGTTACCGCCGTATCGCCGGGGAGATCCCCCGGATCCCGATGGAAAGGTGTGACCCCCATGAAGAAGACCATCGCCGTGATCGGTTCCGCTGCCACCCTGTCCTTCGCCGGTGCCGGCCTCGCCGCCGCCCAGGAGCCGACCGACCCGACGCAGGGCGCCGACGGCACGCAGACGGAGATCACCGAAGAGGATCTCGACGAGGTCGAGACCCCCGCCGAGGTCTCTGACATCGCCGCGCAGCTGTGCGGCACCATCTCCGCCTACGACTTCCTCGGCTCCGCCGAGGGCGTGGTGCCCGGCCTGAGCGGCGAGGCGTGCGAGGCCAACGCCACCGCCGCCGTCGCGGCCGCGTTCTCCGGTGACATCTCCGGCGCCATCGACATCCTCCGCGGCATCGACGCCGAGATCCCGGGCGATGACGACGAGACCGCGGATGCCGGCTCGGCCGAGCTCCTCGGCTCGCTGGCCGGCGGTGACGCCGAGGGCGACGAGACCGCCGACGACACCGAGCTGCCCGCGTTCGGCTCCTGATAGCGACTCGCGCGGCGGCTGCGACCAGCCGCTGACCGCATCGCCATCCGACTCGGCCCCGGCCCCCCTCGAGGGAGCCGGGGCCGAGTCCTGTCTGCCCGCCCGGGCCGTCAGCTGTGGTGCTCCGGCGGCTGGGGCTCCGGCGGATGGGCCCCCGCCGCCACGAGGTCTCCCAGCGTCTCGGGGTCGATGTGCCCCGGCTGCTTCTCGGTCATGAACTCCACGATGATCCGCTCGACGGCCGCCGGGTCCTCGACGTGCGGGTAGTGGCCGGTCCGCTCGACGATCGCCAGGCGACTACCGGGGATCGCCTCGTGGGTGGCGTGCCCGTGGGACATGGGGATGATCGGGTCGCGGTCGCCCCAGATCAACTGGAACGGCAACTGCCCGGCCAGGTGCAGTCGGTTGGCCGCCGACACCGCCTGCCCCTTGTTGTCCACGACCGCGCGCAGCGTCTTGAAGAACGTCCTGCGGTGACCGGGTCTACTGAGCGAGTCGTACGACATCCAGGACTCGGTGATCGCGTCGGCCCGGATGCCCAGGCCGGAGAAGAAGCGCCCCACCGAGTTCCCGGCGTTCACGAAGACCGGGGCCGCGCCGATCGTCAGCAGGAGTTCGGCGCCGGGGACGGCCAGCATCCGGAGGATCCAGTTGACCTCCTTGCCCAGGCCGCCGCTGCCGATCAGGACGATCCGCTCGCAGTACTCGGGGTATTGGTAGACGAACTGCATGGCGACGCCGCCGCCGAGCGATTGCCCGATGACCGTGCATCGCTTGATGCCCTTGACAACCAACAGGTCGCGCAGGGCGGAGGCCATCGCGCCGAGCGAGTAGTCGTCGAAGTCGAGTGAACTCTCCCCGTGACCGGGCAGGTCCGGGGCGATGACGTGGAAGTGGGCGTCCAGGCGCGGGATGAGTTCGCGCCAGGTGGTCGAGCTACCGGCCATGCCGTGGATGAGCAGGATCGTCGGCTTGCCCTCGCCGGCACCCGCCTCGCGGTAGGCCAGCTCTCGTCCATGAAGTGTCGCGGTCTGCATAGTGATTCCCCCTCGGGGACGGCCTCCCGCGCCGTATCTCGTCGCAGGGAGCACCTACCGTCATTGTGCGCCCCGCGGGGACGTTCACGCAGTTCCCCGTGTCACATCTGGGCCGAAAACTTCCGGATCAGCCGCCGGTGACGATGCCTGAACAGCGCACCGACCACCATCCGCACCACCGGTCCCGGCAGCACCGTCCGGGGTTCGGCCCGCAGGGTGTCGGTCACCCGGGTCGAGCCGTCGGGCAGGTCGTCGAGCTCCCGGCGGTGCTCCCACACGCGGCACGACCCCAGGCTCGAGCGCTCCTGGAAGTAGCGCGGCGCCTCCATCCCGGTGATCACCAGGTCGTCGAACTCGACCGGGACGATCCCCGCCAGCAGGATCCACGCCCGCCCCGCCGGGCGACCGAGCGGGAGGTCAGCGATCGTCGCCCCCCGCAGCGACCTGGGGAACCGCATCGTCAGCAGCGGGCCGAACTCGTCCGCGACGCCCTCGGCCGTGACGACCCGCGCCCACACCTGGTCCCGGGGCGCGGGCACGACGCTCGAGCGCACGACCACCACGCCGGGGGTCCGAGCAGCGGCCCGCCCGTCACCGCGGCGCATGGCCGCCGGTCCTCGCGGCCGGTTCGGCGGGAACGGTCTCGCCGTCGTGGTCGTTGAGGCGCACCTCGTCGTCGTCGCCGGTGGGGTGAGCCGCGCTGTCGGGCCCGGACACCTCGTCGCGCCCGGGGACCAGGCCCGGCCCGAGGTCCTCGCCGCCGCCGGCCGCACCGCCCCCATCCGCGCCGCCGCCCCGGGCCGCGAGGTGGCGCACGACGGTGTTGGCCATCGCCGTGACCGGCACCGCGAACAGCGCGCCCACGACACCGAACAGGTACGTGCCGGCCGTGACCACGAGGATCACCGCCAGCGGGTGCAGCGCCACGGCGTGGCCCATCAGCAGCGGCTGGAGCACGTGCGACTCGAGCTGGTGGACGACCACGACGATCGCCAGCATCGCGACCGCGATCGCCGGCCCCCGCTCGACCAGCGCCAGGACCGTGGGGATCACCCCGGCGACGAGGGTGCCGACGATGGGCACGAACGACGCGAGGAACACCACCACGACGATGGGGATCACGAACGGCACGCGCAGCAGCAGCGCGCCCAGACCGACCCCGGCGGCGTTGATCGCAGCCACGGTGAGCTGCGTGCGGGTGTAGGCGCCGAGGCTGCCCCAGCCACGGCGGAACGCGGTGTCGACGTGCTCGCGGCTCGCCCGCGGCAGCCACCGGACGAAGAACTCCCAGAGTTTCTCGCCGTGGTAGAGGAAGAAGAACAGCGACACCAGGCAGATGAGCACGCCCGCCACGGCGTCCACGGCCGTGTGTCCGAACTGGACCGCGCCGGCCGCGACCGCCTCGGAGTTCGACTCGATCCAGGCGCGGGCCTGGGCGACGGCTTCCTGCAGTCGGTCCGCGGTGAGGTGCAGCGGGCCGTCCTCGAGCCACCGCAGGGCGGCGTCGGTGCCCGACGAGATCTGGTCGCGCATCCGGGGCACGCCGGTCGCGAGCTGGGTGGTGACCGCCGCGAGCGCGGCGAGGATGACCGCGAGGACCCCGACGACGACGACGAGGGCCGCGGCCGCCCGCGGGACCCGCTCCGGGATGCGGTCCACCATCGGGCGGAGCATGGCCGCGAGCAGCACCGCGATCGCCAGGGGCGCGATGATCACCGACAGCCGACCGACCGCCTGCCCGACGAGCCACCCGCCGCCCGCGATGAGCAGCAGGCACGCCGACCAGCCCGCCGCCAGCACCACCGGGTACGGCAGGTGCGCCCGGTCGAAGGGAGCGGCGGTCGGGCCGGGGGTCGGCGGGCCTGGTGTCATGGCCTCAGGATAAACGGGTGTGAAGACTTCTCAGGCGCTGCGCACCGAACAGCTCACCGCCACCCTCGTCCGACTGTTGACACCGGGAGTGGGCGCCGGGGGCGCGAAGTTTACGTCGGTCCGCGTGGTCGCGCGACAGGTTGCGGACCTCCGCCAGAGGAGCAGAATCGCCCGCACGGCCGGAAAAGCCAGTGCACCCAGAACGATTCTCATCCCGAAGGAGTGCCGATGCCCGACAAGAAGTCCGACTCCAAGTCTGCCGCCCGATCCGCGGCCGAGAAGCTCGTCGACAAGGCCGAACAGTTCGCCGACGACCTGGCCGGCAGCGCCGACGTCGTCCCCGGTACGCCGGGATCGCGACCGCCGACCGTCGCCGAGCCCACCGAGCCCACCAGCCCGCTGCCGCCGAAGGCCGACCAGAAGGGCGCGACCCCGTACGGCCCGACCGGCGCGGAGCCGCCCGGCTCGGTCACCGCCCGCGAGGAGGTCATGCGTCAGCAGGGCCAGTTCCTCACCACCGCCCAGGGCGCGCGCCTGTCCGACACCGATCACTCGCTCAAGGCCGGTCGTCGCGGCCCGGTCCTGCTTCAGGACCACCACCTACGCGAGAAGATCATGCACTTCGACCACGAGCGCATCCCGGAGCGCGCGGTCCACGCCCGCGGGGCCGGTGCGCACGGGACGTTCGTGGCCAACGGCGCCGCAGCGAGCGTCTGCAAGGCCGGCGTCTTCGCCGAGGGCAAGGAGACCGAGGTCTTCGTCCGCTTCTCCACCGTGCTCGGCAACCGCGGATCCGCCGACACCGTCCGCGACACCCGCGGATTCGCGACCAAGTTCTACACCGACGAGGGCACCTGGGACCTGGTCGGTAACAACATCCCGGTGTTCTTCATCCAGGACGCGATCAAGTTCCCCGACGTCGTCCACGCCGCCAAGCCGCACCCGGATCGCGAGATCCCGCAGGCCCAGAGCGCGCACGACACCTTCTGGGACTTCGTCTCCCTGCACACCGAGGCGCAGGCCCACACCATGTGGAACATGTCGGACCGCGGCATCCCGCGCTCGTTCCGGATGATGGAGGGCTTCGGTGTCCACACGTTCCGGATGATCAACGACGCCGGCGAGACCAGCCTGGTGAAGTTCCACTGGAAGCCCCACCTCGGCGTCCACTCGCAGGTGTGGGAGGAAGCCCAGATCACCGCCGGCATGGACCCGGACTTCCACCGCCGCGACCTGGCCGACGCGATCGAGTCCGGCGCGTTCCCGAAGTGGGACCTGGCAATCCAGGTCTTCCCGGACACGGTCGACGAGAACGGCGTCAGCGAGATGTTCCACGGCATCGACCTGCTCGACCCGACCAAGATCGTCCCCGAGGAGCTCGCACCGGTGCAGGTGATCGGCACGATGACGCTCAACGCCAACGTCAAGAACTTCTTCGCGGAGACCGAGCAGGTCGCGTTCCACCCGGGCCACCTCGTGCCGGGCATCGACGTCACCAACGACCCGCTCCTGCAGGGCCGACTGTTCTCCTACCTCGACACCCAGCTCACGCGTCTGGGCGGTCCGAACTTCGGCCAGATCCCCATCAACCGTCCCCACGCCCCGGTCAACGACATGCTCCGCGACGGCTTCCACCAGTCGGCCGACCACGTGGGAGTAGCCCCGTACCAGCCCAACAGCCTCGACGGCGGGTGCCCGTTCATGGCGGGCACCACCGACGGTGCGCTGGTGGAGGTGGCGCAGCAGATCGCCGACGCGCAGGTCGTCCGCGACGCCCCGGCGACGTTCGACGATCACTACTCGCAGGCGACGCTGTTCTACACCAGCCTCACCGAGGTCGAGAAGGCGCACGTCGCCGAGGCGTACACCTTCGAGCTGGGCAAGTGCTACGAGGAGGCCATCAAGATCCGCCAGGTCGAGCAGCTCGCGCACATCGACCATGACCTGGCCGTCACCGTCGCGTCGGGGCTGGGGCTGCCCGCGCCCGCGAAGGTCCCCGTGGCCGAGGTCGTCACCAGCCCGGCCCTGTCCCAGATCGGCAAGGAGTGGCCTTCCGACGGACGCCAGATCGGCATCCTCGTCACGGAGAACTCCGACGTCGCCGCGGTCAAGGAACTCGTGCAGGCCGTGTTCGACGACGACATGGTGCCGCTGGTGATCGGCCCGGTCGGCGGCAGGCTGGGCGAGGGCGAACCCGACGCGACGGTCGCGATCTCGCGGACCTATCAGACGCAGCGGTCCATCGAGTTCGATGCCCTCGTCGTCGTCGACCTCCCCGCCCACCCGCGGACCGACGTGCTCATCAGCGAGATGTGCCGGCACAAGAAGGCCATCGCCACCCTGGCGCCCATCGACCGGTACGTCGACTTCGGGCTGACGTCGGACACCCCGGGCGTGGTCGCGGTCGACGCGGCGGCCGGCGTGCTGCCCGCACTCAAGCCGCTGCTGTCCACCCACCGGGCGTGGGAGCGTCCCGACCCGGCCCGCATCTGACGCAGGGCACGGAGCAGTAGCCGGACACCGTGGGTCGGGGATCGCGAGAGGTCCCCGGCCCGCGGCGTGCGCGGGTAGCGTCTCGGCCATGAGCCCCCACCCCGACCCCCGTGAGGCCTCCGCCCGCCAGAGTCCTGCCGGCCTCCGCCTCGAGGCGCGGCGAGTGATCTCGGCCCCGGCGGACCGCGTGTTCGCCGTGCTGTGCGATCCCGACGGCCACGTGGCGATCGACTCCTCGGGGATGCTCCAGGCGGCCGAAGGATCGGTGGTCACCGCCGAGGGCGACCGGTTCGTCGTCCACATGGACCGCGAGTCCCTCGGCGACTACGACATGGGCGAGTACGACGTCACGGTGATCATCACCCGGTTCGAGCCGGACGCCGAGATCGCCTGGACCATCGACGGAGCCATCACGCCCCCGATCGGCCACACCTACGGCTACCGCCTCATCCCGCTGGGCAATGGCGATAACGGCGATGGCGACGACACCGAGGGGGCGCGTACCGAGGTCGTCAGCTACTACGACTGGTCCGACGCGCACCCGAAGTGGCGCGACTCGGGAGTACTGCCGGTGCTGGACGCATCGGCGCTCAAGGCGACGCTCGGAATCCTCGACCGGGCGGTCAGGAGGGGATATGTCCGCGGCTGATCCGAACGCCCACCGGCCGGACGTGTGGTTCTCCCGCGACGGCATGGAGCTGCGCGCGGTGGACTCCGGGCCCGCCGACGGCGAGGCGATCGTCCTGCTCCACGGGTTCCCGCAGCGCACCTCCAGCTGGGACCTCGTGTCTCCGCTCTTGCACGCGGCCGGGTACCGGACCCTCGCGCTGGACCAGCGCGGGTACTGCGAGTCCGCCCGCCCCCGTGGTCGGCGCGCGTACCGACTGTCGGAACTGGTGGGGGACGTCCTCGCGCTGCTCGACGCCGCCGGGCTGCCCGACGCCCACGTGGTGGGTCACGACTGGGGCGCCGCCGTCGCGTGGGATGTCGCCGGGGCGCACCCCGACCGCTTCCGCAGTCTCACCGCCGTGTCGGTCCCCCACCCCGCCGCCTTCCTCAAGGCCATGGTCGCCTCCGACCAGCTGCTGCGATCCTGGTACATCGGGCTCTTCCAGCTGCCGTTCCTGCCGGAGCGACTGCTCACCTCGGCCGGCCCGCGGCCCGAGAAGGCCCTGGCCGGGATGGGTATGACGCCCGAGATGATCGAGCGCTACCGGCGTGAGATGGTCGCCGCCGGCGCGATCCCCGGGGGACTCGGCTGGTACCGGGCCCTGCCCTTCGGCTCACCGTCCCGCTCGACCGCGGCGGTCCGTGTGCCCACCACCTTCGTGTGGAGTGACCGCGACCCGGCCCTGGGCCGCGGGGGCGCCGAGCGGACCCGCCACCACGTGGACGCCGACTACCGGTTCGTCGAGATGAGCGGGGTCAGTCACTGGATCCCCGACGAGCGGCCGGCAGAGCTGGCCGATGCAATCGTGGCCCGCGCCCGGTCGACCGCGGACGGCTCGGGTCCCGGGGCCTGAACTCCACCGCACCGGGTGCGCGCGGCCCGGTGCGGTGTCACGCTGGGCCGATGTTCTTCATCTTCGGTTTCAAGAACTCGTCCCGGAACCTCGGGCTGGCCCGGGCCACGTGCCCGAACTGCGGCAACGTCGCCGCACAGCGGGTCGACCGTCGGAAGCGAGCGTTCTCCCTGTTCTTCATCCCCATCATCCCGCTGGGGTCGTCGTACACGGCCACGTGCACGGCGTGCGGCATCACCACCAAGATCGACCGGTCGCGGGTCGACGGGATCCTGTCCGGCGCGTACTGATCCGGCCGCTCAGCTCTCCCGCGCCGGCACCGCTGGGGCCGTGGCCTTGCCCTCCCACGGTGGCGGGATCGTGGCGGCGACCGCCGCGGCAAGGAGGGTCGCGCCGCAGCCGAACATCAGACCGACCCGGAATCCGGTCTCGGTGGGGACGAACAGCCCCTCGAAGTCCATGGACATCTGGGTGAGCAGCACGCCCAGCACCGCGGCAGAGGTCGTGGTGCCGATGGAGCGCATGAGCGTGTTGACGCTGTTGGCCGAGCCCATCTCGGAGGTGGGGACCGAGGCCATGATCAGCGCGGGCATCGCACCGTAGGCCAGCCCCACACCGCCGCTCACCACGATGCCGACGGTCATCACACCCCAGGTCGATCCCATGAGGAACAACCCGGACGCATAGCCGACCGCGACCACCAGCGCTCCCAGGATGAGCGTGGTCTTGGGGCCGCGGGTGCCGATGAGTCTCCCGCTGAGTGGGGAGACCGCCATCATCGCCAGCCCGCCGGGCGCGCTCCACAACCCCATGGCCACCATCGACTGGCCCAACCCGTGTCCGGTCTCGACCGGGAGCTGGAGAATCTGGGGCATGATCAGCAGCTGCGCATAGAGGCCCATGCCGATGGTCACCGAGGCGATGTTGGTCATCAGGACGGGGCGACGGGCGGCAACCCGCAGGTCCACGATGGGTGACGGATGCCGAAGTACCCACAGCGCCCATCCCGGCAGTGACACCGCGGTGAGCGCCAGCAAGCCGAGGGTCAACGGGGAGCTCCAGCCCCAGTCGGCGCCCTTGGACACCGCGAGCAGCAACGAGATGAGGGCGATCGCGAGCCCCACTGCGCCGATGACGTCGAGCGTGCCGTCCGGTTTGGCGGCCGGCAGCGTCCGGAGACGCACCATCATCATCACGATGATCGCCACTCCCAGGGCCCCGGACCCCCAGAACATCCACTGCCACGAACCGTATTGCGCCAGGGCAGCCGCCGCCGGGAGCCCGAGCGCCCCTCCCACTCCGAGCGAGGAGCTCATCAGACTGATCGCCGGTGCGAGTCGACGCGCCGGGAGGATCTCGCGCATCGTGGCGATGCCGATGGGGATCACACCGATTCCCACGCCCTGCAGGGCGCGCCCGATGAGCATCGGCCACAGCGAGGTGGCCAGTGCGCACAGCACCGAGCCGACGACCATGACCGCCGTGCAACCGATGAGCACGTACTTCTTCGGATAGAGGTCTCCCAGTCGTCCCATGAGCGGACCGGCCACCGCTCCGGCGAGCAGCGTGATGGTGACGACCCAGGAGGCGTTGACCGCGGAGGTGTTGAGAATCGCCGGCAGCATGCCCAGCAGCGGGATGACCAGCGTCTGGCTGAGGGACATGACGATGCCGCCGAAGGCGAGGACCGCGATGAGGCCGTTCTCGTCCGACCGGACGGTGTCGGCGTCCCCACCGCGCCTTCGTGCCATCATCCCGTGTCCTTCCGACCGAGGCTCACGTCCGGAGCCTCTCGTCGGACATTACAGACAGGTGTCGAACGGGTTCTCGTTCCGGTCACGACCACGGCGTTCGACATGACGGTCCGTGACGGCGGAATCCTCGCTCACTATTGTCTGCCGGCGTCCGCGGTGCGACGATGAGCGGGTGGACACCACCGGCTCGACCCGGCGGATCACCCGCCGGCCCACCGTCGCCGTGGGGGCGTTCCTCGCCGCCACGGCCGTCGCACTGACCGCCGCCGTCACGGCCCCGGCCACCGCGAACGCCCAGGACTCCTCCGAGGCCATCCCGCTCCTGTTCCCCGCTCCTGACCGCGTGATCGCCGTGGGCGGCTCACCCTCCGGGTTGTGCGCAGGCGCGATCTCCACCACGCTCGACGGCGACGGGTACCCGGACACGGCATCCGTCTCCTGGGCCTTCGCCGTCGTCGGGGTGGGCCCGTGCAACCTCACGGCCACCCTCTCGTGGCGCAACCTCGACACCGGCGCCACCGGGGAGAAGGTCGCACAGGTCCCGTTCCCGCGGATCTCGACGGGCATCCCCGATCCGATCTCCCACCCCTACGAAGCGCAGATCTCCACCGGCCCAGGGCGGGTCGAATACCGACTCACCACCACCGGCGGGGCCGTCGCCGGGCCGATCGTCGTGGAGACGGTCGCCTACGACGGCTGACGGCGGCCCGGGCGGACATAGGCGGCACGGCCGCGGCCGAGACGGGACGCAGGCAAGACCGCGTCAGGATCCTGCCCCTCGGGGCCCGCTGACTTACGCGCCCGCTATGGTCCGATCCCGCTGCATACCCGGGGCAAGAACGTGCAAACCGGCAGCGTAAGCCGGTGAGGCCGGCGAGGCACGGCGTCAGCCGAGCAGCCCCGCGGCCGCGATCCGCCAGTCCTCCACCGGCGGCGTCAGCACGTTCTCGCCGAGCACCTGCACCAGCACGGTCGAGGCCCCGGCGTCCAGGTGCTCCTGCACACGCGCCCGCGTCGCCTCGACCCCGCGCGTGACCATCGCGTGCTTGAGCCGGTCGCTGCCCCCGCGCACGTAGTCCGACTCGTCGAACCCCTGCCGGGTCCACGAGTTCCGGTAGTTGGGCAGGCCTGTATAGACATTGAGGTGATCGTGGGCCCGCGACCGCCACACCTCGTCGTCGTCGTCGACCCCCTCGGCCACCACCGCGGCGTGCTCCACGACCAGGGCCGGCCCGTCGTCGGCGGTCCCGCCGAGGATCTCGCGCGCCCGGGCGGTGTGCTCGGGCAACGTCAGGTACGGGTGGGCGCCGGCGGTGCGGTCGCGCGAGAGCTCGAGCATCTTGGGGCCGAGCGCGGCGAGCACGACCGGCGGCATCGTGTCCTCGCCCGCCGCCATGGCTTGAGTCCGGTCGAGCGCGTCGAGGTACTCGCGCATCGCCGACAGCGGCCGGCCGTAGTGGTGGCCGCGGTGGCGCTCGACCAGCGGCGCGTGCGAGACGCCGAGACCCAGGACGAACCGGCCCGGGTGCATGGCCTCGATCGTCCGGGCGGCCGCCCCCGCCGCCGAGGCGTCGCGGCCGTAGATGTTGGCGATGCCGGTGCCGATCGCCATCCGGCGCGTGGCGCCCAGGTACAACTGCGCGGCGGTGAACGCCTCGCGACCCACGGCCTCGCCGAACCACAGCGAGCCCCATCCCTGGTCGTCGAGCTCACCGAGGACGTCGGGAATCGCCGCCGGCGTCAGTCCCTCCAGCGAGCCGGTCCACAGGCCGATCCGGCCGAGCTGCTCGCGACCTGCGGGGTGGTGGCGGACTCGGGGGGATGCACTGTCCTGGAGGGCACTCATGTCCCCGAGTGTGCCCGACCCCGTCGTCGCCGGGCCGGCCATTCGCCGCAAACGGCCGCGCCCACCGCTCTGTCCGCGACACACTGAGCTGACACATGTTGCAGTGACGCGCGGCACACCCCTGGGCACCGAGGAGACGAGACGCCGATGTACGAGTGGTCCGAGACCGACCTGATGATCCGCGACGCCGTGCGCAGCTTCATCGCCAAGGAGATCCGCCCCCAGCTCGACGCCCTGGAGAGCGGTGAGATCCCGCCGTACCCGATCATCCGGAAGCTGTTCGCCGAGTTCGGCATCGATGCCATGGCCCGCGACGGGGTCGAGAAGATGCTGGCCAGGGAGCGGGCGCGCGAGACCGTCGGCGCGGCCGCCGGGAGCGGGGCCGCGGGCGGCGGGGCTGCGGGGTCTGGAACCGCGGGCGGCGGGGCTGCATCCGGTGACGCGCCGCGCGGCGACGGTGGGAGGGGGGACGACGACTCCGGCGGCGCCCTCGAGAACCGGGACTCCATGATGGCCGTGGTCACCAGTGAACTGGCCGGCGCGTGCATGGGGCTGGTCTCCGCGCTCGGCGTGAGCCTCGGGCTGGGCGCGACCACGATCATGTCCCGCGGGACGCTGGCGCAGAAGGAACGCTGGCTGCCGGGGATCGTGACCATGGAGAAGGTCGCGTCGTGGGCCATCACCGAGCCGGACTCCGGTTCCGACGCCTTCGGCGGCATGCGGACCTACGTGCGACGCGACGGCGAGGACTACATCCTCAACGGCCAGAAGACCTTCATCACCAACGGGCCGTACGCGGACGTGATGATCGTCTACGCCAAGCTCGACGAGGGGTCGGGTGGAGCCGGCGGCACCGGACCCGCCACGGACGCCGACAAGCGCGACCGCAAGGTCTTGACGTTCGTGCTGGACAAGGGCATGGAGGGCCTCACGCAGGGTGCTCCGTTCAAGAAGATGGGCCTGCACAGTTCCCCGACCGGGGAGCTGTTCTTCGACAACGTCCGCCTCGGCGGGGACCGGCTGCTCGGCGAGTCCGAGTCCGGTCGCGGGGGCGACGGCCGCGAGTCGGCGCGGTCGAGCTTCACCGCCGAGCGGATCGGGGTGGCCACCATGGCGCTGGGCATCATCGAAGAGTGCCACCGGCTGTGCGTCGATTACTCCCGCGAGCGCACCCTGTGGGGCCAGGAGATCGGGCGCTTCCAGCTGATCCAGCTCAAGCTGGCGAAGATGGAGGTGGCGCGGATGAATGTCCGCAACATGGTCTTCAACTCCATCGAGCGCGCGCGTGCCGGCAAGCCGCTCTCGCTCGCGGAGGCGTCGGCGATGAAGCTGTACTCCTCGGAGGCGGCTACCGAGGTGGCGATGGAGGCCGTGCAGTTGTTCGGCGGCAACGGATATATGGCCGAGTACCGGGTCGAGCAGCTCGCCCGCGACGCCAAGTCGCTCATGATCTACGCGGGCAGCAACGAGATCCAGGTGACCCACATCGCGAAGGGACTCCTCGCGCGCTGAGGCTCCGATCCGTCCGATCGGTTGCCTCCCGCGCCCGCTCTCGTACCGTCAGTACATGGCCACCGAGATGTTGCAGACGTACATGCAGGACCACCACGCCGGTGCCGCCGCCGGGATCGACCTGTTCCGCCGCGTGGCCGAGGACCACGACGACCCGGAGACCAGGAAGGTCGTCTCCCGCATCGGCGACGAGACCGTGGACGACCTCAGGAGCCTCGAGGAGCTCATGACGCTGGCGGGGACGTCACCCTCGATGCTCAAGGACCTGCCCGCCAAGGCCGCCGAGAAGTTCGGCCAGCTCAAGCCCAACCGCCGCGCCGCCGAACGTTCCCCGCTGAGCGATCTGGTCGAGCTCGAGGCGCTGACGCTCGCGGTGACGGGCAAGACGCTCGGCTTCAAGGCGTTGCTCGACATCGACGACCCCAGGCTTCCCCGGCCCACGCTGGAGAAGCTGGTGGAGCGTGCGGAGCAGCACGGACGCGAACTGGAGAAGCTCCGTCTGCGGTGCACGGACGCGCTGAAGAAGAAGTAACCGGGCGGGGCGGCCCGGGTTGCCGTGCCGCCGGTTCTATCCGACTCCGCTGCAGGCCCCGGCGTTGGTCGTCCCCGACCTCGGTCAGACGTTCCGAATCGCGATTGACCGGGTGTTGAGATAGCACTCGATGGCCTCGGGACCGGCCTCGGAGCCGTAACCCGAGTCCTTCACCAGGCCGCCCGCCGCCCGCCATCCGGAAGACAGACGACAGACGACAGACGACCACATTCGCTACTCCCCCTCGGGATCCGCTACTCCAATCGGAATAGCGGATCCGTAGGGCGGGTAGCGGATGTGGTCGAACGGTCGAACGGTCGAACGGGCGGGTCGGCGCGTCAGGCCCTGGCGCCCTGCTGATCCTTGACCGCGGCCAGGATGTCGTCGACGCGGTCCTTGGCGTCGCCGAACAGCATCTGGGTGTTGTCGCGGAAGAACAGCGGGTTCTGGACGCCGGCGTAACCGGCGGCCATCGACCGCTTGAACACGATGACGTTCTCGGCCTCCCAGACGTGGAGCACGGGCATACCCGCGATCGGGCTACCCGGGTCCTCGGCGGCATCCGGGTTCACGGTGTCGTTGGCACCGATGACCAGCACCACGTCGGTGTCCGCGAAGTCGTCGTTGATCTCGTCGAGCTCGAGCACGATGTCGTAGGGCACCTTGGCCTCGGCCAACAGGACGTTCATGTGGCCGGGCAGGCGACCGGCGACCGGGTGGACGGCGAAGCGCACGTCGACGCCACGCTCACGCAGGGTGCGGGTGAGGTCGGCGACCGGGTACTGCGCCTGCGCCACGGCCATGCCGTAACCGGGGGCGATGATCACCCTCGAGGCGTCCGCCAGCATCTCGGCCGCACCGGCGACATCGATCTCGGTGTGCTCGCCGTGGTCCTTGCCCTCGCCCGATGAGGCCTCGATACCGAAGCCGCCCATGATGACGGAGAAGAACGAGCGGTTCATCGCCTTGCACATGATGTAGGACAGGTACGCGCCCGAGGAGCCGACCAGCGCGCCGGTCACGATGAGCAGATCGTTGCCCAACAGGAAGCCGGTGGCCGCGGCGGCCCAGCCGGAGTACGAGTTGAGCATCGACACCACGACCGGCATGTCGCCGCCACCGATGCTGGCGACCAGGTGCCAGCCCAGGGCCAGCGCCAGGGCGGTGACCACGATGAGCATCCACAGCGCGGGGGAGATGACGAACCACACGGTCAGCGCGACGAACGCCACGAGGATGCCGAGGTTGATGAGGTTCTTGCCCGGCAGCACCAGCGGTGCGGACTTCATCTTCCCCGACAGCTTGAGGTAGGCGACGATCGAACCGGTGAAGGTGACGGCGCCGATGAACACGCCGATGAACACCTCGGCGTGGTGGATGCCGAGCAGCGAACCGGTGAGCTCACCGTGCAGCTCGGGCTCGAGGTAGCCGTTCCACCCGACCAGCACGGCGGCCAGGCCGACGAACGAGTGCAGCAGGGCGATGAGTTCGGGCATCTCGGTCATCTGCACGCTACGCGCGCGCATCAGGCCGATGACGGCGCCGATGGCGACGGCCACGACCATCAACACGATGCCGATGGTGGCGGGCTGGTGGTCGATGACCAGCGCGACGGTGGCGACCAGGGCCAGCGCCATGCCGGCGATGCCGAAGGTCAGGCCCCGGCGGGCGGTCTCGTGCTTGGACAGCCCGGCGAGCGACAGGATGAACAGCAGTGCGGCGACCAGGTAGGCCGCATTGGCGGCGGTCTCAACAGACATCTGCTCAGGCTCCCTTCGAGAACATGCCGAGCATGCGACGCGTCACGGCGAAACCGCCGAAGACGTTGATGGACGCGACGAGGATCGCGATGGCGGCGAGCGCCAGGCCGAGGGTGTTGTCGATCCCGACCTGCAGCAACGCACCCACGACGATCACTCCGGAGATCGCGTTGGTCACGGACATCAACGGGGTGTGCAGCGCGTGGTGCACGTTGCCGATGACGTAGTAGCCGATCACGATCGCCAGCACGAACACCGTGATGTGGCGCGGGATGTCGCCCGGCGCGACCGCGGTGAGCAGCAGCAGCAACGCCATGCCGGCGGCGATCAGGCCGAGCTTCGCGCCGGCCGACATCTTCTTCTTCTCAGGCTTGGGCTCGACCGGTTCGAGGGCAGCGGCCGCCGCGGGGGCGGCACTGACCTGCACCGGCGGGGGCGGCCACATGATCTCGCCGCCCCGTGTCACCGTCACGCCGCGCTGGACCACGTCGTCCATGTCCAGCGCCCACGCGCCGTCCTTGCCCGGCGTGACCAGCTTGGTCAGGTTGACCAGGTTGGTGCCGTACAGCTGCGAAGCCTGCGCAGGCAGCCGCCCGGCCAGGTCGGTGTAACCGATGATCGTCACACCACCCTCGGTGACGACGACCTCGTCGGCCACACTGCCCTCGACGTTGCCGCCCTGCGCGGCCGCCATGTCGACGATGACCGAGCCGCGCTTCATCGTCGCGATGTCGGCGGCCGTGATCAGGCGCGGTGCCTGCCGACCCGGGATCAGCGCGGTGGTGATGATGATGTCCACGTCGGCTGCCTGCTCCGAGTAGAGGTTCGCCGCGGCCCGGTCGTAGGCCTCACTGGTGGCCTTGGCATACCCGTCGGTGGAGACGACCTTCTCCTCCTCGGGCACCTCGACCGGCAGGTACTCGCCACCGATGGATTTGACCTGGTCGGCCACCTCGGGGCGCGGATCGGTCGCGCGGACGATGGCGCCCAGGCTCGAGGCTGCCCCGATCGCGGCGAGACCCGCCACGCCGGCACCCGCGACGAGCACCTTGGCCGGCGGGACCTTGCCCGCTGCGGTGACCTGGCCGGTGAAGAACCGTCCGAAGTGGTGCGCCGCCTCGATCACGGCGCGGTAGCCGGCGATGTTGGCCATCGACGACAGCACGTCCATCGACTGCGCCCGCGAGATACGCGGGACCGCATCCATCGCCAGCGCGGTCACGCCGCGCTCGGCGAGCAGACCGAGGAGATGTTCGTTCTGCGCCGGCGCCAACAGCCCCACCAGCGTCGCGCCCGACCGGACCCGCGCCACCTCGGCCTCGGTGGGCACGGCGACCTTCATCACCACGTCCGCCGACCACGCGGCGTCACCATCGGCCAGCTCGGCACCGGCCTCCGCATAGGCGGCATCCGCGAACTCCGCGCGCGTACCGGCGTCGTGCTCCACCACGACCCGGTAGCCCAGGCCGATCAGCTTCGCCACCGTCTCGGGCGTCGCCGCCACGCGGTTCTCCGCCGGGTTGGACTCGGCGACCACACCGATCACCGACGGCGCGACACCGGCATCCCGGACATCGGAGTCCGGCTTCATATCAGGGATCTCTTCAAGGCTCGAAGCCATAGGGCATCCTTATACTGCGTTGTGAGCGAGCCGACGCGTGTGCGCCGGCTCTGACGTCTCGAGTTTTGGCGTGTTCTACGTATTCTCCACAGGCCCGGCACGTGTGTGCCCGGGGTGCGCTCCAGTCACCGATCCGAGATCAGAGCTCACGAAGCGGCTCGGGGTGGGATGGTTACCCCTGCTTCGTCCACCGTTACGGCGTCGTCCTCCGGCGCGGGCAGGGTGGCGCCACGTCCACCGGAAGAACTTCCGGCAGAGCCTACGGGACACTGTGGACCGCGAACGAGCCGGTGGGATCGTTTTCGGGGACCTTGTGACGTAAGCCATACGCCTTGGTGCTTAGCGGCGTGAAATAAGAAGCACCCCGGATCGTCAGTGACGATCCGGGGTGCTCCCGATGTGTGGGCGAAGGGGGACTTGAACCCCCACGTCCCGAAGGACACTGGCACCTGAAGCCAGCGCGTCTGCCATTCCGCCACTCGCCCGAGTAACGCCCGAATACGTTAACACGCGGCGTTCCTACCGCACTAATCGGCTGGTGAGGGCTCCTCTGCGGCTGGAAGCGTGCTTCCCACCGCCACCGCCTCTATGATCGACCGGATGCCGCCGCGGGCGGCGCGAGGACAGCCGGCCCGGCCAGATGGCCGGGCCCACCACGAGGAAGGAGGCGAGGCGTGGGGATCGTCGGGAAGTTCGAGCGCACCCTGCAGGGCGCGGTCGGCGACGCGTTCGCCCGCCTCTTCGGCGGGAGAGTCGTGGCGGCCGAGGTGGAGTCACAGCTCCGCAAGCAGGCGGAGGCCTCCCTCAAGGTGGTCGACGGGCACCTGTTGGTGTCCAACAGCTACACCATCACCCTGGCCCGGTCGGACTACGCCTCTTTCACCGAGGACGAGGCCCTGGCCGTCAAGACCTTCTCCCGCCACCTGTCGGACCACATCTCCGAGCAGGGCTGGGAGACGTACGGCCCGGTCACCGTGACCTTCGTGGAGCGCGACGACCTCCACACCGGACAGATGCGTATCGACGGGGTCGTGGACCCCGACGCCGTCCCGTTCCACATCTCGGCCGCCGCACCGGCGCCGGCGCCGGATCATCCGGCGCCGTCGTCGCCGGGTGGCGACCGACGGGGCGTGGACGAGCCGAGTGCGAGCAAGGAGAACAGCGACATGCAGGCACCCGCTTCCAACTACCCGGTCTCGACCGGCCCCGGAGCCCGGAGCGCGGGCTGGGGTGGCCCGTCGGACGCCCCGACCCAGATCACCCAGGGCCGGGCCTCGCTGACGGTCACGCTGCACCTCGAGGACGGCTCGGGGCGCACGTTCCGGCTCCAGCGGGGCTCCAACCTGCTGGGACGCGGGCAGGACGCAGCGTTCCGCCTGCCCGACACCGGGGTGTCACGCCAGCACGCGGACATCCACTTCGATGGTCGGGAAGCGGTTCTCACCGACCTCGGCTCGACCAACGGCACCACGGTGAACGACGGGCCGATCCAGGACTGGCAACTCGCCGACGGCGACGTCATCAGGGTCGGACACTCGGAGATCACCGTCCGGTTCGACTAGCCTCGACACGGATGACCCCCGGAACCACCGGGGGCGGCCACACGTTGTCCGAGGTGAATCGGCGGGCGAGGGGAGGACGGCACCAGTGCAGGGACTCGTTCTGCAGCTCTCGCGCGGCCTGTTGTTGGCGCTGTTGTGGCTGTTCATCTACCTCACCCTGCGGGCGCTGAAGACCGACGTCTTCGGCAACGTGGGGATGAGGTCGTCCGGCCGCGGCGAGCGCCGGGGCGGCGTGTTCGGCCGCGGCTCCCGGGCGATCCGGCATCTTGTGGTCACCCAGGGCGCCCTCGCAGGTACCCGGATCACCCTGTCCGAGCAGCCGGTCCTGGTGGGCCGGGCCGACTCGTGCACCCTGGTGATCGACGACGACTACGCGTCCAACCAGCACGCGCGGCTGTCCCCGCACGGCCCCGACTGGTTCCTTGAGGACCTCGGCTCGACCAACGGCACCTATCTGGACAGATCGCGGGTGACGACCCCGGTCAAGGTGGACGCCGGCACGCCGATCCGGATCGGCAAGACCGTGATCGAGCTGCGCACGTGACCCCGGGGCTCGTCTACACCGCGCGCTCGCACCTGGGCATGGTGCGGGAGAACAACGAGGACTCGGCCTACGCCGGCCCCCGCCTGTTGGCCCTCGCCGACGGCATGGGCGGGCACGCCGCGGGTGAGATCGCCAGCCAGTTCGTCGTGGCGGCGCTGGCCAGGCTCGACGAGGACGAACCGGGGCAGGATCTCACCGGGGCCCTGACCCGCGCACTGACGGTCGGCAACGAGGCGATCGCCTCCCACGTCGAGGCGCACCCGGAGACCGACGGCATGGGGTGCACGGCCACCGCGCTGCTGTTCGACGGCCGCCGCATGGGCCTGCTCCACGTGGGTGACTCCCGGGCCTATCTGCTGCGCGACGGGACGCTGACCCAGATCACCAAGGACGACACGTTCGTCCAGTCCCTCGTCGACCGCGGGGAGCTCTCCGCCGACGAGGCCCACACCCATCCGCGGCGCTCGCTCATCCTCAAGGCGCTGACCGGGGAGCCGGTGGAGCCGACCGCCGTCATCCGCGAGGCGCGGGTCGGCGACCGCTACCTGCTCTGCTCCGACGGCCTGTCCGACCCGGTGAGCACCGAGACGATCGCCGAGACGCTGGCCACCGGCACCGTCGAGGAGGCCGCGGACCGGCTGGTCCAGCTGGCGTTGCGCTCGGGCGGGCCGGACAACATCACGGTCGTCCTGGCCGACGTCCTGGACTCCCCGCGCGACGCGCCGGTCATCCCCGTGGTGGTGGGCGCGGCGTCGGGCGACGAGCCGGGCCAGATCGACCCCGCCGCCGACCCCTACTCCGACACCGCGGCCGGTAAGGCCGCCGCGTTCTCACGCGCCCAGGTCGCCTCACGCGGGGGAGCCGCCGGAACGTCCGGTGCCGCCGGGGAGTCGGGTGCCGGGCGTGGGAACGGATACGACGACGACGACGAGGTCGACGCCGCCCCACCGCGCGGCAGCAGATGGCGTTTCGCCCTGAGCGTCGTCGGGGTGCTCGTACTGCTGGCCGGGATCGTGGGCGTGTCCGCGCTGCTCGTCCGCAGCAACTACTTCGTCACCGAGTCGGACAGCCAGGTCGTCGTGAAGAGGGGCATCTCCGGGGAGGTCTTCGGCATCTCGTTGGCCTCGGTCATCCAGGTGGGATGCCTGACCCGCGAGGGCGACCTGACGATGCACTCCCCCGATGCCATCCCCGCCGGATGCGACGTGTTCACCCTGGGGGACCTCCGCGAACCCGCCCGGGAGACCGTTCGCGCCGGACTGCCGTCGGGGAGCCTCGCCGAGGCGGGCGCCCAGGTCTCCCGGCTCACGGAGGACAACCTCCTGCCGCCGTGCGACCCCCGTGAGCAGCAGGAGCGCCCGCGCGAGCAGACCTCGTCGTCGTCCTCTCCCACCGAGTCGCCCTCTCCCACGGGTTCCCCCGCACCCACCGGGTCGCCGTCGCCCGGCGAGCCCGCCCCCACGGACGAACCGGCGACTCCCCCCTCCCCCACGACCCCCGCACCTGTGCCCGGGGAGACCTGCCGGGCGGTGAGCTGACCCATGTCCTCTCCCGCATCTGCCTCACCATCGTCGGCCTCACCCGCATCCGATCCCCGCGGCCGGGCGGTGCCCGACAGCCCGCGCCGGGGCAAGGAACTGGTCCTGCTCGTCGCCGCCGCGGTGATCGTCGGGTTCTCGCTGCTGCTGGTCCAACTCGCCCAGGAGCAGGAACTGTCCCTGGCGCTGCTGTGGATCACCCTGGCGTTCCTCGGCCTCGCCGGCGGCGCCCACCTGCTCATCCGCTGGCTCGCGCCCTACGCCGATCCGGTGTTGCTACCGGGCGTCGCGCTGCTCAACGGGCTGGGACTGGTGCTCATCTACCGGCTCGACCTGTCGTACGCGGCCAACGCCGCGGCGAGCGGCAACGACCCGCCCGGGATGGACGTCACCCGACAGCTGCTGTGGACGTTCCTCGGCCTGACCGTGATGGCGGTGGTGCTGTACTTCCTGCGCGACCACCGCGTCCTGGCCCGGTACGGCTACACGATGGGATTCGCGGGCCTGGCTCTGCTGGCGATCCCGGCCGTACTGCCCTCCCGGTTCTCCGAGATCAACGGCGCCAAGAACTGGATCATCCTGCCCGGGTTCACCATCCAGCCCGGCGAGTTCGCCAAGATCCTGCTCATCATCTTCTTCGCCTCGATCCTGGTGGAGAAGCGCGAGCTGTTCACCACCGCCGGCAAGCGCGTGCTGGGCGTGGACCTGCCGCGCGCCCGCGACCTCGGGCCGATCATCGTGGCCTGGTTCCTGTCCCTGGGCGTGCTGGTGTTCAACACCGACCTCGGCATGGCGCTCCTGCTGTTCGCCACCGTGCTCACGCTGCTGTACGTGGCCACCGAGCGGGTGAGCTGGCTGCTCATCGGCGTGGTCCTCGTCGCCGTGGGCGGCGTGCTGGCCTACGCGCTGTTCGGGCACGTCCGTGTGCGGTTCCAGATCTGGCAGGACCCCTTCGCGTTCTTCGACACCGGCGGCTACCAGAGCTCGCAGGCCCTGTTCGGACTCGCCTCCGGCGGCATGGGCGGCACCGGGCTCGGCAACGGCCGACCCGACCAGGTGCCGTTCGCGAACACCGACTTCATCACCTCCACCATCGGCGAGGAACTGGGCCTGATCGGCCTCGCCGCGGTGCTGATGGTCTACGCGATCCTCATCCTCCGCGGCATCCGGGTGGGGCTGACCATCCGCGACAGTTTCGGCAAACTCGTCGCCGTGGGCCTGGCGTCCACCATGGCCATCCAGATGTTCGTCGTGGTCGGCGGCGTCTCCACCCTCATCCCCCTCACCGGCCTCACCCTGCCGTTCATGGCCTACGGGGGCTCCAGCCTGTTGGCCAACTACGCACTGGTCGCCATCCTGCTTCGCCTGTCCCACGACGCGCGCCGGCCGCTGCCCACCCCACGCCAGGCCCCCGCGCTGGCCGAGGCCGCCACCGGCCTGATGCGGACGTCCAAGGGACGCGCCCCGGGCCGGAGGAGCGGGTGAGCGCCGCGTGAACACCGCCATCCGACGGGTCGCGATCGCCGCCATGGTCATGGTGGTGGCGCTGCTGCTGCAACTGACCTGGGTCCAGGTCTTCCGCGCCGACGAGCTGCGTGCCGACTCCCGCAACACCCGGATGCTCCTCGACGAGTACTCCCGCCAGCGCGGCCAGATCACCGCCGGCGGACGGGTGTTGGCCATGTCCCTGCCGTCGGAGGGGCGCTTCGAGTTCCAGCGCACCTACCCCACCGACCCGGTCGTGTTCGGCCCCACCGTCGGCTACTACTCGCTGCAGTTCGCCACCGCCGGGGTCGAACAGACCCAGGACGCCTTCCTCAACGGCTCCGACCCGAGACTGCTGTCCCAACGGATCACCGGCCTGATCTCGGGCCGCACCCCGCAGGGCGGCTCGGTGGAGCTCACCCTCGACCCCGCGGGCCAGGAGGTCGCCTACGAGGCCCTGCGGCGCGGCGCGGGCCAGGGACCGTTCGTGGGCTCCGTCGCCGCCGTCCGCCCCTCCACCGGTGAGGTGCTCGCACTGGCCTCCAGCCCGTCCTTCGACCCGGGCGCCCTGTCCAGCCTGGACCCGGAGGTCCGCGCGCAGGAGATGGCGCGCATCGAGCAGAGCCCGGACCGGCCGCTGCTCAACCACGCCACCCAGCAGTCCCTCCCGCCCGGCTCCACGATGAAGGTCATCACCACCGCCGCCGCGCTCGAGCAGGGCATGGGCCCCGAGACCCCCGTCTCCGGCGCCGACCGCACCCTGCTGCCGGGCACGTCCACCTACCTGGAGAACTACGCCGGCCAGACCTGTGGCGGCAGCACCGTCACCCTGCGCACGGCCCTCGAGAGGTCCTGCAACGTGCCCTTCGTCGAGCTGAGCCAGGAGATCGGCGCGGAGGCCTTCACCGAGATGGCGGAGAAATTCGGCGTCGACGGCACCGCCCCGGACGACTTCGGCATCCCGGTCGCGCCGTCGGGCCTGGGGCAGATGGAGGACGACGCCCAGCTGGCCATGAGTTCCATCGGACAGAGCGACGTCCGCATGACGACCCTGCAGAACGCCATGGTCGCCGCGACCGTCTCCAACGGCGGGGTCCGCATGGAACCGCAACTCATCAAGACCCTGACGGCGCCCGATCTCTCCGTCGTCCAGGGCTTCACGCCCCGCGACGCCGCCCGCGCCCTCACCGACGAGCAGGCCGGCACACTCACCGAGATGATGGTCGCCGCCGAACAGGGCGCCGGGGGCGGATTGCCCGGGGTCACCGTGGCCTCCAAGACCGGCACCGCCGAGCACGGCGTGGACTCCTCCGAGTCCATCCCCTACACCTGGTACATCGCGTTCGTCCCCGGCCGTGACGTGGCGGTGGCCGTGGCGATCGAGTCCGGGCCCGGGGTCGATCGCAGCACCGTCGGGTCCACCTACGCCGCACCCATCGGTCGCGAGGTCCTGGGCGCGCTGCTGGGAGGGACGCCGTGAGTCTGAACTCCGGCGCGGTCCTGTCCGGCCGCTACCGCCTCCTGCGACTCATCGCCACCGGCGGTATGGGGCAGGTGTGGGAGGCCGACGACGGCGTCCTCGACCGGCACGTCGCCGTGAAGGTGCTCAAGGCCGAGTACTCCTCCGACCCCGAGTTCGTCGAGCGCTTCCGGTCCGAGGCCAAGGTCACCGCGAGGATCTCCCACCCCGGGATCGCCACCGTCTACGACTACGGGCAGATCGACGACCCCGCCTCCGGGAACCCGCTGTCCTACCTGGTCATGGAACTCGTGGTGGGCGAGCCGCTATCGGACGTCCTGGCCCGCGAGGGCACGCTGCCGATGCGGCACACCCTCGACATGCTCGAGCAGACCGGCCGCGCCCTCAACGCCGCCCACGCCATCGGCCTGGTCCACCGCGACGTCAAGCCGGGCAACATCCTCATCACGCCCGCCGGGCAGGTGAAGCTCACCGACTTCGGGATCGCCAAGTCCATGGGCGCGTCCGCCGTCACACAGACCGGGATGGTCGTGGGCACCGCCCAGTACATCGCGCCCGAGCAGGCCATGGGCAACGAGACGTCCCCGGCCGGGGACGTGTACTCGCTCGGCGTGGTGGGTTACGAGTGCCTGGCCGGTCGACGGCCGTTCGTCGCCGACTCGCCGGTCTCCGTGGCGATGATGCACGTCCGCGACACCCCGCCGCCGCTCCCGGACTCGGTGCCCGGACCGGTCCGACGCGTCCTCGCCGAGGCCATGGCCAAGGACCCCGGCCGGCGCTACCCGGACGGTGAGGCCTTCGCCGAGGCGATCGCCGACCTCCGAGCCGGTCGCGATCCCCGTCTCCCGGGCGCGTTCATGGCCGCCGGCGCCGCGGCGGGGGCTGCCGGTGCCACCGCCGCGACCACGGTCCTGCCCGATGACGACCCGGGCGGCGTGTACCGGGCCGGGGGTTCGCCCGATCCGACGCGTGCGTACACCCGCACCCACCCGGGCACCGCCGGACAGCCGCGCACCGACGGGCCGCGGCCGGCACGACCGGCGCACCCGTCCCGGCCCCAGCCGGCGCCCGCCGCGACCCGGCGTCAGCCCGCCCCACCGGTCACCTCACGGCCCCCCCGCCGCGGCAGCGGCGGCTCCGGCTGCGTGGGCTGGTTCCTCGTGGTGTTCGTCCTGGTGGCGGCGCTCGCGGTCGCGGCCGTCATCGCCCTGTCCAACGCCGGGGTCTTCGGCCCGGGTGGGATCTTCGGCCGGACCACCCCCACGACGCCGCCGTCCACCGCCCCGGTGACGACCACCACCACGCAGGCGCCCGCCCCGGCACCCGAGCCGCCGCCGACCCCGACGCCGACCCCCGAGCCCGCACCGTCACCGTCCGGGGTCCCCCCGGCCCCCGACCTGCAGGACATGCTGGACTCCCTCACCTCGGAGTTCAGCTCGCTGATCCCGCCCGAGGGGCAGCCCGGTCGGGGCGAGGGGCGAGGTCAGGACGAGGCGCAGGGCCAGGACGAGGGGCAGGGACGGGGCCGAGGCCAGGACCAGGCGCAGGGCCAGGCCCGGGGCGCGGCCGGTGACGCCGTGCCCGTTCCCGCCCGGTGGGCAGGTGTCGACGGATGACCACACCATCCGTCCTGGCCGGGCGCTACGAGATCGGTGAGCCCCTCGGATACGGCGGCATGTCCGAGGTCCGTCGCGGGCGCGACACTGTCCTCGGCCGGGACGTGGCCGTCAAGATCATGCGCCCGGAACTGGCCCGCGACGAGACCTTCTACCAGCGCTTCCGTCGGGAGGCCCAGAACTCGGCGTCGCTGAACCATCCGTCGATCGTGGCGATCTACGACCAGGGGGAGGAGCACACCGCCGACGGTTCGCTGCCCTACATCGTGATGGAGGTGGTCGAGGGCGACACCCTCCGCGACATCGTCAGAATGGACGGCCCCATGGAGGTCGAGCGTGCCCTCGGCGTGATGGCCGATGTCTGCGGTGCGCTGGACTTCTCCCACAAGAAGGGCATCGTCCACCGCGACGTCAAGCCGGCGAACATCATGATCTCGCGCGACGGCGCAGTCAAGGTCATGGACTTCGGCATCGCACGCGCCCTCAGTGACTCCAGCTCGACCCTCACCAACACCTCGTCCGTCCTCGGGACCGCCCAGTACCTCAGCCCCGAGCAGGCGCGCGGCGAGACCGTGGACGCCCGCTCCGATCTGTACTCCGCGGGCTGCGTGCTGTACGAGATGGTCGCCGGCGTACCGCCGTTCACCGGCGAGTCCCCCGTGGCGGTGGCCTATCAGCACGTCCGCGAATCCCCCGCGCCGCCGTCCGCGGTCAACCCGGAGGTGAGCCGCTACGTCGACGCGGTGGTCATGCAGGCGATGGCCAAGAATCCCGAGAACAGATACACCTCCGCCGGGGAGATGCGCACCGACCTGCTCACGGTGCTCACCGGTGGCCGCCCGGCGGCGCCCCTGGTGCTGACCGACGACGAGCTCGACGACGACCAGCGCCCCGACGCCCCCCACGGGTTCACCGGCGCGGGATACGGAACCGGCGCGTCCCGCTGGTCACCCGGTGATGCGCCCACCGAGGCACACGCCCTGCCGGAACTGGCCGGTCGTGCCGCCGGCGCCGGTGCTCCTGCTGGCGCAGCCGGTGCCGGTGCGGGTGCCGCGCGTCCCGCCTCCCATCGCGGGGACGCCCGACGCCGCGACGCCCGACCCGACGACGCTCGTCGCGGGCCACGCGGGGTGGCCATCGCGCTCGCCGCCCTGCTGGTGCTGGGAGGGATCGCGACGGTGTCGATCCTGGCGACCTCGGGCGACCGCGGCGGTGTCGCGCAGCAGCAGGAGGTCACCGTCCCCGAGGTCGCCCAGCGGCCGGTCGCCGAGGTGGTCGAGGAACTCACCTCGATCGGGCTCGAACCCGTGCAGACCCCGGCGCCGCACCCCCAGATCCCCGAGGGGCACGTCATCTCGTCCGACCCCATCGCCGGCAAGCGTCTCGCGGTGGGATCCGAGATCAGCCTCGTGGTCTCGACCGGCAAGCCCATCCTCTCGGTGCCCAACGTGATGGGGATGTCCCCCGCCGATGCCCGACTGGCCCTCGAGGAGGCCGGGTTCCAGGTGGTCCCGGAGAACGAGGCCCGGCCGTCGACACCCGAGGACCAGGACAAGGTCGTCGACACCGAGCCCGGACCGGGTGCACAGGTGCCCTCCGACCGGCCGGTCCGGCTGACGGTGGGCTCCGGCCCCGAACAGCTCGCGGTGCCCGATGTCGTGGGCCAGTCCGCCGACCCGGCCCGCGCGACCCTCGAGGCCGCCGGCTTCCGCGTGGACACCCAGCGGGTCGACGGCACCGCGCCCGAGGGCCAGGTCGTGGGCCAGTCCACGGCCGCGGGGCAGACCCAGCTCAAGGGCGCGACCATCACCCTCCAGGTCTCCGCCGGGAACCGGTTCGTCATGCCCAACATCGTCGGCGACACCGTGGAGGAGGCCCTCGGCAAGCTCGAACGGGCCGGCTGGCGTGGCGACCGCGGGCAACTGGTGGAGCTGCCACAGAACGACCCCGACCTCAGCCGCGTGGGCCAGATCTGGTCGCAGCAGCCGCCCGTGGGCGAGGCCGGCGTCAACGATCAGGTCGTCGTCCGGGTGATCCGGTTCGGGCTGGTGCCCGGCCCGGGCTGAGCGGGCGAGCTGACCGGGCGAGCTGACCAGCCGGTCAGGCCAGGGCGGCGCCGCGGGTCCGGTCGAGCTCGGATTCCAGCCGCACGACCAGCGTCTCCGAGGGCCGCTCGCCGCACATGCCCAGCCAGTTCGCGAGCATCCGGTGCCCCCCGTCGCTCATCACCGATTCGGGGTGGAACTGCACCCCGTGGACGGGCATCTCGCGGTGACGCATCGCCATGACCAGGCCCGAACCGGTCCACGCGGTGGGAACCAGTTCGTGCGGGATCGTCTCCGGCAGGACCGTCAACGAGTGGTAGCGCGTGGCCGTGAACGGGCTGGGGATACCGGCGAGGACTCCCGAGTCGTCGTGCGTGACCTGACTGGTCTTCCCGTGCATGAGCTCGGCGGCCCGGTCGACCGTCGCGCCGAAGGCCTCCCCGATCGCCTGGTGGCCCAGGCACACTCCCAGCACCGGGACTCCCGCGTGTCCACAGACCCCGATCAGCGGGATCGTGGCCCCCGCCCTGTCCGGCGTTCCGGGACCCGGGCTGAGCAGGACTCCGTCGTACCCGCTGACCACGCTCTCCAGCCCGGCCACGTCATAGCGGCCGTCCGGGCCGGCGAGCCTGGGGTCGTCGTTCCGCCACACGTCGCACTCCGCGCCCAACTGGCCCAGGTACTGGACGAGGTTGTAGACGAAGCTGTCGTAGTTGTCGACGACGAGGATGCGCATAGACGCAGCGTACTGCCGTCGCACGGGTGAGCGTCGGGGGCGGGCTTGGTAGAGTGGCCCCGACATCCCCCACCAGTTCGAGGACTCCATGCCCAAGTCAAAGGTCCGGTCCAAGACCGAGTACACCGACGCGGCCGTCAGCCGCACCCCCGTCAAGGTCAAGGGGACCCCGACCGCGCGGTGGTACCTGGTGCTCATGCTCGCGCTGATGATCCTGGGCCTGCTCTGGCTGGTGACGTATTACATCGCCGGTGAGCGGATCCCGTTCATGGCCTCGCTCGAGACGTGGCAGAACTTCGCGATCGGTTTCGGCCTCGCGGTCGTGGGACTCCTCATGACCATGAACTGGCGCTAGCCGGCCCGCCCGGCCGCTCTCCCCGGGCACGTTCCGCCTGTTCCACAGGTTTATCCACAGGTCACCCCCCGCCCGACGCGGGGGGTGACCTGCATTTTCTCTGAGAACGCTGCATCTATGCAGGTCACGGGGCTCTGGTGAGGTAAAGAGGGGTCTCGACCCGCCTTTTCCACACCCCTCACACGCTGTGGAGAACTTCCTCCACACTGGGGATAACGTCTGTGTGTTGACGATGCCGACGACACCGCAGGTCGGGACCGCGTCGACTCGAACGGCAGTCGAACTCCACCCGTGTTATTCATCCACAGTGTGGATAGCGCCTGTGGATAGGGGAGGATGTGCGGCATGAGTGGTGACGCCGTGTCGGGAGCCGGTCCGCGGGCGGCGTCGTGGTCACCCGGGGCCCTGTGGCCGGGCGTGCAGATCCTGCTCGGGGTGGCCCTGGTGGTGATCGGCCTGCAGCGGCAGGATCCGCTCGCACTGCTGCTCACCGGCCCGGCGGCGCTGTTCCTCACCCTGTCGGGTGTGTCCCACCTGGTCCGGCGGCCCCGACTCGAGGTGGTGGACGGGCAGTTGGCGATCAAGAGGCTCCGCCGCGTGGACTTCGTCCCGCGGTCCGAGGTGGTGGAGGTCCGCCCGCTGGGGGTCTCCCGATGGGGGGCGCGGCAGCACCTGCTGCGACTCGAGTACACGGACGAGCGGGGTCGCGAACGACTGGACGTGTTCACCCGGCTCGATCTGGGGGCGGATCCACGGGACGTGGTCGACGCGCTGCACCGTCTGGGATTCGGGGCGGTCGGCGACGGCCGGTGAGGGTCAGACCGCTCCCGGCGGACGACGCGGGGGTCGGACGATGTGGGGGTCGACCGACGCGGGGGTCAGACGCCGGTGGGAATCAGCGGGTGACGAGGAATCCGAACGTCATGGTGTCGGCCGCGAACCACCCGGCGGCACCGACCGACCCGACCACGACGAGGAAGCCGGCCCACGAGACGACCTCGCGGCCCGTGCGGCCCACACGCCGCGGCATCCGGCGTGGCACCACCACCAGAGCGAACGCGGCGACGGCGCCGGCCGCGAGCCCGCCCAGATGGGCCGCGAGCGAGATGCCGGGCACGAGGAAGCTCACGCCGACGTTCAGGACGAGCAACACCCCGATCCCCCTGACGTCGAGGCGCATCGACATCGCCACGATCGCGTACGCGCCCATCAGGCCGAAGATCGCCCCGGAGGCGCCGGCCGTGAGGGCGCCCTGGCCGTAGAACATCACGGCCACCGACCCGCCCAGCGCCGAGCCCAGGTAGAGGGCGAGGAAGCGGACGTGCCCGATGCTGCGCTCGATCCCCAGTCCGAGGATCCACAACATGTACATGTTGAGCAGCAGGTGCATCGGGCCGAAGTGCTGGAACGCCGAGGTGAGCAGACGCCACCACTCGTCCCGGGCCGCCACCAGCGGCGGGAAGAGCGCCGTGGCCTCGAACAACGGCGACGCGTTGTTGGTCAGGAAGCTGCGCGCCTGCACGACGGTGGCGGCGTAGACGGCCAGGTTGGCGGTGATGATCCACGCCGTGACCGGCTGGAGGCGGAAGAATCTCGCCACCGCGCCACCGCGTCGGGTCTGGGTGCTCATGTCTCCCGGTTATCCGTGCTGCGTCTCGTTCGTGCTGCTTCTCGTCCGTGCGGTGTCCCGTCCCCGCCCTGTCCCCGCCGCGTGCCGGCCCTGCGGCCCTGCCGCGCTGCGGACAGACCGACGGCGCGGGTCCGGGAGTCCGGAACCCGCGCCGCCGGTCGACCGGGACCGCTCGGTCAGGAGATCTCGATCGACTCGATGACGACGTCGTCGGTCGGCCGGTCCATCGCACCGGTCTTGGTGGTCGCGATGGCGTCCACGACCTTGCGCGACTCCTCGTCGGCGACCTTGCCGAAGATCGTGTGGCGGTTGTTCAGGTGCGGCGTGGCGCCGACGGTGATGAAGAACTGCGAACCGTTGGTGCCCGGGCCGGCGTTGGCCATGGCCAGCAGGTAGGGCTCGGAGAACTGCAGCTCCGGGTGGAACTCGTCCTTGAACTGGTAGCCCGGTCCGCCCCGGCCGGTGCCGGTGGGGTCGCCGCCCTGGATCATGAACCCGGAGATGACGCGGTGGAAGATCGAGCCGTCGTAGAACGGTCCGCTCTTCTCACCCTTGGCGTTGGCCTGGGAGTAGTCCTTGGAGCCGTCGGCGAGACCGACGAAGTTCGAGACCGTCTCCGGGGCGTGGTTGCCGTACAGCTCGATGACGATGTCACCACGGTTGGTGTGGATGGTTGCCTTCTGCGTTGCGATGCTCACGCCACCCATCCTGCCACGCCGCAGGGACCGATGTCGGCGAGGTGGTGGTCGGTGTCGGGCCGCTGTGCCACCATCTACCCATGAGCAAACGAAGCGATCGCGCCGACGAGCGTAGGGCCGTCAAGCAGGCGCAAAAGGACCTGGACAAGGCCGGCACCGCCGCCCGGAAGGCGTTCGACCTCAAGGACCCCCGCTTCCTGGGCGAGGCAGCAGTCGCCGCCACCCGTGGACCGGTCGGCCTGGCCCTCTTCGGTGCCAGCCGCGGTATCCAGGTGATCCGGGATCGTCGCGCCGAGCAGGCCGAGCTCCTGGGCGATCTCGCCGCGGACGCGAGGCAGCACGCCTCCGCGCTGCGAGAGCAGACGTCGGCTCTGGCCACGCCGCCCCAGAAGCGCAACCCGCTGCGCCGCTTCGCGCCGCTGTGGATCGTGGGCCTCGCCGGCGGCGCCGCCGTTGCGGGTGCCACGGCCTATTTCCTTCGTGGCCAGGGCTCGCCCACCTCGCCGTCGGCGCCCACCCCGACCCCCGCCCCGCCGCGGACACCCACCCCGGCAGAGGCGGCCGCCGAGGGGCGCGACCAGACGACCGGCTCGGCGCCCGCGGCCACGACCGGCCCCGGCGTGACGGGTGACCCCGTGGGTTCAGAGACCGGTGAGGACCTGACGATCGAGTCCGCCGATCCCGAGGGGCCCTCGGACCAGTCCGCCGACACCTCCCCCGCCGCGGGCAGCGCGGTACCCGGTCCGGCGGCCGGGTCCGCACCGCAGCCCTCGGACGACCAGCCGGTCGGAGAGGCGTCCACGGACGGGACCGCGACCGACAAATGATCGATCGGGACCCGATCCCCGACGGCTCCACAGCCGACGACACCGCCCTCGACGACACCGGACTCGAGGTCATCGCGTCGAGCCTGCCCGAACTGGGCCCCCTGGACGTCCACGCGCTGTACAAACTGCGCGTGGACGTCTTCGTCGCGGAACAGGACTGCCCGTACGCCGAGATCGACGACGTCGACGCCGACCCCGGCACGATTCACCTGCTGGCCCGTGCACCCGACGGCGCGGTCGTCGCGACACTGCGGGTGTTCGGATCGGACGCCGGCGACGGGGTCATGCACATCGGACGTGTCTGCACGACGCCCGCCTGGCGGGGTCGGGGCATCGCGGCGCGGCTGATCCGCCGTGGGCTCGTGCTGTGCCGGGACCGGCCCGTGGAGATCGGGGCCCAGGCCTACCTGGAGAGGTGGTACGAGCAGTTCGGATTCGCGCGGTGCGGGCCGGACTATCTCGATGGGCGGATCCCCCATCTCCCCATGCGGCGCGACCTCCTAGGATGAGACCCGGCTCACCCCCTTCGATCCCTCCCGAGGACACACATGACGTCTGACGCTCCCTCCGGCTCGCAGGTCAAGGCTCTCCTCCCGGAGAGCGAGATGCCGACGCACTGGTACAACATCCAGGCCGATCTCCCCGAGCCCATGGCACCGCACCTGCACCCGGGGACCAAGGAGCCGCTCGGTCCCGAGGACCTCGCCCCGCTGTTCCCGATGTCCCTCATCGAGCAGGAGGTCACGCCGGAGCGCTACATCGAGATCCCCGAGGCGGTGCAGGAGATCTACCGGCTGTGGCGGCCGTCGCCTCTGATCCGGGCCCGCCGCCTGGAGAAGGCGCTCGGCACGTCGGCGCGGATCTACTACAAATACGAGGGCACCAGCCCGGTCGGCTCGCACAAGCCCAACACCGCGGTCGCACAGGCCTACTACAACGCCGCCGAGGGCATCACCAAGCTCACCACCGAGACCGGCGCCGGCCAGTGGGGCGCCTCTCTGGCGTTCGCCGGTCAGGCCTTCGGCATCGAGGTGGAGGTGTGGCAGGTCAAGGCCTCGTTCGAGTCCAAGCCGTACCGCCGGATGCTCATGGAGACCTTCGGCGCCTCGGTCCACCCGAGCCCGTCGGACCTGACCGAGGCGGGACGCTCGTTCCTGGCCAAGGACCCCGACACCCCCGGTTCGCTCGGCATGGCGGTCTCCGAGGCCGTCGAGGTGGCCGCCGGCGACCCCGAGGCCCGCTACTCACTGGGGTCGGTGCTCAACCACGTGTGTCTGCACCAGACCGTGATCGGTGAGGAGGCCCTCAAGCAGCTGGGCATGTTCGGCGAGGACGCGCCCGACTACGTGTACGGCTGCGCCGGTGGCGGCTCCAACCTCGCCGGGTTGGCCTTCCCGTTCATCCGCGAGAACCTCGCCGGTGCCCGGACGCAGATCATCGCCGTCGAGCCCACGGCGTGTCCGTCGCTGACCGAGGGCGAGTTCCGGTACGACCATGGTGACGTCGCCGGCCTGACCCCTCTGATGAAGATGTACACCCTCGGTCAGGACTTCGTCCCGGACCCCATCCATTCCGGTGGCCTGCGCTACCACGGCATGGCGCCGCTGGTCAGCCACGTCAAGCACCTGGGCCTGCTCGATTCCATGGCGGTGGAGCAGAACGTCGCGTTCGCCGCGGGCGTGGAGTTCGCCAAGGCGGAGGGCATCGTCCCCGCACCCGAGTCGACGCACGCCCTCGCCGGTGCGATGGCCAAGGCCCGCGAACACACCGGTGAGGCCGGCACCGGACCGTCGATCGTGATCGGCCTCTCCGGTCACGGCTTCCTCGACCTCCCCGCGTACGAGTCCTTCATCCGCGGTGAGATGGGCTGACGCCTCCGAAGACCCCCCGACCGTTCCACACCCTCGATCACAGGAGCCCCCCTATGACCAAGACCATCGACTTCACCGACCGCGTCGCGATCATCACCGGCGCCGGCGGCGGCCTCGGCCGCGCCTACGCGCTCGCGCTGGCCGAGCGTGGCGCCAAGGTCGTCGTCAACGACCTGGGCGGCGACGTCCACGGCGAAGGTGGCACCCCCTCCCTGGCGCAGCAGGTCGTCGACGAGATCACGGCCGCCGGTGGCGAGGCCATCGTCGACGGCAACGACATCACCGACGAGGCCGCCGTCGCGTCCCTCGTGTCGACGGTGATCGACAAGTGGGGCCGCATCGACGTGCTCATCAACAACGCCGGCATCCTGCGGGACAAGTCGTTCGCCAAGATGGAGATGGACGACTTCCGCAAGGTCGTCGAGGTGCACCTCATGGGATCGGTCAACTGCACCAAGGCCGTGTGGCCGCACATGGCCGAGGCGGGCTACGGACGCATCCTCATGACCGCCTCCACCTCCGGCATCTACGGCAACTTCGGCCAGGCCAACTACGGCGCCGCCAAGTCCGGGCTCGTCGGTCTGATGAACGTCCTGGCGATCGAGGGCGCCAAGAAGAACATCAAGGTCAACGCGATCGCCCCCACCGCGGCCACGCGGATGACCGAGGATCTGCTGCCGCAGCGGGTGCTCGACATCATGGGCCCGGAGACCATCGCCCCCGGCGCCCTGTTCATGGTCAGCGACGACGCCCCCACCAAGACCATCCTCGGTGCCGGCGCCGGCGTGTTCGCCGTGTCCCAGATGGTCGAGTCTCGTGGCGTGTACCTCCCCGACGACGCGCGCACCCCCGAGGTCGTCGCCGAGCGCTGGAACGAGATCGCGGACGTCACCGACGCCAACCCACTGGAGTCGGCTTTCGAGCAGACCTCCAAGTACGCCGCGCTCGCCGCCCGCGAGCTGGGCCTGCACCTGGAGAGCTGAGGAAGGGCCGCCGCCCCGCCACCCCGGCACCCGCCGGAGCCCCCGCCGGAGCCCCGCCGTCGAGAAGAGCGCTGGGCGGCGCGGCCAGCGCGGGCGGGGCGGGCGTGGCGGGCGGGCCGCGCGGGCGGGGCGAGCGGGGGTCACTCCTGGTCGGCGAACTGCGTCTCGTAGAGCTCCGCGTACCGACCGCCGACCGCGAGGAGCTCGGCGTGCGTGCCCGACTCCACCACCCGGCCGGCCTCGAGGACGAGGATCGTGTCGGCGGCGCGCACCGTCGACAGCCGGTGGGCGATCACCAACGACGTGCGATCGGCCATCGCCTCGCTCAGCGCCTCCTGGACGGCGGACTCGTTGGTGGAGTCCAACGCACTGGTGGCCTCGTCCAGCACCACCACCGACGGGGCGGCGATCAGCAGCCGCGCGATGGTCAGTCGCTGACGCTCACCTCCCGACAGCCGGTAGCCGCGATCACCGATGACGGTGTCGAGACCGTCCGGCAGCGACCGCACGAGATCCTCGAGCCGGGCCCGGCGCAGCGCGTCCCAGACGAGGTCATCGGAGACCTCCGGCCGCGCGAAGGTGAGGTTGGAGCGGATCGTGTCGTGGAAGAGGTGGCCGTCCTGGGTGACCATGCCCACCGTGCGCCGCAGCGACGACGAGGTGACCCGACGCACGTCGAGTCCCGACACCCGCACCGCACCCGAGTCGACGTCGTACAGCCGCGGCAGCAGGGAGGCGATCGTGGACTTGCCCGCGCCGGACGACCCGACCAGGGCGATCATCTGTCCCGGTTCGGCGCGGAAGGAGATCCCGTGCAGGACCTCCTGGCCGCCGCGGGTGTCCAGGACCGCGACCTCCTCGAGCGAGGCGAGGGAGACCTTGTCCGCCGAGGGATAGGAGAACGTGACGTCGTCGAACTCGATGGTCGCCGGGCCCTCCGGGATGGCGACGGCGTCGGGGGCGTCGGAGATGAGCGGTTCCAGGTCGAGGACCTCGAAGACCCGCTCGAAGCTGACGATGGCCGTGACGACGTCCATCGGCGCGTTGGCCAGGGAGGTCAACGGGCCGTACAGGCGGGTGAGGAGCAGCGCGAGGGCCACGACGGACCCCGCGTCGAGGGCGCCGTTGAGTGCGAACCACCCGCCGAGCCCGTAGACGAGCGCCAGCGCCAGCGTGGACACCAGGGTCAGCGAGTTCATGAACACACTCATGAGCAGCGCGGTCCGGACGCCGATGCCGCGGACCCGGCCCGCGCGGGCGGAGAACTCCGCCGACTCCGTCTCCGGACGTCCGAAGAGCTTGACCAGGGTCGCGCCGCCGGCGTTGAACCGCTCGGTCATCTGGTCGTTCATCGACGCGTTGAGATCCGAGGCCTCGCGGCGGAGCCGCGCGAGCCGCTTGCCCACGTAGCGGGCCGGGAACAGGAAGATCGGCAGCAGCAGGACGGACAGGACGGTGAGCTGCCAGTTGATACCGGCCATCACGGCCAACGTGAGTACGAGCTGCACCAGGTTCGACACGACCCCGGACAGCGTGTCCGAGAACGCCCGCTGGGCACCCATCACGTCGTTGTTGAGGCGACTGACCAGCGCGCCGGTGCGGGTGCGCATGAAAAAGGCGACCGGCATCGTCTGGACGTGGTCGAACACCGCGCGGCGCAGGTCGAGGATGAGCCCCTCCCCGATCCGTGCGGACCACAACCGGGTGACGACGGCGACGATCGCCTCGATGATCCCGATCGCGGCGATGGCGAGCGCGAGGCCGATCACGACCCGGACCGGCGAGGCCTCGACGATCGCGGTGACCACGCGGCCGGCGAGCAGCGGTGTCGCCACGGCGAGGGTGGCCCCGAAGACGGAGAGCACCAGGAAGAAGACGATGCGCCGGGTGTGCGGGCGGGCGAACTGTCCGATCCTGCGGAAGTTCTCGCGGGTGAACACACTGCGGTCCAACGCGATGTTGTTGTTCTCGGCCCGCATCAGCGTGCGCATGGCGGCCTGCTGCATCGTCACGTAGCGGTACTCCTCCCGCGCCGGAGAGGGGCCCCGACGACCGTTCGGTACAACCCGGCACGGGGCCCACGTATTCCGGCCCGCGACCGCGGTGGCGTTCCTCGTCGTCGTCGTCCCGATCCGGTCTTTGGACAAAATCTGGGGTGATGTCTAGACACGGCGGGGGAATTTGTCTAATGTCAGGGGCAACACAGTGGCATACGCCACACCCTGTTGACCCGGAGGTCGTCTGCGATGTCCAGCACCGAGTACATCAGCCCCACCGACGGGGCACCGCACACCCACCACGAGGGGGACGCCGCCGTCGAGCCCTACGCGTGGACCGACGCCAAGCGGTACCTGTGGCTGCTCGGACTCATCCCCGCGATGGGTCTGTTCCTGTCGATGCCGATCGTCGCCGGCTTCAACGCCCTCGGCTGGGGCCTGGCCGCCACGGTCGCCTGGTTCCTCCTGCCCTTCCTGGTGTACGTCGCGATCCCCCTCGGGGACCTGGCGATAGGGGCGGACGGCGAGAACCCGCCCGACGAGGTGATGGACAGGCTCGAGGCCGATCCGTACTACCGGTGGTGCACCTACCTCTACATCCCCTTCCAGTACGCGTCCCTCATCACGGCCGCCTACCTCTGGTCCGCCGACGACCTGTCGTGGCTGGGCTACGACGGGGGGCTCGGGATCGCCGCCTCGATCGGCGTCGCCTGGACCGTCGCGATCACCGGCGGGATCGGGATCAACACCGCCCACGAGCTCGGGCACAAGATCGCCGGCAGCGAGAAGTGGCTTTCCAAGGTCGCCCTGGCCACCACCGGCTACGGACACTTCTTCATCGAGCACAACCGCGGACACCACGCCCGTGTCGCCACCCCCGAGGATCCGGCCAGCTCGCGCTTCGGCGAGTCGTTCTGGGCCTTCCTCCCGCGCAGTGTGTTCGGGTCGCTGACGTCGGCCTGGCACCTGGAGTCCGAGCGTCTCGAGCGTCTGGGCAAGAGCCCGTGGACCCTGCGCAATGACAACCTCAACGCCTGGCTCATGACGGTCGTGCTCTTCGGCGGACTCATCGCCGTGTTCGGCTGGGAGATCGCGCCGTGGCTCATCGTCCAGGCGATCTTCGGCTTCTCGCTGCTCGAGGTCGTCAACTACCTCGAGCACTACGGCCTCAAGCGCCAGAAGACCTCCGCCGGCCGCTACCAGCGCTGCCGCCCGGAGCACTCCTGGAACTCCGACCACCTGGTGACCAACATCTTCCTGTACCACCTGCAGCGCCACTCGGACCACCACGCCAACCCCATGCGTCGCTACCAGGTCCTGCGCAGCTTCGAGCAGGCCCCGCAGCTGCCCTCGGGCTACGCCACGATGATGGTCCTGGCCTACGTCCCGCCGCTGTGGCGCAAGGTCATGGACAAGCGCGTCCTGGCCCACTACGACGGCGACATCACCCGCGCCAACATCCAGCCGTCCAAGCGCGAGAAGATCCTCGCCCGGCACGGCGCCGGGTCGACGGCGGTCGCCGAGCAGATCGTCGCGGACACCGACATCGCGACCGATCAGACCTCACCGACCGGTGAGTACGTGTGCCCCAACTGCGGGAACCACTACTCGGAGGCCGCCGGGCTGCCGCGCGAGGGTTTCCCCGCCGGGACCCCGTGGTCGGCCATCCCCGACAGCTGGCGGTGCTCGGACTGCGGCGTCCGCGACAAGGTGGACTTCCTGCCCGTGAAGTGACCCCCGCGTGCGGGGCTCCGATCGGCCCTCCGCCGCCCGGCCCACGGGATCAGGAACAATGGACACCATGCCCCGTCACCGCCCCACAAGTGACCGACGCTCCCCCGGCGACCCCCGCGGGGAGCGTCGGTCACTGCGCTCCACCGTGTTCGAGGCCATGCACGAGCTGCTGGGCTCGCACGACTGGTCCTCGGTGACCATGTCCGACGTGGCCAAGGCCGCCGGTCTCAGCCGGCAGACCCTGTACAGCACCTTCGGCAACCGTCAGGGACTGGCCCAGGCGTACGCACTCCAGCTGTCGGAGACCTTCGCCGGGGAGATCCGCGACTCGATCATCCGCCACCCGGGGCAGATCGAGACCGCGCTGAACGAGGGGATCAACGGGTTCCTCCTGTCGAGCCAGAACGACCCGCTGGTCCGCGCCCTGCTCACCGGCGACATCAAGCCGGACCTCCTGCGCCTCATCACGACCGAGGCCGGGCCGCTCATCGAACGGGCCACCGAGGTGCTCACCCCCGCCCTGTCCGACAGCTGGATGCGCATCGAGGAAGCCCAGGCACGGCTCGCGGCGTCGATCATCGCCCGGATCGGCATCAGCTTCATCTCACTGCCGCCCAACGACCCCGACCAGCTGGCGTCGGGCCTCACCGAGGTCATCGCCCCGTACCTCCAGAAGGTCATTCAGGTCGACGTCCAGGGGTGAGCCCCCGGCCCCGCGGGGCCGGGGCGCTCTACGCGCCGTCGGCGATGGTCGACCGCGCACCCGGCTGTCCCGGCACCGGGACGCTCGCCTCGAGGAACAGTCCCCGCGCCTCCACGCACAGCCGGTCGCCGGCGTGGATGGTGGCGTGCGTCCACGTCTTGCGGCCGTCGACCTCGTGCACCCAGGCCCGGAACGTCAGCGGCCGGAGCAGCGGCGTGGGCGAGCGATAGTCGATCTCGTAGTGCGCCGTCATCCCGAAGCGGCCACCCCAGTGGTTGGCGAAGCCCATCATGTGGTCGATGACGAGCGCGCTGATCCCCCCGTGGACACATCCCGGCGGGCCCTGGTAGACGGGACCGAGGGTCACCTCCGCCATCACCGACCCGTCGTCACAGCCGTGGAACTGCACCGGCGGGGCGATCGGGTTCTCCTGCCCGCCGACCGGGTTCGAGCGACGGGTCCCGGCACCCGTCCACATGTTCTCCAGCCGACGTGAGGGCGTCGGGACTCGCGGCTCCAGCAGATCAGCGACCTCGGCCAGGCGGTCGGCGATGTCCCCGAGCTCGACCTCGGAGTGCGCCAACGCCGCCGTCGCCTCCCGCAACCTGCGCAGTTCGGCCACCGCGCGGTCCAACTCCGGGTCCGCCGGCGGCAGCTCGGGGACGGGGATCGGGTCGAAGGAGTCCCCGAACCGGCTCCGCGCGGCGTCGAGGGAGAACTGGTCCGGATCCAACCCCGGGAGGGGTACTCCACCGAATCCGGGACGATCGCTCTGTTTGGTCATACTCTTAGAGTATGTCGACACCTGTCAATCCGAAGCCGTTCGATCCCGTTACCTATGGCCCGTGGGCCCTCGTCGTGGGCGGAAGTGAGGGCGTGGGCGCCGAGATCGCGTTCCGCCTCGCCGATCAGGGCGTGTCCTCCGTGCTCGTCGCCCGCAAGGCCGGGCCCCTCGAGGAGACCGCCGAGGCCGTCCGCGCCAAGGGCGTCGAGTGCCGGGTCGTGTCCATCGACCTCACCGAGCCCGGCGCCACCGAGGGCATCGCCGCTGCCTGCGAGGGCCTCGACTTGGGGCTGCTCGTCCTCAACGCCGGCGCCAACACGTACGGCTCCGAGTTCGTCGAGTCCGACATGACCCAGGTTCAGAAGGTCATCGACCTCAACATCACCTCGCCGATGCAGATCATCCGGCAGTTCGGCCCCGCCCTCAAGGCCCGCGGCCGCGGCGGCATCGTGGTGATGGGCTCGATGGCCGGCTACCTCGGCCACGCCGACATGAGCGTGTACTCCGCGGCCAAGGCGTTCAGCCGGGTCTTCGTCGAGGGCCTGTGGCTCGAGATGCGCGAGCACGGCGTCGACGTCGTCGAGGTCATCCTCGGCGTCGTCCGCACCCCCGCGATGATCCGCGCCGGCCTGGACATGGACCTGCCCGGCTTCACCGTCAGCGAGCCCACCGAGGTCGCCGAGGAGGTCCTGGCGTCCATCGGCAACGGCCCGATCCACGTCTGCGGCGGCGAGAACAACCGCAAGGGCGTCGAGTTCTCCTCCGGCGTCGACCGGGGACGGATCGTGGCCGGATCCCACAAGCGGATGAAGGCGCTGCGCGGGAACTGAAGGCCGACGCGACGCACGCGTCGGTGCCCGGCCGCGGTCAGCCCTCGATGGGCCGGCCGCGGTCGGCGTCCCGGATACCCCTCGGCTCGATGAACAACGCCTCAGCCGTCGCGCAGAGGGTCTCGCCGGTGTGGAGGGTCGCGGTCGCCCAGATCTTGCGGCCCTCCACCCGTTCCTGCCGCGCCTCGAACCGCAGCGGGGCGAACAGTGGCGTCGGCGACTTATACGAGATGCGCAGGTCCGCGGTCATGCCGACACTCTCCGACGCGGCGTTCGCCAACCCCAGCATCTCGTCGAAGATCAGCGCGACGATCCCGCCGTGGACGCAGCCGGGAGGCCCCTGGTACTCGATACCCAGGGTGAGGTCGGCCCGCACGGTCGCATCGGGGAACACCACCGGCTCCAGCGGCGGGGACACCGGGTTCCGGCTGCCGATCGCCGGGTTGGCCGCCAGGTGCTCCGGCACACCCCAGGTGGCGTACTCCGACGGCCGCACCACGGTGCCCACGGTCTCGAGGTGCTCGACCAACCCGCGCACGGTGGCCACGGCGTCGTGGACGTCCTCGTAGACGGACCCGGCGACCAGGCCGCGGAGTCGGCGCAGCTCGCGGGCCAGCTCGGTCGCGCCGGACGCATCGGGGTCCTGGCGCAGGAAGGGAGTGCCCTCATCGCTCGCACCGGCGGGGTCCGCGGTGCCGAGGGGGCGGTCGCCCGGGGCGGTGGGGTCGGAAGGGCCGGAGTCGGTCGTCACGGCAACAGAATCTACTCTGCGCCCCGGGGTCAGCCCTCGCCCGCGCCCTCATCCCGGTGCTGCCGGTACGCCGCCACCCACTCCGCGGGCATGACGAACAGCCCCTCGGCGGTGGCGCAGAGGCGATCTCCCGCGTGGACCGCGCCCTGCGACCACACCTTCCGGCCGTCCACCCGGACCTGACGGGCGGTCACCACGATCGGCTCGAGGATGGGCGTGGGGCTGCGGTAGTCCAGGTCCAGGTACATCGTCATCCCGGTGGTCCCCGCGTGGTGGTTGACCCGGCCCAGCGCCGCGTCGAACAACAGGGCCACGACACCGCCGTGAACACACCCCGGGGGGCCCTGGTACTCCAACCCGAGCGTCATCTCGGACCGGAGCGTCCCGTCCCCCAGCAGCTCGAACCCCGCCGGCGGGGCGAGGACGTTGGACCGGCCGATGACCGGACAGTTGGGGACGTATCGGCGCTCGCGCCAGTTGACCTCCTGCCGGTGCTGCGGGCTCGCCGACGCGGCCTCGAGCTCGTCGGCCACCCCGCGGATCCGATCGGTCAGCGGGCCCAGGTCCGTGTCGAACATGCCGCCGGTGGTGAGCGCGCGGATCCGGCGCACCTGCTCCACCAGGGCGTAGAGGCCGGCCTCGTCGTCGTCGTCCCTGTCGACCGGACGGCCAGTACCGCGCGCCGGGTCCAACGGCCCCAGATCCACCGTCGGCCGGTCGCGCCGCACGACGGTCACCGGCTCGACAGTCCCCGGCTCGACGGTCACCGGGTCGTTCATGCCGGCGCCGACCCGGTCACATCGCCGGCCGCCACCGCGTCGGTGACCCCGGCCGCACCGCGGCCCGCGCGCCGGCCGAAGAACGAGCCGTCGCCCAGAGAGGTCCCCGAGATGTAGCCGTCGCCGTGCAGACCGTGCGTGCACCGCCCAGCCGCAAACAGGCCCGCGATGGGCTCGCCCGCGCGGTCCAGCACGCGCGACTGCAGGTCCGTGTGGAGTCCCCCGAGCGTGAACCCCTGCGCCTTGAGGGGCAGGCCGTTGAAGGTGTCCGGCCCCCCGGCACCCGTCGGGTAGGCACCGAACGGCGGCTCGAGCGGGCGCACCCACCGGGCGTTCTTGCCGAACTGCGGGTCCTCGCCACGCTCGGCGCCGGCGTTGTATCGGCGCAGCTGGTCGGCCAGCGCATCGGCGGGCAACCCACAGTCGGCCGCGAGCTCCTCGATGGTCTCGGCGGCGTGCATGGGCTGCATACCCCACAGCTCGGACTCCGGGACGTCCTCGATGCCCTTCTCGTCGATGATCACCCACACCGGCGGGCGGCGGTGATACACGGCCGCGTGGCAGTACAGGCCCGGGTAGACCTCCTCGTTGATGAAGCGCTGCCCGTCGCCGTCGACGAGCATCGCGCCCACCACCAGGCGGGGGATGACGAGCATCGCGGTCTCGGTCTGGTGCATGCGACGCACCGCGGCGCCGACCTCCATGCCCATCTCGATGCCCGAGCCGTCGTCGCGCCCGTCGGAGACCTTGTCCTTGCCCAGCTGCTGCGGCGCCCACTGTTCGAGCATCCGGTCGTTGTCCACGAACCCGCCCGTCGCCAGCACGACGCCGCCGGACGCGCGGTACTCGCGCTCCTCGCCGAACTGCGTGGCCCGGACGCCGACCACGCGTCCGTCCTCGACGATGAGCGAACGCGCCTTGACGTCGCACTGCAGGTCGACGCCGGCCTTCTGCGCCGTGGCCACGAGGGAGTCCATGAGCACGTTCCCGGCGAAGTTCGGGGCGGGCGGCCGGTGACCGCGCGCTGCCGGGGTGGCCAGGGACGCGTAGGGCTCCGCCCGCTCCCCCATCCACATCAGGCCCGAGTCGTCGCCCGGCATCCAGGTGGGGGTGTCCCACAACTTCCGGTTGAACACCGCTCCGTGCGAGACCAGCCAGTCGTGGTGCTCGACGGCCCCCGCGCAATAGTCGGCGATCTTCGCCTCGTCGGCGTTGGGCCCGAGCGCGGCCAGGAGGAACGCGCGCATGTCCTCCTCGGTGTCGGCGATGCCCAGGGCCTGCTGGGTGGCCGTGCCGCCCCCCAGGTAGACCTCGCCGCCCGACTGCGCCGAGGAGCCGCCCGGTCCGGAGGCGCCCTCCAGAGCGATGACCGTCGACCCGGCCTCGGCGGCCTCGATCGCCGCGCAGGCGCCGGCGATTCCCATCCCCACCACGATGACGTCCGCCGTCATCACGGCGGGACGGTTGTCTGCACTCTTGTCCGTCATGGTCTGCACACTACTTGTAACGTGTTTCAGTTAGTGCATTAATGTCGGGTTCATGATTGATGGTTCCGACACCGCCCGTCTGGACGCCCTCGAGGCGAGGCTCACCTCGACCGAGAACGGTCTCGCCACCGCGCGGGCCGAGCTGGCCCGCGCGGCCGACGAGCTGGCCGTACTGCGCCTACTGGCCTCCTACTCCCCCCGCGTCGACTCCGGCGACGCCGACGGCGTGGCCGAACTGTGGACCGACGACGGCGTCTACGACGTGGACACCGGCGTACTCGAGGGGCACGAGGGGCTGCGGGAGATGGTGCACGGGGACGCGCACCAGGGACTCATCGCGCACGGGTGCGGGCACGTCCCCGGTCTGCCGGTCGTGCTGCTGGACGGGGACCGCGCGGTGGCGACCGGCTACACCCAGCTCGTGGTGCGCTCGTCGCGCCCCGGGCGCTACACGGTGATGCGGGTGACGGCGAGTCGGTGGGAGCTGGAGCGGCGCGGCCGGGTGGACGCGCCGGACCGCGGGTGGCGGGTCGTGCTGCGCACCGCGCGCGCCGTGACCGACGACGGCGAGGGTCGGGCCCTCCTGGGACGGTCCCGCGAGAGGTAGCGTGGCAGCCATGTACCGCCGACGCCCCGCGGCCGCGAGCCCCACACCGGACCCGATCCTGCGCGCGGGCCGCCTCGCGCTGCTGACCACGTCCGCGGTCCACCTGGGGTTCCAGTCGATGGTCACCTCGGTGGTCTATCCCCAGCTGTTCGACGGTTCCACCCACGGCATCGCCGAGCGCCAAGCCGATCACGCCCGCCGCATCGCCCCCGTCGCCCTCACGCTGTACGCGACGGGCCTCGGGGCGGCGGCCTGGGCGGCCTACGGGTCGGTCCGCTCGGCCGAGCGCAGCGGTCTGGGGGCCACCCTCCTCGCGTGCGCCACGGGCGTCGCCGTCCCGGCCATCACCGCCGGAGTGGTCCCGCTGCACGTGGGGATCGCCCGGGAGCAGGTCACCGGGCCGCGCATCAGGGCGCTGATGGCCACGGACCGGCTCCGCACGGGACTGGCGGCACTGGGGCTGGCGGCGGCCGCGCAGGCGCTGAGCAGTCGCGACTAGCCGCGGGGGCCCGACCGCCGGGCCCGTCCGCCCGCTCCCGGCCGCGCCACCGCGACCAGGGCACCCACCGCGATCACGCCGACCGCGAGCGCCAGCACGTGGTACGCCGGGATCAGTCCGATGCCCTCGGCGATGACCGCCGCGATCACCGCCGGCACGCCGAGCGAGATGTAGGCCACCACGAACAGGGCCGAGAACACCTGTCCCCGCACCGCCTGCGGCGCGCTCTGCGCGACCAGGGTGTTGCCCATGAGGAACAGCAGGCCCATCCCGAGGCCGGTGAGCCCCGCGGCGGCGATGAAGCCGACGACCGTGCGGGCCTCCAGGGAGACCGAGGCGACGACGAGCCCCGCGACGAGCGCGAGCACGCCCAGGACCACCCCTCGCCGCCACCGCGACGGCCCGGACCGCAGGTTCCACCCCAACTGCGCGACCCCGGCCGCCGCCTGCAGGGCCGCCACCACCAGGCCGGTCACGAGGTAATCGGACGCGCCCATTAGATCGCGGGCGATCGCGCCGCCGAGACCGAGGAACACCCCGCCGACGGACCACGAGACGATCACGCACACCGCGGCCAGCGCGAAGACGGACCGGACCTGGGGCGGCACCGACGGAGGACGAACCCGCAGCGCGTCGCGCAGGGTCCCCGATCCACCGGCGGTCTCGGGAACGATCGTGGCGACACCGATGAGCAACGCGACCGTGGCGGCCCCGATCACGAGGTAGGGGTGGACGAGGGGTGACGACGACGAGGTGGCCACCACCCCGGCGAGGAGCACTCCGGCCGCGATGCCGAAGTTGGTGGTGGAGCTGCTGGTCAGGGCGCCCACCCGGGAATCCCGGGTCGGATGGAGCTCGATCAGTGCGGCGGTCGCCGACCCGGTGATGAGACCCACCGCCAGACCCTGGATGACGCGGGCCGCGATCAGCCAGGCCACGGATCCGGCGGCGGCGAGCATGCCCATGCTTACCGCGAGCAGCGTCAGGCCCGCCAGGATGACCGGGCGACGCCCGATCGCGTCGGAGACCCTCCCGAGGAACAGCAGGGGGACGAGGACCGCGAGGGCGTACACGGCGTAGACCACGGTGATGGTGGTGCCACCGACTCCCCAGTCCTGCTGGTAGTCAACGTACAGCGGTGACGGGGTGGCGCTGGACGCGAGGGCGACTGTCACGACGAGGGCCATGAGCACGAACGGGGGCCACGACGCGCGAGGGGTGGGGTGCACGGTCTCCCTATCCGCCGGGGAGGGCGCCTGCCGGGCGGGCGCGCCGGGCGGCGGGTGAGTGGAGCCTAGGGGATTCGAACCCCTGACATCTGCCTTGCAAAGGCAGCGCTCTACCAACTGAGCTAAGGCCCCGTACCTCCAAGCATAAACGCCGGACCGCAACGAGCGGATCCGGCGTCTGCCTGGCGGAGTGGGCCTAGGAGGACTTGAACCTCCGACCTCCAAATTATCAGTTTGGCGCTCTAACCACCTGAGCTATAGGCCCTCGTACCGAGAGGTCAATCTACCCGACGCCCGCGCCACCGCCCAAATCGGCACCCTCCGCCGGGCGCCGGGGGCACCGTCAGTACCGGGGATCGGCGAGCGTGACCTGCACGCCGCCGCTGGTCAGGCCGGCCGCGAGGTTGTAGATGAACACGGCGAGCGTGGCCAGGATCGACAGCAGAAGCACGTTGAGCAGTCCCACTCCGCCGCTGTAGAGGAAGATCGTCGACGGCCCGATCACGGCTGCCGATTCGTCGCCCGCGACGCCGGACAACAGGCCCCCGAGCCGGTCCCACACGCCCATCCCGGACAGCAGCAGGTACGTCACCCCGATGGCCACCATCCACACCAGGTAGAGGGCGAACATCAGGCCCAGCACGGTGGTGAAGGCCGACCACGGGTCGATCCGGCGCAGCACCAGGACCGACTCCATGGGGCCCCTGCGCTCGGTGGGCGGGACGATCGGTGCGGCTCGCCCGGCCGCGCCCCCCGAGTACGCCTTGGAGACGCCCCCGTTCGCGCCCTCGGCGCGATGCTGGGTGGCCGCCGGGAAGGCGGTGGTGGCCGACGTGCCGGCGTCGCCGGTGCCGGCCCCCGACCCGCCGTAACCGGGCGCCGGGGACGACCCCCCGTGCGCTGGGCCGTCTGTGGCCGCGTCGGACGTCTCGGTCGGGTCGGTCCGGTCGGCTGGATCGGTCGGCTCGGTCATCGCCTACTCCTCCTTGGCGGACTCGGCCGCGGACCGGTCCTCGTCGTCGGGCTCGTCGGCGTTGCGGGCGATGGCCAGTAGCGAGTCGCCCTCGGCGAGGTTCATCAGCCGCACGCCCTTGGTCTGTCGGCCCGCCTTGCGGACCTGCTTGGCGAACGTGCGGATGACACCGCCGCTGGAGGTGATGGCGTAGAGCTCGTCCTGCAACTCCACGATCGTCGCACCGACGAGCTTCCCGCGCTTGGGGTCGAACATGAGCGTGAGCACGCCCTTGCCGCCCCGGCCCTGGGCCGTGTACTCGCTCAGGGCGGTGCGCTTGGAGTAGCCGCGTTCGGTGGCCACCAGGAGGAAGTACTTCTCCTGGTCGGACGACTCGGCTCGCACGACCGACATGCTCAGCAGGGCGTCGCCGTCGTTGAACCGCATGCCCATCACGCCGGAGGTCGCGCGGCCCATCGGGCGGAGCGTGTCGTCGTTGGCGTGGAACCGGATCGACTGGCCCTTCTCCGAGACCAGCAGCAGGTCGTCGTCGGGTCCGGCCAGCGCCGCCCCGACCAGCTCGTCGCCGTCGCGCAGGTTGACGGCGATCAGGCCGCCGGAGCGCGGCGAGTCGTAGTCCTCGAGCCGGGACTTCTTGACCAGTCCGTTGCGGGTGGCCAGCACCAGGTACGGCGCGTCCTGGTAGCCCTTGATCCGGATGACGCCGGCGATGCGCTCCTCCGGCTGGAACGCCAGGAGGTTGGCCACGTGCTGACCACGGGCCGTGCGGTTCGCCTCGGGCAGCTCGTAGGCCTTGATCCGGTAGACGCGGCCCTTGGTGGTGAAGAACAGCAGCCAGTCGTGGGTGGAGGAGACGAAGAAGTGCCGGACGATGTCGTCCTGCTTGAGCTCCGCGCCGCGCACACCCTTGCCCCCGCGCTTCTGGGCGCGGTACAGGTCGGTGCGGGTCCGCTTGGCGTAACCGGTCTCCGTGATGGTGACGACGACGTCCTCGCGGGCGATCAGATCCTCGTCCGTGACGTCCCCGTCCGCCGGGATGATCCTGGTCCGGCGGTCGTCCCCGTACTTCTCGACGATCTCGCGGAGTTCGTCGGCGACGATCGCACGCTGCCGCTCGGGCTTGGCGAGGATGTCCTTGTAGTCGGCGATCTCGAGTTCGATCGAAGCGAGCTGGTCGACGATCTTCTGCCGCTCGAGGGCCGCGAGGCGGCGCAGCTGCATGTCCAGGATGGCCTGCGCCTGGTCGTCGTCGATGTCGAGCAGGTCCTTGAGACCCTCGCGCGCGACCTCGACGGTCTCCGAACGGCGGATGAGGGCGATGACCTCGTCGAGGGCGTCGAGCGCCTTGACCAGGCCGCGCAGAATGTGGGCGCGCTTCTCCGCCTCGTCCAGCAGGTACTGGGTGCGTCGGACGACGACCTCGATCTGGTGCGTGACGTACAGCCGCACGAGGTGGTTGATGGCCAGGGTCCGGGGCACACCGTCCACGATCGACAGCATGTTCGCGCCGAAGGACGTCTGCAGCTGCGAGTGCTTGTAGAGGTTGTTGAGCACGACCTTGGCCACGGCGTCACGCTTGAGAGTGACGACGATGCGCAGGCCGACCCGGTCCGAGGACTCGTCGTCGATCTTCGAGATGCCGGCGATCTTGCCGTCCCGCAGCTGCTCGGCGATCGACAGGATCATGTTGTCCGGGTTGACCTCGTAGGGCAGCTCCGTGATGACGATGACCGTCCGGTTGCCCTCCTCCTCGATGGAGGTTTTGCCCCGCATGCGGATCGAACCGCGGCCGGTCGTGTAGGCGTCCCTGATGCCCTGCTCGCCCACGATGAAGCCGTGGGTGGGGAAGTCGGGACCCTTGATCCGATCCATGCACGCCGCGAGGGTCTCCTCCTCGTCGGCGTCAGGGTTGTCCAGGCACCAGTAGATCGCCTCGGCGACCTCGCGCAGGTTGTGCGGCGGCATCTTGGTGGCCATTCCGACCGCGATGCCGCTGGAGCCGTTGACCAGCAGATTGGGGATGCGCGACGGGAGGACGACCGGTTCGGACGTCTTGCCGTCGTAGTTGGGCTGGAAATCGACCGTGTTCTTGTCGATGTCCCTGACCATCTCCATGGCCAGCGGGGTCATCTTGCACTCGGTGTAGCGCATGGCGGCGGCGCCGTCGTTGCCGCGCGAGCCGAAGTTCCCCTGGCCGTCGACCATCGGGTAGCGCATCGCCCACGGCTGGGCGAGGCGCACCAGGGTGTCGTAGATCGCCGAGTCACCGTGCGGGTGGTAATTGCCCATGGTGTCGGCGACGGGCTTGGCCGACTTCACGTAGCTGCGCTCGGGCCGGTAGCCGTTGTCCCACATCGCGTAGAGGATCCGGCGGTGGACGGGCTTGAGCCCGTCCCGGACGTCAGGTAGCGCTCGACCGACGATGACGCTCATCGAATAGTCGATGTAGCTTCTCTGCATCTCCGCCTGGATGTCGACCGGCTCGATCCGGTCGTGACCCCCGGCTTCGGGCGGCAACGTCGTGTCCGTCATGGGCTCCTCTTCGTCTCGCGCTCGAAGCGGCACCACGAGGGCACGCTCCGACCCGGCCAGTCTATAGGTCCAGCGAAAACACGGGCACGGGCGCGCGGGGGGTCGGCGACTCGGAGGCCTCCCGGGGGACGAGTGACCCGATCGGGGGACGCCGGGCCCGGCGCGTTCGCCCCCGGCCCGTATGCCGCTAGCGACGTGGTCTCAATGGTCACGCGACCAGCGCTCTCCCGCGCAAGCTGCGCTGAGTAATCGCGAATCACCACGTCGACTTCCGTCGCCGGGGGTAGACACCGCCTGAAAATCAGCCATATTCTCCGTGCGGACATGCATCTCCGCTACGAGACCACGTCGTTCGGGCCACCCGGGACACGAAGGGGGGCGTCCGCCGAGTTCGGCGGACGCCCCCCTTTCCCCGTGTCTGTCCGGCGACGGTGTCAGACGTCGAGGAATCTCACATCGCGTGCATTGCGGGTGATGAAGCTGCGGCGGGCGTCCACGTCCTCGCCCATGAGGATCGAGAACAGTTCGTCCGCCGCGGCGGCGTCGTCGAGGGTGACCTGGCGGAGCGTGCGGATCGCGGGGTCCATCGTGGTCTCCCACAGCTCCTTGGGGTTCATCTCGCCGAGACCCTTGTAGCGCTGGATGCCGTCGTCGACGTTGATCTTGCGCTTGTTCTCGAGGCCGATCTTGAGCAGTTCGTCCCGCTCGCGGTCCGTGTAGGCGAAGTCCGGCTCGCCCTTGCCCCACTTGAGCTTGTAGAGCGGCGGCTGCGCCAGGTAGACGTACCCGTTCTCCACCAGCGGCTTCATGAACCGGAAGATGAGCGTCAGCAGCAGCGTGGAGATGTGCTGACCATCCACGTCGGCATCCGCCATCAGCACGATCTTGTGATAGCGCAGCTTGTCGATGTCGAACTCTTCGTGGATGCCGGTTCCCAGCGCCGTGATGATGGCCTGGACCTCGGCGTTCTTGAGGACCTTGTCGATCCGTGACTTCTCGACGTTGATGATCTTTCCGCGCAGCGGCAGGATCGCCTGGAACATCGAGTCCCGACCGGACTTGGCCGAGCCGCCGGCGGAGTCGCCCTCCACGATGTACAGTTCGGACTTCGCCGGATCCTTGGAGCGGCAGTCGGCGAGCTTGCCGGGCAGCCCGCCGATGTCGGTGGCCGACTTGCGACGCACCATCTCGCGGGCCTTGCGGGCGGCGACGCGGGCCTGGCTCGAGGCGATCGCCTTGTTGATGATGACCTTGGCCTCCGCGGGGTTGGCCTCGAACCAGTGTCCGACGTGCTCCGACACCTGCCGCTGGACGAAGCCCTTGACCTCGGTGTTGCCGAGCTTGGTCTTGGTCTGCCCCTCGAACTGCGGGTCCGCGATCTTGGCGGAGATGACGGCCGCGAGACCCTCGCGGATGTCGTCACCCGTAAGGTTGGGGTCCTTCTCCTTGACGAGCTTCTTCTCGCGCGCGTACTTGTTGACCAGGGAGGTCAGCGCGGCGCGGAAGCCCTCCTCGTGGGTGCCGCCCTCATGGGTGTTGATGGTGTTGGCGAAGGTGTGGACGGACTCGGAGTAACCGGAGTTCCACTGCATCGCGACCTCGACCTCGTGGCCGGGTCCCTTGCCATCGAAGTAGAGGATCGTCGGGTGGATCGAGGTCTTGGACTTGTTGATCGCGGTGACGTAGTCCTTCAGACCGTCCGGGTAGTGGAAGGTGCGCTTGCGCTCGTGAACCTTGACCGGCTCGGCGGGCGTCACCTCGACGGCTTCGGTCTCCTGCGCGCCCTCGACGAATGCCCGCTCGGCGTCCACCGCGTGCGTGAGATCCGAACCCTCGTCGGAACCGGGCGCCGCCTCCGCGCCGCTGCCCTCGCTGTCCGCGATCGCGTCCAGCTCGGCGGCCTTCTCGGCACGCGGCCGCCGGTCCGTGAGCGTGATGGTGAGTCCCTTGTTGAGGAACGCCATCTCCTGGAGGCGGCGTGCCACCACGTCGAAGTCGTACTCGGTGCTCTCGAAGATCGTCGGATCCGCCCAGAACCGGACCCTGGTCCCGGTGCCCTCGGCGGGGCCGGCGTCGACCAGCTCTGCCGGGACCGCCATGTCGAAGTCCTGCTTCCACAGGCGCCCGTCACGCTTGATCTGGACCTCGACCCGGGTGGACAGCGCGTTGACCACGGAGATGCCGACCCCGTGCAGACCACCGGACACCGCATAGGAGTCCGAGTCGAACTTGCCGCCCGCGTGCAGCTGGGTCATGACGACCTGGACGGTGGGCATGCCCTGCTCGTGCATCTCCACGGGGATGCCCCGGCCGTCGTCGATGACCTCGACGCCGCCGTCTTCCAGCAACGTGACCTTGACGCCGGTCGCGTGACCCGCCATCGCCTCGTCGATGGAGTTGTCGACGACCTCCCAGATCAGGTGGTGCAGTCCCCGCGGTCCGGTGGAGCCGATGTACATACCCGGCCGCATCCGGACGGCCTCGAGCCCTTCGAGAACGGTGATCGATGATGCACCGTATTCCTTGGGCCCGCTGTTGTTGGCCTTGCTCTTGGCGTCCGCCACGTGCGAACTCCTCGCGTCTCGGGGGTCTGGGACCGGCCCAGTCTACCTGCGACAACCGTCACGCGGGCCACGGGCACGCCCGGCCCTCACCCGTATGTGTCACGGGGGCCGCGACCGGACACGTGCAGGGGCCCCTTGCGCCAGCTCGGTTTCTCCGGCCCCTCCACCTTGAGACGACGGACATGACCCGGCCCCATGGCGGCCGCGATCTTGCGGAGGATGTCGGCGGACATGAGCCGCAGCTGCGTGGCCCATGCGGTACTCGCCGCACGGACGTACAGGATTCCCTCCTCGAGGCGCTCCGGGGTGGCGTGCGCCGAGACGTCCTCCCCGACGATCCGGTCCCACTCCGCGAACAGACGCCCGGTGGTGACCTTGTCGTCCCAACCCCGTTTCTTGGCGACCTGGCCCACGAGTTTGCCGAGGGGCTGTGGGTCCCACGGGTCGGCACCGGATCCGGTCCACCCGCGCTTGCGCAGCCGCTTGCCCGCCCCCACCGGGCCGGTCCGACCCCGGCCGACCTGCTTGCCCTCCGCCCGGGCCCGGGCGCGGGCCTCCTCGAGGGCCTGCTTGGCGATGTCATAACCGCGTTGTGGCGGGTCAGACGGTGTTACGGAGTCCTTGCCGGTTCGGTCCGTCACGGTGTTGCCCTGCTTCCGGTATCGGTGTTGTCGTCGTCATCCCCACCACTGTCCGCGTCGCTGACCCCATCATCCCCGCCGGCGTGCTCGCGCGCGTCCGCACCGTCATGCTGGCGTCGTGACACCGTCATCGCCGAGTGACGATCCGCTCCCTCGCCCGTCATCACGACGTCATGACGGACCCCGCGCAGCGAGCCCGGCACGTCCTCGCCCACTGCGGCCGTGATGAGGACCTGTTCGACACCGGCCGCGACGTCGGCCAGCGCGGCCCGGCGGTGCCGGTCGAGTTCGGCGAAGACGTCGTCCAGGAGAAGGACCGGTTCCGCCCCGTCGGCACGGAACAGCTCGAGCGATCCCAGTCGCAGCGCCAGGGCGAACGACCACGTCTCACCGTGACTCGCGAACCCCTTCGCCGGCTCGTCGCCGAGACTCAGGATCAGGTCGTCGCGGTGCGGTCCGACGAGTGACATCCCGCGGTCGATCTCGTCGCGACGCCGCCGCCCGAGCTCGGCGAGCAGCACGGCCTCGACGAGTTCCGGATCGGTCAGCTCCGACTCGTCGGGCGCGTCCGCCACGCGGAACCGGTAGGTGAGATCGGCGGGACGGGACTCGGGGGCCAGACCCCGATAGGCGTCGACGACGAGGGGCTGCAACTGACGGAGGAGGGCGATCCGACCGGCGACCAATCGTGCTCCGAGTTCGGCCAACCGCCCGTCCCACACGTCGAGGGTGTCCAGCACGGTTGCGGAGCCCTCCGGCCGGCCACGGCGCAGTGCACCGGAGGCCGATTTGAGCAGGGCGGTCCGCTGGCGCAGCACCGAGGAGTACTCGCTGAGGTCACCACCCAGTGCCGGGCGCCGCTGGATCATGAGCTCATCGAGAAGCCGGCGACGTTCGGCCGGCTCGCCACGGACGAGCGCCAGGTCCTCCGGCGCGAACAGCACGGACTGGACCACCCCGAGGACGTCGGACAGTCGCCGGCACGGGGAGGTGTTGAGTCGCGCCCGGTTGGCTTTTCCGGAGTTGAGCGCGAGTTCGACGGTCAATTCACGTCCCGCGTTGTGTGCGAGTGCGCCCACCAGTGCGGTTCCGGCACCGGTCCTGATCATCGGCGCGTCGGTCGCCACGCGGTGGGACCGCAGGCTGGCGAGGACCCCGACCGCCTCGAGAACGTTGGTCTTGCCGTGCCCGTTGCGTCCGACCAGGGTGGTGACCCCGGGCTCGAGCTCGAGTTCGAGCAGGGGCCAGGAGCGGAAATCGAGGAGCCTGAGATGACGCAGGTGCATACCGGATCGGTTCCGGGGCGGGGCCTCAGCCCGGCAGGCGCACGGGCATGAGCAAGTAGGTGTGGTCGGAATCCACCGGCTGGATCGCGCCGTCCGCGCCGGGCTCCGGGAGGGTCTCGGGTGCCGGACGCAGCACGGCCGGCCGGCTGGCCTGGGTGAACCCGAAGGCGACGCGGCCTGCGTGGACACTGCCGAGACCGTCGAGCAGGTAACCGGGGTTGAACGCAATGGTCAGCGGCTCGCCGACGAAGTCCACCGGGAGGGTTTCATTGGCCTGGGCGGCGTCATCACCTCCGGCCGACAGTGCGAGCTCACCATCCGAGAACGCCATGCGCACCTGCACGCCGCGGTCGGCGACGAGCGCGACCCGCTTGATCGCCTGGACGAGCGAGTCCACCTCGACGATCGCGATTGAGGTGTGCTGCGGCGGGAGCAGCTGGCGGACCTTCGGGAATTCCGCGTCGAGAAGGCGGGTGGTGGTCCGCTGACCGGACACCAGCACACCCAGAATGCCCTCGGCGCCCACATCGGAGCCGGCTCCCAGGCTCAGATCCACGCGACCGCCGTGGCCGGCGGAACGGGTGACCTCGGACAGTGCCTTGGCCGGGATGAGCACCTCGACCGCGACATCCTCGCGGGCCGGCTCCCAGTCGAACTCCCGGATGGCGAGACGGAACCGGTCGGTCGCGATGAGCGTAACGCGGGTGCCCTCGATCTCCATCCGGATGCCGGTGAGCATCGGCAGGGTGTCGTCCTTGCCCGCTGCGACGACGACCTGGGACACGGCCTCGGAGAACGCGTCGACCTCGGCGGAACCGGTGACCTCCGGCATCGCCGGCAGCTGCGGGTAATCCTCGACCGGCATGGTCGGGAGCGTGAACTTCGCGGTACCGCAGGAGATGTACATCTTCTGGGCGGTGACGACGACCTCGACCGGACGGTCCGGCAGGGCACGGGCGATGTCCGCCAGGAGTCGGCCGGACACCAGCGTGCTGCCGGGCTCGGAGACCTCGGCCGGCACGGATACCTGCGCCGAGGTCTCGTAGTCGAACCCGGAGATCGTCAGTCCCGAATCGGCCTCGAGCAGCACCCCGCCGAGGATCGGGACCGAGGGACGCGAGGGCAGCGTGCGTGCCACCCAGGCCACGGAATCCGCGAAGTCCTCGCGGGTGACGCGGAACGTCGGATCCGTGATCTCCATCGATGACCTCTTTCAGGCGGGTGTGGATACCGGGATCCGGTATCTGGACGATTGGTCGGTTCAAGCTCGTATTGGTTCAAGCTCGTATTGCACGTTTCCGCCGCCGGGGGCGGAGCGTCTCCATGAGAGTAACCGCTCGGACCGACAGCGGACACACGGACTCGGCGTAACCCGGTCAAGCAGGCTCGCCGCTCCACATCCCTACTTCTAACAAGAACTATCTAGAGAGATAAGAGGTAGTAGTAGGTCCTGTGAAATTGTGAGCCGAGGCCTGTAATCACAGGTCTGTGCCGATTTCGTCGTGTGGACGCAATCGTGCGATCTTGTGATTTGCCTCCCGACCCCGGTGGAATCACAAGAGTCCGTCCACCGTCTGTCCACCGTCGGTCCACAAGACTCCACAGGGTTGTCCACAGCTGTGAAGGGTGTGACAAAGGGTGTGTGGGGGTCCCGGATGTGTCGTACGGCGCGTCCTGATGCGTGTGGAATGACCCGTGTGAGGCCCTCGAATCGGACGAAGTGTGCGCGACTTGACAGCGAGACCCGGGAGTCCCACGGTTCGTCTTCCGTCAGGCGGGGTCTTTCTCGCGAATCGGGGCGGGTATCCGTTCGGGGCGGAACGCCGGACTCGGCAGAAGGCCGCACAGGGCCTGTTACGACCTCTCGCAGCCGTCCTGGGTCCGCGCATCCGGGCGTGCGGACGCCGTCGGGCGCCGATCTGTTGCTGTCGCCGTCGCCGACCGTCATCTGCGTCGCGTTCGGTGTCGGCAGAGGGCCGGCCGGAGACGCGGGGCGTCGGTGGACGTCCGCGGGGGCGAGAACAAGCGGGGCCGGGCACAAGCGGCGGCGCGAGCGCACAGCGTGGGTGAGTTCCGGCGTGGAGCTCAGAGGGACCGCGAACGCTCCTTGATCCGGGCCGTCAGCTCCTGGATCTGGTCGTACGTGCGCCGGTCGTCCTTGATCTCCTTGAGGATCTTGCGCTGGGCGTACATGACCGTCGTGTGGTCCTTGCCACCGAAGGTGACGCCGATCTTGGGAAGCGACAGATCGGTCAGCTCGCGACACAGGTACATGGCGATCTGGCGGGCCCGCGACAACGACCGGGTCTTGGAGGTGCCGCACAGTTCGTCGATGCTCGTGGAGAAGAACTCCGCGGTCACCGCCATGATGGTCGCGGCCGAGATTTGTAGGGAGTCGTCGTCCGAGACGACATCACGGAGCACGACCTCCGCGAGCGGCACATCGATCTCGTGGCCGTTGAGGGAGGCGAACGCCACCACCCGGATGAGAGCTCCCTCGAGCTCACGGATGTTGCGCTGGACCCGCGTCGCGATGAGCTCGAGGACGTCCCTCGGGACCACGTAGTTCTCGGACTTGGCCTTCTTGTCGATGATCGCGATACGCGTCTCCAGCTCGGGCGGCTGGATGTCGGTGATCAGACCCCACTCGAAGCGGGTGCGCAGGCGGTCCTCCAGCGGCTGCAGTTGCTTGGGTGGCCGGTCGGACGAGATCACGATCTGCTTCTGCGCGTTGTGGATCGTGTTGAAGGTGTGGAAAAACTCCTCCTGGACCTGTTCCTTGCCGATGAGGAACTGGATGTCGTCCACCAGGAGGATGTCCGCCTCGCGGTACCGCTTCTTGAACATGTTCTGGCGGCCGTCGCGGACGGAGTTGATGAAGTCGTTGGTGAACTCCTCGGTCGAGACGTACTTGACCTTCTGTTCGGAGTACATCCGCAGGGAGTAGTGCCCGATCGCGTGGAGCAGGTGGGTCTTGCCCAGACCGGACTCGCCCCAGATGAACAGCGGGTTGTACGCACGGGCCGGTGCCTCGGCGACAGCCAGTGCGGCGGCCCGGGCGAAGCGGTTCGAGTTGCCCTGGACGAAGGCGCTGAACGTGTAGCGCTCGTTCAACCCGGGCGCGGACGCGGCGGACAACGCCTCGTCGCGGTCGCTGCCGTGGAGGAGGCGCTCGGCGGCGATCTGCTCCTCGGTCATCCGCCGGGGGCGGGTCGTGGCGGGCGGATGCTCGTCCTCCGCGCCGGGGCCGTGGATGTCCTCCGCGTCGATGGCCGGGTGGTCGGCGTCGTCCGTCGGTAGTTGAGCCCCGGCGAGTGACGTGTCCACCTTGACGGCCAGATCGATCGGCTCCCCGAGCTGCGAGCTCAGTGCGCGCGTGATGGGACCGCGGAGGATGGACTCGATGTTGTCGCGGGCGAAGGCCGACGGGGCGGCGAGCATCGCGAAACCGTTGACCACGGCGATCGGCTGGACGAGCCGGAGCCACGCCTGCTGCTGGCGCGACAGGGCCGGATTGTCGTCACTGGCCAGTTCCGGATCGGTCAGCTTGTCGAGGACGGCACTCCACACGTGTTCGAGTTCAGGAGACAC